>NZ_CAUDLI010000004.1:0-559744 GCF_958439105.1 Ralstonia flatus | reverse complement strand
TCGCTGCGTTGTCTGCAGCAGAGAAACGAGATTATGCAGAGCTTTTTCGTCGCTGTCAACAACTCGTCGAAGAATTTTTATCCGTCAACTCGCTGCCAACTACCACTCGATTCACCGCCAATCGCCAACCACCCAATCGACCGCAAACCCGCCCCACACCTGCTTCTCCACCACTTAACACCACCACCGCCACTTGCGTTTCGGCGCTGTGTTTTGCAGCGAGGGGCGAATACTAATGTGTGGGCGCGCGGCTGGCAAGCACTTTTGTGAGTCACTCGCAAAAATCTTGTTGATCACCGGCCTGCATCGCCGTGGGCTGCTGCGTCATGGCACGGTTGAGACACCGGCGAACGCCGCGACGGCCAGCCCACCGACACAGGTTGGGGCTAGGTCATCACCCTGCCCCGTTACTTATAGAGATGCAGTTGGCATCAACGTTTGCCCGGCGACTGGCACAGCTTCTGGTTGTAGAGGATGGCCTTGCTGGTGGACGCGTAATTCTCGGCGTCGCACGGCGGCAGGCTCAGCGATGTGTCTTTCTGCGCCTTCACGGCCGTCGTTTCGGACAACACAGCCAAACACTGAGCATTGTCACCGCGATGGTATTCAGTTACCGCGAGATCACTGCGGGCCTTGTCGCGCTCGATCCAGTCCATGAAGGGATCGCACTCGGAAAGCAGCGAACGCAGCGTTGTACGTGCTGCGTCGTAATCCTTGGCGGCATATTGCTTGTGGGCCTGGCCGATGCGGGCTTGGCGCTGGGGGTCGGTGCAGGCGGCGGGTGCGCGGCGATAGTCGCCATCAAACATGGCGCGCATGCCGCAGAAAGCTCGGCAGGCCTCGGCGGTGGCGGAGGAATCCAGCTTGAGCGCATCCTTATTACCTGACACGGCGATGCGGCACGTGCCTTCATCCTTGTCGACGCCAACGCGGCCACGGAATGTGCCTTCGATCGCGCACGTGTGGCAGTTGCCGCCAATCGTCGTGATGTTGAAGCTGCTGCCCTTGACCGTCATCGTGCCGCTCGCGCTGCCGCCCAGGATGTAGACGTACTCGCCCGGCTCGACGGCCGGGCCGGCCGCCATGGCCCATGCGCTGGCCAACAAGCCTGCGATCATCAATGTGCGCCGCATCCACATTCCACGTGTCATCTGTTCATTCCTGATTCATGGAGGCGGGATGCCTCCTTCAAGCGCGCCATTCTGGCGGCTGGGTATGTTGCCTCGGAACCGCCAGTGAGCAGCGCACCAACCGGTCAGATGTGAAGCAGCGCCAGCACGGCCACGACACCGCCGACGGCACCAACGCCGTACGAAAGCACCTGCATCCAGCGTCGGCGAGAAAGCAAGGTGATGGCCGCCAGGGCGATCGACACCTGGATGGCAGCCACCGCTTGCGCCCACCGGTGGTGATGGTGGACGGCAAGCTCGCTGGCCTCGTCGGCTTCTTTGGCAAGACGCTCCTGGTCTTCGGCCTGGCGGCGGATGTCTTCCTTCTCGGCTGCGTAGCGCTGGGCGTCGCGCTTGGCAGCGGCCTGATCGGTACCGGGAAGTTGGGCGGTCAGCTCGGCAATCGCCTGCTTTTGACCCTTGGCCTGGTAATAGGCCCAGCGGTTGGCGGCCTCGGTCTTATGAATGGCAGCTTCATTCTTGGCAAGCAGCGCGGCATTTTGCGTTGCACCGCCCTGGTAACCGAAGATGGCGCCGGCCGTCGACAGAATCGCCGTCATGACAGCAATTCGCCCGGCAAAGCTGTCGGCGTGGCCGCTTTCTGCTGCGTGCTCGAGCGCATGATCATGCGCACCGTGAACGTGAAATCCTTCGGACATGGTTGCTCCCCTTTTCAGTCTTGTATCGTCGCGCCCGTCAGGCGCGGGCCTCACAATGCATCGCCTTGCACGGAAAGGCAACGCCCTGCGTTGCGCATCCAACGCTGCAGATGCGGATTCGTGACTCGGACACACAACAGAAAAGCGTGACAATCGCAGATGATTGTTACGCGCGAAAAAGCTCGTTTGAATGTGTGAAACCGATCCGTATAATCGCGCCGCAATGCGAATGAGCGCCAATACCCGATTGGCAATCGCATTGTTAATAAAACAAAACAATACTGCGAGTCAGATCCATGGATGCGTCTAAACAGCCTTTGGCGCCAATGCCCGAAAAGGAACATCACCCCGCCATTGTCCGCGTGGCCGACGCGACGATCCGCGATGCCAATGCGCTGCTGCATGCCAATGGCGGCCTGAAGTTCGGCCGGGGCATGATCGGCACGATCCTGGCGCTGGTGCTGGGCTTTCTGTGCTTGCTGGGCGTGCTGGCCTTTCACTTTCCGCAGTATCTGACGACGCCGGAATTACGCCGCGCGTATTCGGTGGATGTGATTCGGCAGATCCTGTTTGTCTCGCTGTTGATTTCCGGCGGGTTATCGCTGGCGAATATCGTGCTGGATAACCGCCGTCGCCTGAACGGCCTGGCGTTCCTGTTCGTGGTGGTTGCCGTCGCGCTGGGCGGCTCGCGCGTGCCGGTGGGCGACTTTCCGGATCACACGCCGTATATCGGCATGGACTGGTTCATTCTCGACCTGCTCGGTTCGACAGCGATTTTCGTGCTGCTCGAGAAGCTGTTCCCGCTCTATAAGAAGCAGCCGGTGTTCCGCCCCGAATGGCAGACCGACATGGTCCACTTTGCGGTGAACCACTTCATCGTAGGGCTGGTGCTGCTGGTGGTGAACTTCCTGATCCACCGAGTGTTCGGTTGGATGGTGCATGCAGACTTCCAGCAAATGGTGCAGCACATCTGGTTCATTCCGCAGTTGCTGCTTTGCATGCTGGTGGCCGATCTGATGGAGTACGTCACGCACCGCGCGTATCACGAGGTGCCGTTCCTCTGGCGCTTCCACGCCGTGCATCACAGCGTGAAGACGATGGACTGGCTGGCAGGCTCGCGTCAGCACATTCTTGAATTGATCGTCACGCGGGTGGCAGTGCTGGGGCCGCTGTTCGTACTGGGCTTCGACAAGGCGGTGGTCGATGTCTACATCATCATCGTGGGCTTTCAGGCGGTGTTCAATCACGCCAACGTGCACTTGCCGTGGGGCCCGCTGAAGTACATCTTCGTGACGCCGGATTTCCACCACTGGCACCATTCATCGGAAGACGAAGCGATCGACAAGAACTACGCCGCGCATTTCGCCTTCATCGATTACCTGTTCGGTACCGCAGTGAAATCGAAAAAGGCCTTCCCGGAGAAGTACGGCGTGGTGGGCGACTACATGCCCGACGGGTTCGTCAACCAGCAACGCTTTCCGTTCCGCCGTCAGCAGAACTGAGTCGAAGGTTTCCCATCATGCCGCTCGCCCTCGCCGCCCAGAACCTCATCGCCCGCCTCGGCCTCGAACCGCACCCGGAAGGCGGCTTCTATCGCGAAACCTATCGCAGCGAGGAACGCGTCCAGCGAGGCATCCCGCCCATCGAACGTGCGGCTGCCACCGCCATCTATTACCTGTTGGCGGATGATGCATATTCCGCCTGGCATCGGATCCAGTCGGACGAGTTGTGGCACTTCCATGCGGGGGACTCACTCAATGTGCATGTGTTGGAGGAAGACGGTACGGTGAAGACGCATCATTTGGGCCACGCGGCCGACGATGCGACGGCGGTGTACCAGGCGGTGGTGCCGGCTGGCCGCTGGTTTGCGGCCGAGCGCGTGCCGGGCGAGCATGGATACACGCTCGTCGGCTGCACCGTGGCGCCGGGGTTCGAGTTCAGCGAATTCGAACTGGCTGACGGCGACGCGCTGCTGGGGAAGTATTCGGCACATGGCGATCTCGTCCGCAGGTTGCTGCCCAAGCCCCACGGCGCCTGATCAGCACCACACCACGCTTTCATAGCCCACCGTGCGGCGGTAGACGCTCATGCCCCGCCATGTGCTGTATTCCATGTAGGCACATGTCAGAACGACGATCCAGTTGGCTGCTGTGGTGGACATATCCCCTCCCATCTCGGCGTGCCCGATGACTTCTTATCGGCACGTTTTCAGTCTATGAGAGGGGGTCTCAAAGTCATTGCACGAGCAATGACGCTTCTTGCCCGCTATTTCGAGACCTCGCTTTCTCAAGGGCATCGCGCGTCGCAAACGCCCGGCGGGCGAATCTCTCCTGCATCCCCGAGCGCACAGTCCGGGGCTGGCCGGTCACCCTGCCGGATACCGCTACTCCGCAGCAGCTTCCATGTGCGCGCGCCAAGCACCTAAGGCACGGGACTACTCGCCATGGTGGACGCCGGAGCTTATGGCAGATCACACCATCGTCTGAAGCAAAAACGGCGAAGGCGCGCCTACTGAGCGCTACCCTCGCCGTCTTGTGACCCTCAAGCGCTTCCGGCTTACAGCTCGAGCTGCTCCAGCACTTTCCCCTTGGTCTCGATGCCGAGGAAGTGGATGGTGATTGCCGCCAGGATGGGCACCAAGGCCAGCAGCAGGAACGCATTGCTGACGTTGCCCGAGCCGATGGTCGAACCGATCAGCATTGGCGAAAAGATCGCCGCAATCTTCAGCCACGCGCCGCCCATGCCGCAGCCGATCGCGCGGATGTTGGTCGGGTACAGCTCCGGCGTATAGACATAGGCGGTGATAAAGCCGCACGCCATCAACCCCAGCGCCAACGAGCACAACCCTGCCACCACATAGAGCGACTGCTCGTGCAGCAGCCCGGCCAGGGCCAGCGAGACGCCGCACAGTACAAACGACACCACCATCACGGGCTTGCGGCCAACCTTGTCGACGATCATCGCGCATACCAACGAGCCCACCACACCCAGCACCGACGCCAGCGCCGCGAGGTTCAGCGCCAGTTGGAGCGGCGCGTGATAGATCGTCTTGTAGACCGTCGGCAGCCATGTCGACAGACCGTACTGGATGAAACCGCACGTTGCCCACAGCATGGCCACGACCACCGTGCGCTTGATGTACACCGGGCCGAACAGATCGCGCATGCCGCGCTTCGGGTGGCGGTGTGACATCTGCTCGAAGGCCGAGGTATCGCCCAGCGGAGGCAGCGGCTCCTTCGCCTTGGCTTCAAAACGAGCCTGCGCAGCGTCCGCCTCAGCCATCCGGCCATTGGTGGCCAGCCAGCGCGGAGACTCGGGCACGGCCTTGGGCAGCGTAAAGAACAGGACCAGCGGAATGCCACCGAGAAAGTACATCACCTCCCATCCGAAATGCGGCACCAGCCATGCGCCCAAGGCGTTGGACACCAGCAGGCCGATCGGGAACACCACCTCGTAGAGCAACACGAAGCGTCCGCGACCATGTGCGCGCGTAACTTCGTTGATGTACGTTGCCGCCACGGGCAGCTCGCCGCCCAAGCCAACGCCTTGCACGATACGCAGCGCTGCAAACACGGCAAAACTAGGCGCCACGCCACACAGCAGGCTCATCAAGCCGATGATGCCCGCGCTATAGCCGATCATGCGCACGCGACCGAATCGCTCGGCGAGCATGGGAAACACCAACGCGCCGACCAACTGGCCGATGCCGGGGGCACCGATCACAAACGCAATCTGCGCCGGCGTCAGGTGCCACTGCGCAATCAGCAGCGGCAGCGTGGCCGCGATGACGATGACGTCAAAGCCGTCGAAAAATGTCGCCAACCCGATCAGCAGACGCGCACGCACGTGCATGCCGTTGCTCTTGAGCCGCTCGATCCGGGCAACGATCTTGCCCAGGCTCATCGCACCCCGCGACGCATCGTGGTCAATTCCGCTATCAATCAAAACACCTGGCTTCATGTGAAGCTCCTTCCGGAGGAAGTTGATGCGCCACCGGGTCGCTGCCCAGCGGCGCGTTGGGTCAGGACGTCAGAACGAGTGGTGCACCCCGGTGCTGACAACGACCTGGTTGCGCTGCGCCGCTACACCCACGCCGTTGATGGCAGCAGACTGCGCATCGCCGGACGCACGCTGATACGTACCTTGCAGGTACACCTGCGTGCGCTTGGAAAACGCATACACGTTGCCGAGGCTGAACTGGTTCCAGCGGGCGCCCTCGTACTTGCTGAAGGTATAGCCCACGTTGAGCGTATTGGCGGCGCTGTAATGCCACGCGGTGCCCAGGTCGACGTTCTGTGCGCGGGCGTTGGCGCCGCCCAGCGTGATACGCGTTTGCGTATAGACCGCGTTGATCTGGACCGGCAGGCCGCTGAACTGATACAGCGCGCCGGTACCGAACGACTTGACCGAACTCATCGGCGTCATCACGCCGGGCACGAGCGTCGTGCCGAGCGTGTTCGTGATACCCAACCGACCCGCGATGTCCAGCGCGCGGTCGTTGGACGCGGTATAGGCCGCGGCGGCTCGGAAACCGCCATTGGTGTAGTACGCGCCGAGGCTGTAACTGCGGCTCTTCGACGGCGAACCGGGTACCTCGCCAAAGCCGTACATGCCGCCCAGTTGCAGCCCGCCGAAGATGGGCGAGACGTAACGCACAGCGTTGTCGATCTGGAACTGGTTGGCCAGGTTGTCGAAGTTGCCGGGGTGGAACAGGTAGAAGTTGGTGAGCTGGAAACCGTTGCTCAGGCGGCCGAGGTAATCGAACATGAAATCCGCCTGATGGCCGAGCTGGATGTTGCCGAGGCGATCGTTCGTCAGGCCGACCCACGCCGTGCGATTGAACAGCTTGCCGGCGACCACGCTGCTGCCGGTGTCGCCCAGAAAGCCCGATTCCAACTGGAAGATGGCCTGCGTACCGCCGCCGAGATCTTCCGAGCCGCGCAGGCCGAAGCGGTCCGGCTGCATCGTGCCGGGGTCCATGCGCAGCGCCGAGCCGCTAGACGCGCCGCTCTTGAGGCTGTTGATGTAGGCCACGCCTTCATCAATGCTGCCGTACAGCGTCACGTTGCTCTGGGCCGCCGCCGTACCGGCCAGGCTCATCGCCGCAAGGGCGAACAAGGTTGTCTTCATTTGCTGTTTCCTCCACTGGACAAGGTGTCCGCCCCGCCAGTTGTTATCGCCGTCTTGGTGGACGAGCTGGTTGTGGTTCTTGCTTTGTTTCGTATGCGAAACGTCGTTTAAAAGAAAAACAGGGCGCAAAAAAAGACGGCGCGGCTGGTCAGGCCAGCGCCTAAACCATCCTGCGCTTACAGATCGATCACCAGGCGCTTGCCCTTACAGCCGGATACGCAAACCATCATCGTCTGGTTGGATGCACGCTCGCTCTTGGAAAGCACGCTGTCACGGTGGTCGGGCTCGCCTTCGAGCACGCGCGTTTCGCATGAGCCGCACACGCCTTCCTTGCAGCTGTGTTCCACCTCGACGCCAATCTCGAGCAGTGCGTCGAGCAGCGACTTGCCCGCCGGCACGCACAATTCAGCGCCGTTGCGCGCGAGCTTGACCTGGTACTCCCCGTCCTGCACCGATTCCACACCGGGGTCGGCCGCAAAGCGTTCGATATGGACGTTGGTGTAGCCCAGCGCCTCACAGGCCGCCTCGAATGCCCGCAACATCGGGCCGGGGCCGCAGCAATAGAAATGCGTATCGGCCGGATGCCCTGCAAGCAGCGCTTTCAGATCGGGGGGGCCACCGGCTTCTGCGTCCAGGTGAAAACGCACCGCTTCGCCATGGGCGGCCAGCTCATCGGCAAAGGCCGCTTCGGCACGCGAGCGGGCGCAGTACAGCATCGAGAACGTCTTGCCTTGCTCGGCCAGGCGACGCGCCATGCAGACGATGGGCGTCACGCCAATGCCACCTGCAACCAGCACGGTGCGCGGCGCGGTTTCGTCCAGCTCGAAGTGATTGCGCGGGCCGCCGATCTTGAGCGTCGAACCGACGCGCAACTGCTCGTGCACATAGCGCGAGCCGCCGCGGCTGTTGCGGTCGAGCAGCACGCCGACCACGTAACGGTCACGCACCTCTGGCGCGCCGCACAGTGAATAGCTGCGCACCAGCCCGTTGCCAAGATGCAGTTCGATATGCGCGCCGGGTGCGTACTCGGGCAAAGGCTTGCCGTCGACATCGCGCAGCTCCACGCTCACGATGCCTTGGGCTTCGTAGCGCATGGCATGCACGCGCAGGTTGAGGGGGGAATTCATAGCACGTCTCTCTGCAACGTTTCAGCGCTTTTCCGTCAGGAACTTGCCTTCGGGGCCGGCGACGTTCTTCTGCCGGCGTGTGTTGCCGTCAATGCCGCCGTCGATGGCCCATTCGGCGAACACGGTCGGGCCGGGCTCGAAATCGCGCGGCTGCCAGTCGGCGTCGAGCTGGTCTTCATCGGCGTAGTACTCGATCAGGCCGCCAGCCGGGTTCTTGAAGTACCAGAAGTACGCCGACGAAATCGGGTGACGGCCCGGACCCAGCTGCGTATCCCACCCACAGCGCGACACATGCATGCCGCCACCGAACACTTCATGGATGTCGCGCACGGTGAAAGCCACGTGGTTGAGCCCGCTCTTGGCCTGCGGCGTCTGCAGCAGGAACAGGTCGTGATGGCCGCCTTCGGGCTCGCAGCGTAGGAACGCCCCACGACCCGGGTAGTGGTCGGAGGGCACAAAGCCGAGCTTCTCGACATAGAAGCGCTCCGTGGCCGCCACGTCCTTGACGAAGAAGACCACGTGTCCGACTTCGATGGGCGTCGCACGCTCGTAGATCGGGCTGGGTTGGTTGCGGCGCGGTTTGTCCGTCCACGTGTTCATCGCGGCGCATTGCACGTCGACGTCGCGCTTGGTGGACAGCTGCACGCGCACGGCCAGGCCGTTCGGGTCGGTGCAACCGACGCGGCCGTTGGCGTGGACGTAGCCGGGCTGGTCGGCCAGCGTGTCGACCAGGCGATCGAGCACAGCCTGTGAATCGGTGCCCCAGATCACTTCGCGCAGCGTCGGGCCGGCTTCCATGGCCGGCGGCAGCGTGGCATCGTCGCTGCGCTTCACGCGCACGCGGCAGCCGTTGAGCGTTTCGAACAGCAGGCCGCTGGCGTCTTCCGATTGCAGGGCGAGGCCCCAATCCAGGAAGAACTGCTTGCAGGCGGCGAGGTCGTCGGCACCGTAGACGATTTCGTCGATGCCTCGAATCGTGTTCATCTTGATCTCCTGTGGTCTGGGCGTTTGCTTCGGCGTTAGAGCCGGTAACAAGACCCAGCGAAGCGGTCCTGGCTAGGCGTGCCGCCGCAGACAGTACTTGAGTACGGCAAGGCGGCACAACAACGCCAGGAGGGTTTTGTTAGCGGCGCTTAGTTGGCGTTGGCCCAGGCCAGCGGTTGTTCATTCAAGCCCCAGTAGAGACTCTTCTGCTCCATGTATTGCAGGATGCCAAGGCGGCCCTTCTCGCGGCCCAGGCCGCTGTCGCGCCAGCCGCCAAACGGCGTCGAGATCGAGAACTGCTTGTATGTGTTGATCCACACGTTGCCGGCCTGCACCGCGCGGCCGATGCGCCATGCGCGCTTGTAGTCGCGCGTCCAGATCCCGGCGGCCAATGCGTAGACGCTGTCGTTGGCCTGTTCGATCAATTCGTCTTCATCGTCGAACGGCATGGCGACGAGCACCGGGCCAAAGATTTCTTCCTGGCAGATGCGGGCGCTGTTGGTGAGCCCTTCGATGATGGTCGGCGTGTAGAAATAGCCCGACTCGCAGCCGGCAATTGCCGGGCGCAAACCGCCCGTGCGCAGATGGCCGCCGTCTTCCACGCCCATCGCGACGTACGACTCGATGGTCTCGCGGTGGCGGTCGGTGATCAGCGGGCCCATCTGCGTCGATTCATCGGCCGGATTGCCGACACGCAGACGTGCTGCGGCAGCGGCCAGGCGATCCATGAACGGCTCGTACAGCGAACGCGCCACGAACAGGCGCGAACCGGCGATGCACGACTCGCCCGACGAGCTGAAGATGCCGTACAGCACGCCATTCACGGCGTGGTCGAGGTCGGCATCTTCAAACACCATCGTCGGCGACTTGCCGCCGAGTTCCAGCGACACCGGCATCATCTTCTCAGCGGCAATGTGGGCAATGTGTTTGCCCGTGTTCGTGCCACCCGTGAACGACACACGGCGCACCAGCGGATGCTTCGTAATCGCATCGCCAATCACGGAGCCCTTGCCGGGCAGCACGCTGATCATGCCCTTGGGCACGCCCGCCTCTTCGCAGATGGCAGCAAGTTCCAGCGCCATCAGCGGCGTAACCTCCGCCGGTTTGACGACGACGGCGTTGCCCGCGGCCAGCGCGGGCGCCATCTTTTGCGCTTCGCTGGCAATCGGCGAATTCCACGGCGTGATGGCGGCCACCACGCCCATGGGTTCATGCACGCTCATCGTCAGGCAATCGCCACGCATTGGCGTGAGCGACTCTTCCAGCGTCTCGCATGCGGCGCCGAAGAACTGGAACGTGGCCGCAGCGCTTGCCACCAGCGCGCGTGTCTCGTTGATCGGCTTGCCGTTATCCAGGCGCTGGCGTTGTGCCAACGCTTCACTGCGCGAGCGGATCAGCTCAGCTACGCGGTACAGAACGGCTGCGCGCTCGTGCGGCTTGCGCTGCGCCCAACCGCTGGACAGGAAGGCGCGGTAGGCGCCCGCCACAGCCTCTTCCACATCGGCGACGCTGGCGGCGTTGAGTTCTGCAACGACTTCACCGGTGGCGGGGTAGCGCGTGGCATAGCGCTCGCCCGTGCCGAGGCGCCAATCGCCGGCAATGCAGATGGGCAACACGGACGTTGCGGTTGCGTTCGGGTTGGAAACAGTCATGGCGCAATGGCCTCGCTTAAATCGAAACGGCGTGCGCGCGGTTGCCCAGCGCACGCACCACGCTGAACACCGTCAGCGCAGAAGTCTTGGGATTGGCCGCCAGCGGCTTGCCGCGCATCGTCAGCTCGAAGCCGCCAAAGGCGCCGCGCGCTTCGACGTGATGGATGTTCTCGTCCACCGTTGGATCGGCCAGCAGCTTGACGTGCGTGTGCTCCAGACCGAGGCCCGCCAATGACAGCGTGGCCGCCACGTTGGCGTTTTTCGGGAACAGACGCGCAGCTTCACGGGCGTTGCCTTCGAAGATCACGGTCGGCTCGCGCAGCGCATCGAGGTCGAACTGCTGCTCGGCCGGCGTGTCCTTCCAGGCGCGCGGCGGCTTGCGGCCGGTGTAGACCACGGCGTCCAACCCGCCGACGCGCGCAGCGGCCAGCGCGTCGATGGCGCCGATGGCGCCCGACAGCAGCTGCACCTGCGCGTTGCCACGGCGGGCCGCAGCCTCCAGCCGTTCGGCCACGCCGGGTTCCGACAACGCACCCACCGATACGACCAGGCAGTCGATGCCCTGCTCCAACGCCGGCAACACATGCTCTTCAAGCGCATCATGGCCAGCGCATTCGACGAGCAGGTCAGGATGTGCGTCGGCCGATAGATGCGTCGTGACACGCGCATTCGGTGCGAACGGGGCGATGGCCTCGCGCGCCTTGTCCATCGCGTGCTCGGGCACGATCACGGCGTCAAAGCACACATCCGGATCGCTCTTGAGCAGTTCCAGTACGCCCTGCCCGATCGCTCCGCACCCGACCATCGATACATGCAGCATGTCCGGCTCCTTCAATTGGCTCGGTTGCAGGTTCACGCCACCACCGTCGTGCGCTCGGCTGCGCGCTCGCCCTGGCCGTCCTTGGCCTGCTGGTTGACCGGCGGGCCTGCAAAGATCGTCTTGAAGCTGCCGATGGAGAGCATGTCGATCTCCATCAGGAACGGGCCCTCGCCGCTGGTGGCTTCCTTCAATGCGCTGCCCACGTCGGCCAGATCCGAGACGCGGCGATGACGCAGTTGCAGCGACTGCGCGAGGGCCGCGTAGTCCGGCGTGTGCAGATCCACGTAATGGCGGCGGCCGCCGTACTGCGCGTCCTGGATGTTCTTGATGACGCCGTAGCCCTTGTCGTTCATCAGCACGATGACGAGGTTGGCGCGCTCCTGCACCGCAGTCGCCAATTCACCCAGGTTCAGGATGAAGCCGCCATCGCCGGCCAGGCAGAACGTGGTCTTGCCCGATCCGGTTGCAGCCGCACCGATCGCCGCGCCAATGCCCATCGCCAAACCTTGGCCGATGCCGCCGCCCAGCGCATGTACGCCGGCGCGCGAGTCAAAGATGCGGAGCTGGCGATTGCCCCAGGTGCTGTTCGACACCGTCACGTCGCGCACCCAGTTGAACTCGCGGCCCACGGCGGCTTGCAAAGCCTCCACCAGCTTGGCGTACGGACCGAGGCCGTCGATCAGCCCGCCTACGGCCGCCTCGTGTGCCGCCCGCAGGTCTGCCGCGAATGTCGCGTCGATCTGCATCTTCTTTTCCAGCCGGTCGGCCAGGCCATCCAGCGCAAGCGCCGAATCGCCGCACACGAAGTAGTCGCTGGCGTAGCACCGGCCCTCCGCCGAGGCATCCGCATCGATGCGGTACAGCGGACGCGGCAGCTTCAGTTCGTACTTGAGCGTTTCGTTACCGCGCAGGCGCGAGCCCACCACGACCATGGCATCGCACGTCTGGTAGAACGCTTCGACCGGCTTGTGCAGGTTGAATGCGCCCAGCGAGCGGGGGTCATCTTCCGGCACGATCCCGCGGCCCTGCGTGCTGGTGACCACACCAAAGCCGAGGTCCATCAGGCGCTTGACCTGCTTCGCAGCGTGGCGGGCACCGCCGCCGAGCCACAGCATCGGACGACGCGCGCGCGACAGACGTTCAGCCAGTTCGTCCAGCGCGTGGGCCGACGGCACATGCTGCGGCACCAGCAGCGGGCGCAGGTCGTCCGGCATGGGAATCAGCGCGGCCTGGATGTCGATGGGAATCTCCACGCTCACCGGGCCGGCCGGGGCCGTCAACGCGGTCTGCACGGCCAGCTTCATCGTGCTGATGGCCGTGTCGGCACTGCGCACGCGGAAGGCAGCCTTGGAGACGGCCTTGAGCATCGTGAGCTGGTCCGGCGCTTCGTGGATGTACGCGAGGCTCTGGTCCAGGTACGGCGTTTCGATCTGACCTGTGATGTGCAGCAACGGCGTGCCGGCGGTCAGGGCTTCGACCATGGCGCCTGCCGCATTGCCGGCAGCGGTGCCGGTGCTTGTCAGGCAGACGCCCAGGCCGCCCGTGGTCCGGGCATAGGCGTCGGCCATGTTGGCGCCGCCGGCTTCACCGCGCGCCATGACGAAGCGGATCTTGCCGCGCTCGCCCATCGCA
Source organism: Ralstonia flatus (assembly GCF_958439105.1). Taxonomy (NCBI): domain Bacteria; kingdom Pseudomonadati; phylum Pseudomonadota; class Betaproteobacteria; order Burkholderiales; family Burkholderiaceae; genus Ralstonia; species Ralstonia flatus. The sequence continues at coordinate 546,571 of NZ_CAUDLI010000004.1, read as the reverse complement.
TCGAGGATGGGCATGTTGTGGATCGAGATGACACCGAAAGCGGCCTTGACCTCGCAGGCCTCCAGGAAGGCTGCAATCGCGTGGCCCACCGTGACCAGCTGTTGTTCCTGTTGTTGTCGTTTATGCATGACGGGAGTGTCCTCCGGAGATATCGATGTGGCTGCCCGTGGTGTACGAAGACAACGGCGAGGCAAGGAACAGAATGGCGCGGGCTGCCTCTTCGGGCAGGCCCAGTCGTCCAAGGGGAATGTGTTTTTGCGCGGCCAGGCGACGCGTCCACGCAGCCCAGTCGAGATGGCGATCTTCTTCGGGTCGAGCCTCGAAGCGGCGGCGCCATTGGCCGGACTCCACCAGGCCGATCAGGATGCCGTTGACGCGCACGCCCTTCGGTGCAAATTCGGTCGCCATCGAACGCACGAGATTGAGCACACCCGCACGCGCGGCAGAGGTGGCCACCATGTGGGGCTCGGGCTGCTGCGCGAGCAGCGAATTCACGCAGACGATCGCGCCGTGCTCGGAGCGCTCGAGTTGCGCCAGGAAAGCGCGCGTGGGATGGATCACCGAGAAGAACTTGAGATGCAGCTCCTGCGTCCACGCGGCATCGTCGGTATCGGCAAACGTCGAGACGCGGCCTTGGCCCGCGTTGTTGACCAGCATGTCGACGGGGCCGAGCGCTTGCTCCACGGCGTCGGCAAACGCTGCCATCTGGGCGGCGTCGAGCACGTCGCACGTTGCAGCAAACAGCCGGGCATTGGGGAACCGGCTGCGCAGACCTTGTTCGGCCTGCGCGAGGCGTTCGGCATTGCGGCCGCACAGCGCCACAGCGGCACCAGCTTCCAGCAGCAGTTCAACGGTGGCCAGGCCGATGCCGGAGGAGCCGCCCGTCACGACGGCGGTCTTGCCAGTCAGGTCGATCATCGGCATGGTCATTCGCGGAACAGGTTGACGACCTTGCCGCCTGCGGGGCGGTAGTCCAGCAGATAAGACAGCTCGCCAGCAGCGGCACGCACCTTGTCGATCATCAGATCGAGCTGCGCAGGCTCAATGCGCGGCGAAGGAATCGTCGTGCCGAGCGCAGCCACCACCTTGCCGGCGCGGTCCAGCACCGGCGCAGCAATCGTCGAGATGTTGGCTTCGAAGAAGCCTTCCTGCAGCACGTAGCCGTGTTCGCGGTCGCGCTGCACCATCTCGAACAGCTCTTCCACCGTGCGCGGCGTGTTGGCGGAAAACACTTCCAGCTGCGGCTCCGGATACAGCTGGCGCAGCTCAGCCAGCGACAGATCGGCCAGCAGCACACGGCCCAGCACCGTGGCGTGAGCCGGCAGGCGCGTGCCGACATTCACCGAACTGGTGAACGGCGTGGGCGCGACGGATTTCGCCACGTAGACGATCGAGCGGCCATCGCGCACGACGAGGTTGCACGGGTAGTGAATCTCGTCGCGCAGACGATCGAGCAGCGGGCGACCCAGCTCGGTCAATTCCAGCGACGCGAGATATTCAAAGCCCAGGCGCAGCACCGCCATGCCGAGGCGGAAATCGCGGCCGCCGTCAACGCGTTCGATGAAGCCCATCACTTCAAGTGTGGTCAGCAGGCGGAACACCGTGGAGCGCGGCACCTTCAGGCGGCGCGCCAGTTCCGGCGCAGACAGCACACGGTCTTTGTGGCTGAACTCGCACAGCAGGCGCAGGCCGCGTTCGAGCCCCGGCACGATGTACTTTTCCTGCACGTCTTCTGGGATGAGGTCGTTGCTCATACGTCTTGGCGCTTAGGCGTTTGGGATTGGGAGAGAACCGCATGTTCGATCCAGCCTGCAACAGCGTCAGGCGCATCGATATAGGAGGCATGCCCGGCTGACGGCACAAGCGCAAACGGCAGATCGAACGTCTTCGCCAGCGCTTCGCAGCCTTGCGGCGGTGTAACGCCGTCGACATCGCCGCATGCGATCTGCGCGGGTGTGGATGCTGGGCGTTTGCCCAGATAGGCGCCGATGTCGTCGCCGCTCAGCATCGCCACGGCCTGGCGATACCCACCGTCGTTGAGGCGCTTCATGTTCCAGCGCACCCAGGCGCGCTCTTCGTCGGTGGCATTCGGGCGCAGCAGATGCGCGTGGCGCGACTCCGCCATGCCGTCGATGCCAAGCTGGTCGAGCGTTGCAAGACGCTGGGCCTGCACGCTGCGGGACTTCTCTTGCTGCCCCGGTTGGCCGTAGCCCTGCGCGGGGTTCAGCAGCAGCAGGCACTTCGGCTGCATCGCCGCTGGCGCGGCGGCCACATACGCCGATGCCATCAGCGCGCCCAGCGAATGACCGACGATTGCATCGGGCGTCACATCGAGCGCGGCAAGCCACGCCTGCAGCCGCACCGCGTAGTCGGCAGCGCGCGGTGCAACGTCTGCAAGCGGCGTGGAACTGCCGTAGCCCGGCGCATCCCATGCCAGCACGCGCATGTTGTGCGAAAGAACCTGCGCGCAAGGCAGCCATGACGCAGCACTGGAGCTGATGCCGTGCAACAGCACCACCACCGGCCCGCGCTCGCCCCATTGCCGATAGCCGATGCGGTCGCCGTGCACGTTGATGGCGACGGTGCGTTCGGCAAACCCAGCGCCGAGCACGGCAAGCGCGTCGGCAACGCGGAACGGATGGGAAGACATGACAGCCTGCGCGCTCATGGCATCAACGCTTGATCTTGGCGAGCGGATGCTCGGGCGGATACGTCGGCGTGATCGGCTTCTTGGCGCCGAGCATCACGCACATCAGCGCATCTTCATCGCCGATGTTGATTTCTTCGCGGTACACGCCGGGCGGCACCGAGACGAGATCGCGATCGGTCAGGATGGTCTCAAAGCGCTCGCCGTCCTTCTCGAGCACCAGCTTGAGCTTGCCGCGAATGATGAAGAACACCTCTTCCACATCGGTGTGCAGATGCGACGGGCCTTCGTGGCCGGCCGGAATGACCATCGTCGAAAACGTGAAGTGCTCCGCCGGCACCGTGTTGGTGTCAGCGGCCACGCCCGTGCCGCCCGTGCCGAGGTAGCGCATTTGCGCCCGGCGGTATTTCGGGTCGAAGTCGGCCTGGAACTTGAGGGCGTCCCAGTCGTAGCGGCGGGTGGAGAAACGCGCCACGCGGCTGTTCATCCAGTCTTCAAACGACGCGCCTTCCGGGCGGTCCCACGTGCGTTGCACTTGCTGTTGTTCGGAGAGATCGCTCATCGAATACCTCTTCTGAATGGTGTGTGGATGCATTACTGCATGACGAAACCGCCGTTGACGGCCAGCGTCTGGCCCGTCACGAATCGGGAAAGGTCGGACAACGCGAACAGCACGGCGCCGCACACGTCGTCGGGCAGTTGATCGCGCGAAATGGCGCGCTGGTCGCGGTACAGAGCATGGCGATGCGCCGGCACGTATTCGGTGGCTTCCACCAGCGTCAGGCCCGGTGCAATGGCGTTGACGGTGATGCCGTCTGCGCCGCATTCGCGCGCCAGAGACTTGGTCATGCCGATGACGGCGCTCTTGCTGGCCACATACGCCAGCAGGTTCGGTGCGCCCCACAGCGGGGTGTCGGACGACAGATTGACGATGGCGCCGCGGCCAGAAGCCTTGAGTGCCGGCAGGCAAGCCGTCGTCATCAACCATGTGCCGCGCACGTTGACGTTCATCACACGGTCCCAGGTCTCGATGTCGATTGACGATGCATCGCGCCCGCCCGAGTTCGTGATGGCCGCGTTGTTGACAAGCCCGTCGAGCCCGCCCAGCGCCTGCGCAGCCGCTGCAGCGCATGCCTGAATGGAAGCCGGATCGCCAAGATCGAGCGTGAAGCCATGCGCATCAAAGCCTGCCGCGCGCAGCGCTGCGGCCTCTTCCTGCACGCGCTCGCCAAGAATGTCGGCCAGCGCAACGGCGCCACCGGCTTCGGCGATCGACTTGGCAAAGGCCAGACCCAGACCGCGCGCGGCGCCCGTCACGAGCACCTTGCGGCCAGCCAGCAGCCCGGCGGTTGAATTGCGCTCAGGCATGTTGGGCTTCCGTGGGAACCGGCTTGAGCATGGCGACAGGCGCGTCGGCCAGTTCAGCGGCGGCGCGGCGTGCAAGCACGCGGCGGATACGCGTAATGCCGATGTCGTGCTGATACAGCGTCTCGTGCTCGCGCGCTTCGGGTGCCATCGACTCCAGCACGACACGGTCCTGTTCCAGCACATCCCAGTGCAGGCCTTCGAGGCGATTGCGATACAGGAAGCGCCACACGTCGCGCTGCCAACCCTGCACGTGGCGCGTGCGCCAGAAGTAGACGATGCAGTGCTCCTCATCGACCGGCGTCACGATGCCGATGATGGTGAACGGCCCGCCCGGCCCGACCTTCGGTTGATACGGAATCGACAAGCGCAGCCACATCGTGCCGGTCTCGCCAAACTCGGTCCAATCGAAGTTCACGCCGCGCTGGCCGGTCTTCTGGAACATGATCCCGTGGTCGGTTTCAACCACTTCCATCACGGCCTTCTTCTCGCCGCTGGCCATCGAGTGCGACACGGCGTGCAGGTAGGCACCGTGCATCGGATCCATGACGTTGTCGATGGCATAGCGGTAGTTGACGTTCCAATGCGCGAAGCAGAGGAAGTGGCTGTGCTCGTCGCTGGTCAGCTCTTCAGGCAAGCGCAGCGTGCCCACCGCGTCGTCGAACTCGGACGGGGCCTTGTCGCCAAACCACAGGAAGATGGCGCCGGCGCGTTCCTGCACCGGGTAGCTGCGCACGCAGGTCTTGCCCTCCATGGGGCAAGCGTCAACAGCCGGCACGCTCGTCACCGTACCTTGGCCGTTCACTTCAACGCCGTGGTACCAGCAAGCCACGTGGTCGCCCAGGTTCCAACCCATCGACAGGCGCGCACCACGATGCGGGCAGCGGTCTTCCAGCGCATGCACCTGGCCGGCGGTGTCACGCCACAACACGATGTTCTGGCTCAACCGCGTGATGCCCACCGGCGCGTTTTTCACATTCCACGACGCCGCCACCGGATACCAGTAGTTGCGCAGACCGGTGTTGATGCGCGCTTCCTTCTGCGCTTCCTTGTTGCCTTCCATTGCTTGCCTCTTCTGATGGGTTGAGCCGTGCGCCTCTGCGGGCAATGCGGCGTCGAATCGTGTTGGAACCGGCCTCGTCTCAGGCGCCCAGGCGGCGCATCTCGGCCAGGAAGGTGTCTTCCGTCCAGGTCTCGCCACCGGCCGCATTGCGCGGGCCGCGCTCGTTCAGCACGGCGACGATGTCGGCCGGCGTTTGGGCGCCGCCCAGGAATGCCGCTTCCAGCGAATCGGCCAGTTGGTTCTCATAGGCGGTCGGCTCGGCGGCGCGTGTTTGCCACACCAGATTGGCGACGTGGCCGGGGCGCTCGACACGGCCCTTGCCAGCGACGTTGTTCGGAGAAATGGGCTCCCACGGAGCCAGGTCGGGGTTGTATTGCGGTTGCATTTCTGTCGACTCCATCACGTTTCGCTTGTTTTACCTATGAAACGCCTGTTAATATCTGGAACACAGGTGCAACTATAGACCGCGTCTTCGAAATCTCAGATGCGGGATTACCCTATGGTTCGCGGAAAAATGCGGCGGCGGTGGACGGCGGCTCCGCCGGATCGCGCACTGGACAACGGTCTTGGTGCCGCGACACCGCCGCGGCGCGACTCGGCAGCTATGAGGCCGCCTGGGCTCGGCTGCGGCAATGTCACCTCACCTTCGGCGAACATCCGTCTCGGTCCTCGTTGTCGACACTGCCGCCGACGCTGCGGGGCACCGCCGGGGCGTGAGGAGCCGAACGATAAGCACCCTGGTGGGCCCGAGGACCGTAGCGATTGCAACCGTTTCGCCGTGCCGAAATACGGTTTGCGATGCCTGAAAGGCTCAGAACAACTTGCGATAAACCACGAAGCCCGACTTGTCCGCCAACGTGTCATACAACCGCATGGCAGTCGCGTTGGTTTCGTGCGTCTGCCAATAGACGCGTGGCAAGCCGTCGGCCTGCGCGCGACGGTACACCGCTTCGATCAAGGCCCGGCCCACGCCCTGCCCGCGTGCGGCCTGCGCCGTAAACAGATCCTGCAAATAGCAACTCATGCCGATTTGCGTGGTGCTGCGGTGGTAGAGGAAATGCACGATGCCGAGCAGCTCGCCGCCACGCTCGGCCACCAGCGCGTAGACGGGCTCCGCTTCGTCGAAGAAGCGCTGCCATGTCGTCTGCGTGACGATGTCGGGCAACGCTGTCTCGCCCGCACGGCCGTAGAAGGCGTTGTAGCCATCCCAGAGCGGTTTCCACGCGGCAAAGTCGTCTTGGCGGATGGGGCGGATGTGGAGGTCGGCAGGTGCTGGCATGGTGAGCTGGACGGGTGGCAACGCTCCGGCATTCTGCCAGCCGGCTCCTCCACGTGCAGCCGGCTTTCCTACATCCGCTTGACGTGCTGCCACGTACGGCGCGCGCGCGTGTGGGCCCAGACCCTAGGGATTTTCCGGAGACGGTTCTCGGCCAGTAGAAAGTTTGCCGAAAGCATCGCCCCTCTACAGTGCGCTCCATGGCCCGGTCACGACCCGGTATCGGGCAGTGCGCTCTCCACGCACATCGGCGTCAATACGATAAGGGTCGGGTGTTGTACCAGCCATATCGCCGGACTCTACGGGATGTCAGTCCGGCGTCCGTTTCCATCGGTCTTTCCTGCTGTCAACCTTGCGGCCCACCGTCCTCCCGGTGGGCTGTTTTCTTTTCAGGGCTGCAGCGGATTGGGTACCACGAGGCGCTGTGTCAGCCGCTGCACCACCGGCGCGGCAACCAGCACGATGGTGAAGGCAGCCGGCCAGGCGAGCACGAAGGCATGCGCCCAGCGGGCAAGAAAGTCGGGGCTGATACCGGCGTTGATCCAGCCGATCCAGCCCGTCATCAACAGCGACATCAGGCCCGACATCAGCCAGGCAAAAATGACGCGCAGACGTGTGGCAGTGGAAACAGGCGTCGACATGGCGGTTCTCCTTGCAAGCCATCAAATGTGATTGACGGTATGCTAGACAACCGCGTTTCAAGAAACTATAGACGTTTACTGAAACTTAAATTCCATAAATGGAATCATGCTCGACGATCTGGCCCTCTTTGTTTCCATCGTGGACCACGGCAGCCTGCAGGCCGCAGCGCGTCACGCCAACCTGCCGCCCGCCACGCTGACACGACGCCTGCAGAAGCTGGAGACCTCGCTGGGCTGCCAGCTTCTGCTGCGCAGCGCCCGCAGCCTGAAACCGACACCGGAGGGGCTGCTCTACTACGAGCAATGCCGCCCGCTGCTGACCGCGCTTGCGCAAACCACGGCCACGCTCGACGACGATCTCAACCAGGTCAAGGGCACCCTGCGCGTGCTCGCACCGCTGAACCTGTCGCGCGGGCTGCTGGCGCCTGCCTATGCGAGCTTCATGGCGACATGGCCGGAGATCCGGCTGGAGCTGTCGCTCAGCAACAGCAATGAAGACGTGTGGCGACATGGTGCCGATATGGCCATCCGCGTCGGCCAGCAAGACGACCCGAAGCTACGGCAACGGCGGCTCGGCGTGATCGGGATGGTGCTGGTGGGGTCGCCGGCGTACGTGGCCGCGCATGGCGCGCCGACCCATCCGCATGACCTGCAAGCGCATCGCTTGTTGGTGTCGTCGCCGCTCTCGACATGGCGCTTCACCTCACCCGACGGTGAGGAAACCATCGAACTGCAGCCCCATGGACGCTGCGACCTGAACGATATCGAACTGGGCGTGACGCTGGCTGAAACGGGCCTCGGCCTGCTGTACTGTCCGCACACGCTCTGCCACCAGGCGCTGGAGGCTGGCCGGCTGATACGCCTGCTGCCGGCATGGCGGACCCCGCAGCGGCCCATCTATGCGGTGTGGCCGCAGCAACAGCTGCCACGCAAGGTGCGGACGTTGCTGGAGCATCTGGCAGCCTTCACGGCAGCCACGCCGCTGCTGCAGGCCGAACCCGCCCCGAGTGCCTCAGGCACTGCTTGAAACGGGTAGAAACACGCGTTGCCGCATCAGCCGATCACCCCGTAGGCTGGAGACTCCCGCGCCCATTTCACTGGAGACCCGATGCACAGCAGCCACGTGGTGCGCTCCGGCGACCTTCGCCTGCATGCCCGCATGACCCTGCCCGCCGACGCGTCTGCGCGGCAGTGCCCCGCCATCGTGCTTGTGCATGGCTATCCGGACGACAGTTCGGTCTGGCACGGCGTGCGCGATACCCTGGCGCGCGACCGCCGCGTGCTCACCTTCGACGTGCGCGGTGCCGGCCTATCAGATGCGCCCGCAGACACCACCGGTTACCGTATCCCCCAATTTGTCGACGACCTTGCCGCCGTGGCCGACGCGCTGCTGCCGGGCGAGCGCTTTCATCTGGTCGGGCACGACTGGGGCTCCATCCACAGCTGGGAATCGGTGACGACCGATCGGCTGCGCGGGCGCATCGCGTCATACACGTCGATCTCGGGCCCGTGCCTGGACCACGTCGGCCACTGGATGCGCGCGCAGCTCAATGCCGGCACATGGACCGCCAAACGTGCAGTGTGGAAGCAGCGGCTGCAATCCTGGTATGTGGGGTATTTCCACTTGCCGCTGGTGCCGGAATGGTCGTGGCGGCTGTGGGTCGCGCGCGCTTGGCCGTGGTGGCTGCACAAAACGGAGGGCATCCGCATCGAAACCCAGCGACCGACCCTTGTGCGCGATGCCTGCAACGGCGTGCGAATGTACCGCGCAAATTTTCGCGACCGCCTCGCCCGCCCGCAGGCGCGTGCGCCGCATGCGCCCGTGCAGCTCATCGTGCCGACGCGCGATCGCTACGTCAGCCCCGCCGTGACGCGCGCTGTGGAGGCCTGGGTGTCGCATTACTGGCGCCACGAGGTCGACGCCGGCCACTGGCTGCCCCTGCGTCGCCCCGAGTGGGTGGCCGACTACATCCGCCGCTTCGCCGACTATGTCGAATCAGGGCAGGAGCCCCCGGAACTGCAGCAGGCCCGCGTGGCCGGCACGTGGGTGCCGGCCTGATCTTGTCAGCGCGTTACTTTCCGCCTTCGTCCAGCCAGCGCTGGTGATACTCCTCCAGCAAGCGCTGCAGCGTTGCACCGATGCGGATGTAGTCCGGCTCGTTCAGGTTGGCCAGCGACACGCGCACCGATGGGTTGAGTGCCCCAAAGCCATTGCCGGGCAGCAGCACTACGCCACTCTCCTTGGCCAGGCGGAATAGCACATCCGCCGGTTTGGTCTTGGTCTTGAACCACTGCACGAACGCCTCACCATAGGTCTTGCGGCCCACCACTTCGGCATCAAGGATGTTGTAGTAGGCGACGTCATTCTCGTCAGCCTCACACTCGATACCGATGGCTTGATACAGGGCAGCCTTGCGCCCGCGCACCAGGCGCTTGACCGCAGCCTTGTAGGCATTCGGCTGATCCATGAGCGCGTACAGCGAGAACAGCGCCATCTGCACCTGTTGCGGCGTCGACAGACCTGCCGTGTGGTTCAGCGCCACGGTTCGACTATCCGCAACCAGACGATCGATGAACTTGAGTTGGTCAGGCTCGGTCGTGATCGACGCATAGCGCTGGTGCAGGATCTTGCGCTTGTCTTCGGGCAGCGCGGCCAGCTTATCGTCCAGCACGTTCTTTTCATGCGTGGCGATGGTGCCCAGGCGCCAACCCGTCGCCCCGAAGTACTTGGAGTACGAATACACCAGGATCGTGTTGTACGGCGCCACCGCAAACAGCGAGACAAAGTCGTCCGCAAACGTGCCGTACACATCATCGGTCAGGATGATGAGATCGTTGCCGGCCTCGTGGCGCTCGTCCACGATGGCTTTGAGCTTCTTCAAGCCGTCTTTGGAAATCTTGACTGACGGCGGGTTGCTGGGGTTGACCAGGAAGAAAGCCTTCACGCTCGGATCGCGCAGCTTGTCGAGTTCTTCGTCGGTGTATTGCCAGCCGTTGAATGGGTCTGCATTCAGCTTGACCTCGACGAGCTGGAAGCTGTTGAGTTCCGGAATCTCGATGTACGGCGTGAAAATCGGCATGCCAAGCGCAATCTTGTCGCCGGCATTAAGCAGGAAGTTTTCCTTGAGCGTGCTGAACAGATACGTCATCGCCGCCGTACCGCCCTCGACGGCAAACAGATCAAACTGGCCGACAAACGGCGCACTGCCGATCATTTCCTGCTTCAGATAGCGCGCGGCAATCTGCTCGCTGATCTTCAGCATGCGGTCTGGCACCGGATAGTTGCAGCCGAGAATGCCGTTCACCATCTCCGCCAGAAAGTCTTCGGCGGAAAGGCCAAGTTGATCGCGTACGTACGACACCGCGTGATGCAGAAACTTCACGCCGGGCACATCTGCGTTGCGACGTGCAAAGCTCTCAAAGCGCGCCTCAAAGCCTTGCTTGGTCGGGATGCCGCCAATCCTCTCGGCCAGATAGGAAAACGAGCGTTCGGACTCCTCCAGTGCGAACAGGCCCAGTTGGAAGAAACCATGACGCGGCTCCAAAGCGAGGAAGTTCGGATTGCCGCGCCCGGCATTGAGCATGATGCGTTGCGAGTCGCTCTGCGCGAGCTGGATCAGCACGTCCTTTAGTTCAAACGGGCTCAGTTGCCCAAGGGCTTCCAGTTCCTTGGATTTTTGCGTCGGATTGGTGGTCATCGCAGATTCCCGTGGATGCAGCGTTGGCGAAGGAAAGCCCGCCACGCGGGTAGCAGGCTGAGGAGACGTTCAGGCGAAGGCGATCACAAGCGGACCGAGCAGGGTCAGCAGCACGTTCGCGAGCGCGTAGGTAATGGCAAAGGGGATGGTCGGCACACTGCTCTCGGCTTTCTCCAACACGCCGCCAAACGCGGGGTTGGCCGAACGGGCGCCAGACAGCGCACCCGCCAGCACCGCAACGTTGTCGTAGCGGAGCACATAACGGCCGAACAGGTAGGTCAGGATCAACGGCACCATCGTGACGATCACGCCGGCAATGAAGATCGACACGCCGCTCTTTTGCAGAGTCGCCCACGCCTGCGCGCCAGAACCCAGGCCCACGCAGGCGACAAAGGCGGCCAAGCCCATGTCCTTGAGGATTTGCGACGCTGCATTCGGCAACTGGCCGAAGGTGGGGTGCTTGCCGCGCAGCCAGCCAAACACGAGCCCGGAAAGTAGCGCCCCGCCCCCACTGCCCAGCGTCAGCGGTATGCCGCCCACCTTTGCCACCAGCGTACCGATCAGCAGACCGACCAGCACGCCCAGCCCGAGGTAGACGAAGTCCGTCTTGTCGCCCGGCAGCACGGGATAGCCGACTTCGGCGGCCGCGCGTTTGACATCGGAAGGTGCGCCATGCAGGGTGACGACATCACCGTGCAGCATGACCGTGCCGTCCAACAGCGGCACGGCTTTGCCCATGCGCGTGATGCGTGCGATGTAAACGCCGTGCTTCATGTCGCGTGTGGCCTGCGCCTTCAGCTCGCCCAACGTCTTGTGACTTGCGCCCTTGCGCGTGAACACGACATCGCGCACTTGCAGCGGCTGATCCATGTCGGAAGACACGGTGGACTCGTCGCCCAGCAGCGTCCAGGCCTTGGCAGCGGCTTCTCGACGGCCGATCAGCAGAACGCGATCGGCGCGCTGCAATTTCGACTTCGGCTCAATGGCGATTTCCTCGCCGTTGCGCAAGATGCGCTCGATGGTGATGCCGTCGCCCAGCGTGGTCTCGACTTCCTCCACGGTCTTGCCTGCGCCCGTGGTCACGTCATACACGCGTCCGACCAGTGCCGGCAGCGAGGCCACCTCGCCCTGCTCCAGCGGGCGCTTGCCTCCGGCCATTTCCAGCTCGGCCTTCTTGGCATCATCGCGCAGCTCACGGCCCATCAGGCGCGGCAGGATGTTCACGCACATGATGATGGCGCCCAGGCTGCCGAACACGTACGTCACTGCATAGCCGATGGCCACATTCGACTGCAGATGCGCCACCTCGTCGGCCGGCAGGCCCATGCGTGAGAGGGCATCGCCCGCGGTGCCAATCACTGCCGACTGTGTCATGCCGCCCGCTGCAATGCCGGCGGTCAAGCCCTTGTCGAAGCCGAACAGCTTGCCGCACACGAGAATGGTGACGAGGCCACTCACCGCCAGAAACACCGCCATGGCGATCTCGCGCAGTGTGCTGCGATTGAGGGAACTAAAGAATTGCGGCCCGCTTTCGTAGCCGACCGCGTAGATGAAGAGCGCGAACATGATGCTCTTCACACCGGAATCGATCGTTACGCCAAACTGGCTGATCAGCACCGCGGCGATCAGCGATCCGCCAACGCCGCCGATTTGAAATTTGCCGAAATTGATCTTGCCGACTGCATAGCCAATGGCAAGCGACAGAAAGAGCGCCGTCTCCGGCACGCTTTTGAACACGGTGTGAATCCAATCCATGGGCAGCGACTCTCCGGAAAGTCTTAAAGTTTTGTCTGGTTGAGCAGACAAACAGACATCGCGTAAGGCGCCACGCCATGTGGTGCGCAATACGCCCGTGGACGTTAGAAGCTACACATCGGTGATGTCAATTTCACAAAATTTAACTGCTACAGCACATATTCAATGCTTCGCATTAGAAGATTGCGCCCAACGCAAACGTTGACGCGCATGTAACGCACTGTAATCATCGTCCGCCACAACGCTGACGGCGCGCCATGACCTGGCGCCCGGACGGCTCGAGCCGCCGCTCCGCGCAAACCGCGTGGTCGGCCATCGGTACAAGAAACAGGGACAAGACGATGAAAAGCAAAGTCGTGGTGTACGGCCCGCTCTACGGGAAGTGGTACGCAATCCTGGTCAACGACGGTGTGGCCGCCGAATCGAACCAGTTTGGCTCGTACGAAGCCGCCATGGGCTTCGCCTCACGCCGTTATCCGGAGCTTGAGCAGGAGCGGCAGCCCTACGCGCGGGGCCGCGAGGAAAGCGAGAACGGAAGCGACAGCCGCGAAGCTGCGTCCATCTGAACGGGAACGCCACTGGGCGGCCTTTACGCCGCCCCTGCTGACCCAGGCGTTAGTGGCCCGCGCCGCAAAAGCGCCCGGCGATCCACTCGAACACGCTGCCTTCGCGCAGTGAGCGGCTTTGCGCTTCGTCGCCGTAGTGGATCTGGTAGAGCGGCTTGCCGGTGGCGTTGCGCGCGCGATAGAGCGTTTGCGCAATCACCGTATAGCTGTGTCGCGCGCAATCGAGCACGACCTGTTTGACCGACGAGCGGATGGGCTGCCCATCGGCAGTCTTGATCGTGAAGTCGGGCAGCACGTTGCGCAGCAGCCGGAAGTGCACGGTCGGCGAATTGGCATCCGCCGCGGCGCCGGGCTGCGGCTTGACCGATTGCCGGTCGATGTACGAAACGATGCCGTTGATGCTCTCGAACCGGCGCCACCGGGAATCGGCGCTGGCGGATTCGAGGGCGGGTGCCGCATCGCCCGAAACGGCTTGCGCGGCCCCCGTCGGCACAGCGGCCGACGCAGAAATGGTTTGTGCGGATACGGGCATCGCTGCCCACTGCGCAGCAACCAGAGCGGTCGCCGCGATGGCGCTTTGCCAGCGCCAGCCTCCTGTCTTCATGGGGTGTCTCGCCTTGCTGCAAAAAACTCAGCGGGCGATTCTACCGCGCTGGCGCAACCGCTTACGTCACATCTGGTCGACGGGCTCGGCAACGTCCACGCCGGCAAAACGCAGATACAGCGTGCGCAGCGCCTGCGTGAGCGGGCCCGGCTGGCCGCTGCCGATCTGCACGCCGTCGATGGACACCACCGGCATCACAAACGTCGACGCGCTCGTGTAGAACGCTTCAGCAGCTTGCTGAGCTTCGGCGACGGTAAAGGTGCGCTCCTCCAACGTCAGGCCATGTTCACGCGCCAGCGCCAGGATCGACACACGCGTGATGCCCGGCAGCACGGCGTTCGACAGCGGACGCGTGATCAGGCGCTTATCGGCGGTGATGATGAACGCGGTCGACGACGCGCCTTCGGTCACGCGGTCGCCGTCGGTCATCCAGGCTTCATGCGCGCCGGCGCGGGCGGCGATCTGCTTGGCCATCACCTGCGGCAGCAAGCCGACGCTCTTGATGTCGCAACGCTTCCAGCGCAGGTCGGGCACCGTCACCACGGTTGCGCCCTTCTTGGCCAGCGGGCTGTTGACGATGGACTTGACCTGCGTGAACGCCACGGCCGTCGGCGTGATGTCGGCTGGGATGCCGAAATCGCGCTCGGCCACGCCGCGCGTGACCTGCATGTAGACCACGCCCTCTTCCAGCCCGTTGCGCGCCACCAGCTCTTCGCACACACGCGTCCATTCGGCGGCGGTGTATGGGTTATCGATGCCGATCTCGGACAGCGAACGCGTCAGGCGGGCGAGGTGCGCGTCGTTGTCGACGAGCTTGCCGCGCGCCACGGCGGTCACTTCATAGATGCCATCGGCAAAGGTAAAGCCACGGTCCATGACAGAGACGGTGGCTTCGGCGGCCGGCACGTATTGGCCGTTCAGGAAGATGATTCGCGACATGCTGGGAGAGAGGATTCAAGTGTGGGCGGGACTGCCCTGCCAACGAATCTACAGGATACGTGCGCCATGCCGCGAATACCGATGTGTGGCCACGTTATGCGAAAACGGCATGATGCGCGAACCGCTCCGTTAAACTTTGCTGTTTTCGTCCGACCGCACACCCATGCCCGAATTCGCCATCCGCTCGATCCTTGCAGACGACCTGCCGGACATCCTGGCCGTGCAGCAGGCGTGTTACGGCGACGGATTTCTCGAACCGGGCGACGCGCTTGCCAGCCGCTGGGCGCGCAGTCCGGCCCTGTGCCTGGTTGCCTTGCGCGGCGGCGAGGTGGTCGGTTACCTGCTTTCGCATGCGTGGCATGCATGGACGCCGCCCAAATTGCACGTGCCGCTGCCCGTTGCCGATGCGGCCGATGTGCTCTGGTTCGTGCACGACATGGCCATCGCGCCTGCCGGCCGCGGCCAGCGTTTGGGCGAGCAGCTTTACGCCATGGCATTGGCCAGCGCCCATGCGCAGGGGCTGCGCCACTCTCGGCTGGTGGCGGTGCAAGGCGCGGATGTGTTCTGGCGGCGCCTGGGTTATCGGTCCGCCGAGGTGGATAGCGCCGCATCGGCAGCGCTGCGCGCCATTTACGGAACAGACGCGGAATTGATGGAGCGCGCGTGGCCGTGAGCGGCCATGGCGTCACGCCGTTACAATTTGCAACATCCGTATCGCTTCTGTAAGACTGCGCGCGCCCGGTTCCACTACAGTGCGGCGTCCTGAGGAATTCCCACATGCATAAGAACTTCGCGCTGTACGTGCTGGCAGCCGCTGCCGCACTGTCGTCGCAGGCGGCTCTGGCCCGCGTCAATGTCGACATTGGAATCGGCGTGCCGGTCGCGCCCGTTTATGTCGAACCCGCGCCGGTCTATGCACCGGCGCCGGTGTACGCCCCGCCCCCGCCGCCGGCCTACTACGCGCCGCCCGCCTATGTCGCGCCGCAGCCGGTCATCGTTGCACCGGGCTACTACGACGATGGGCGCGGCCGCGAATGGCAGGAACGCCAATGGCGCGAACAACGCTGGCGCGAGCGTGAATGGCGCCGGCATCATCGTCGCGATTACGACGATTGATCCTGCACCGGGCCGCGCTCAAGCGGCCTTCTTGGCCAGACCCAGGTAGGTTTCGATCACGCGCGGATTGACGGCCAATTCCTGCGCCGGGCCTTCGAGCGTCATGTCGCCCGTTTCCAGCACATAACCGTAGTCGGCCACCTGCAGGGCGGCACGCGCATTCTGTTCGATCAGCAGCGTTGCCACGCCGGTTTTGCGCAGGTCGCTGATGATGTGGAAGATCTCTTTGACGATGAGCGGCGCGAGGCCGAGGCTAGGCTCATCCAGCATCAGCAACTGCGGCTTGGCCATCAACGCGCGGCCCACGGCCAGCATCTGACGCTCGCCGCCGGACAGCGTGCCGGCTTCCTGCGCGCGGCGCTCTTTCAGACGCGGGAACAAGTCGTACACCACTTCCATCTGGTCGAGATAGTTGCGCTCGCCCGCGCGCTTGCGGCGGTACGCGCCGAGCACGAGGTTGTCTTCCACGCTCATGGTGGCAAACAGCTCACGCTTTTCCGGAACGAGGCACATGCCGCGTGCCACACGCTTTTCCACCGGCAGACCGCTCAGGTTGTGACCGAGATACGAGACCACGCCGCTGGCCGAACCGTTGGTCGGCAGCGCCCCCATGACGGCGCCGAGCATGGTCGATTTGCCCGCGCCGTTCGGGCCGATGACGGTCACGATCTGGCCCGCCTCGACCTTCAGGTTGGCGCCGTGCAGCGCTTCCACCTTGCCGTAGCGGACGTGCAGGTCCTTCACTTCCAGGATGACTGACATGCGCGTTCTCCTTATTCCACGCCGCCCAGGTAGGCTTCCAGCACCGCGGGGTTCTGCTGCACTTCCTGCGGCAGCCCTTCGGCAATCTTGGTGCCGAATTCCATGACGACCAGCCGATCGGTGAGGTTCATGACGAAGTCCATGTCGTGCTCGACCAGGAGCACGCTCATGCCTTCGGCCTTGAGCTTGGTGAGCAGCGCAGCCAGCGCCTGCTTTTCCTTGTAGCGCAGGCCGGCGGCCGGCTCATCGAGCAGCAGCAGCGCCGGGTCGCAACACAGCGCGCGGGCGATTTCCAGAATGCGCTGCTGGCCCAGCGCGAGGCTGCCGGCCTCCTGATACATGCAATCGGCCAGGCCCACGCGCTCCAGCTGGCGGCGTGCTTCAAACAGCAGCTTCTGCTCTTCGGCCTGGTTCATGCGCACAACGCTGGCGAGCACGCCGCCCTGCGCTGCAAAATCGCCGCGCAGATGGGCGCCGAGCGCCACGTTCTCCAGCACCGTCATGCCCGACAGCAATTGCACATGCTGGAAGGTGCGGCCGATACCGCGTTTGACGATCTCGCGCGAAGGCTTGCCGCTGATACGCTCGCCACGGTAGAGCACCTCGCCACGCGTGACAGGCAGCACCCCGGTCACCAGGTTGAAGGTGGTCGACTTGCCCGCGCCATTGGGGCCGATCAGGCCGATGATCTCGCCGGCCTTCACCTGGAAGCTGACGTCGTTCACGGCAACCAGGCCGCCGAACTCCTTGCGCGCGGCGCGCACGTCGAGGATCAGCTCACCGGCTTGCGGCTTCTCGCGCTGCTTCAGTGCCGGGGCGTCGTCGGGTGCATGGGCAGTGGGGGCCGATGGGAAAAGCTTGCGGATGAACGGCCAGACGCCATCACGCGCGTACTGGAGCAACAGCACCAGCAGCACGCCGAAGACGATGATCTCGAAGTTGCCGTTGGAGCCCAGCAGCTTCGGCAGGATGCTCTGCAGGCTGTCTTTCAGGATGGTCAGCAAACCCGCGCCAAGCACCGCGCCCCACACGTGGCCCACGCCGCCGACCACCGCCATGAACAGGTATTCGATGCCGTAGTTCAGACCGAACGGCGTGGGGTTCACCGCGCGCTGCAGATGCGCATAGAGAAAGCCCGAAATGCACGCCAGCACCGCCGCAAACACAAAGATCACCACCTTCATCCACGCGGTGTTCACCCCCATCGCCTCGGCCATCGTGCCGCCGCCCTTGAGCGCGCGGATGGCGCGGCCTGGGCGCGAATTCAGCAGGTTCTGCACCGCCAGCACCGCCACGACAACGACAGCCCAGATCAGGTAGAACATCTCGCGGCCGGTCTGCAGCGATTTACCCAGCACGTTCAGCACCGGAATGCCGTTCAGCCCGTCGTACTTGCCGAGGAATTCCAGGTTGCCGAAGAGGAAGAAGAGCGACAGGCCCCACGCAATCGTCGCCAGCGGCAGGTAATGCCCCGACATGCGCATCGTGATCAGGCCGATCACGTAGGCGCTGACCACGGTGATCACCAGCCCGGCCAGCAAGCCGATCCACGGCGAGACACCGTACTGCGTTGTCAGATAGGCGGTGCTGTATGCGCCGAGGCCAACGAACGCCGCTTGCCCGAACGACGTCAGCCCGCCCACCCCCGTGAGCAGCACCAGCCCCAGCGCCACGAGGCTATAGAGCCCGATGTAGTTCAGCAGCGTGATCCAGAACTCGGGCGTGGGCACGATCGGGAGCAACACCAGCACAACGACGAACAACGCGGTCAGCACGCGGTTGCGCGACAGCCAGCCGCGCTGCGCCGTGCCTTCGGAAGATTTGGTCAGCGTGTTCATCGGCTTATTCCTCTTCCTCGACATGCTTGGTGGTGAGCGATCGCCACAGCAGCACCGGAATGATCAGCGTGAACACGATCACTTCCTTGAACGCCGACGCCCAGAACGATGAATACGACTCCAGCAGTCCCACCAGCAGCGCGCCCAGTGCCGCCACCGGATAGCTCACGAGCCCGCCCACGATGGCGCCAACGAAGCCCTTCAGGCCGATCAGGAAACCGGACTCGTAGTAGACCGTGGTGAGCGGCGCAATCAGGATGCCGCAAAGGGCGCCCAACGCCGCCGCCAGCGTGAACGCCAGGCGCCCCGCTTGCGTGGTGCCGATGCCGACCAGCCGCGCACCGAGCCGGTTCACCGCCGTCGCGCGCAGCGCCTTGCCCGACACCGTGCGGCCAAAGTAGAAGTACAGCCCCGCGATCATCAGCACCGACACGCCCACCACCCACAGGCTCTGGCCCGACACGCTGAGCGCGCCCAGGTCAAAGCGCGCATCGGAAAACGCATCCGTGCGGGAGCCTTCCGCGCCGAACATCACGAGACCGAGGCCGACCATTGCAAAGTGCACGCCCACCGAAACGATCAGCAGCACCAGCGTGCTGGCTTCGGCCAACGGTTCATAGGCCAGGCGGTAGATCATCGGGCCCATGGGAATGACGATCAGCAGCGTCAACGCGACCTGCGCAATCATCGGCAGCGTCATCGGGGCGAGCATGCGGGCGGCGATGTACACGGCAACCGGAAAGACGAGGTATTTGCCCGCATAGATGGCGCCCGTGCGCAGCGCATGCAGGCGCAGTTCCGGTTGCAGCAACGTGCGCCCCATCTCGACGAGGAACGTCAGCACGCCCAGCGCGACCAGCATGCTGGCCGAGAGCGGCGCCTTGTTGGCCTGGATGGCCGCCAGCGTGAGCGCGCCATACGCGACGAATTCGCCCTGCGGGATGAAGATCACGCGCGTGACGGAAAACACCAGCACGAGCGCCAGCGCCAGCAGCGCGTAGATCGCGCCCGATGTCACGCCGTCTTGCGCCAGGATGGCGGCAATCGACAAGTCCATGAAGCTCCTCGTTCTTGTAGTCGTGGAGTTCGCACCGGATGTCGACCGGGCAAGGGGGCGCCACGAGTTACGAGATAGTAAATTTCTTACGACAGGATGAAATTGGCGACAACCCTAACGCGCCGCCTTGCTCCGCCGGCCGCCGGCCTTCGGAGGACTTTCCGCGGGCGCCTGCAGCATGGCAGACAAGCGCACCACGAACGTGCGCAGCATGTGCTCCAGTTCGCCGCCGCGCTGCGCATGAAACAGCGGTTGCAGGTTCAGCGCGATCAACACCAGCACAAGTTGACCGCGCGCGCCAAACACCGGCAGCGACAGCGCGTTCACGCCCGGCAGCAGACTGCCCGACACCCACGATGCGCCTTCGGTGCGGACGTCTTCGCACAGGCGGTAGTAATCCGTCAGAGAGCGCGGCAGGCCGGGGAGGTCGTCACCGGCACGCTCGTGCAGTTCGCGTTCAACGAGCGGCAGCGTCTGCTCCATCGGCTGATAGGCGCCGAACAGGCGGCCGGTGGCGGAATTGAGCATCGGCAGGACGTCGCCGATGCGCAGGTTCACGCCAGGCGCGCCGCCGGCCTTTTCCCAATGCACGACGGTCGGGCCACGATCGCTCCAGACGGCAATGCCGATGGTGTGGCCGGTCTGGTCTCGCAGGCCGGCCAGTAACGGCCGCGTGCGGACGATGGCATCGGAGCGGTTGAGGCTGGCGAGACCCAGGCGCAGCGCAAACGGGCCAAGTTCGTAGCGGCCGGTCAGCGGGTCCTGCGACACCGCACCCACCCGCTGCAGACTCACGAGATAGCGGTGCGCCTTGGAAGGATGCATGCCCGCCGCGCGTGCCAGATCGCCGAGCGCCATCGCCCGCATGGCACGCGTAAGCGCCACCAGCAATTGCGCACCGACTTCGATGGACTGGATGCCCGAGCGGTCACGGCTTGCGCGCGCGTCTTCTGCATCGCCATCGGGTGGCAGGTCGTCTTCGACTTCCGTGGTCTCCATGTCTCGGGGGCGTATTGGCTGGACTGGGCTGGCCCAGGTCGGGCCGAGAAAGTGCTGCGAGCGTAGCACGCAGCCTCGCTCTGACGGCTACTTTTTGATTTTTATGCATTGTAGAAACAATGCTTCTAATCATAATTCACGTATACCCTAGGCGCATCTCCAGACCCTGCGGTCTATGATTGCCAGCGTTTGGTATAGCCCGGTATTAGCGCACCCCAACCCTGGCGTTTGGGCCCATACACGTTGAAAAACAATTCCCCCAACCGTAATCCACTACACCAGGAGTGACAGAATGGCCAAAGCCTTCGCCTCGCAAGCCGACCTCGAGGCCAAACAAGTCACCTTCACCCAGCTCTCCCCCAACGCTTACGCCTACACCGCCGAGGGCGACCCCAACTCCGGCGTCATCATCGGCGACGACTCGGTGCTGATCGTCGACACCACCGCCACGCCTGCGATGGCGCAAGACCTGATCGCACGCATCCGCGCCATCACTGACAAGCCGATCAAGCATGTGGTGCTGTCGCACTATCACGCGGTGCGCGTGCTCGGCGCGTCAGCCTACTTTGCCGAGGGTGCGCAGAACATCATTGCCAGCCGCGGCACGTACGAAATGATCGTCGAGCGCGGTGAAGCCGATATGAAGTCCGAGATCGAGCGCTTTCCGCGCCTGTTCGCGGGCGTTGAAACCGTGCCCGGCCTGACCTGGCCGACGCTGGTGTTCGAGCGCGAACTCACGCTGTTCCTGGGCCAGTTGGAAGTGAAGATCCTGCACCTCGGCCCTGGCCACACGAAGGGCGACACGGTGGTGTGGATTCCGTCGCAGAAGGTGCTGTTCTCCGGTGACCTCGTCGAATACGACGCCGCCTGCTACTGCGGCGACGCACAGCTCGAAGAATGGCCCGCCACACTCGATGCGCTGCGCGCGCTCGGCGCCGACAAGCTCGTGCCCGGCCGCGGCCCCGCGTTGCTCAATCCGGCCGAGGTCGACCAGGGGCTCGCCTATACGCGGGATTTCGTGTCCACGCTGCTGCAACGTGGCAAGGAAGCCGTCGCGCAGAAGATGGACCTGAAGGCCGCCATGGCGCACACGCGCGCGGCCATGGACCCGAAATTCGGCAGCGTCTTCATTTACGAGCACTGCCTGCCGTTTGACGTGACGCGCGCCTTCGACGAGGCCAGCGGCATCAAGCACCCGCGCATCTGGACAGCCGAGCGCGACAAGGAAATGTGGGCCGCCCTGCAAGGCTGAACATGAATCCCGACTTCCAGAATCGCGTCTTCGCGTATGCGCCGTGCGCCGAGCAGCAGCCCGGCGCGGCACCTGCGGCTCGCCCCGTCGTCATCGTCGGCGCGGGCCCGGTGGGGTTGGCCACGGCCATCGATCTGGCACAGCAGGGTGTGGCGGTAGTCGTCGTTGACGACGATTGCACGCTGTCGACCGGCTCGCGCGCGATCTGTTTCTCCAAGCGCTCATTGGAGATTTTCGATCGGCTCGGCTGCGGCGACTGCATGGTCGACAAGGGCGTGAGCTGGAACGTCGGCAAGGTCTACCTGAAGGACGAACTGCTCTACAGCTTTGACCTGCTGCCCGAGACCGGCCACCGCCGGCCGGCGTTCATCAACCTGCAGCAGTACTACGTCGAGGGCTTTCTCGTTGAGCGCGCGCAAGCCTTGCCGAACATCGAACTGCGCTGGAAGAACAAGGTGACGGCGCTCACGCAGGATGCCGATGGCGTGACGCTCAGCATCGAGACGCCCGACGGCACGTACGAGCAGCGCGCGCAATACGTGGTCGCCGCCGACGGCTCGCGCAGCCCGGTGCGGCACATGATGGGCCTTGAAGCCCGCGGCCAGACGTTCAAAGACCGCTTCCTGATCGCCGACGTGCGCATGGATGCGCCCTTCCCGAGCGAGCGCTGGTTCTGGTTTGATCCGCCGTTCCATCCGAATCAATCGGTGCTGCTCCACCATCAGCCCGACAACGTCTGGCGCATCGATTTCCAGCTCGGTTGGGACGCCGATCCCGTGGCCGAAAGGCAACCCGAGCGCGTCATCCCACGCGTGCGCGCGCTGCTGGGGGAAGGCGTCGAATTCGAGCTGGAATGGGTCAGCGTCTATACGTTCTCGTGCGAACGCATGGACCGCTTCCGCCACGGCCGCGTGCTCTTTATCGGCGATGCGGCACACCGCGTCTCGCCGTTCGGCGCACGTGGCGCCAACAGCGGTTTGCAAGACGCCGAAAACCTCGCGTGGAAATTGCGCATGGTGCTGGCCGGCGATGCGCCCGACACGCTGCTCGACACCTACGCGAGCGAGCGCGAGTTCGCCGCCGACGACAACATCCGCCACTCAACGCGCTCGACCGATTTCATCACGCCCAAGAGTGCGGTCAGCCGGCTCTTTCGCGATGCCACGCTGCGCCTGGCCAAGCACTATCCGTTTGCGCGGACGCTGGTCAACAGCGGCCGGCTCTCGATGCCGACGGTGCTTGAAGGTTCTCCGTTGCAGACAGCGGATGAGGCGCCTTTCGCCTGCACGCTCGTGCCCGGCGCTGTCGCACTCGATGCACCGGTACGCCATGCCGATGGCCGCGCCGACTGGCTGCTCAGCCATCTGCACGGCAGCTTCACCGCGTTGCGCTTCTGCGGCGCGGGAGAACACGTCGATGCGCTGCCGCTGCCGACGCTGGCCATCTTCCCGGCCGGCGGCATGGGCACAGTCTCGGCCAACGTGACGGCGCTGGAAGACATCGACGGGCTGGCCGCGCAACGCTATGACGCGCGCCCCGGCACGATCTACCTGATCCGGCCAGATCAGCACGTCTGTGCACGCTGGCGCGCGCTGGCACCGGCCAAGCTGGCTGCCGCGTTGCTCCGCGCCACCGGCCAGACCGCGCCTGCGGCAACGTCGCGCGCGACCGTCTCCGCTTGAGCCAATACCGCGATCACCATGCCGCTGAACACGCAACGCAACCTGCCCCGTCCGGACGATTTCTACGAGGCGCTGATCGACGCGCACCGCAACCTGAGCGATGAGCAGAGCGCAATGCTCAATGCGCAGCTCATCCTGCTGCTCGCAAACCATATCGGCGACATGGCGGTCCTGCGCGAAGCACTGACCGCGGCGCGACTGGCATTGCCAGCCACCACCACTTGAGCGCGGTCGCGTTTCAACAATCCAACACTTACGTTTGATCGTACTTGCGAGTGCGCAAAGCGCGGTGCTAGTATCCGCCCCGCTTACCGATCAACCATTTTGCACAGGAGGAAAAACATCATGCGTCACCTTGCTTTCCCCTTTGCAGGCCCTTGCCTGGGTTGATCGAATCTCTCGCGCTGTAGTTCGCAGCGTCTTCGCATTGCCCCGGCCTTCGGCCTGCCACATCAGATTTTCTTTCAGACCTGATATGGACCATTCATGGGCAATTGCATCTTGCATTTGTTCGACGGCGTCTCCCTGATCGCCTCGGACGACACCTGGATCGAAGGCGACGCGATCCGACAACTTCAAACCACCAAAGCGCTCGACGGCATGCGGCATGTGGCCGGCATGCCGGACCTGCATCCCGGTCGCGGCTATCCCGTTGGCGCTGCGTTCTTCTCCGTTGGACGCCTGTATCCGGCGCTGATCGGCAACGACATCGGCTGCGGCATGACGCTGTGGTCGACCGACGTCGATGCCAGCAAAGTCAGCCTCGACAAGCTGGAAAAGCGTCTGGGCAATATCGACACGCCGCTCGACGAAAGCTGGCGCGAGCTTGCCGCCGCGTTGGCGCCGGCGGATACGGGCTTCGATGCCGCGCTTGGCACCATCGGCGGCGGCAACCACTTTGCAGAGTTGCAGCGCATCGATGAGATCTACGATGCAGAGAACCTGCCGCTGGACCCGCGCCAGCTTCTGCTGCTCGTGCATAGCGGCTCGCGCGGGCTCGGCCAAGCCATCCTCGATGAGCACGTGCGCGCGCATGGGCACGCCGGGCTCGCGCAGGACGATGCGGCATGCGCCGCTTATCTGACGCGCCACGACACGGCGCTGCACTTTGCCAAGGCCAACCGCGAACTGATCGCGCGTCGCATGCTCGACCGCCTGCACGCGCAGGGCAAGGCGCTCCTCGACGTGCATCACAACTTTGTCGCACCGGCCACGGTGTTTGGCGAACGCGGCTGGCTGCATCGCAAGGGCGCGACGCCGTCGGATGCCGGCGTGGTCGTCATTCCCGGTTCGCGTGGCGATTACAGCTACCTCGTCGCGCCACGCCCGAGCGAGCACGGCTTGTTCTCGCTCGCCCACGGCGCGGGCCGCAAGTGGATGCGCAGCGAGTGCAAGGACCGGCTGGTCCGCCGCTTCACGCCTGCGCAGCTCAATCGCACAAAGCTCGGCAGCCACGTCATCTGCGAAGACAAGCAGTTGATTTACGAAGAAGCGCCCGAGGCTTACAAGCCGATCGAGAGCGTGATCGCGCCGCTGGTGGACGCCGGCCTGGTCAAGGTGCTCGCGCGCCTACGCCCGGTGCTGACGTACAAGACGCGCGGGGAGTGCTGCTGATGGTGTTGTTGCAACTCTCCTCTGCGCAGGGACCGGCCGAATGCGAGCTGGCCGTGGCGAAAGCGCTCCCGCGCCTGCAACGCGAGTCCGCAGACGCAGGTGTCCAGCTCGAACTGCTGGAACAGGAAGACGGTGAACGTGCCGGCACCTTGGGTTCTGCCTTGATCAGCCTGGACGGCGATGCCGAGGAGACCGTGGCGCGAGCCTGGGAAGGCACGATCCAATGGATCTGCCCGAGCCCCTATCGGCCGCGGCACGCGCGCAAGAATTGGTTCGCCGGGGTGGCGCGCTGTGCGGCGCCGCCAGAAACGCTACCGGGCGAGATCCGCTTCGAGACCACGCGTTCTTCGGGCCCGGGCGGTCAGCATGTCAACAAGACGGAGTCGGCCGTGCGGGCCACGCATATCGCCACAGGCATCAGCGTGAAGGTGCAGACGGAGCGCAGCCAGCACGCCAACAAGCGGCTGGCCGTGCTGCTGCTCGCTCATAAGCTGGCGGACCACGATGCGGCGGCCGATGCGGCACAGCGTGCGCAGCGGCGCGCGCTCCATCTGCAAGTGGAACGCGGCAACCCGCGCCGCGTGTTCAAAGGCGAAGGTTTTGCGCCGGCAGACTAGCGCGCAGCGTGCCGGGTTCCGGCAAGCTGGCCGCGCCGGTACTCGCCTTGCCGCTCCAGCATCCAACCCGGGTATTCGGGCGGAAGCTTGCTCAGTTCATCGAGTTGCGACAACTCTTCTGCCGTCAGTTCGACCTTGGTGGCGGCAATGTTGTCGTCGAGCTGCTCGATCTTCTTCGCACCGACGATCACGGTGGTGACCGCACGTTGATGCAGCAGCCAGGCGAGCGCAATCTGCGCGACCGACACGCTGCGCACCGTGGCCATGACGCGCATGGCATCGACGCAGGTGTAGGCGCGCGCCTGGTCCACCGGCGGGAAGTCGAACTTGTTGCGGCGGCTGTCTTGCTCGCCGTGCTGCTCGCGCGTGTATTTGCCGCTGAGCAGCCCGCCGGCCAGCGGGCTCCAGACCATCAGGCCGAGGCCTTCGCTCTGGAGCATCGGCACGAGTTCGCGCTCGAGGTCGCGGCCGGCGACGGTGTAATACGCCTGCAGGCTTTCGAAGCGCGCACAGCCGAGGCGTTCCGCAATCCCCAGCGCCTTGACGATCTGCCACGCCGCCCAATTCGATACGCCCACATAGCGCACGTGACCGTGTTGGACGAGCGTATCGAGCGCACGCACCGTTTCCTCGATCGGCGTGGCCGGGTCGAAACCATGGATCTGATAGAGGTCGATATGGTCGAGCTGCAGCCGCTTCAGGCTGGCCTTGATGCCGTCCATGATGTGGAAACGCGAAGCGCCGCGCGCATTCACGCTCTCACCGGTCTGGCCGAACACCTTGGTGGCGACGACCACGCTGTCGCGTGACACCTTCAGGTTCTTGAGCGCCTGCCCCGTCATCTGTTCAGCAGCGCCGTTGGCGTACACGTCGGCCGTGTCGATGAAGTTGATGCCGGCGTCGAGCGCGCGCCCGATCAGGCGCTCGGCATCGGCTTGCTGCAAATCACCAATGTGCTGCCAGATGCCGTCGTTGCCGCCGAAGGTCATCGTGCCCAGGCACAGCTCCGATACGAACAGGCCCGTCCGGCCCAGCTGGTTGTAACGCATGTGATCGACTCCAATACGGTGGGAATGGAATGCTGAGCGCACAGGCTCAGATCTCAGATGCGAGAGACAACGCAGAGGATAGGACGGACCGGCTGATCCTGCAGAACGCTCAGACAGATGCGGATGCGGGGTGATGCCGAAGGTGCCAGGAGATCGCCGCCCCGCAATCCCGCGGTCGCCTGACGCCTAGCCTTCCAGTTCGGCAAAGCGCTGCGCGACAAGGTTGCGCAGCCACTGGTTGCCGGCGTCCTGATGAAAACGCCGGTGCCAGAAGACATTCGTCTGCAACGCGGGCAGCCTGAGCGGCGGCGCCACGAACTCCAGCCCGAACGGCGGCGCCGCACGCTCGGCCAGCTTGCGCGGCACCGTCACCACCAGGTCGGTCGTGCTGACGATGTACGGCACCGCCACGAAGTGCGGCACCGAAAAGCGCGCCGACTGCGTGATCCCGGCCTTGTCGAGCAGCGGCCCGATCGCGTTGTACGGGCTGGCCGAACTCGCCACCACCAGGTGCGACGCGGCGCGAAAGCGCTCCAGCGTCAGCTTGCCTTCCGACAGCGCATGGCCGCGCCGGAACATCGTCACGTAGTCCTGCCGGAACAGGCGACGCTGGAAGAGGCTCTCGCCGGAAAGATCATCGAACGCGCCGATGGCAAGGTCGATGGCGCCAGCCTCCATTTCGGCCTTCATGTCGAACCCGCCGGCCCGCATGGTATCGATGCGCACGCCGGGCGCCTGCTCGGCACATAACTGCGCCAACACCGGCATGAAATACACCTCGCCGACATCGCTCATGGCAATCGTGAAGGTGCGCGTGGAAGTGGCCGCATCAAAATGCGTGCGCTGGCCGAAGGCGCGCTGCAGCGTGTCGAGCGCCATCGCCACCGGTTCGGCCAATTGCTCGGCAAGTGCGGTCGGCATCATGCCGCGCGGGGTGCGCACGAAGAGTTCGTCGTCGAAAGTCTGGCGCAGGCGCGACAGCGCGTTGCTCACCGCCGGCTGCGACAAGCCCAGCCGCTCGGCCACGACGGAGATGCGCTTTTCGCGCAGGATTTCCTGAAACAGCACCAGCAGGTTCAGGTCGACATCCCGCAGATTGAGCATGGCAACGCCCCCACATTCACAATATCAATATCGTGCATTCTCGCATTGATATTCCAAATTTTTACCCGATCCGGACAATACGCGCATACCAAGAATCCAAAACAGAGCGGCAACGCCGCCACCGGAGACGACCATGCGCCCTGCCCCCGCTGTTCACGAAGCCCCATCCGCGCCTATCGACCTCGCCCGGCTGATCGATCAGGGCAAGGTCGGCGGCTTCCAGATCCTGTTGCTTGCCATCTGTGGGCTGTGCCTGATCATCGACGGCTTTGATGTGCAGGCCATGGGCTATGTGGCGCCCGCCATCATCAAGGACTGGAACATCACCAAGGCGAGCCTTGGGCCGGTGTTCGGCGCGGGGCTGTTCGGCATGCTGGTCGGCTCGCTCGTGTTTGGCGTGCTGGGCGACCGCTTCGGGCGGCGGCCGGTGCTGATCGTTGCGACCTTCTTTTTTGCGGCGTGCATGCTGGCCACCACGCAGGTGGAAACGGTGAACGCCCTGCTTATCCTGCGCTTTGTCACGGGCCTGGGGCTGGGCTGCATCATGCCCAACGCGATGGCGCTGGCCGGCGAGTTCAGCCCCGCGCGCACGCGCGTGACCTGGATGATGCTGGTGTCATGCGGCTTTACCGTGGGCGCGGCGCTTGGCGGCTTTGTGAGCGCGGCGCTGCTGTCGCGCTTTGGGTGGCAGGCGGTGTTCCTGGTGGGCGGCCTGGTGCCGCTTGGCATTGGCGTGATGATGGTGCTGTGGCTGCCGGAATCCCTCCAATATCTGGTGCTCAAGGGCCATGGGCAAATGCGACAGACGCGCCATCAGCGTCTGGCTCGCTGGCTGGGCAAGCTCGCGCCGCAACTGCAGGTGAACGCGCGGACGCAATTCGTGGTGCCCGAGGCGCCCGCGCGGGGCATGCCGGTCTCGGCCCTCTTCACGGAAGGCCGCGCCAAGGTCACGCTCGTGCTGTGGGTCATCAACTTTATGAACCTGATCGACCTGTACTTCCTGTCGAACTGGCTGCCGACGCTGATTCGCGATGCCGGTTACCCGACGGATACCGCTGTGCTGGTCGCCACCGCGCTGCAGGTAGGCGGTGTGATCGGCACGCTCACGCTGGGCCGGCTGATCGATCGCCTGGGCTTTGTGCGCGTGCTGGCCGTGTGCTTCCTGATCGCCTGCGTCACCGTCGGTCTGATCGGCCATGTGGCGGCTGCGCTGCCCGTGCTCGTGGCGGTGGTGTTCGTGGCCGGCTTCTGCATCGTCGGCGGACAGCCTGCGGTAAATGCGCTCGCCGCCACGTATTACCCCACCACGCTGCGCGCCACCGGCATCGGCTGGAGCCTGGGCGTGGGCCGCATCGGCTCCGTCATCGGCCCCGTGATCGGCGGACAACTGATTGCCATGCAGTGGAGCGGCCCGGCGTTGTTCTCGGCCGCCGCGGTGCCGGCGATGGTGTCGTTCGGCATGGTGCTGGTGCTTACGCTGGCCGCCAGTGGCCCGGACGCCGCACGCTTTGGCTCACGTCGCGCAACCGGCACGCCCGCCTGATGGCCCGGTAACGACTACGCTTTCCCTGAAGACGCTCCTGACTTTTTCTCCAAGGACTTCACCATGAACATGCTCGCCCCGACGGCCAAGAACGCATTCACCCCCGCGTCGCTGGACCGGCCCGCTTACCAGAGCGGCTTCGGCAACGAGTTCGCCACCGAAGCCCTGCCCGGCGCGCTGCCGCACGGCCAGAACTCCCCCCAGAAGGCGCCGTATGGCCTGTATGCGGAACAGATTTCCGGCACGGCGTTCACCGCCCCACGCGCGCACAACCGCCGCTCGTGGATGTATCGCATCCGCCCGGGCGCCGTGCATCTGCCGTTCGAGGCCATGGCGCAGGGCCGCTTCCACAGCAACTTCAACGAGGTGCCGCCCTCGCCCAACCAGCTGCGCTGGGACCCGCTGCCCGCACCTGCCGCCGGCACCGATTTCATCGACGGCATCGTCACCTTCGCCGGCAACGGCGGGCCGGACGCGCAAACCGGCTGCGGCATCCACCTGTACGCCGCCAACGCGTCAATGACCGACCGCTTCTTCTACAACGCCGACGGCGAACTGCTGATCGTCCCGCAGCAAGGCCGCCTGCGCCTGCTGACCGAGATGGGCGTGGTCGATGTCGAACCGCTGGAGATTGTGGTCGTCCCGCGCGGCGTGCGCTTCCGCGTCGAACTGCCGGATGGCGAGGCGCGCGGCTACATCTGCGAGAACTTCGGCGCGCTCTTCCGCTTGCCCGACCTCGGCGTGATCGGCTCGAACGGCCTGGCCAACCCGCGCGACTTCCTCACCCCGCACGCGTGGTACGAAGACCGCGAGGGCAACTTCGAACTCGTCGCAAAATTCCAGGGCAGCCTGTGGGGCGCGAAGATCGGCCACTCGCCGCTGGACGTCGTGGCCTGGCACGGCAACCTCGCGCCGTACAAGTACGACCTGCGCCTGTTCAACACCATCGGCTCGATCAGCTACGACCATCCGGACCCGTCGATCTTCCTGGTGCTGCAAAGCCCCTCCGCCACGCCAGGCGTGGACACGATCGACTTCGTGATCTTCCCGCCGCGCTGGCTGGCCGCCGAAAACACGTTCCGCCCGCCCTGGTTCCACCGCAACGTCGCGAGCGAATTCATGGGTCTGATCCAGGGCGTGTACGACGCCAAGGCCGAAGGCTTCGTGCCCGGCGGCGCCAGCCTGCACAACTGCATGAGCGGTCACGGCCCGGACGCCGACACGTTCGAGAAAGCCAGCAACGGCGACACCACCAAGCCGCACAAGGTCGACGCAACGATGGCCTTCATGTTCGAAACGCCAGCCGTGATCCGCCCCACGCGCTTCGCAGCGGAATCCGCGCAACTGCAAGCCAAGTACTTCGAATGCTGGCAAGGCCTGAAGAAGCATTTCGACCCGACCAAGCCCTAAGAACTTCGCCTTGGCGCCAACGCGAGCATCCAGAAGGTGTGGCCGTACCTTGCCCTAGATGGCGCCTTGAATTTTCGTAAGCGGGCGGAAAAAAGAAGGACCGCTGTCTGAGCGCAGCGAGTTTCGGTCCTTCTCCGCCCGGTTACGGAAATTCAAGGAGTCTTTCGCCATCTCGGGCGCGCCTTTCTTTGCTTACTTTCTTTGGCAAGACAAAGAAAGTAAGTCGCCCCCCGGCAGGGGGTGAAACAAGGGATGCACCAGCAACGTCAAGCAATAACCGACTCAACAAACAAACCACCGCCCCATCATGACCACCCGCCAACTAAGCTGGCTAGAATCCGCCAACACCCCCGACACCCATTTCCCCCTGGAAAACCTGCCCTTCGGCATCTTCTCCACCAAGGAAAACCCGTCGCCACGCGCAGGCGTGGCCCTTGGCGATCAGGTCATCGATCTCGGCGTGCTGGATGACGCCGGCCTGCTCCCCGCAGCAACACGCGGGACGTTCCGCACCGGCAAGCTCAACACCTTCATCGCCCTCGGCAAGCCCGTCTGGGCGGAAACGCGCAAGAAGCTGCAAGCGCTGTTCAGCGTGACCGACACGCACGTGCGCGACAACGCCACGCTGCACGCTCGCGCGCTGGTGCCGCAAGCACATGCCGTGATGCACCTGCCGATCGACATCCCCGGCTATACGGATTTCTATTCGTCGCGCGAGCACGCAACCAACGTCGGCCGCATGTTCCGAGATCCCGAGAACGCGCTGCTGCCCAACTGGCTGGAAATCCCGATCGGCTACAACGGCCGCGCCAGCTCCGTGGTGGTGAGCGGCACACCGCTGCATCGCCCGATGGGCCAGATCAAGCTGCCCGACCAGCCGCGCCCGATCTTCACGGCCTGCCGCAAGCTGGACTACGAGCTTGAGATGGCCTTTGTGGTCGGCAAGCCCAGTGCGCTCGGTGAGCCGGTTTCCGTGGACGCAGCGCCGGACCACATGTTCGGCGTCGTGCTGCTCAACGACTGGAGCGCGCGCGACATCCAGCAATGGGAATACGTGCCGCTCGGCCCGTTCAACTCGAAGGGATTCGGTACATCGATCTCGCCGTGGATCGTGACGATGGAAGCGCTGGAGCCGTTCCGCGTGGACAACCCGGCGCAATCGCCCGAGCCGCTGGAGTACCTGCGCCAGAGCCGGCCGAACGCCTACGACATCGCCCTCGAAACCGCGCTGCGTCCGCACGGCGGCGAGCGCACGACGATCGCCCGCACCAACTTCCGCGCGATGTACTGGACGATGGCGCAGCAGCTTGCACACCACACTGTGTCCGGCTGCAACGTGCGCGTGGGTGACCTCATGGGCTCGGGCACCATCAGCGGAACGACACCGGATTCCTACGGCAGCCTGCTGGAGCTGACTGTCAACGGCAAGCAGCCGCTGGACCTCGGCAACGGCACCACGCGCGCCTTTCTGGAAGACGGCGACGAAGTCACCATGACCGGCTGGTGCCAGGGCGATGGCTATCGCGTGGGCTTTGGGGAAGTGCGCGGCGAGATTCTGCCGGCGCGCAGTGTGAAGTAATGCGGTGTGGAGCGACGGATTAACAGTCCGCCGCTCGCGTCATTCCGTCTTTGCAGCCAGCGCAGCGAGCATCGCGTCACCGACGACATGCGCGCCGCTGGCCTTGAGCGCCTCGCCGGCGCCGCGTGCATCGCGCGCTTCCCGGTTCTGGCCGAGCTTGAGCTTGCCCTCAAGGCGCGTGATCTCGATCTCAAGACCAACGATGACCTTCAGCAAGTCATCGATGTAGTCGGCAGGCGCGTCCGACATCTTCCACGGCTTAGGCTGCGAAGCCTCGTGCGCACGCGTCAGGCGAGCCACCACGCCGCGCACGAAACGTTCGTCGTCACGCACGGTGATGCGGCCATGCGCATGCACCACGCGGTAGTTCCAGGTCGGCACATCCTTGTGGTGCTCGTGCTTGCTCGGATACCACGTCGGTGAAATGTACGCATCGCCCGCGCGGAAGATGACCAGCACCTCATCGCCGTTGGCGACGTCTTTCCACACCGGGTTGGCGCGCGCCACGTGGGCATGCAGCGCGCCAAGCTGGCCCTCTTCGGGCAGCAGCAAGAACGGAATGTGGTTGGCATCCAGCCCCTGCTCGCCATGCGTGACGAGCGTTCCGAACGGATTCTGCTCGATCAGATCGTGCAACGCGTCAGGACGCGATTCTTCAAAGTGGGCGGGGATGTACATGGCGACTCCGGCAACGATCGTGCAATCGAACAGGAAAGCGCCCATTCTGAACCAGAACGTGGCTCCAAAACAGAGCCACATTCCGGCAGATTGTTAGGGCCAGCCTAGTCGCGCAGCAGGTTCTTGGCGATGATGAGCTGCTGGATCTGCGTGGTGCCTTCGTACAGGCGCAGCAGACGCACATCGCGATAGAAGCGCTCGGCCTTGTATTCGGCAATGTAGCCCGCGCCACCGTGAATCTGCACCGCACGGTCCGCCACGCGACCGACCATCTCGGTGCAGAACATCTTGGTGCAGGACGCCAGCATGCTGACTTCGTGGTCCTGTTTGCCGACGGGCTTGGCGTCGTAGCGGCGCGCGCAGTCGCGCACCATCGACATGCCGGCGTACAGCTCCGCCTGGCTGTCGGCCAGCATGGCCTGGATCAACTGAAAGTCTGCGATGGGCTGGCCGAACTGCTTGCGCTCCTTGGCGTAGGCCACTGCGTCGGTCAGCAGCCGGTGCGCCATGCCGCATGCCAGCGCCGAGATGTGCAGGCGGCCGCGGTCCAGCACCTTCATCGCCGTCTTGAAGCCCTGCCCCGCCACGCCGCCAATGATGTTGGCCGCCGGCACGCGCACGTTATCGAGCATGACATCGCACGTCTTGGTGCCGCGCTGGCCCATCTTCCTGTCGGGCTTGCCGAGGGTGATGCCCGGCGTATCGGCCGGCACGATAAAGGCGGAGATGCCGCCCGCGCCTTCGCTGCCTGTGCGCGCCATCAGCGTGAAGGCCCCGGCGCGCGGCGCGTTGGTGATGAAGCGCTTGGTGCCATTGATGACGTAGTGATCGCCGTCGAGTGTGGCGCGCGTCTGCAGCGACGCGGCGTCCGAACCGGCGTTCGGTTCCGTCAGCGCAAACGAGATGATCAGCTCGCCACTGGCGATGCGCGGCAGGTAATCGGCCTTCTGCGCATCGGTGCCGTCCATCAGGATGCCCTGCGAGCCGATGCCGACGTTGGTGCCGAACACCGAACGGAAGGCCAGCGCCGTATGCCCGAGGTCGTACACCACCTCGCATTCCTGGGCCATTGCCAGGCCAATGCCGCCGTACTCCTCCGGAATCGACAGGCCGAACAGGCCCATCTCTTTCATGTCGGCAACGATGTCGGCGGGCACGTCATCCTCTTCCTCGAGGATGTTTTCTGCCGGCATGAGCCGTTCCTGGATGAAGCGCTGCACCGATTGCTGCAGCAGGCCGAAGGATTCGTCGTCGAGCGCCATGTCGCTGATTCCTGGGGATGTTCCGGCCGATGTTACCGGGTTGGCACGTTTTGACAATCCGGACCGGCATCAACAGAATGTCGAGTCTCATTCACCAATCTGGCGGGCCGTCGTGGATCTCAATGCGCTCAAGCTGTTCGTGGAAATCGTCGACGCGGGCAACCTGTCGGCGGCAGCACGCCGGCTGCAGACCACGCGCTCGAACGTGAGCCACCGGCTGAAGGCGTTTGAGCGCGCACTGGGCGTGCAGCTGCTGCGCCGGACCACGCGCCGCGTGGAACCCACGGAGGTGGGCGCCGGCATCTACGAACACGGCCGCAGCATCCTGCGCGAAATGGCCGCCGCCGACGCGCTGGTCTCGTCGCTCGGCAAATCACTGCAAGGCAGCGTGCGGCTATCGGTGCCGACGGGATTGGGGCATTTGCTGGTGTCACCGCTTCTGGTGGCCTTCAAGCGGGCGTATCCGGATATCCGCCTGGATGTGCGGTTCGACAACCGGGTGTCGGACCTGATTGGCGAGGACGTCGACGTGGCGCTGCGCATCGTTTCCAACCCGCCGGAATCGCTGGTCGCCACGCTGCTCGATGAAGTCGACTGGGTGCTGTGCGCCGCGCCGGACTACCTGGCCGTGCATGGCGTGCCGAAAACGCTCGACGCGCTCGCAGCCCACACCATCGTCAGCGCGCCGGCCGTCGGACAACCGTTGCGGCTGTCGGCGCAACTGGGCGATGAGCGGACACTCGTGACGCTGGACCCGGGCGTCTCGTCCGACAACTACCTGTTCCTGCAAGCCGCCGTGCGTTCGGGCAATGGGCTCGGGATCCTGCCCTATTACGCCGCGGCCGATGATCTGCGCGACGGCCACGTCAAACGCGTGCTGCCCGCGTATCGGTTCAGCGTGTTTGGCAGCCGCCTTTACATGCTGGCAATGCCGAGTCGATACCGGACACTCGCGACGCGGCATTTGCTGGACTTCCTGAAAGACGGTCTGCAAGGCAAGTTGCCGCGCCTGCCCCGCAAGGGGCACGCCTGATTACGCTTCCAGCGGCATCAAGCCCGGCAACTGCGCAAAGCAGATCGACTTGGCCGTCTCGATAAAGTCCTGCGCAAACGGCGCCTGCGCATAGTCGCGCGTCATGGCGGCGTAGAGATCGCTCCACAGGCCTTCCTTGCCGACACGCTTGGCCACCACGTATTCGTAATCGACGTAATTCTTGATGCCCCAACTCGGCAGCGCGGCAAGCCCGCGGCGGCTGGCAACGAGCTGCAGCACGGCGATGGTCAGCTCTGCCGTGCGGCGGTTGAATGCGATGCCGGCCGGTGTCAGCACCTGGCGGATCAGATCGATGCGCTCTTCGGGCACGGGGTAGGTGATGAGCGTCTGGTCCGTAAAGTCCTTCGCCTCCAGCCACTTCTTGTTGCGCAGCGCGTGGTCAACGGGCAGCACAGCGAGGATCTCGAAGCGGAACAGCGGTGCAAACACCACGCCGCGTCGCATCTTGGCGTCGGAGCCGATGATGACGTCGGCGCGGCCGTCCTTGAGCAGCGCGAGCGGATCGGTGTGGAAACCCGACACGAGGTCCATCTCCACTTCGGGCCATCGCTGGCGGAAGGCGTCCATCACGGGCATCAGCCAGTCAAAGCAGGTGTGGCATTCCAGCGCGATGCGCAGCGTGCCGGCCGCGCGGCCCTTGATGCGTTCCAGGTCGCGCTCGGCGGTCTGGATGTCGGCGACGACCTTTTGCGCGAGTTCCAGCATGCGCTCGCCGGCTTCGGTCAATTCCACCGTCTGGCCCTTGCGGCGCACGACGGCCAGCCCATAGTGCGACTCCAGCGCGCGCAATTGATGCGACAGCGCCGATTGCGTGAGGTGCAGCCGCTCGGCAGCGCGCGAGACGGAGCCACCGTCGGCCAGGGCGATCAGCGTGCGCAGATGGCGGATTTCGAGCATGTTCGTGCGATTTCCAATCTATGAATCCCATTCAACGTTATCGAAAATAATATCATTTGATTCATGACAACGGGTCGCCGATCATCGCTGGACTGAAAACCGAATCGCTCCTCCTGCGACCACTATGACGACCATCCACACCCTCGGCTACCCGCGCATCGGCGCGCAACGCGAGCTGAAGTTCGCGCTCGAATCGTTCTGGAAAGGCGCCTCGTCCGAAGACGACCTGCGCGCCACCGGCCGTGCCCTGCGCGAGCGCCACTGGACTGCCCAGCGCGACGCCGGCCTCGACTTTGTGACCGTGGGCGATTTCGCCTGGTACGACCAGGTGCTGCAGACGGCCGCCCTGCTCGGCGCCATTCCCACGCGCTACGGCTTTGACGCCGCACACCTGACGCTGGCGCAATCGTTCGTGCTCGCCCGTGGCAATGCCGATCACGCGGCCATGGAAATGACGAAGTGGTTCGACACGAATTACCACTACCTCGTGCCTGAACTGACGCCCGACCTCCTCGATCGGCAATGGGGCCAAGGCACCGAATGGCTGTTCGACGAAGTGCGCGAGGCACAGGCCGCGGGGCACCGCGTGAAGGTAGCGCTCATCGGGCCGGTCACGTTCCTGCATCTGGCCAAGGCGCGCAACGGCTTGACCGACAAGCTCGCACTGCTGCCGCAAGTGCTTCAGGCGTACGCGGCTGTGCTGCAGCGCCTGGCCGCGCTGAATGTGGAATGGGTGCAGATCGACGAACCAGCGCTGGTGCTGGATCTGCCGCAAGCCTGGGTGGACGCATTCGGCCCCGCTTACCTGGCGCTGGCCGCTGCCAACGGCCCGAAGCTGCTGCTGGCGACGTACTTCGAAGCTGCGTCCCACCACGCTGCACTGATCAAATCCCTGCCGGTCGATGGCGTGCACCTGGATCTCGTGCGTGCGCCGGAACAGCTTGGCGCGTTCGCACCGTGGCCGGCAGACAAGGTGCTCTCCGTTGGCGTGGTCGACGGCCGCAACATCTGGCGCTCCGATCTCGCGCGCGTTCTTGAACGCGTGGCGCCGCTGGCCGAAGCCTTTGGCGATCGCCTGTGGGTCGCGCCGAGCTGCTCGCTGCTGCATGTGCCGGTGGACTTGTCCGCCGAAACCAAGCTCGACGACGAACTCAAGGGCTGGCTGGCCTTCGCGCGCCAGAAGCTGGACGAACTGGCGATCCTCAAGCTCGCGCTGGTCGAAGGCCCCGCCGCCGTGCAGAAGGCGCTGGATGAGAACCGCGCGGCCATCGCCTCGCGCACCCAATCCCGCCGCGTGCACAACGCTGGCGTCAAGAAGCGCGTCGCCGCGATCCGCGCGGAAGATGCAGAGCGCGCCGCACCTTACGCCGACCGCGCAGAAGCGCAGCAAGCCCGCCTGAACCTGCCGCTGCTGCCGACCACCACCATCGGCTCGTTCCCGCAGACGGCCGAGATTCGCCAGGCGCGCGCGCAACACAAGCGCGGCGAACTCCCCGCGCTGGATTACCTGCAGCGCATGCGCGCCGAGATTACCGACGTCGTGCGCCGCCAGGAAGCGCTCGGCCTCGACATGCTCGTGCACGGAGAAGCCGAGCGCAACGACATGGTCGAATACTTCGGCGAACTGCTGTGGGGCTACGCCTTCACCGCCAACGGCTGGGTGCAGAGCTACGGCTCGCGCTGCGTAAAGCCGCCCGTGATCTACGGCGACGTGTATCGCCCGGAAGCGATGACGGTCGAGTGGTCCAAGTACGCACAAAGCCTGACCACCAAGCCGATGAAGGGCATGCTGACCGGCCCGGTGACGATGCTGCAGTGGTCGTTCGTGCGCGACGACCAGCCGCGCGAGCAGACCGCACTGCAGATCGCCCTCGCCCTGCGCGACGAAGTGTGCGATCTGGAAGCCGCCGGCATTGCCGCCATCCAGATCGACGAACCGGCTTTCCGCGAAGGCCTGCCGTTGCGCGCCTCCGATGTGCCGGGCTACCTGGAATGGGCGGCGCGTGCGTTCCGCGTGTCGGCCTCCGGCGTGCGTAACGACACGCAGATCCACACGCACATGTGCTATTCGGAGTTCAACGACATCCTGCCGGCCATCGCGTCGATGGATGCCGACGTGATCACCATCGAGACCTCGCGTTCGAACATGGAACTGCTGGACGCGTTTGGCGAATTTGCGTACCCGAACGAGATTGGGCCGGGCGTGTACGACATCCATTCGCCGCGCGTGCCGCGTGTGGAAGAGATGGAAGCGTTGCTCGACAAGGCGGCGCAGGTTGTGCCGGTGCAACGCCTGTGGGTCAACCCCGACTGCGGCCTGAAGACGCGCGGCTGGCCGGAAGTGGAAGCGGCATTGCAAGGCATGGTGGAAGCCACGCGCCGCTTGCGCGCCAAGCATGCCAATGCGCTGCATGCGGGGAGCCAGGCGACGCAGGACGAAGGTGCGACGGCTTAAGCAACCGCGCCGCCACACAGTAAAACGCCAACCATTTGTTCCGGTTGGCGTTTTTTTTTCTCAAGCTGAGGTATCCGGCCCTCCATGCCGGCCGGCACCGCCTGCAAATCGCGCGGCGCCCTCCACCCCTTCGGCAAACACCATCGGCGTGCCACGCGCGCCTTCCTGTTGCAGCGCTGCCGCCACCGGCAAATCCCACTGCGCATACGCCGACGCCCGATCGGCCAGCATGCATTGCTGCGGGAAGGCGGCGATGTCTCTGGCAAGCTTCTGCGCCGTGGCAAGCGACTCGCCGATTCCGACGACACGATTGGCCAGCCCCATGGCGAGCGCCTCGTCCGCGGAAACAGCGCGGCCAGTCAGGATCATGTCCAACGCTCGGCCCATGCCGATGATGCGCGGCAAGCGCACCGTACCGCCGTCGATAAGGGGCACACCCCAGCGGCGGCAGAACACGCCGAATACGGCGTCGCGCTCCATGACGCGCAGGTCGGCCAACAGCGCAAGCTCCAGCCCGCCCGCCACGGCATAGCCGCTTACCGCAGCGATGAGCGGCTTGGACAGCGCCATGCGCGAAGGGCCCATCGGGCCGG
This sequence comes from Ralstonia flatus, assembly GCF_958439105.1. NCBI lineage: Bacteria > Pseudomonadati > Pseudomonadota > Betaproteobacteria > Burkholderiales > Burkholderiaceae > Ralstonia > Ralstonia flatus. Next base: position 507,456 of record NZ_CAUDLI010000004.1, on the reverse strand, counting down.
GCATGCCGCCGTCAGGATCGAGATGATTGCGTCTGGAAGGATCGCCGACGGCCGTCAGGTCGGCGCCGGCACAGAAGTGGCCGCCGGTGCCGCCAAGCACGGCAACGCGCAACGCGTCATCGGCTTCGAAACGCTCGAACGCATTGAGCAGCGCGGCAGCAGTCGGCCCGTCCACCGCGTTGCGGCATTCGGGTCGATTGAGCAGGATGGTGCAGACCGGGCCATCGGTCTGGAAGAGCACGGCATCGGGCATGGGCGGTCTCCGCAGCGCGGTACGTTGGCAGACCGCCGATGCTACACCTAGCGCGGGCCATGCTCCGACGCGGCCTCCGCCCCGTGCCCGTGATGGCGCACGCCGCGGAACTTGCGCAAGGCCCACTCCTTGAAGTCGTCCACCTTCTCGAACACCACCGGCACCACGAGCAGGCTCAGCAGCGTAGAAGTCAGCAGACCGCCGATCACCGCCACGGCCATCGGTGCGCGGAAGCCGGCATCGCCTTCCAAGCCGAGCGCCATCGGCACCATGCCCGCCGTCATGGCCACCGTGGTCATGACGATGGGGCGGGCACGCTTGTGGCAAGCGTCGATGATCGCCTCCGTGCGCGACATGCCGAGATCGCGCCGCGCAACGATGGCGTATTCGACCAGCAGGATCGAGTTCTTGGTGACGATGCCCATCAGCATCAGCAAGCCGATCAACGCCGGTAACGACAAGCTGAAACCAAACAACGCCAAGAGCCCGAACGCTCCGCCCACCGACAGCGGCAGCGCCGCCAGAATCGTCACCGGCTGCGTGAAGTCGTGGAACAGCAGCACCAGCACCGCATACACGCACAGCACGCCGGCAAACATGGCGAGGAAGAAGCTGCTGAACAGCTCCTGCATGCCTTCCACATCGCCCGAGGCAATGCGGCGCACGCCCGGCGGCAAGTTCTTGATGGACGGCAGCGCCTCCACCGCCATGTTGGTGTCGCCCAGCGCGCGCCCTTCCAGCCCGACGCTGATGGTGACGTTGCGGCTGCGGTCATACCGGTCGATCTGCGCGGGGCCGCTGCCGATGGAAATATCGGCGATGTTTTCCAGCGGCACCGCGCCGTTGCGGCCCGGCACGCGCAACTGGCGGATCGTGTCGATCTGGTTGCGCGCCTTCGGATCCAGTTCAACGCGGATGTACACCTGCCGCTCGGGCAGATTCAGCTTCGGCAGGTTGACGTCGTAGTCGCCGGCGGTTGCCACGCGCACGGCCTGGCCAATCGCCGCGGCGGTCACGCCTTGCTGTGCCGCGCGCGCAAAGTCGGGGCGGATGACGATTTCGGGCCGCAGCAGACTGGCCGACGACGTGACCGCACCGAGCCCCGGCACGGTACGCAGATCGCGCATCACATCGCGCGCGGCCTGCTGAAGCGTGGCAGGATCGTCGCCGGTCAGCACCACCTGGAGTTGCTCGCCGGAGCCCACCGCGCCAAACGAGATCCGCACGCCCGGCACGCCTTCGAGCATTTCGCGCAACTGCCGCTGGACGTCCTGCTGCTTGACGTGCCGATCATGCCGGTCAGTCAGCGAGATCGTGAGCGTGCCGTTGCGCACGTCGCCGCCGCTGGAGCCCGGCACGCCGGCCATCACGCCCGAGCCGATGGCCGTATAGACGTGACGGACTTCCTTGTGCTGCATCACGATCTTGCGCACGCGCTCGGTGTTGTCGCGCGTTTGCGCGATGGTGCTGCCGGGCGGGCTTTCCACCGTCATCTGCAATTGCGCCCAGTCTTCGGGCGGCAGGAACGTTGCCGGAATCAGCCCGATGATGGCGACCGACACAACGAAGAACGCCGCCGCCATGCCGCCCGTCTTCCATGGATGCACCAGACACCAGCGTGCCGCCTGCAGATAGCGCGTCATGATCCAGCTGTCGCGGTTCGGCTCGTCCTGCGGCTTGAGCATGTAGGCCGCCATCATGGGCGTGAGCAGCCGCGCCACGAGCAATGAGGCCAGCACCGCCAGCGACGCCGTCCATCCGAACTGCTTGAAGAACTTGCCCGAGATACCGCCCATGAAGGCCGTCGGCAGAAACACCGCCACCAGCGTGAGCGATGTCGCCACCACGGCCAGGCCAATCTCCTGCGCCGCTTCCATGGCGGCCTCCAGCGGCTTCTTGCCATTGCGCAGGTGGCGCACGATGTTCTCCACCTCCACGATGGCGTCGTCGACAAGAATCCCGACCACCAGCGTGAGCGCCAGCAGCGTGATGCCGTTGAGCGTGAAGTCGAGCAACTGCATGGCCGCGAAGGTCGGGATGATCGACAACGGCAACGCCACCGCCGACACGAACGTGGCCCGCCAATCGCGCAGGAACAGCCACACCACGATCACGGCGAGGATGGCGCCTTCGTATAGCGCGTGCATCGACGCGGTGTACGCGTCCGACACCGGCTTGACCATGTTGTAGACCTCGGTCACATGCACGTTGGGCCGCTCGGCCTGCAACGCAGCCAGCGCTTCGCGTACGCCCTTGGCCACCGAGATTTCGCTTGCGCCGCGCGAGCGGAACACCTGGAAGCTCACGACAGCCTTGCCGTCGAACAGCGCCATCTGGCGTGGCTCAGCCGAGGTATCGCGCACGTCGGCCACATCCGACAGGCGGATGCGCCGGCCGTCGGACAACGGGATGTCCATCTGCGCCAGTTCGCGCGCGCTCTTCACCGTGCCGAGCGTGCGCACGGCCTGCTCCTGCCCGCCGATGTTGCCGCGCCCACCCGGCGCTTCCTGCTGCATGCCGCGCACTTGCGCGCTGATGTCCGCCGCCGACACGTTCAACGCCTGCAGGCGCACGGGGTCAAGCTGCACGCGCACTTCGCGGTCCACACCGCCCTGGCGCGTCACCTTGGCCACGCCATGCACCGACAGCAGCCGCTTGTTGACCGTGTTGTCGACGAACCAGGACAGATCCTCCGCATCCATGTCGGACGCTTCCACGGCGTACGTCAGCACGGGCATGCTCGCGAACGTCACGCGCGAAATGACGGGTTCCTGCACGTCGGACGGCAGTTGCGCACGGATGCGGCTGACCGCGTCACGCACGTCGTTCACGGCCTCCTGCACATCCTTCTCGAGCTGGAACTCGACCATCGTGGTCGAGCTGCCGTCGTTGATGGTGGACGTGATGTGCTTGATCGCGCCGATGCTCGCAATGCTGTCTTCGATCTTGCGCGTGACCTCGGTTTCCATCTGCGTGGGCGTGGCGCCCGGCAGGCTGGCCGTCACGGAAACCGCGGGAAAGTCGATGTCCGGAAAGTTCTGGATCGACAGCATCTTGAACGACACCAGCCCCGCCACCGTGATCAGGATGAACAGCAGGATCGACGGGATCGGCTTGCGGATCGCCCAGGCGGAAAAGTTCATGGCTTGGCTCCGGCTGCCGACGCCGCTGTGGTGGGCGCGGCGGGTGCGGACGCTGCACCGGCGGCCGCCACACGCACCACATCGCCATCGCTCAGGAAGGCAGCGCCGGCAGCGACCACGCCGTCATTCGCGCCGATGCCCTGCACGATTTCAACGTTTCCGGCCTGACGGCGCCCGACCGTGACCTTGGTCTGGCGCACGCGGCCTTGCTGGCCGATGACCATCACGTAGTCGTAACCATCGCGTGAGAAGACGGCGGTCTCCGGCAAGGTCGCGGCCGGCGCATCGCCCAGCAGCACATCGCCCGAGAGATACATGCCGGCCTTCACGCCGGACGTTGCAGCTTCCGGCGGCAGATCGACATAGACGAGGCCATTGCGCGTGTTGGCGTCCACCGTGGGAGCGACCTGGCGCACGCGGCCGTTCACCACGCCGCCGTCCATGCGGCGCACGCGCGCGGCCTGGCCGGGCTGGATGCGCGGCAGGACGTCGCCGTGCATTTCGGCGCGCCATTCCAGGCGGTTCTTGCGGATGAGCTTGAACAGTTCGGTGCCGGACGACACCACGGCGCCCACGGTGGCCGTGCGTGCGCTGATCACGCCATCGTCGGGCGCGACCACACGCGTGTAGCGCAAACGCAATTGCTGGCTCTCGAACTGCGCCCGGGCGGCGGCCAGCTTGGCAGCCGCCGTCTTGGCCTGCGTGTCGTACTGGATCAGATCCTGTTGGCTGATCGCACCGCTCTTGTCGAGTTCGTGCGCGCGGTGCGCCTCGCCGGCGGCTTGCGCGGCCGATGCCTCGGCTTCGGCCAGGCTGGCACGCTGCGCGGCCACATCGGCCCGCACGGTTTCATCCGACAGACGGGCAAGCAGCTGGCCTTGCTTGACCACATCGCCCACGTTGACGAGCACTTCCGCCAGCTTCAACCCGCTCACCTCGGCGCCGATGCTGGCTTCCTGCCACGGCTGCACCGCACCGCTGGCCGTGGCGACACGCGGCCACACCTGCTGTGCGAGATGCGCAACGTTGACAGCCAGCGCCGGCTTGGCGGGCGTCTGCTCGTTCTTCTTGTTCTCGGGCGCAGATTTGCCGCACGCCGCCAGCGCGCCGGCCAGCAACACCGCCAGCGCGCCCATCCAAACTCGTTGTCCTGTCATGAAGCGGTTCCGGTATGCGCCCCGCCCTGTGCGGCCGGCGCAGTGGTCTTGTTTTCGGGAGGGGGATTGGCGCCATCGTCGCGCCAGCCGCCGCCGACGGCCTTGTACAGCGCCACCCATGCCTGTGCACGTTCGAGCTTGACGGCCGCCAGCGATTGCGAAGCCTGCAACGCCGTACGCCGCACGTCTTCCAGTTGGAGCAGGCTGCCGGCGCCCAGGCGGTAGCGCGCATTCGACGCTTCCAGCACCTTTGCGTATTGCGCATCGGCCATCGCGGCAGCATCGACGCGGCGGTCCGAAGCATCGAGGCGCACCAGCGCGTCTTCCACTTCCTGCACCGCCTGGCGCACCTTGCCGCGATAGCTGGCCAGCGCCTGGTCGTAACGGGCACGCGCCGTTTCCACACGCGCCGCGCCCGAGCCGCCGTCAAAGATCGGCAACGACACCGACGGCCCAAACGACCACGACTTGCTCGTCAACGATTGACCGCCAAGGCGGTACGAATTGATGCCGATGGACCCCGCCAGCGTGATCGACGGCAAGCGGCTTGCCACCGCCACACCGATATCGGCGCTGGCTCCCGCCACCGCGCGCTCGGCCGACGACACATCCGGCCGTTGCGACAGCACCTGCGCCGGCACATCGGGCACGCCGGCATCGGGCGGCGCCGGAATCTGCGCGCTATTTTTGGACAGCAGCCCGTTCAGTGCGTCATGGTCGAGGCTGGTGAGGGTGACGAGCTTGTCGATACCCTGCGCACATTGCGCACGCTGGCCCTCCAGCGCATTCACCGCATCGCCCACGGTGGCCTGCGCCTGCGCAAAGTCCGCGGGCGCGACAAAGCCCGCGCGGAATTTACGTTCGGTCAGTTGCAGCGTTTCCTGTCGGGACGACAGCGTTGCCGCGCCGATATTCACGAGCGCCTCGCACTCGCGTTGCTGCAAGTAGGTATTGGCGACCTCGGCCGCGAGGGATACACGCGCGTCGTGCCAATCGGCCTCGCTGGCCGTCAACCGTGCATCGGCGCCTTCCAGGCTGCGGCGTTTGCCGCCGAAGAGGTCGATCTCCCACGAGGCGTCGGCCTGCGCCGCCAGCGTGGTGATCGTGCCGAGCCCCAGCGTCGGGTTGAGTGCGCCACCGGAAAGCCCGCCCGCGCCGCCGGCAAACTGGCTGCCGCCGAACCCGCCCTGCCGCATGGCAGAACCGGACCCTTTTAATTGCGGTAGCAGCCCCGCGCGGCTGGACGAAACGCTCGCCCGCGCTTCGCGCACGCGACCTACCGCCTGCGCAATCGTCGGACTCGTCGCATCGGCTTGCTCAACCAGTTGGGTGAGCACAGGATCGTGAAGCTGCTCCCACCAGCGCGCCAGCGCCATGCGGCTGCCGTGGTGGGGCAGCGTGGCATGCCAGCCTTGCGGGGCTTCGGTGCCGCGCAGGGGCGGCGTGTGGTAATCGGGCCCGACCGCGCATCCGGCCAGCAGCAGGGCCAGCACCAGCGGCGCGATTCGGGCGCGACCGCCGGGCGCGTGGCTGCCGGCGAGTCGACCTGTCCGACCTGTCTTCATAGGAAGTGTCCTTCTGGAACGCAGCTGGGATTATGCCCAGTCAAGCGTCTGCAAGACACCCGCCCCGCCACGGTGCTCAGCCAACCCTCGAAAACTGGTCAGGCGATGCTCAGAAGCCTGCGCGCATCGGCGTCGACCGCGGCGTCAGATATAGCCGAGCAACACGAGAATGACGACGATCACCACGATCAGCCCGAGACCCCCCGTCGGGCCGTAGCCCCAACTCCGGCTGTACGGCCACGACGGCAATGCGCCGATCAGCAGCAAGATGAGAACGATGATGAGGATGGTGCTCAACATGATGCCTCCTGTTTCTGTGTTGGTATGCCGCCGTTCCGTCGTGGCGCTGCGGCTTACACGGCATCTAGCACGCCCCGTTCCCGTGCTGGCTCCATCCGAAGTTTTCTTGAATTCTTGGCAGTTAATTGCGAAATAGTGGGCGCATTGAAGGCTTCCATGCGCCCTTTCTTACGTCAGGCAGAAGACTTGGACGAAGACAACGTCTTTGCGCGACCACCGCGCGTAGCCAGCCAACACAGGATCGACCCGGCAACCACCATCGACGCGCCCTTCCAGAACGCAAATGACAGCGGCGCATGCAACAGCGCCGCAGCCAGCGCCGCCGAAAACACAGGGATGAAATACGACGCGCCCGCCAGCACGGTGACGTTGCCGTGCAGGATGCCGACGTTCCACGCCGCGTAGCCAAACCCCATTGCGGATGCGGCCAACGCAAGGTAGACGACCGCCGACATGCTGAAATGCATCGCCCCGCCGCCCGTGGCGAAGAACTTGATCCACAGCGCCAGCGCGGTCAGGATGAAAAACAGCGTTGCGCCATTCTTGCCGTTGGCAATGCGGCTGGTCACGGTGCAATACGCCGCCCAGATCACCGCGCCTGCAAAGGCCAATCCGTAACTGAGCGGGTTGTCCTTGACGTTGCCGGCCATGCCGGCGATATCAAGCCCCTGGTCCCCACCCAGCACGAAGCAGATTCCGAGGATGGACACGACCACGCCCGGCACGATCAGCGCATTCGCCCGCTGCTTGTTGAACGCGATGGCCGCCAGCATCGTGAAGGTCGGCCACAGGTAATTGACCATCCCGACCTCGATCGCCTGCCGCCCGCTGCTGGCATAGCCGATCGACAGCGAGAGACACAGCTCGTACGACACAAACAGCAGGCTGCCCCACAGCAGGTAGCGCCGCGAAAACGTCCTCAGTTGATTGAAGCCGACCGTGAACATCAACAGCACCGACGCGACGGTGTAGATCATGGCGGCGCCGCCCACAGCCCCCAGATGCTGGCTCACGCCGCGGATCAATCCGACGATCGAACTCCACAGCAGCACGGCGATGAGTCCGGTGAGTGTTGCCCGACTTTTGCTTTGCATAACACCTGCTTGCACTGACATGTCCGCCTGAAGAAAACCGCTCGCTTGCGCCCGGCCCCAACTCGGCCGGTAAAGCCGTGCAGTTTACCGGCCGCAGTCGCAGCGCGCGCGATAGCCGCATCTTCGTCTACCGATGATCCTTCGCTATAAGATGCTGACGATAAAAATTCGAGGTTTGCTATGACGTCTTTTGCAATCGAAGCGCCCGTTTCCGTGGGCTGGATTGGCACGGGGCGGCTGGCGCGGGCATTGGCCACACGGGCACACGATGCAGGCGTGCGCACCGTGGCGGTTGCAAACCGGTCGGCCGCGGCCGCCGCGTGGCTCGCACAAGCCACGGGCGCAAAGGCCGTCGATGCGCAAGGCGTGGCGGATGCCGCCGATTGGGTGTTCGTGACCGTGCCGGATGACGCCATCCCCGGCGTGGTCGGCAACGTGCGCTGGCGACCGGGCCAGCTCGTCCTCCACTGCAGCGGCGCGGGCGAGCGCAACTTGCTGGATGCCGCCCGCCAGGCCGGCGCGGAGACCGCCAGCTTCCACCCGCTCTTCCTGTTTGCCGGTTTGCCGGATGACGCGGAACGCCTGGGCGGCGCCTCCATCGCCATTGACGCCGACGCCCCGCACGATGCGGCGCTCGCCAGCTTTGCGCTGCGGCTAGGCTGCACGCCGCTGAAGGTGCGCGCCGGGCAACGCGCCCTGTATCACGCTGGCGCCAACTACGCGGCCAGCTTCCTGCTGTGCGCGCTGCATGAAGCCGCCACGCTGTGGGAGGCCGCTGGCATCGACCGCGATGCCGCTGTCGCGGCCATGTGGCCGCTGGTGGACGGCACCCTGGCGGCAGCCCGCGCACGCGGCCTGGCTGGAGCGCTCGCCGGTCCGGTCTCGCGCGGAGACGGCGGCGTGATCGACAAACATCTGCAAGCGCTCGATGCCCTCGGCGCCGATCACGCAACGCTGTACGCGGCACTCACACGGCGCGCGCTGGCGTTGGCCGCGGAGCGCGGCGCGCCCTCCGCAGATGTGCTGAGCGAACTGGCTGCGCGACTCAACCCTACGTAATTCCGGAGTCGGCATCATTGGGATTGGGCGGCGCGCATGCACCAATCCGGCGCGCGCCCTACAATCGGCAGCTTGCCCGCCAGCCTGCTCTGCCATGTCCCACACACCGCACTCGCCGCCACCTCCTGCTGCACATGACACCGCTGCACCCCGTTCATCCGGGGCGCTGATCCTGCTGGTGGTGGGATTGGTGCTGGTGGGTGTGAACCTGCGCCCGGCGTTGTCGAGCCTGTCGCCCGTGCTTAAACAGGTGACGGCAGGCACGGGGCTGTCTGGCGCCACGGCGGGCTTGCTGACGACCCTGCCAGTGCTGTGCCTCGGCCTGTTTGCGCCGGCCGCCGCAGTGCTCGCTCGGCGATTTGGCGCAGAACGCGCCGTGGGCGGCTTGCTGATTGCGTTGGCGGCAGGCATTGCGTTGCGCAGCGCGGGCGGCGTTGCGCCGCTCTTCATCGGCACGTTGGCGGCGGGTGCCTGCATTGGCGTGACGGGCATTCTGCTGCCGGGCATCGTCAAGCGCGATTTCGGCCGGCAGGCAGACCTGATGACCGGCGTCTACACCATGGCGCTGTGCTTTGGCGCGGCGGTGGCAGCGGGGGCAAGCGCGCCGCTTTCGGCATGGCTTGGCGGATGGCAGCCGGCGTTGGCATTCTGGGCGTTGCCCGCTCTGCTGGCGTTTGTCGGCTGGTGGCCGCACATGCGGCATGCGCACGGCAAGGGAGCGGCCACGCGGCTGCAACGTGTGTCGCTGTGGAACAAGCCGATTGCCTGGCAGGTGACGCTCCATATGGGGCTGCAATCGTCGCTGGCGTATTGCGTGTTCGGCTGGCTGCCCGTGATCCTGCAAGACCGCGGGCTATCCGCCGTGCAGTCCGGCGTGGTGGTGGCGGTGTCGATTCTCGTGCAGCTCATCACCGCGCTGGGCGGGCCGTTTGTGGCACGGCTCGGGCGCGACCAGCGCCCCGCCGTCGTCCTGATGATGCTGATGTGCTGGGCCGGCCTGATGGGTTGCCTGTACGCGCCGCTGTCGACGCTGTGGTGGTGGGCGGTCTTGCTGGGGCTCGGCCAGGGCGGCAATTTCAGCGTGGCGCTGTCGTTGATCGTGCTGCGCTCGGCCGATGCGCGCGTGGCGGCAAGCCTGTCGGCCATGACGCAGGGCATCGGCTACACCATGGCCGCTGCGGGGCCGTACCTCATGGGCGTGCTGCACGATCTGACCGGCAGCTGGGCCGTGATGGGCTGGCTGTTCAGCGCGATTGCGCTGGCCTCGCTCGTGGCGGGCTCACTCGCCGGACGCAACCGTACGCTGCACGCCGGCGAGTGAGATCGCTATCGCGAGGCTTCGATCAGGCCTTGTGCTTCAACGTCCAGTTGGCCAGCGCCTGCATCTGTTCCGTGATGAGGCCGGCAATGCGCTCGTCCGTCAGATCGCCATCGGCGTTAAAGCCACCGGCGAACGCGTTGGCGAACACTTCCGGCTTGTTCAGCGGATGCAGATCCAGATACACGCACACCTGACGCAGGTGGTACTGCGCGCGCGACGTGCCCATGCCGCCGCCCGCACCAAGAATGGCGACCGGCTTGCCTGCCAGCAACGCGTTGTTGGGCTCGCGCGAGGCCCAGTCCAGAATGTTCTTCAGCGCCGGCGCCAGCGAATAGTTGTACTCGGGGCAAGCCAGCACCAGCGCATCGGCGCGCCCGAGCTGCTCGAGCACGCGCACCACCGAGGCAGGCTTCTCCGTGATGTCGGCGTTGTAGAACGGAATATCCGTCAGGTCGGCCAGGTCCATTTCCACGCCTGCGGGCAGGCGAGTGGATGCCGCGCGCAGCAGGCCCTGGTTGGTGGATTTGCGGCGCAGGCTACCGGCAATGCCGAGAAAATTCAGCGACATGAAGAACGACTCCGTCAATGTTGGGACTGGCGAGAATAACGGACATTCGCCCGATCAAAAAGAGGCTTCACGCGCTAAGCCTTGCCGGCGCGAAAGCACCCCGCTTCATGATCGTCGACCATGCCGGTGGCCTGCATGAAGGCGTAGCAGATGGTCGGGCCGACAAACTTGAAACCGCGCTTGATCAGCGCCTTGCTCATCGCCTTGGACGCGTCGGTCGCGGCGGGTGCATCGCGGTAGCTGTCCCAGCGGTTGACGATGGTCTTGCCATCGACAAACGACCACAGGAATGCGTCGAGCGAACCCATTTCTTCCTGAAGTTCCAGCACCTTCCGCGCATTGATGACGGCGCCCTCGACCTTGGCGCGATTGCGTACGATGCCCGGATCGGCGAGCAGCTTTTCGATGCGCGCCGGCGTGAAGCGCGCCACGCGTGCCGCATCAAACCCCTCGAACACTTCCTGATAGCGCGCCCGCTTGCGAAGAATGGTCTGCCATGACAGCCCGGCCTGCGCACCTTCGAGAATGAGCATCTCGTAAAGGTGGCGATCATCGTGCGAGGGCACGCCCCACTCGGTGTCGTGATACTCGATCATCAGCGGGTCTTCGCCCGCCCAGCAGCAACGCGCCATCTCTTGTCTCCTAGATCCAGCCGGATTTGCGCAGCTTGCGATACAGCCACACGCAAGCGGTGGCCGTGCACGCCAGCACGATGGGATACCCCGCCGGATGCTCCAACTCCGGCATGCCCTTGAAGTTCATGCCGTAGTTGCTGAACACCACGGTCGGAATCGCCAGAATAGCGCCCCACCCCGCCAGCCGCTTCACGATGTCGTTTTGCGTGACCGACACGAGCGCCACGTTCACGGAGATGGCCGTGGTCAGCATTTCGCGAATCACGTCGAGCGCGCCCACCGCGCGGTGCGCATGGTCGGCAATATCGCGAAAATACGCGCGCAGTTCCTTGGGCACCACGTCTTCATGCAGGCGCACGAGCTGCCCGGCGATGTCTTCCACGGGCAGCGCGGCGTTGCGCAGGCGCAGAAGCTGGCGCTTGAGCATATAGAGGCGCTCGATGGCCGCGCGATCGAACGTGTCGCCAAAGATCTGGCTTTCGATCTGCTCGAATTCTTCCTGCAGGCGTTCCAGCACGGGCTGATAGTTGTCGACCACGAAGTCCATCACCGCATACAGCGCAAACGGTGCGCCCTTGGCCAGTAATTGCGGCGTGCGCTCGCAACGTTCGCGCACCGGCGAATACGACGCCGACGGCCCATGCCGCACCGAGACAAGAAAGTCCCGGCCGACAAACAGATGCGTCTCGCCAAAGACGACGTTGCCATCTTCCATCTGCGCGGTGTTCAGCACGATGAATAGCACGTCGCCGTAGACCTCCAGCTTGGGCCGCTGGTGCGCGTTGCGTGCGTCTTCAATGGCGAGATCGTGCAGGCCGAATTCCTCCTGCACGAGGTCGAGCATCGCGTTGTCGGGCTCATGCAAACCAAGCCAGACAAAGGAGCCCGGCGTGTGCAGCACGTCGCTGATGGCCTCGACGGACAGGTCGCGCTCACGCTTGCCGTTGCGGTACAGCGCGCTGTTGATCACCATGGACATGGTTGTCTCCGGGAACGCATTCAGCGCGCATTAGCGGTCTGCGGGCTGATCTGCGGATTTGCTATCGGATGCGGTGGAGGCCGCGGTGGCCGGCGCCGGCACTTCGGCCAGACGTGTTTCGATTTGCGCCAGCGCTTCGGACAGCGCGTGGACGAGATCGTCCGGCAGCCCGTCGAGCGTGGCATTGATGAAGGCGATGCGGCGCGGCATGCAGTCGAGCACGACAGCCAGGCCGGCATCTGACAGCGACACGTTGGTCAGGCGATTGTCGCGTGCATCCGTTGCGCGTTCGATCCAGCCGAGCTGCTCAAGCACCTTGAGTTGGCGGGTGAGCGCGCCCGGGTCCATCTGCAGGCGCTCGGCGAGCTGCTTCTGGGCCATGCCGCCGCCGGTGTTGTCGTGCAGCGCCAGCAGGATGCGCCAGCGCGGCATCGGCTGGCCGACATGCGCCTCGAAGGCGGCCGTAAACGCACGATAGGTGCGTCCGAACTGGTGCATGACGGCGAAGCGTTCGCGTTCAGAGGTCATCGATCAGGGCTGAGATTGCTGGGAAACCGCGCATCCTAACCGCTCCGGCGTGTCTCGCCTATTCCGTATGTTGCACGGGCTCGACATGGTGCAGCACCACGGGCGGCACCCGCCGCACATACCAGAGGCCAATCAGCGCCACCACCGTCGCCACGATCAGGCCGATATGGATGGCGCCCACCAGCACATGGCGCGCAGCTTCGAGCAGCGCCGCACCGTCGTGGCCGGCAGCATGCAACTGCGAAAGCAAGGCGGCTTGCGCGTCATGATCGATGAGAATTTCGGGATCGGCAAGCTGATGCAACCACTGCGTCGCGCTGTCCGCGCGCAGCGCATTGGCAACGCCCGAGGCATAGCGCTCGCTCACCAGCGTGCCGACCAGCGCCGTGCCGACCATACCGCCCACCATGCGCAGCGATTGCAGCAACGCGGTCGCAATGCCCAGGTGCGCGCGGCCGGCCGTCTGCTGCGCAAACACGGTCAGATTGGGCAGCACGAAACCGAGCCCGAGCCCTGCCAGCAGCATCAGCAACGTCAGCACCACGTGCGGCATGCCGCGGGATGACACCGACATGCCCGCCACCGCCACCGTCAGCAGCGCAAAGCCGGCATACAGCATGGCGTTGGGCTTGGGAATACGCGTGACGATGCGCCCGTTGATGATGCTGCCCAGCGTGATGCAGACCACCAGCGGCGTGATCACCAAGCCGGCTTCCTGCGGCGACATGCCAAACCCGCCCTGAAACAGCAACGGCGCGTAGAACAACACCGCAAACATCGAAAAACCGGACAGCAACGCCAGCATGAACAGCGCGGCCAGCGCCGGGTTGCGCAGCATATCGAACGGCAGCAGCGGCTGCTCCGCACGCTGCTCCCACCACCACAGCGCCACGAACGCTGCGGCCGACAGCACCAGCCAGCCGAACAACGCCGGCGTCAGGCCATGTCGCGGCAGCCATTCGACGAACAGCTGCAACGCGCCCAGCGCCACCGTGATGAGCACCGCGCCCTGCCAATCCAGCCGGATACGTCCGGTGTGCACGTTCTGACGCAGATGCGGCAGGAAGCGCCAGGCAAACCACAGCCCCAGCACACCAAACGGGATGTTCACGTAGAACACCGACCGCCATCCGAATGCCTGCGTCATCCACCCGCCCAGCGTTGGCCCGATGGCGTTGGCGATACCGAACGAGGCGCTCAGCATCACCTGCCAGCGCAAGCGCACGCGCGCATCGGGAAAGAGATCGGGGATGCACGCGTAAGCCGTGCCGACCAGCATGCCGCCGCCAATGCCCTGCAGCGCCCGCGACCACACCAGGAACGTCATGCTGCCGGCCATGCCGCACATGACCGACGCCAGCGTGAAGACCACGATGGACGCAATCACGAAGGGCTTGCGCCCGTAAAAGTCGCCCAGGCGCCCGAAGATCGGCACCGTCACCACGGAAGTCAGCAGGTACGACGTCGCCACCCACGCGTACAGCTCAAAGCCTTTGAGTTCGGCCACAACCGTTGGCAAGGCGGTGCAGACCACCGTCTGGTCGAACGCCACCAGAACGACGACAAAGCAAATGCCGATCATCGCCAGGAGCGACTCCTTGAACGGCAGGACCTGGGTATGGGAATGCGGAAGCGCGGTGTGGACAGCCATGGCGGGCAGCGGCAAGACAAATGCTACATCAACGATTGATGCGTCAATTAATAGTGTAGCGAAATCCTGAGGGGCTTGCTTGGGCTCGCCGTGCGGTCCCCAATCAAGGGAAGTCCGGAACGCCCCCGGCCGCACACGCCTAGCGCACCATCACCGCATTCCTGCCCGCGCGTTTAGCGTCGTAGAGCGCCATATCGGCTTGCATCAGCGCTTCAGATGTCGCGTCTGCGACAGGTGCATGGCCCGCCGACGGTGCGTAGGCCGCCACGCCAATGCTGACAGTCACGACACCGCGAACGGAGGGCGCAGGCAGGGCGGCCTGTTCGACGGCGCGACGCACCTGCTCGGCGATGAGCTTGGCGCGCGACCGCTCGGTGTCTGCCAGCAGGACGACAAACTCTTCGCCTCCATAGCGCGCCACCAAGTCGGTTGGGCGCTTTCCCGCAACGCGCGACAAGATGTTGGCAACCTCCACAAGACATGCGTCGCCCCTGCCATGCCCGTATGTGTCGTTGATCTGCTTGAAATGGTCGATGTCGATCATGAGCACCGACAGCGGTTGGCCCGTACGCCGGGCGCGTTTCGATTCGGCGGCCCAGCACCTGTCGAATGCTTGGCGATTGCCGACCTGTGTCAGACCGTCTAGCAACGACTGCCGCTCCAGCCGTTGATTGGCGGCCATCAGCGCCCGATATAGCCGCGTGATATCCGCAATCAGCATCGACAGCACAACCGCCGACGACACCACGCTGAGCAGCCGTGCTGCGTACCAGCCCAACGTATAGCGAGCACCGCCATGCAGGGTCAATATCGAGTCGGCCAAACCGACAGCGAGTGCCACGGCAACCCAGACATCCACCGAGCGCCGCAGCCTTGTCAGCGCAAGGTGTCCGGCAAGCGCAACGACGTTTGATCCGATCACGGGAACACCCAGGATGCGAACGAGGTCGATGTATGCCCCGCCCTGGATGAGCGGAGGTAAAAAGTCAGTGCCCCAGATGCACAGGGGCACAACGGCCGCTGCAGAAATGGGGCCCACCCACGGCAATGTTCGCAACACTTGCGTGGGCAGAGGGCTCGAACTGCCGCGTTCATGGCAATGCCGGCTCAACGCCGCCAGCAGCAGCAACAGCGGATAGCCGGAATGCCAGAAGGTCCATAGCCACACGGCGGACTGAGGGCCGGCGCCGAGCAAACCGTCCGCACTGAATACGCCAGGGAACGTGGGCAACTGTGCCGCCGCCAGAAACGCCGCGAAAAAGTAGGCCCCGGCAAGCGCCCCATAAAAAGGCGTCTGAACAAGGCGGGCGCGTTGAAACAGCAGGTAGCCGGTCAGCCCTTCGCACAGCACGACCACCGTCAGGAACATGGGCAGAAACGGCCTGACTTCCGGCAACGTGCGTCGCGCATGACTGAAGGCAATCGCAGCCACGGCAACAATCAGGACGGTGATGAGTGCGGCTGCCAGAATTTCGGTCCGCGAAGGCCGTCCACTTTCCAGTTGTACTGCTTCAGTCATGTCGTGCTAGCTCGGGGCGTCGCTGTGAATAATCGACCTCACATGGCCAGTCTTTAGCGGGCGCACTGCCTGGTGATCTCCAGCTCGTCTCCCGATCGCCTTCCACGGCCGGGGCGAGGGTGCTCGGCGGTGCCCCCGGCGCACTATCCCGCCGCCCATAACCGGAGATAAGCCCCATCCGGGTCGTACTCGGAAGCCTGCTTCCGGACGTTGAACCGCCGACCGCCGCGTGGGTCGGTGCCACGCCCCGCGATATACAGCCAATTGCCTTGATTGCTGTAGACGTCGTAGTCGACGAGTTGCGATTCGAACCACGCGGCACCGGCGCGCCAGTCGCCTTTCAGCTCATGCACGAGGTAACTGGCGACCACCTGTCTGAGCCTGTTGCTGAGGTAGCCGGTGGCTTCCAGTTCGCGCATCGCGGCATCGACAAGCGGCTCGCCGGTAGATGCGTGGCGCCAGCGCTCGAAGCCCTGCGCATCTGGGCGCTCGGGGTTCTGCCGCGCATCGGCGAGGCCCCGTGCGCGGTACAGCCGAGCGCCATGCTGCAGATGCAGAAAGCGGAAGTAGTCTCGCCACAGCAGCTCGAACCAAAGCCAGTAGCTCCCGTCGCTTTGCCCGTGCAACTGTTCGAACTGCTGCAGCTCTGCCATCACGCGTCGGGGCGACAACGCGCCGGTGGCAAGCCACGGCGACCACTTGCTCGAGAAATCCACACCAGCCAAGGCGTTGCGCGTGCGCTTGTACGTGTGAGGCAACTTGCGCTGCAGGTATGTGGCGAGGTGCCGAAGGCCGGCCGTCTCACCTCCATCAAACTCCGGCCTGCCATACGGAAAGGACGCGCGCGAATCTGCCGGCAGCGTTTCGTTTGCAACGTGCGCCGACTTGCGCTGCAGCCCAGGCGGAATGACGACGCCCGCGGGCCATGGCGGAAGGCCGGCTGGCGGCGGCAGAGGCGTCGACGGTGCAATGCGCGCCTGCTCGATCGCTTGCCTGAATGTTGTGAAGACAGCCGGCAGCGATTGGACCGGCCACGGCAGCGCAAGCGGATCAATCAGGCTGCTCTGCCAGACAGTCTGCACCTGCAACCCTGCGCTTCGCAGTTCGGCCACCTCGGCCTGTTCGTACGGCGCGGCGATGTCTTCGCAAAACACAGCGCTGGCACCCACGGCCTGCGCCAATGCGGGCAGAACCTGCCCAGGCGGCCCGCAGCACTCGACCAAGCGGCTGCCGAGACCGCCCAACTGGCGACTCAGATCACGGAGTGCCGCCGCAACTACGGCCCGGCGATGCACGCCCACACGTGCGAAGCCCCAGGGCGTTTGCTCTTCGTAGTCAGCATGGCAGTACACCGGGACGAGGTGCGTGGCGCCGCTCTCGCACGCGGCACGCAGTGCCGGCTGGTCATGCAGTCGCAGATCGCTGCGAAATTAGAACAGCACGGTACTCAACGCATCTCTCCATGCGGCGCCCTGCCCCGCTTGCCCTCTCTACGGCAACGTTCCGAGCAGTACTTGACCGCATCCCAGTCCCGCGCCCATTTTTTGCGCCAGGTAAATGGCAAGCCGCAATGCATGCAGCGTTTGTCCGGCAGGTTCAGCTTCTTGTGCATCGGCGCATTCAGAAGTCGAGACTGAGCTGCGAAGACGTGGATGCATTCCCGCGCGGGCTGCTGACACGGTCACGGCGCAAGCGCGAAGCGTGTCTCTTGACGATCGCCTCATTGGCGGCGTGAACGTCCGGCCGCGCACGCAACGCATGGATGCGCATCTTGGCCTGCCGCGTTGCTGCATCAAGGTCGACCAGCGGAACGGGAATGTCCTCGCCCACCCGCACACCACAGCGCGCCTGCACATCGGGCGGCATGCGCCACGGCTGCAAGAGCCACGCATCCGGCACGCGGCGCAGGGCCGGCAGCCAGCGCCTGACAAACCGCCCATGCGGGTCCTGGTCCTGCGCCTGCTTGATGGGGTTGTAGACGCGCGTGGTGTTGATGCCGGTGGTGCCGGCTTGCATCTGCATCTGGCTCCAGTGGATCCCCGGCTCGTAA
This sequence comes from Ralstonia flatus, assembly GCF_958439105.1. Classification (NCBI taxonomy): domain Bacteria; kingdom Pseudomonadati; phylum Pseudomonadota; class Betaproteobacteria; order Burkholderiales; family Burkholderiaceae; genus Ralstonia; species Ralstonia flatus. The sequence goes on along the minus strand of NZ_CAUDLI010000004.1, from coordinate 489,634 downwards.
TCGATGAACTGCCGGGCCAGCCAAACGCCCACCGGCCGCCAATGCAGCCATAGCGGGTAGGAAGCCACCGAGACAAGCATGGCTCGCATGCGAAAGTTGATCCATCCGGTTTCTCTCAGCATGGCCACACAGGCGTCCACCATCGGCCAGCCGGTGCGCCCGGCGACCAGGGCAGCAAAGTGGGCGGCGTTCCATGCGTCTTCACGCAGGCCGTCGTAGCCGTGGTGCAGGTTGCGGAACTCGATGGCGGGTTCGGATTCCAGTTTTTGGATGAAGTGGCAATGCCAATGCAGGCGACTGACAAACGCAGCCAGCCCCTTACGCTGCCACACCGCATCGTCGTCTGTGCTGGTCTTGAGCTGGAGCAGCCGTTGCTCGGTCGCCTGTACTACTTCGCGCATGCCGAGGCATCCGTAGGCCAGGTATGGAGACAGACGTGAGCACGCGCTCGGCGCCGTCAAAGGCGAAGAGATGCCACCCCGATAGTTCCGGCTTCGTTCGAGCAGGAAATCGCGCAGCACCTCACTGCCGCGCGCGCGTCCGCCGCGTTGGCGGCGCGGTGGCGAATGTGCATCCAAGCCAAGCGCTTCGCACGCAGGCCAGTCCTTCGCCGGCCATGGCAGGACCACATCTCTGAGGGTGCCTACGCCGGGGGCGGCTACGCACGGCGCATACATATGTTCTGCCCAGCGATCGTGCCAGCGGTCCCGCGTCGGCAAGCGTCGCACCACGCCATGCTGGGGCCACTCGCGCCAGGTCACGCCGTGATCGAGGCACCAGCGTGCGACGGCCTTGTCGCGCGCGAACGTATGGCCGTTGCCGGTTTCTTCGTGAGACACCAGGTGACTGAAGGCCGCGGCCGCATGCAGCCGGCCGAGTACCTCCGTCACTTCACCCACGGGGACTTGCAGCCGTGCGCCGCATGCGCGCAGTTGCTGCGCGAGATCGTGCAGGCATTCCTGGATAAAGAAATAGTGCTGCGATGCGGCGTCCGGCTGCGCCCAAAGGCTCGGCTCGATGACGTACAAACACAAGACTTTTCCCCGGCGGGCGGCATCGACCAGCGGGGCGTGATCGTGCACCCGCAGGTCGCGCTTGAACCAGACGACGGTGTAGCTCATTGATCTTCAGCGGCTTGATCGCGCCGTCCGAGTATAAGGACGCCCGGTCTTGCAATGAACGACCCGCCGCGCTGGTCAAGCACGAATTTCCAACGCATTCCCGATTCAAATCTCCCCGCCACGTCATTGCAGAACGTTTCGCCATCTGGCGACGCGAAGTTGCGTATTGCGGATTGTGCTCAGGCGTTGGCCACAAAGCGCGTCACATCCGAGAGCACAGGCCCCAGAAACTGCAGCGGCGAGGCCAATGCGGCCACGAGTGTCTTGTGGTCGAGGCGCGGGTAGACCTTGAGGTCGACGGGGTGCCGACACTCGGTCAGGCGTTCGGCGAGAGAGAGCGTATTTCGCCGGACATCCACGTACGCATCGTGCTCGCCGGTGAGCAGCAACGCCGGGGGCAACCAGTCCTGGCTGACGTGGAACAACGGCTGGCTATCCGCTGTTTCATTCGGATGGTTGAACACCGGGCGCACGTCGGCCGCTTGGATCGGCAGGAAGTTGTAAGGACCGGCCATGCCGATCCAGCCCGACAGCGTTTCAATGCGCGAGCCCTGCATCGCCAACCAGCGGCCGTCGGTGGCCAGCATCGCGGCGTTGTAGGCGCCTGCGCTGTGCCCGGCAACGAACAAGCGCGCGTCGGCATAGCCCTGCCGATTGAGCCACCGCCGCGCGAAGGCCGTTGCGGCGGCACAGTCCAGCAGGAAGCCCGGGTAGCGCACCTCCGGATACAGCCTGTAGTCGGCAACCATTGCGATCACCCCAGCGGCGGCCAACGCCTCGCCCACGAACGCATAGTCCTTGCGATCGCCCTCTCGCCACGATCCGCCGTAGAAGAAGACCACCGCACGCGGCGGCCCCTCCATCGGGCGAACCGGCCGGTAGACGTCCAGCCTTTGCCGCGGATGCGCGCCGTAGGGCAGGCCCAGCGTCGGCACACTTGCGTCGGACGTCGACACGGCGTTGAGAACATCCAGGGCCGAACACCCTGCGAGGCTCGCCAACGCGGTTGCCATCCATGCTCGACGAGTCACGCCACGCATCGGCATGCTCCATGCAGCATCAAAGCCGGGCAAACGCGCAGATGGCGGTCAGTGCTGCTCATGCTCGATGGGATACGGATGAAGTGGAAGCGCATACGGTTTCAGGTCGAGGCAAGACGTTCGACGGTATACGCGCGTTTTCAGGCGTTGGATGCACCCGCCCAAGGCACATGGTGGTCTCGCTACGTTCCCGCCGTTCGCCGACTGGATTGCAGTTTGCGACGTCGCGTGGCGCTCGCCGGTTTCGTTGCCCCCGCTGATAGACACTCGCGGAGGTAACCGACAAACGATTGAATGCGGGGTGATTCCGCGTTGGCATGTGCAACGATGGCGTGCAAGATCAGCGGAGCTGGCTCCCAGCCGTGCAACACCAGTGCCAGGCGACCGTCCGCAAGATACGGCGCGGCGACGAATTCCGGCAATGTCACGATTCCCTGACCAGCGCAGGCGGCGTTGACCAGCACGTTGCCGTTGTTGCATGAAAACCGTCCATGGACGGGAAGTCGAACGACTTCACCTCTTCGCTTCAAAATCCACGTGGGCCCGGAAGAGAGATTTCCGTATAGCAGGCACTCATGTTTGAGCAGGTCTTCCGGCGCAACGGGGGCGCCATGCCGGTCCAGATACGCGGGGGCTGCACATAGCATGCGTTTGATCTGCCCAAGCTCGTCCGAATACAGTTCGGCATCCACGGACGGAGACAACCGGACGGTGACATCGGCCTTCGCCAACGGCTCGGCAGAAATTTCGTCGCTCAGCTGAACCTCCAGTTCGATATCCGGATTGCTTTCAAGATAGCCCGGGATGTACGTTGAAAGCACCGTTTGCCCCCACATCAACGGGGCATTGACACTGATCTTGCCGCGTACACCGCGCGCATGAAACACCGTGTTCCGGTCTGCGGTGCGCAAGCCATCGATCAATGGGCGGATCTCTCTGACATACGCCTCCCCCGCCTCGGTCAACGCGGCGCGCCGCGTGGTTCGCTGGATAAGCACAACGTCCAGGCGCGCTTCCAACTCCGCCACCGCCTTGCTGACATAGTCGCGCGACTTTCCAAGCCGCCGACCGGCGGCCGCAAAGCTCCCCGCATCTGCCGCCACGACGAGCGCTTCAAGCGTATCCAATCGATCCATTGTCTTTATTCAAGAGACAAGCTGTATCCGATTGTTCATCTAGTCACAGACAAAAGCAACGTCTATAAATGCAACCGTTTGACGTCGAGACGCCGCCACAACCCGCTGGCTGCGCTCGCTCGCAGGCAGCGGATCGCTTCGTCATTCGCTGCCTCCCACATCTGCGCTCACAAGGATTACGCGATGAAAAACCTCTTCTCCCCGGACAACGCCGTCATGCTTCTGATTGACCATCAGCGGGGAACCATCAAGCTGGCAACGTCGACGCCCTACGAAGAGATCGTGCGCAACACGCGCGCATTGGCACGCACGGCCATCGAGTCCGACATGCCGCTCATGCTGACATCCAGCCAGGAAGATCATTTCCAGGGGCTGCTCCTTGACGACATCCAGCGCATCGCACCGCAGGCATACGAAAATCGGATCAAGCGCCCTGGTGTTGTTGACTGCTGGATGTATGAGCCCTTCAAGCAGGCTGTACTGGCGACTGGTCGAAAGAAGATCATCATGGCCGGCCTGACCAACGACGTCTGCATCGTCTATCCCGCCATCAGCGCGGTAGAAGACGGCTTTGAAGTGCAGGTCGTTGCCGACGCGGGCGGGTCGCCGACAAAAATGGCAGATCAGACGTCTCTTGACCGGATGGCAAGGCACGGCGTCACCATCACCTCCACCAACCAGTTGTTGGCGGAGCTGGCAACCGACTGGGCCAGCCCGCGCGGCGCGGCAATCCAGACGATTCTCTACGAAGAGAACCTCAAACATCTCGTAGAGGCATAACGCTTGAAATCGCGGGCTCAATCCGTGTCGAGCAAGCCGCTATGAACGCCTCAAGCGCCGGGGCGTTTGCTCCGTTCGAACTACCGCTGCCTCGTTATGCTGACAATGCCTTTGAGCCCCTGTTGAGCAGGAACGCCGTCAGACGGCTGCGGCAGGTGCAGCAGGCGCACGTCGACACCGTGAACGCAGCACTTCGGGAGCACGATGCGTGGCTCGGCCAGACGATTGAGGCGTTGTTGCGTCGGTCTTCAGAAATGCCGGCCGCCCTGAAGCAGGTGGTACTCACCAGCGGCGCCGGCCACGCCAATCACCAGTTCTTCTGGAAGATTGTCCGCCCGGCGCCGTTGCTGGATCCGTCAGGCCCACTGCTGACGCACATCGTGAAACGGTTTGGATCGTTTGACGCATTTCGCACCGTGTTCAAGGACGCTGTGGTGGGCCTTGGCGGAGACGGCTGGGTCTTTCTTGTAATGGACCCGGCAAATGCGATGCACATGGACGTGATCGCTCTACCGGGCGATGCGAGCGTCCTCCCGCTCGGAAAAGCCGGACTGCTGGTGTGCAACGTCTGGCGCCATGCGTGGGCCGGAGACTATGCCAATCCAGAAGAATGGCTGGAGGCGTTTTGGCTGCTTGTCGACTGGGAGGTGGTAGCCACGCGCCACACCGGCATTTTGGCCGGGCTCAAGCAGTTGTAAGCCTGACCGTGCGCGGGAATTGGTACTGCGCTGAAGCGGAGATATACAACATCGCGGAGCCCCCCGCATCAAGCCCGCCGAGGTCGCGGCCGAAGTCGACCGTCAGGCTGATGCCTGCAAGCAGGCGTCGACGGACCTGCGCGCCCGCTCGGCCAAACGCGGAAAACTCTCAGCGGCAAAATCGATGAAGCTCCTGACCTTCGGTGCGAGGTAGCGGCTGCTTGGGTACACGGCATGGACCTCTGCTGGGGGGGTGTGCCAATCAGACAGCACGCGCACGAGGCGCCCCGCTTCGACCTCTGGCCCCGCCACCATCAACGGGAGCCGGCCAATACCAAGAGAACCGAGTACCGCGTCACGCACGGCAAAGCTGTTGTTCACACGCAGCCGTGGCGCTGTATCGATGGACAGTTGCTGTCGCCCTTGCATGAGACTCCACCCAGTGCGGTGCGAGCCGGCAGAAAACATGATCAGGCTATGCGCGCTCAGGTGCTCCGCGGATTGCGGTGCCCCGTGCCGTTGCAGATAGCGTGGACAGGCGAACAGGCCGTACTCCAACTCTCCAAGCTTGCGTGCCACGAGCCGACTCTCCGGGAGCGGGCCGATGCGGATACCCAAATCAAAACCTTCATGCACAAGATCGATCACGCGAGAGGTGTATTCCACATCGCACGAGACCATCGGAAACCGCGCCAGAAATTCCTGCACCCAGCCGGTGACGGCCAGCATGCCGAATTCAACACCGCAGGTCAGACGTAGCTGCCCGCGGGGTTCGCTCTGCGCGTGTTGCGCAACGCGGCGCGTCTCTTCCACTGCGGCAAGAATGCCGACCGATCGCTCAAACACCTCCCTGCCCGTTTCCGTAATGGAAAGCGTGCGCGTTGTCCGCTCGAGAAGCTTGGTACCTAACTCCGCCTCAATCTGCGCCAGCACTCGGCTCAGGTAACCCTTGTTGGTGCCGAGCAGCTCGGCCGCGCGGGTGAAGCTTCCCGACTGCACCACTTTGACGAAGATTTCCAGTTGCGCAAGGGTCATGGATTGTTGACTTTATAGGTAACGAAGAGTCGCTTTATTGTGTATTTAACTTCGCGGAGAAAACAACAACAATCTCCATATCCCGCCCTCCACAGAGACCGCTGATGAGCCTGCATGACCCCAACCGCCTGAATCCGTATGCACCAAAGCGCGTTGCCATCGTTCTTTCGAACCCTGCCGTCTCCACCACAACAGGCTGGCCAGTAGGCTTTTGGTGGAGCGAGCTGACGCACCCGTACTTTGCCTTTACTGAGAAAGGCTACGCAGTGGAGCTCTTCAGCCCCGATGGCGGCCCCTGCGAGGCCGATGCAATGAGCGATCCTGGAGACGCAAGTGGGTACTCGGCAAATGACCTGATCAGCCAAGGCTTCATCCATACGCCGAGCTTGCGCGCACTGGTTGAGGCCACCCGCAAGGTCGACGAAATAGACGTGAGTGCATTCGACGCCATCGTGGTGGCCGGAGGCCAAGCGCCCATGTTCACGATGGAAGCGGCCGTCAATCTGCACGCGAAGTTTGTTGAGTTTTACACGTCGGGCAAGGTGGCGGCGGCGCTGTGCCACGGCGTCTCGATCCTGAACTTTGCGAGGCTGCCCTCGGGGGAATACCTGGCCAAGGGCAAGACGGTAACGGGATTTGCGAACGTCGAAGAGGCATTTGCCGACAACGCCGTCTGGAGCATGAATCTGCTCTCGCGCGATCGCCACGTGATGCCGTGGCGCATTGAAGACGCAATGCATCGCATCGGCGCGAACTATGTACAAGCCGGCTTGTGGCGCAGCTTCGCAATACGCGACGGCAACCTCATCACGGGCCAGCAGAATTTCTCGGGCATGGCGACAGCGGAGCTTGTCATCCGGGCTCTGGGCGAATAACGGTCTGAATCACGGTTTTCATTACCCCCTTCCATGCAACCATCTCAATCCATGCCAGTCGCGATTCTTGGAGCCGGCCAGGTCGGTCAGTCACTCGGTTCGGCGCTTCTTGCCGCCGGATACCCCGTGCGTTTCGGTGTGCCCGAGCCGGAAAAATATCGGCATCTGGCGACAGCGGCCGAAGACCGCAGTGTGGTGGTCACGACCGTAGAAGACGCTATTGAAACGGTAGACCTCGTCGTCCTGGCAACGCCGTATGCTGCCGCGCTCCAGATCGCACGCGCCATCCCTCAGTGGACGGGGCGAATCCTGGTGGATGCAACCAATCCCATCGCGCCAGGACTTGCTGGCCTTTCGGTCGGTACAACCACCTCAGGCGCCGAGGAGATAGCAAAGGCGGCACCGACCGCGCGCGTTGTCAAAGCCTTCAACACCACCGGCTTTGAAAATATGCGTGACCCGCGCTACCCCGGGGGCAACCTGTTCATGCCGGTCGCCGGCGACGACGCCACCGCGCGTCAACGCGTGATGGCGTTGGCAATGGCACTGGGGTTCGACGCAGTCGACATGGGGGAGCTGAAAGCCGCCCGCTACCTCGAACCCTGGGCCATGGTTTGGATCGAGATGGCGCTCAAGCTCGGCCATGGGCGGCACTTCGGCTTTGTGCGCATGCGGTCCATGAACGCAGACAGGTGAACGCGCCGACGGGATGGCAGGACTCCGGCAGACGCGCTTCGTTCGGAATCACAACGCCAAACGCCCCGCTCCCGATACCGCACTGGACCGTGCAGAACACGGAATCGAATATCGGAAGTGCGTGCGATGTGGAGCAACCTAAGTCTTATCGCTTTCAAACCAAGTGCAGCGCCCTCGTGCTGCTAGCCCTCGCCTTCCCGCCCGCGAGTCATGGGGAATTCGTATATGGCTACGAATTGAATACCCAGGCCCATTCGCGCCATCCCGCCCCAAAGATGTCGGGCGGCGAACCGGAGAACAATCGCGGTCTCTCTCCGTCGCAAGGCGCGGGTCGCGCTGCTGCCGCTGCCGACCAGCGCGGCCAGCCGGCCGACGCCTCGTACCAAGGCAGCCAGACGGACACGATGCGAAAGCCAACGTGCAGCGATCGCGCCCGCTAGCTCCACCGGTGCGCCAACATCATGGCCCTGCAATCCGTATGGACCCGTTTTTCTTCCGCTCGATATCGACGACAATAGCGGCCGTGCCGGCGCGTTGGCCCCCATGGCCGCGCCGGCATTCAACCACTGAACGGGAAAAACGCCATGCGCGACATCATTGACGGTTTCCTGCGCTTTCAGCGCGATATCTATCCGCAACGGGTAGAGCTTTTCAAACAACTTGCAACATCACAGAACCCCAAGGCGCTGTTCGTGACCTGCTCCGACAGCCGCGTCGTTCCTGAGCTGCTGACACAACGCGAACCCGGTGAGCTGTTTGTCATCCGCAACGCAGGCAACATCGTGCCGTCGTATGGCCCTGAGCCGGGCGGCGTTTCGGCCACAGTCGAATATGCCGTTGCGGTGCTGGGCGTGCAGGACATCGTGATCTGCGGCCACTCCGACTGCGGCGCGATGGGCGCTATCTCGCGCTGCACCTGTCTTGACCACCTTCCGGCCGTGGCCAACTGGCTGCGTCACTCCGATGCCGCCAAGGTCATCAACGCGGCGCATACGTTCGATTCGCCCCGCGCCAAGCTGGACGGCCTCGTGCGTGAAAACGTGATCGCGCAGCTTGCCAACCTGCGCACGCACCCGTCGGTTGCGCTCGCCCTCGAGCAGGGCCGCTTGAACCTGCATGGCTGGGTGTATGACATCGAGCGGGGCAGCATCGACGCCCTGGATGGCGCGACGCGCCGCTTTGTGCCGCTCGCAGAATCCCCCACCACGGTGGCGGTCACGTCACGCAGCCAGCGGCAAGGCTGATGCGCATGACGGGGGCCTTCGGGCACCGGTCTCTACCCAGCTACGCGGCGGGTGTGGTTTCCGCCGCTCAACATCAATCTGCGGATTGCCGGCTAGCAGGATGCGCATCCTGCACCAGCAGACCCGCCAGCGCCTCCTCCAGATTCGGAAAGCGAAACCGATAGCCGGCCTCCAAGGCCCGTCGCGGTTGCAGGCGTTGACTGCCCAGCAGCAACACGGACATTTCGCCCAGCGCCATCCGCAATACCCAGGCAGGCACCGACAGGAACATCGGCCTGCGCAGCGTCGCCGCCAGCGTGCGGGCAAAGTCTGCGTTGCTGACGATGTCCGGTGCACACGCATTGAAAGCGCCCCAACAATCGGCGTGGTGCAAAAGGAAATCGATCAGACCGACCACGTCGTCAAGGTGGATCCACGGCATCCATTGACGCCCACTCCCGAGCCGACCGCCAAGCCCCATGCTGAACGGCAGACGCAGCCTGGGCAACATGCCGCCGTCGCTTGCAAACACGGGCGCCGTGCGCAGTAACACGACCCGCACACCGAGCGCCTCGGCACGGCGGGCTTCCTCCTCCCACGCGACGCAGAGTTGACTGCCAAAGTCGTCGTTGCCAGCGCGGCTGTCTTCATCCAGGGGTTCCTGCCCTCGATCGCCATACCAGCCGGTGGCAGATCCGGAAACCAGCACGCGAGGCGGCCGCTCGCAACGGCCGAGCCAATCCACGAGTTCCCGGGTTAGATCGACGCGGCTGCGCCATAGAAGCTCTCGTCGAGCCGCGCTCCACGGGCGATCGGCAATCGGCGCGCCCGCCAGATTGATGACTGCCTCAAATGGCGCGGCACCGTCCAGCTCTCGCAGCGTTGCGATGCCGTGCGCACCGGCACACAGCCGCGCGACGCGTTCAGGCGTACGGCTCCAGACCACCAGATCGTGCCCCTGCGCCTGCCAGTAGCGGCACAGTGCCCGCCCGATCAACCCGGTGCCTCCAGTCAGCAGGATGCGCATGATGGCGCGACCTCCTTATTGCGGTTCAACGCAGTCATAACGCCTCCAGCCTCGCGCGCACTTCTTCGGCGCGCTTGCGCAGGGCGTCGCGCTCTTCGGGTTCCATCTTGGCGAGTTGTCGATACACCATCGACAGCCGCGGGTTACGGCCGAACACTTCACTGTGGCGCGCAAAGAAATCCCAGTACAGCGCGTTGTAAGGACATGCGCGCTCACCGACGCGCTGCTTGCTGTCGTAATGGCAGCCCTTGCAGTAATCGCTCATGCGGGAAAGATAAGCGGCGCTACTGACATACGGCTTGGTGGCGATGCGGCCGCCGTCTGCCCATTGGCTCATGCCCACCGTATTCGGCAGCTCCACCCATTCGAATGCGTCGATGTACACGCCGAGATACCAGCGGTGCACCTCGCCGGGCGCGAGCCCCGCCAGCAAGGCGAAGTTGCCGATCACCATGAGGCGTTGAATGTGATGGGCATGAGCGGTTTGCAGCGACTGGCCGATGGCGAGTTGCAGGCAGCGCATCTGCGTCTTTCCGCTCCAGAACCAGGACGGCAGCGGCGCATCGTGGTTCAGCACGTTGCTCGAAGCGTACCCGGGCATGTGCGCCCAGTAGATGCCGCGTACATATTCGCGCCAGCCCAGGATCTGGCGGATAAACCCCTCCACGGCAGGCAATGGCGCCTTGCCATGCCGATACGCTGCCTCGGCGCGATCGATCACCTCGCGCGGATTCAGCATCTTCACGTTGAGCGAAAAAGACAGCAACGAGTGGAACAACCGCTGGTGGCCGCTGCTCATGGCGTCTTCAAAATCGCCAAAGTGCGGCAGCACCTGCCCGACAAACGCATCCAGGCAGGCCAGCGCTTCAGCGCGGTTCAAAGGCCACCGCAATGCCCCGGCCTGCGGGTTGCCGAACGACTGCACACCGCTGCGTTCAATGGTCTCCCACAACACCCGGTGGTCATGCACAGGACGCGCGTCGGCGGGCTCCGGCGGCGAGCCGCGCCACGGCTTGCGGTTGTCATGATCGAAATTCCACTGCCCGCCCTCCGGCGCCCCGGTGCCGTCGAGCAGCACACCAAAGCGGCGGCGCATCTCGCGATAGAACCGCTCCATGAGCCATTGCTTGCGGCCGTCAAACATTGCGGCAAGTTCATGCCTGCCCGTCAGGAAGTGTTCGGTATCGACCTCGCACGTCGACAGCGACTGCGCTGGCGCCCAACGACGCAACTGTTCATCCAGGCGCCACTCATCGGGGTATTGCCATTCGACCCGCTCGGCGCCGTAGTGCCGGGCGAGCGCGGCGAGATTCTCGGTCACGGACTGGCGGTTGCTTTCGTCGTCGATCGCCACATACCGCACGCGGTGCCCCGCCGCCCGAAGGGCGCGCGCAAAGTCGCGCATGGCCGCAAAGATGGCAAGGATCTTTTGCGCGTGGTGCAGGACGTAGTCCGTTTCCTGACGCACTTCCATCAGCACGTAAACGACGTCCGCGTCCACCTCCGCAAACCATGAATGCAGCGGGTTGAGTTGATCGCCCAGCACCAGCCGGAGAATCTTTGCGCCTTGGTTCATGTCATTGCGCCGCGTGCTCGCCTTCGGTCTTGTGCATACGCCCTCGCGCTACTGAGACGGATCCTGCCGCTCATGGGATACCAAGATGAGCGCATTCGTATCAATGCCCAGCGCACGTGCACGCGCAAAGATCGCCTCGCGCTGCGCGGGGTCGAGTTGCCTGTCCCGCGTCAACACCCAGCAGTAGCTGCGGTCCGGCCCGACAACCAGCGCCCAGCGATAGCCCGGATCGAGCGCCGCCACGTGATAGCCGCCATAAAACGGACCGAAGAAGGACACCTTCAGCGAGCCGGTATCGGGGCTGCCCACGAACAGCGCTTTGCCGACCGCCTCGCGCCATTCATTCTTGGCCGGATCGAAGCCACGATTGACCACACGCACGCTGCCGTCGGGTTGGGGCTCGTACGTGGCCGATACGTCGGTCAAGCCTCGCTCGAACGAATGATCGAGCCGTGCCTGCTCGTACCAGCGCCCCTGATACCGTTGAAGATCGAACGGCGTAACAGCAGTGATGCCTTCGGGCGGGCTCGTCGGCACACAGCCTGCCAGAAGCATCGTGCCTGCCAGCACCGGCACCAGCGCCCGCCATTGCAAGCGCGCGCGCACTGCACGCAGGCCATGCTTCGCGCGTTGAAACGCGGTTGTCAACGCATCTGCCATTCAAATCCTCCCTACATGAATGCCGCCCATGGCGACATGAAACGCTGCACCACGCAGCGCGTCAACGAAATGCAGCAGAACCCGCGGCGCATTCCAACCAGTGAACACGCTTTGCGTTGGCAAATGCGTCTACACCCGATGAATCCCGTTGCAGATCGGTGTCAGTCGTGAGCACGATTTGCATCGAGAAAATTTCGCACCGGCGCCTCCGCGTCAGAGGCTCTGTCAGTAGACTTTCACAGCAGCCTGTTCAACGCTTGACCCTACGCACGCCCTCGCAATATGCCTGCCAAACGCGTTCACGCCGCCCGAGCCCTGGCGCTTGTCCTGTCTTCCATCATGAGCGTCGGCGCCTGGGCCGACTGCCGCGACACGGTGCCCGCGCCGCAGCTGTCAGGCAAGGGAGCGCTGTGCCTGCTGGGGTTCTGCCTCTACGACGCGCAGTTGTGGAGCGCTGAACTCCCGCCCAGCTATGACGCGCCCTTTGCGCTGGAAGTGACATACCGGCGCGCAATCGAACGAAGCCGCCTCATCGAAACCGCCATCGACGAAATCCGGCGGCTGCAGAGCCCCGTGCCGCCCGACGAAACGCTCGCGCAATGGCAGCGCGCCATGACGCCCGCCTTCCCCGATGTCAAACCGGGCGACACTTTGTGCGGCGTGTATCTGCCCGGCCGCGGAGCACGCTTCTACGCAAATGGACAACTGACGACCGAGGTGAACGATCCCGCGTTTGCGCGCGCCTTTTTCGATATCTGGCTGGCACCCGGCACGCGCGCTCCGTCCTTGCGCCGTCACCTTCTGGGCAAGTCACGTTGATGCGCGCACGGCTAGTTGGCGTCTCCCGGCGACTGGAAGCCCGGTTGCCCGATCTGGCTCGGGAACTGCGGTACGCGCCGGAAACGCGAAATGTCGTAACCCATCGCCTGGAAACGGCCCAATGCCGCGCGATAGTCCGCATCGCTCATGTTGGGCTCGCGCGAGAACACCCAGCCGAGGCTTTTGTCCGGATAGCCGAGCAGGGTCACGCGGTATTCGGGGTCGACATACAGCGTCAGCTGAGACACGTAGATGGGCCAGAACAACCGCACACGCCATTCGCCGCCGCCACTGCCGTCCACCACCGAATCGACGAACTGCATGCGTTTGAACGGCGCGTCGAAACTGCCGGGCCGATAGACGTACGCATCGTCGATACGGCCATCGGGCCGCAGCGACCATTCGGCATAGCTGCCGACGTTGCCCCGCTCGCCAAAGTACGGAATGTTGGCGATGACATACCAACGCCCCATGTAGCGCGGCAGGTCGACCGAAACCGTCTGCAGCGGCACGGCCGCCAGCGGGTTCGGATTCGGCGGCGGGCCGGAGCAGGCCGTGCTGGCCAGCGCCAGCGTGACGACGGCCAGACAACGTGCCCAACCTGACAGGATGACCCCACGAGGGCCTCTTTGATGCGTTCTCATCGTGCTCTCCTCTATGCGGTGGCCGGACAGGCCGGCTGGTTTGTCTGCGTGCTGAGTGCCGCGCGCGACGCCGCGTGGGTCGGCATCGTCTTCGTCGCCGGACTGCTCGCGCTGCACTTGCGGCAAGCCCGCCAGCCGCGGTGGGAGTTGCAGCTGGTGGTGTGGGTCGTGGTGCTGGCGGCGCCGTGGGAAACCGTCCTGATACGTGCCGGCCTCATCGCCTATCCGCACGGCACGTTGTGGACCGGATTCGCACCGCCTTGGCTGCTGGCGCTGTGGGTGCTGTTCGCAATCCAAGTGAATGTCCTCTTTCGTTGGCTGCGCGGCAGATGGTGGCTGGCGATGCTGCTGGGAGCCGTTGCCGGCCCCCTCTCGTTTCGTGCGGGCGCAGCGCTGGGGGCAGCCCACATTTCGGAGATGGCTGCCACGCTCGGCACACTGGCCATCGGTTGGGCGATATGGATGCCGCTACTGGTGTGGTTGGGCGAGCGCAGTGACGGCACCGGCATTTCGCCCTGACTGCCGCTGCGGTGCCTAGCGCTTGACGAACCGGTAATGCGCCACGCCCCATTCGTTGCCGTTTGCATAGCCGAACAACGTCGACACTGCCAGGTAGAACATGCGCCACCGCTGAAACCACACGGCCGCCTGGGCCTTGCCGTAGGTCTGGACGAACACCGGCATCAAACGATCACGGGCCGCGTCCAGGTTGGCGAGCCAATGGTCGGCGGTGCGCGCGTAGTGTGTGCCGCTGACCCACCAATGCCGCGCCATGCGCAGGTCGTCCTGGAATTCCAGCAGCAACGCCTCCGATGGCATCGTGCCGCCGGTGAAGAAGTACTTCGACATCCAGTCGGTACCGTCCTGCACTTGAAAGTGATACGCCAGCGTGCGGTGCGCAAAGATGTGCACGAACAGCACCGCGTCCGGTCGCATCCAACGCGCGATCTTGCTCAACAGCAGGCCGTAGTTCTTCATGTGCTCGAACATTTCGATCGAGACAACGCGGTCAAAGCGGCCGCCCTTGGGCATCTCGGCAAACTCGAAATCGACGATGTTTCCGGTGTGCACGGTCAGGTTCGTCAGGCCACGCTCGGCTGCGCGAGCCTCGATCCAGCTGCGCTGGCCCCGCGAATTCGACAACGCCACGATGCGTGCGTTGGGATAGCGCTTGGCCATCCACAGTGACAACGATCCCCAGCCGCAGCCCAAGTCGAGAATGCACTGACCGTCGGCCAGGCTGGCACGCTCGGCGTAGCAGCCAAACATTGCCTCTTCGGCCTCGGCGAGCGTTTCGTTGCCGGTCGGGTACAAGGCGCAGGAGTACTTCAACTGCGGCCCCAGATGCGCCTCGAAAAAGGCCGGTGGCAGTTCGTAGTGCTGCGTGTTGGCCGCGTCTGTCTCGATGGCGATGGGGCTGCCGTGCAGTTCGTCCAGCAGTGCATTGAAACGCCGCGAACGCAGTTCACCGTCGTTCAGCCCTTCGTCTCGCAGGCGTTGGCGCATCAGGGCTCGCATGCCGGCGCGCACCAGCCCATCCGGCAGCCACCCGCGCTCGCAGCACTGGATGAGCCAGCCGTCACTGGCGTCGGCCGCAGCCTGCGGCGGTAGGGTCGGCGTGGACAGTGCAGTCATGTGGGCTCCTTGGATCTGTACGTCTGGTATCAGTGGCGCGGCGGCCAGGGGATCAGTACGCTCGTCGTGCGGGCGTATTCGGCATAGTCATCGCGCGTGGCGTGCATATGCGCCTCAAGCATCGGAACGCCCGAAACCTTGACGAGCAACCACGCCATGGCCACGGGCGGCAACAGCGTGAGCCATGCCCAGGGCGACCCGATCGCCAGGGGCACATAGGCCAGCCAGTGCACGCATTCAAAGAAATAGTTGGGATGCCGCGAATAGCGCCACAGCCCCACCCGGCAGGTCTTGCCGCGGTTGGCCGGGTCGGCTGCAAAGTGGCGCAATTGCCCGTCTGCCACGGCCTCGCCGGCCACCGCAATCAGCCACAGCGCCACGGCAACCGCCATGGCGAAAGCGCTGGGGGAATCCGGCCGGTAGCTCGGCACGGCAAACGCGATCGACAGAAACATCGACACCGCCGCCTGCAACTGGAAGAAACCAAACATGTTTCGCGATGCGGCCGCGCCCCATTCCTCGCGCAACTTGCGGTAGCGCGCGTCTTCCGGCTTGCCGGCGTTGCGCCGCCACAGGTGCCAGCCAAGGCGTGCACCCCACACCGCGCCGCCGGCACCGACCAGCAAGCGTGCCGGCAACGAACCGGTGCTCAGCGCCGCGTAGAGCAACGCCACCACGCCCAGCGAGAACGCCCAGACGGGATCGACCATGCCGGCGTTCCTGGTGCTCAGCTGCCACGCCCACACGGCACTGAACACCGCCACCAGGAACACCAGCGCAACCAGAGCAACGCCGATCGCCGACATCGTCATCCCCGCTGCAGCAGAAACTGCGACACACCGATCCGGCCCTCGTCAAAGCCGGCCTCGCAGTAAGCGAAGTACAGCCGCCAGATGCGGATGAAGGGCTCGTCGAAGCCGAGCGCGCGCACGGCCTCCAGGCGGGCTTCGAAACGCTGGCTCCAGCGGCGCAGTGTCTCTGCGTAGTCGCGGCCGAAGTCGAGGCGGTCGACCACACGCAAGCCGTGTTGCTCCGCCAGTCGGATAAAGCGCTCGCGACTGGGCAACATGCCGCCCGGGAAGATGAACTGCTGGATGAAATCGGTGCCGGCGCGGTAGCGCTCGAAATGCGCTTCATCGATGGTGATGCTCTGCACCAGCGCGCGGCCGCCATGCCGCAGGCAGCGCACCAGCGTCCGGAAGTAGCTCGACCAGTACGCCTCGCCCACGGCCTCGAACATCTCGATGGACGCGATGGCGTCGTACGCCCCGTCCAGGTCCCGATAGTCACGCAGCTCAACGCGGGCCCGGGGCTCGTCGGCCAGGCGCTCGGCCGTATAGCGGCGCTGTTCTTCCGAGAGCGTGATGCCGTGCACGTGTGCCCCGCGTGCGCAGGCCATCTCCATCAGACCGCCCCATCCGCAGCCGATTTCCAGCACATCCATGCCGGGCTCTACCCGTAGCAGGTCGCACACGCGGCGGTACTTGGCGGCTTGCGCTTGAGCAAGGCCATGCCGCAGATTGCCGTTGAACCAGGCCGACGAATACGCCATGCCTTCGTCCAGCCAGAGGCGATAGAAATCGTTACCCAGGTCGTAATGCAGATGGATATTGCGACGGCTGCCGCGGCGGCTGTTCCGGCGCAGCAGGTGGCGCAGGCGCAGGACGGAGCGCGCCAGCGCATTCCCGAAGATCGCCTGGTCCAGCGTGGCCGCATTGACGATGGCCAGCCGCAGCAGGTTGGTGAGGTTGCCCGAGTCGATCCATCCGTCGCGATACGCCTCGGCAAAGCCCACGTCGCCGCTGCGCAGGATGCGGCCGCAGGCGCGCCAGTCGGTGATGCGCAGATCCGCCACGAGGGGCGACGGGGCATCGCCGATCTGCACCTCGCCATCGGGCGTGACAAGGTGAAGGACGCCGTGCCGCAACCGACCTGCCAGCGCTAGAAACAGCCGGCCGGCAGCAGGAACATGGGGCGGCACCCAGGCAAGGGAGCGCGAGGCTGTCATCGGGAGTTCTCCGGAGAAGATCTGTCGTGCGGGACGCGGCCAAAAAACGGCACGCCCTTGAACCACAGGCGCAGGGCCTGCCAATGGATGCGGCCGATGACCTGCAGTGCAAGCAAAGGCTGGCGCAGCAGCGCGCGTCGCAGGTGGGCGGCATCGAACGGCTGCAACCGGCCACCGACGGCGGTCTGCAGCAAGGCGCCGTCTCGGTCGTGATAGTCGATGCGCACCAGCGCCGTTGCTGCGCCCTCGGCAAAGCGGAACCGATAACCGCCCTCGACCCGGCAGAACGGCGAGACATGCAGTTTCTTGCGGCATGTCAGCACGGTATGCGCGTCGATGGCCCCGCCGTCGTGCGCGCACAGCAGGTATCGATGGTGCTGCCCGAAGGTGTTGTTAACCTCGGCCAAGACCGCGCGCAGCGTGCCGGCCGCGTCATGGCAATACCAGAACGAGACGGGGTTGAACATCCAGCCGGCAATGCGCGGAAAGGTCTGCAGCCAGACCTCGCCATCGGCAGGCAAACCCGCGCTGCTCAGCACGCCACGTATCCACGTGAGCAGGTCCGTGCCGTCGCGCGGGCCGTAGTCGCGCGCGCGCAAAGACAGCGGGCGGAGGCAGTCGACGCCGAACCACGCTCCGGTCAGGCGACCCAGTGCGGAGAGCTTCACGCGCACGGCAAACACCGGATAGACGAAGCGATTGGCGACCGGCCGCAGGCGGCGGTGCATGACCTGGCCGACGAGAAGCTGCGCGTCGCCGTTCATGGCGCCACCTGTGCCCAGGCCGGAGCGCAGCCGAAATCCGCCACGACGCGCAACGCGGACTTCAGGCCATCTTCGTGGAATCCGTAGCCGGTCCAGGCGCCCGCAAACCAGGTGCGGCTGCGGCCCTGCAATGCCGGCAGGCGGGCCTGCGCGTCGATGGCCGGTTGGTCGAACACCGGATGCTCGTATTCGAAGCGCCGATACTCAAGCTCGGGCGCGGGCGGCGCAGATGGATTGAGCGTGACCACCACGGGCGTCGACACCGGCAGCGGTTGCAGCTGGTTCAGCAGGTAGCTGACGCACGGCGCGCCCGCCGTTGCACCGGCGTGGGGCGCGTCCAGATAGTTCCACGCCGACCAGACGCGCCGGCGACGCGGCAACAGGCGGGTATCCCGATGCAGGAATGCGGTGTTGGGCTGATACCGGAAAGCGCCCAGCACGGCGCGCTCGTCGTCGGTGGCATCGTCGAGCAGCTGCAGCGTCTGCGGTGCATGCGTGGCGAGCACCACGGCGTCGTATCGCTCGCTTCCCGTATCCGTGCGGATATCGACATGGGCCTCTGCCCGGCGGATGCCGCGCACCGGCGTGCCGACACGCACATCGGCCAGCCGTCCGGCAATCGCCTGCACATAGCTGCGCGCGCCGCCTTTGACGGTCCGCCAACGCGGCCGGTTGAAGACCTGCAGCAAGCCGTGGTTCAGACAGAACCGAAGGAATGTTTCGGCCGGAAACGCCAGGATCTCGCGGCTCGGCGTCGACCAGATGGCGGCTGCCATCGGCAGCAGATAGTGCGCGCAGAACGGCTCGCCATAGCGGCCGGCTGCCAGCAGCGTGCCGAGGCTGTGGCGCTCGTTGCGCGCCACGGCCAGGTTGGCGTGCGCCTGGCGGTTGAAGCGCAGGATGTCGCTCAACATCGACAGGAACCGCGCCGAGACCAGATTGCGCGGCTGCGCAAAGACCGTGCTGAGGCTGGTGCCGGCCCATTCCAGCGCCCCGCCGTCGACGGATACGCTGAACGACATGTCGCTCTCGCAATGCGCCACGCCCAGCTCGTCGAACAACGCAATCAGGTTCGGATACGTGCGGGCATTGAACACGAGAAAACCGGTATCGACGCCAAAGACCTGCCCGCCCTCCTCAATGTCGACCGTATTGGTGTGCCCGCCAAGCCGTGGCGCGGCCTCGAACAGCGTCACGGCGTGCCGCTTCGCAAGAAAATGCGCCGCCGCCAGCCCCGAGATGCCGGAGCCGACCACGGCGATGCGCTTTGCAGGAAACTGAAGAATGTTCAAGGCGATGCCTCTTGGATTGGCTGGGCGCTCATCCGCCGTGGCGGCCGGGCAGCAGCGCAAGAAACTCGCGCCGCAGGCTGGGATCGGTCAGAAACACGCCGCGCATCACGCTGCTCACCATGCGCGACTCGTCGTCTTTCGTGCCGCGCCAGTGCATGCAGTAGTGCTCGGCCTCCAGCACAACCGCCAGGCCGTCGGGCGCCATGCGGTCTTCCAGCAAATCGGCGATCTGCTTGATGGCTTCTTCCTGGATCTGCGGACGGCTCATGACCCAGTCGATCAGCCGGGCGTACTTGGACAGCCCGATCAACTGGGAGTCTTGGCGCGGCATGACGCCGACCCACGCGCGCCCCATCACCGGACACAGGTGGTGCGAGCAGGCGCTGCGCACCCGCAACGGCCCGACCACCATCAGCTCGTTGAGCCGCTCCGCGTTCGGAAACGCCGTCACTTCGGGGGCTTCGACGTAGCGGCCGGCAAACACCTCGCGCACGAACATCTTGGCGACGCGGCGCGCGGTTTCCCGGCTGTTGTGGTCTTGCTCGACATCGATGACGAGCGCGCGCAGCACCGCCTGCAGGCGCTCCTCCACCTCTGCCTGGAGCAGATCCAGTTCACCCTCGCGCAGGTAGGCGGCGATGTTGTCGTTGGCGTGAAAACGGTGGCCGGCACTCATCAGCCGCTCCCGAATCCGGACAGAAAGCGGCACGCTGCCAACCGCTCCGGCAAACCCGGGCGGATCCAAAGTCAGTTTCATTGAAGTTGCCTCCGAAAAGTCGGCGGTGCTTTCACCGCCCATGCCGCCTCAGGCAAGCTGCCGCGCGAGGTGGATGGGACGCATATCCACCTATACGCAGCTAACCCGCAGGTGGATGCAGCGTCTCAGCCCGAATGGCGAATTCCATCGCGTCTTCGAGCATCAACCGGGCGCGGTTGGCGACATCACCGAGATAGCGGTGAAGTTGTTCATCGAGCGACGACCGCACCGCACAGCCATCGCTGAACCGCTCGAATGCGTCGAGCTGGCGGATCAGCCCGACAAGATGCCGTGGGCATTCGCAGGCGAGCGTCTGCGAGGCGTTGGCGAAGATCTCCAGCTGGCGGTCCGTGAACCTGCGCGCATTGCGCCGCAACGGCTCGAGCTTTCCGTACACGGCATCCACGCGTACGAGCTGCGCCAACTCCTGCAGAACCTGGTCGAGTTCGCCCTGGGCATTGGGCTCGCGATACAGCCGCACGCCGGCTGCGCGGAGCATGTCGGTGGCGCGCACCGTGCCAAAGCTGTAGATCACGCCGACGGCGCTGGCCCCGCAACGGCGTGCCGCGGCCAACACGGCTTCCGCCGTTTCCGGATGCAGGGAGGCGGCTTCCACGACCAGCGCGTCGGTGCGCGGCGGCGGTTCGACGTTTGCCTCGCCGTCAAGCGCGGGCAGTTCGATGACGGGCTCGATGCCCAGCGACGCAAGCGTGCTCTTTCTGCGCCGGACGCGCTCCGCCAGCAATGCGCCGCAGACGGCCAGCGAAATGGCCGCGGTGGATGGCGCCGGCGCGGGCGCCTCTACGGCCACGGACGCTTCCAGCAACTGCTGGAGTTCGGTGCTGTCCGCATGCGCAATCGCGCCAATTGCGTGCCCTTGGTTGACGAGCGCCCGCAGCAGCGCGAGGCGCCGGACGTCTTCGCTCGAATACAGCCGTTGGCCGGACTCCGATTTGGCCGGAGAAATCACGCCATAGCGCTGCTCCCACACACGCAGGGTGGATACAGGCATCTTGGCCATGCGGGCGGCGGTTCCGCTTCGGTACATTGGCGCCGCGTTGTCTTCGTGTGGCACGTGCGTCTCCATGCAAGAGCTGCTTTGCTGACATGAAACGCTGTGCCGCCAACATCGTCAATGAAATGAAGCGTAATACGCGCTTTTTGAGGACGCATGAGTCGGAATTGAGTCGCCATTTCGATGCCCAGGCCGGCTGCAGACCTGCCACATCGACGCGTTCCGGCCGCGCTCCCGCCGCATTGCAACGGCGGGAGCGCCCTTACCTTAGGAAGCGCGTGCCGTCAGCCACTGGCTGGGCGGCAGCGGCGCGCCGACAATCCGCATCTCGCCAAGGCTGCCGAAGAAGCCGTTGCCCATGCTGCCGCCGTATTGCGCGCAGCCGATTGCCATCTGCTGGTTGCTCGCCACGTAGCGGATGCCGTCCATCCCGCTGTTGTTGCGCAGGATGGGCGCGCCTTCCACGTACATCGTCGTGCTGCCCTTTCCGTCGTTGACGATGGCAACGTGCAGCCACTGCCCTGCCGAGACACCGCCTGACCAGCACGCCAGGTTCTGGGTGTTGTCGGTCGGGATGACCTCCCACTGGAACTCCATCAAGTTGGAAAACGCGAACATCGCCATCGTGTCGCCCTGGTCGACATCGCCCGGCCACGACACGCCGGTGGCCGCGCTGCGCGCACCGAGTCGATACAGGATGCCCATCCACGCATTGTTCTGCGCGGTCCAGGCCGAATCGATCTTCAGGAACGACTCGATCGTGTAGCCATTGGCAAACGTTTGCACATTCAGCGGCGAAGTGGTGTCGGTCGTGAAGTACGAAGACCTCGTCTGGTTGGCGTTCTTGAACTGCAGGCTGCCCGGGGCCGACGACAGCGGATGATGATCCTTCGACCAGACCAGGTCGCCGGGTTGCCCGCCCATCCACGTGTTGAGCGAAATGGGATTCGCGCCCGCCGTCGTATCGCCCGGCACGGAGGCATCCTTGATCTGGAAGCCCGGCTGATACGGGGACAGTGCCTGGCCCTCCGCCGCCGCCGTGTTGTAGAACCGCCAGTGCGCCAGCGTGTTGGGCACCACGGGGTAGTCGTTCGGGCCCGACGCCGGCTTGCCCGCAACCTGCGGCGGGTTGTGATAGTTCGCCAGGATCAGGCCCTTCGCGACGTCGGTCAGGCTGCCCGACACCGAGCCCGCCGCGGTCTTGAAGCCGGGATTGAAGCCGGCAAAGCGCTTGGCAAAATCGATGTCGATCGAGAAATTCTGGTTATCCGCCGTCAGCCACGCCGAATCGAACGGGGTCAGGCTCGCTTCCGGCTTGACCGGCACCCACGGCGAGAACGAACTGGCGACGATCCTGTTGTTCGTCAGATCGAATTCGAACAGGCGCATCAGGCCGTTGCCGCCCATATAGGCCATTTGATAATCGACGACCATGAAGATGACGTCGTTGCCGGCGGCGTTCTTTTTCGTCATCTTGCACGCGCCGTGATAGTGACCCGACACGGCCATGAAAATCTGGTCGTTATTCTTGATCAGCTTGTCCCACAGGTAGCTCGAATAGGCCGTATCGGTTGCCGTCACCCCATCGGAACCAATGCCCGCGAGCTGGTGGCAAATCAGGATGACCGGAATGCCGGGGTTCTTTGCGATGACCGAGTTGGCCCAGGCAATCGCATCGTCCGAAGCGCGCCACGACATCGACAACACCAGAAACTGGTTTCCCTCCGCCTGGAAGACGTGGTACTCGTGAAAGCCCGAACCGTGGCAGCCGCCGAAGGTTGACTGCTGTTGGGCACGCGCGGTCGGGAACACTTTCAGATACGGCTCCAGAAGACCTTGCCGGTGGCTGCCGCCGTCCTGGTATCCGTCGGTGTTGTCGAAACCGGAAACGCCCACGCCCCAGTCCGGCCCCCATTGCATCGACGAGCCGATCGCGCCGATATCGTGGTTGCCCGCGCAAATCGAATAGTTGCAGTTGGCCTTTTCCAGCACCTGCATTGCCTGGCTCGCCAGCTCCCACTCTTTGGTCACGGTGCCGTTGCTGAGCTGGCTGTTGCTCAGCAGATCGGTACTCGCGCTCCACGGTGCCGAACCCTCAGAGGTGTAATACCAGGACTGATCGACAATATCGCCAAGATGGGTGGTAAAGGCCAGTTTCAGCGCTTTTGCATTCTGGGCAATCCATTGCGTTTGCGATTTGAATGGATTATCGAATTGCGGATTGATGGTCGGATAATTCTTCTGATACAACTCGCCCATTTTTGCCGATGCATAGCGCGGATAGAACTGCGTATCCGGCAAGGCCGCCAGCGTAAATGACGACACCATTTTTGGCGCAGGCGTACCGGTGCCCGGATTGCCCGCGCCGGGGGACGTGCCCGTACCCGTTGAGGTGGAACCCGTCGACGCGTCCGACGCATCGCCACCACCGCACCCGCCCAGCGTGCCCGACAGGCCGACCGCGGTCGAAGCCAGCATCATGCGCAGCAACTGCCGGCGCTTCAATTCAGGAACAGCCGCCAGATCGTCCAGCGTCACCGGCTGTTGATCGGCCCGACTTTTCATTGACATGGTTCTCTCCGTTACGTTTTGGGCTACCCAGAAGGCAAAGCGATTGCCGTCGCAATTCGCAGGGCTGGTCCAACGCGCGAAGGGAAATGAACGTCATGCCTGAAAAGCGGCAATTCTCATCGACACAGATCAACCGCGCCAAGCATCCGAGACGAACAATTCTCAAAAAAACTCAGCTAGCGAATGCGTTCGATGCTGTATTGATTGCCTGCGATTCATAAAATGAATCGGTGAAATCGATTGGCATTCGCATGGTAGGAATGCTGTGTGACAGTGGCATTTCTTTAAACCTTGAGTATTCGATCCTGATTGGATTGAATCGCAATTCAAGCGTGCGGAGTTTGCCGCTATCATGGTGCCCGCGCGGCCCCGGGTCTCCGGTCGCATCGACACGCTCAGGCCGCACCGTTGCGATCCCTTCCACGCCGCTCAACCCGTTGCTCGCTGCATGACTTCGCGCCCCTTTCGTGCCTCACCTGAGGACGAAGCCACCATGACCGCCGCCCGACGCGTGTATCTGAGCCTGCGCGAGCGGATTGTCGAGATGGAGTTGCTGCCCGGAACGCGCATCGTCGAAAAGGATCTTGCGGAAGAATTCGGGACCAGCCGCACGCCCGTGCACGAGGCGGTCCAGCGATTGGCCGAGGAAGGGCTGATCGACGTCCAGGCGCGCGTCGGGACATTCGTGTCGCGCATTCCGCTCAATACGCTCGAAGAGGCCATGCTGGTGCGCAGCGCGCTGGAAGTCGCCATCATCGAGAAGGCCGCCGAACGCATGACGCCCGAAGGCATCCACAAGCTCAATGTCGTGCTGGAACGGCAGGCGCAATGCGTGCGCGAGGGCAACCGGCGCGGCTTCTTCCGCACCGACGAAGCCTTTCACGCCACGCTCGCCGAGTTGTCGGGCTACCCCGGCGTCTGGCAGATCATCCTGGAAGTCAAAACGCAGATCGATCGCTACCGGCTGCTGACCCTGCCCTTGGAGGGCCGCATGACCGAGGTGCTGGCCGAGCACCGGGCGGTGATCGACGCGCTGGCGTCCAACAACCCGAAAAGCGCCGTGCGCGCCATGCGTGAACATCTGGATCACGTGCTGCCGGTGCTGGAAATCACGCGCCGGCAGCGGCCCGACTATTTCACGGGATAAGGGCAGCCATCACGCCGGCGCATGGGCGGCAGAGGCGGGGCGGCGTCGCCCCGCGCCATTCAAATCGACAGGCAGAGCTTGCCGAAGTGCTTGCCCGCCGCCTGATGCGCAAACGCATCGGCAATGTCTTCCAGCGCGAACGTCTGATCGATCACCGGCTTGATGCCGGTTGCGTCGATAGCGCGCACCATGTCGCGCTGGTGGCTCCGGCTGCCGACAATCAAACCCTGCAGGGTCTGGTGGCGTCGCATCAGCTCGACCGTCGGCACCGGGCCGGCAATACCGGTCAGCACGCCGATCAGAGCGATATGGCCGCCGGTGCGGCATGCCTGGATGGACTGACTCAGCGTGTCGGGCCCACCGACTTCGATCACGTTGTCGACGCCCCGGCCGTTCGTGTACTCGAGCACCTTGGCCGCCCAGTCGGTATCGCGCCGGTAGTTGATCGTGAAATCGGCACCGAGCGCCTGCGCACGCGCGAGTTTCTCGTCGGAAGACGAGGTTGCGATCACAGTGGCGCCCATGCTCTTGGCAAATTGCAGCGCAAAGATCGACACGCCGCCCGTCCCGAGCACCAGCACGGTATCGCCCGCCTTCAAGCCCGCATCGACCACCAGCGCGCGCCATGCGGTGAGCCCCGCCGTCGTCAGCGTTGCGGCTTCGGCGTGGCTGTAGCCGCGCGGTGCGTGCGTAAACCAATGCGCCGGGCGAACGACGTATTCGCGTGCGTAGCCGTCAACACCGTCGCCGGGCACGGTCGCAAAATCGGCGAGGGTCGGGCCGCCATCCAGCCAGGTCGGGAAGAACGTCGAGACAACCGAATCGCCCACGGCAAACTCGTCCACGCCTTCGCCGATCGCCTCCACCACGCCGGCGCCGTCGGACATCGGGATGCGGCCGTCGGCGCTGGGCATGCGGCCGGTCACCACGCCCAGATCGTGGAAGTTCAGCGAGCTGGCATGCACACGCACGCGGATTTCTCCGGCGCCCGGCTGGCCGGGGTCGGGCAGATCAACGAGCTGAAGTTTGTCGAGGCCAGCGGGCTGGCGCAGGGTAATGGCTTTCATGAGCACGACGTCCTTAATGGAAAGGGGAAAGGTTGCGAAAGGGCAGCGCCGAAAAACTTGCGGCGATACCGCATTGCAGGCATTGTCACGGCGTACCTCCTGCGTCGCAAGAACGTACAATTTTCACAGGTACTATCAATTTTGTAGGTATAAAACCATGCGTCTGAAACGTCTGGACGGCAAAAGCGGCTGCGCCGTCGAAGTCACGCTTTCCGTGATCGGCGGGGTCTGGAAGCCCGTGATCCTGTTCCACCTGCTGTCCGGGAAGAAGCGCTTCATGGAGCTGACGCGCCTCATTCCGAATGCCACGCAGCGCATGCTGACGCTGCAATTGCGCGAACTCGAAGCGGACGGCGTCATCGCGCGGCACGTGTATCCGCAGGTGCCTCCCAAAGTCGAATATGCGCTGACCCCGCTGGGCGAATCGCTCGCGCCGGTGCTGATCAGCCTGCGCGCATGGGGCGAGTCGTATCGCGCGAGCGAGATGTCTCGCGAGCCGGCCGAAGTGCCGGAATGCGCGCGTGGCGAGGCCATGGCGACTTGAAGTCACACGTGGGGCTCTCAAAAAAGCCCCACTCGCTCGCACAACTCAAGCCCTCGCCCGTCGTCGAACCCGGCACGTTGATGGTGATGCTTTGGAAGCAAGTCTCCAGCAGATTGCGCGCTTGCACACATCCGGAATGCGTCTTTCGATATGACATTGCGCGATTGCGGATTGGCAACACCGCGCCAACGCCGAAGACTGAATTCAATTCTCTTTACAGCTCAGAGACTTAGCGTGAAACGCGAGCATTGAAATATAGATGCTCCGATTTCTACGTATGCCGCTGCGCATGGTGCGACGCAGAATGATTTGCAAGCGCAGGACATGGCTCAAGGCCGGCCGCGCTCATGCATTCACATCGTTCCGTCGATCGCACAAGCGCAGAGGTACTCACAATGAGTCGCAAGTTCAAGGTCGTGGCCGTCTCGGGCAGCGTGCAGCGCCCCTCGCGGACACTCGTATTGGTCGAGCAACTGCTGGCCGCCCTCGCCGAGGTTCTTCCCATCGATGTCCACCTGATCACGCTCGAAGAGCTGGCTCCAGCCATTGGTGGCACGTCGTATCGAGACCAGCTGCCGGGCCGGGTGCAGGCGGAACTTGCCGCCATTGAATCGGCCGATGTGCTCGTGGTCGCGAGCCCCGTGTATCGCGGCTCATACACGGGTCTGTTCAAGCATCTTTTTGATCTGGTCCACCACGAAGCGCTCATCGACGTGCCTGTCCTGCTGGCAGCCACGGGCGGCAGCGACCGTCACGCGCTGGTGATCGACCATCAGCTGCGGCCGCTTTTCAGCTTCTTCCAGGCGCGCACATTGCCGCTGGGCGTGTATGCATCGGAGCAGGATTTCAGCGGCTACGACATCACCAGTCAGGCACTGCGTGACCGGATCGCCCTGGCCGTCACGCGTGCGTTGCCGCTGCTGAGCACGGCGCCGGCCGCAGACCTTCGCACCGCCCCGGTGGCGCAAGCCGCCTGAAGCGCCGCTTCGTTCGTTCCCATCCCGCACTGAGCAAAGGACCATCGCGATGAGCCAATCTTCTTCCAGCGCCACTATCAAGTTTGCCTACTGGGTGCCGAACGTCAGCGGCGGCCTGGTCGTCAGCACCATCCCGCAGCGCACCGACTGGAGCCTCGAATACAACCAGAAGTTGGCGCAGACGGCTGAGAAAGCCGGCTTTGACTACGCGCTCAGCCAGATCCGTTTTACCGCCGGCTACGGCGCCGAGCATCAGCACGAATCGGTGTCGTTCAGCCAGGCCATCCTGCACGCCACCACCAAGCTGAAGGTGTTGGCCGCCATCCTGCCGGGCCCCTGGCATCCGGCGGTGGTGGCCAAGCAGTTGGCCACGATCGACCACATCTCCAACGGCCGCATCGCCATCAACGTCGTCAGCGGCTGGTTCAAGGGCGAGTTCCAGGCACTCGGAGAGCCTTGGCTGGAACACGATGAGCGCTATCGCCGCTCCAACGAGTTCATCCGCGTGCTCAAGGGCATCTGGACGCAGGACAAGTTCACCTTCAAGGGTGACTTCTACCGCATCAACGACTACACGCTGAGCCCCAAGCCGCTGCAGAAGCCGCACCCGGAGATCTTCCAGGGCGGCAGCTCGCGCGCCGCACGCGACAACGCAGCCAGCGTATCGGACTGGTACTTCACCAACGGCAATACGCCCGAAGGCATCAAGGCGCAGATCGACGATATCCAGGCAAAGGCCCGCGAGAACGGCCACAAGGTCCGCATCGGGGTGAACGCCTTCATCATCGCGCGCGATACCGAAGAAGAAGCCAAGGCGGTGTTGGACGACATCATCAAGCATGCGCACGTGGAAGCCGTGCATGCCTTTGGCGATGCGGTGAAGCAAGCCGGCAAGGCATCGCCCGAAGGCGAAGGCAACTGGGCGAAATCCACGTTTGAGGATCTCGTTCAATACAACGACGGTTTCCGCACCAACCTGATCGGCACGCCGCAGCAGATTGCGGAGCGCATCGTGCACCTGAAGTCGATCGGCGTTGACCTGATCCTGGCGGGCTTCCTGCACTTCATCGAAGAAGTGGAGTACTTCGGTCGCAAGGTGCTGCCGCTGGTGCGCGAGCTGGAAGCGCAACGCGCTGCTGCCACAAGTGCCGACACAAGCGCCGACACGCGCGAGGCCGAGGCCGCCACGTCCGCCGCCTGACCGCCTGACCTGATACCCGCGTTTCCCGCACGCGCCCGCTCAGTGGAGTGGGCGCGGGGGAGTTCTGTTGCCTGTCGCTTTGCGGAGACCGTCATGTCTCACACGTCCGCTGAACTTGCTGCCCCGCCACCGCCGCTCGCACGCTACGCCGACACGCGTAACGCCGATGCGCCATCGCCTGCGCGCAGCGTTGACACCCATGCCGTACCGGCCGCGGCACCCGCGTTGCGGCTGGCCGACATCGACCTGTCGTTCGGCGGCATTCAGGCGCTCAAGGGCATCGACCTCACTGTGGCGCCGGGGGAGATCCGCGCCATCATCGGCCCCAACGGTGCGGGCAAAAGCTCGCTGGTCAACATCATCAGCGGCCTGTACCAACCGGACCGCGGCGGCATCTGGCTCAATGGCCGCGCCATGCGCAAGGTGTCGCCGGCACGATTGGCCGGTCTTGGCATTGCCCGCACGTTCCAGAACCTGGCGTTGTTCAAGGGCCTGAGCGTGCGCGACAACATTGCGCTCGGCCGCGTACAGCACACCCGCTCCGTCTTCGTCGAGCAGTTGCTCGGGCTGGGCCGCGCGCGCCGCGAGCTGGCCGATGCGCGCGAGCGTGCGGAACAGGTGATCCACTTTGTCGGCCTGGGCGACGTGCAGGACCAGCTCGCGGGCACGCTTTCCTATGGGCTGCAAAAGCGCGTTGAACTGGCGCGTGCGCTGGTCGCGCGGCCCCGCCTATTGCTGCTCGATGAGCCGCTCGCCGGCATGACGGTGACGGAGAAGGTCCAGATGGCCGACCTGATCCGCGCGGCGCGCGACCAGTGGGGCACCACCATCGTGCTGATCGAACACGACATCGGCATCGTGCTGGGCCTGTCCGATCGCGTGGCAGTGCTCGACTACGGCCGCAAGATCGCCGACGGCACGCCGCAAGCCGTGCGCGACGACCCGGCCGTCATCGATGCTTACCTCGGCGTCGCACACGACGCGCCAAGCGCGGCGGAGGCCCAATGATGGCCGACTTCGACCTGGCGTTCTTTGCCGAGGTGCTGGTGGGCGGCCTGCTGTCCGGCGTGATGTATTCGCTGGTGGCGATCGGCTTTGTACTGATCTACAAGACCTCCGGCGTGCTCAATTTCGCGCAGGGCGCACAGCTGCTGTTTGCCGCGCTCACATTTGTCAGCCTGCTCGAGCGCGGCGTGCCGTTCCCGCTCGCGTTGCTGCTCACCTTCACGTTGATGGTGCTGCTGGGGCTCGGGATCGAGCGCGCGGTACTTCGGCCGCTGGTCAACCAGCCGCCCATCACGCTGTTCATGGCGACGCTCGGCTTGTCGTACGTGATAGAGGGCGTGGCGCAGCTGGTGTGGGGCACGCAGGTACACGAGTTGAACCTTGGCATTTCCGATGCGCCGCTGCAGATCGGCGGCATCCTCGTCTCCAGCTTTGACTTGTTTGCGGCCGCCACTGCAGGCGTCATGGTGACGGCGCTGTCGGTGTTCTTCCGCTACACACGCGTGGGCCTGGCATTTCGTGCCGTGGCGGACGACACATTCGCCGCCATTGCCGTGGGCTTGCGGCTGCCGCGCATCTGGGCAACGGTCTGGGCCACAGCCGGCGTGATCGCCCTCGTGGCGGGGCTGCTGTGGGGCGCTCGCCTGGGCGTGCAGTTCTCGCTGTCGCTGGTGGTGCTCAAGGCGCTGCCGGTGCTGGTGCTGGGTGGCTTCGATTCGATCCTGGGCGCGGTGGTCGGTGGCTTGATCATCGGCGCGCTGGAGAAGCTCGCCGAGGTGTACCTGGGGCCATTTGTCGGCGGCGGCATCGAGGGCTGGATCGCCTATGTGGCCGCGCTGGCCTTCCTGCTGGTCAAACCGGGCGGGCTGTTCGGCCTGCGCCCTGTCGAGAGAGCCTGAGCCATGTCGACTGCATTGGACGCCCCATCCGGGCACACCACGCGCCCCGCCACTGCGCGGAAGCACCTGTCCTGGCCCGCATGGGCAACGCCCGCGGTGACGCTGCTGCTGGCCTACTTCGTCGTGCCGCTGGTGGCATCGGACTATTGGCTGGATGCCATCCTCATTCCGTTCCTCGCGCTATCGCTTGCGGCGGTGGGCCTGAACCTGTTGACCGGCTACGCGGGGCAATTGTCGGTGGGCTCGGCCGCCTTCATGGCAGTGGGCGCATTCGCCGCGTACAACTTCAACCTGCGCGTTGACGGTCTGCCGCTGCCTGTCAGCATCGTGCTGGCCGGGCTAGCCGCCACCGCCATCGGCGTCGCCTTCGGGTTGCCCAGTCTGCGCCTGCGCGGCTTCTACCTGGCCGTATCGACCCTCGCCGCGCAATTCTTCGTGCAGTGGGCACTGACCAAGTACGGCTGGTTCAGCAACAACAACGCATCGGGCGTGATCGACG
Source organism: Ralstonia flatus (assembly GCF_958439105.1). Lineage (NCBI taxonomy): Bacteria > Pseudomonadati > Pseudomonadota > Betaproteobacteria > Burkholderiales > Burkholderiaceae > Ralstonia > Ralstonia flatus. Next base: position 458,923 of record NZ_CAUDLI010000004.1, on the reverse strand, counting down.
CGCCGCCCATCGTGGTGGCGGGCTTCGCGTTCGACACGCCAGCGCTGCGCTACGTGTTCGCGCTCACGGTGGTGGCGATCCTCACGGCGCTGGTCTGGCGACTCGTGCAAACGCCCACTGGCCACCATTTCATTGCCGTGCGTGACAACGAAATGGCGGCACGCGTCACCGGCGTGCCCGTACTGCGGACCAAGCTGCTCGCCTTTGCCATCTCATCGTTCGTCATTGGCGTGGCGGGTGTGCTGTGGGGCTTCGTCTATCTGCGCACGGTGGAGCCGGCGGGCTTCAATCTCGATCGATCGTTCCAGATCCTGTTCATCGTCATCATCGGCGGCCTGGCGACCATCCGGGGCGCGTTCCTGGGCGCGGCGCTGGTGGTGGTGTTTCCGCTGCTGCTGTCCCGCTTTGGGGCTTTCGTGTTCGGCAGCCGGTTCGACTCCGGCGTGCTGGACCTCAGCCAGCGCATCGTGATCGGTGCGCTCATCGTGGCCTTTCTGATTGCCGAGCCGCAGGGCCTTGCCGCCCTGTGGCAGCGGGTGCTGCGCCGGATAAGCAATGTCGTGCGCCCCGCTTCCCGGCGCTGATTCCGTCCTCTGTCTTCCACTCAACCTACGTCGCATCGATACCAGGAGCATCTGCACCATGTCCCTCCCCCGCACCATCAAGATGGCGTTGCTGACCGGCACGTTGGCCCTTTCTGGCCTGACCGGTCTGGGCGTACAAGCCGCCCATGCGGATGAGCAGTTCTTTCCGCTGCAAAGCTACCGCGTCGGCCCATATGCAGCCGGCGGCACGGGGTTCTTTGGCGGCTTCATCGATTACCTGAACCTTGTCAACACGCGAGACGGCGGCGTGGGCGGCGTCAAGCTCACCTGGGAAGAAGGCGAAACGCAGTACGAAGTGGAACGCGGCGTGGAGGTGTATGAACGCCTGAAGACGCACCCCGGCATCGCCACATGGAACCCGCTGTCGGTCGGCATTGCGTATGCGCTGCTCGACCGGGTGACGGCCGACAAGGTGCCGCTGCTCACCATCAACCACGGCCGCACCGACACGACCGACGGCCGCGTGTTCAAGTACATCTTCCCGCTGCTGCTCAACCCGTACAGCGAGACCTCGGGCATCGTCAACTACATCGGCACCAAGGAAGGCGGCGTCGACAAGCTCAAGGGCAAGAAGATCGTCGTGCTGTATCACGGCTCGCCGTACGGCAAAGAGACGATCCCCATCTATGAACTGCTGGCGAAGAAATACGGCTTCACGGTGCAGCAGATCGAAGTGCCGCACCCGGGCAATGAGCAGCAGTCGCAATGGCTGGCCATCCGCCGCGCCAAACCCGATTACGTCGTGCTGCGCGGCTGGGGCGTGATGAACCCGGTGGCGCTCAAGACGGCACAGAAGACCGGCTTTCCGGCCGACCACATCATCGGCAACGTGTGGTCCAACTCCGAAGAAGACGTGATCCCGGCCGGCGATGCCGCCAAGGGCTACGTCGCCATCACGACGGTGGCTGCGGGTTCGCAATACCCCGTGGTTCAGCAAATCACCAAGACGCTGTACGACCACGGCAAGGGCAACCTGCAAGACAAGAAGCGCATCGGCAGCGTGTACCACAATCTGGGCGTGCTCAACGGCATCCTGAACGTGGAAGCCATCCGCATCGCGCAGGCCAAGTTCGGCAAGCGCACGCTGACGGGCGACGAAGTCCGCTGGGGCCTGGAGAACCTGAAGATTGACGAAGCCCGCGCCGCCGCGCTGGGCGCCAAGGGCCTGTTCCACTCCATCAACGTCACGTGGGACAACCATGAAGGGGACGGCCGCGTCGCCTTCCAGCAGTGGGATGGCACGAAATGGAACGTGATCTCCGACTGGATCGCACCGGACTGGAAACTGCTGCGGCCCATCATCGAGAAATCGTCGCTGGCGTACGCCAAAGAGAAAAACATCAAGGTGCGCACGAGCATCAACGATTGAATTCCGCTGTCTCTCCACCCTGCCCGACCCACCTGGAGGTTCGCCATGACGCAGCCGCACGCCGAGACCCTGTTCGGCGCTCCCTACGAAACCCTTGCGCAGAAGTACCGCCCCGTCTTCCAGCGCATCCGCGATACCGCCTTGCAGCGCGAGCACAACCGCCAGCTCGGCGTCGACGCCATCCAGCGGCTCAAGCAGGCGGGCTTCGGCGCGGTGCGCGTGCCGGTGGAATATGGCGGCGACGGCGCCACCCTGCCCCAACTGTTCCAGCTGCTGATTGAGCTGGCCGACGCCGACTCCAACATCGTGCAGGCGCTGCGCGGGCATTTCGCCTTCGTGGAAGATCGCCTGAACGCACCGCGCGATGCCGGCAACGAAGTCTGGCTGCGGCGCTTCGTGGCCGGCGATCTGGTCGGCAACGCGTGGACGGAAGTCGGCGACGTGGCCATTGGCGATGTCATCACGCGCATCTCCAAACGGGACGGCCGCTGGGTTGCCAACGGGCGCAAGTACTACAGCACCGGAAGCATCTTTGCCGATTGGGTCGACCTGTATGCACGCCTGGAAGACGGCACCGACGTGATCGCCGCCGTCAGCTCGCACCAGCCCGGCGTGACGCACCACGACGACTGGAACGGCTTCGGCCAGCGCACCACCGGCAGCGGCACCTCGGTGTATGAGAACGCCGCCGTGGAAGACGAAAACATCTTCCCGTTCAGCAGCCGCTTCAAGTATCAGACCGCGTTCTACCAGCTGTTCCACCTGGCCACGCTGGCTGGCATTGCGCGCGCCATCACGCGCGAGGTTGCGCAGCAGGTGCGCGAGCGCAAACGCATCTTCAGCACCGGCAACGCCCCGGCGGTGGCGCAAGACGTGCAGGTGCAGCAGGTGGTTGGCGAGGTGTCGGCACTGGCCTACGCGGCGGAGGCCACGGCCATTCGCGCCACCTTCGCCGCGCAACGTGCCTATGACGCCCGCTGGGCCGGCGACGCTGCGCAGGAGCGACAGGCCAACATCGACGCCGAACTCGAATCCGCGCAAGGGCAGGTGGCGATTTCCGATCTCGTGTTGCGTGCGTCCACGCAGTTCTTCAATGCGCTCAGCGCATCCGCCACGGCCTCGGGCAAGGCGCTGGACCGCCACTGGCGCAACGCGCGCACGGTGGCCTCGCACAATCCGCTGATCTACAAGGCGCGCATCATCGGCGACTGGCACATCAACGGCACCGAACCGCCGTATGTCTGGCAGATCGGTGCGGGGCCGGGTACCACGGCGACACCGCCCATCGCCAAAGCGGCCTGAGCGTGATGACGATGCGCGATCCTGCTGTGCTGCTGCACGTCAACGGTGTCGAAGCGACGTACCAGAATGCCATCGTCGCCCTGCACAACGTGAACCTCACCGTGCAACGCGGTGAGGTGCACGCACTGCTGGGCGCAAACGGTGCGGGCAAGTCGAGCACGCTCAAGGCGATCTCGAACCTGCTGGTGCCCGAACGCGGACAGGTCACTGCGGGCACCATCCGTTTCTACGGGCATGACGTCGCTCGCACCACGCCAGCGCAGCTGGTGCGCCTGGGGCTCGTTCAGGTGCTGGAGGGCCGGCGCTGCTTTCCGAACCTGTCCGTCGAAGCGAACCTCGTTACCGGTGCGCTCGGGCGCAGCGCTTCGCGCGCGGAGACGGCCGCCGACCTGGAACGCGTGTACGCGATCTTCCCGCGCCTGAAAGCACGGCGCCGGGTTGCCGCCGGCCTCACGTCGGGCGGTGAGCAGCAGATGGCCGCCATTGGGCGCGCGCTGATGTCACGCCCGCGCCTGCTGGTGCTGGACGAGCCATCGATGGGCCTCGCGCCCCTGGTCGTGCAGGACATCTTTGCGAGGCTGCGGCAGCTCAATCGTGAAGACGGGCTGTCGATCCTGGTGGCCGAACAGAACTCCACGGTGGCCCTGCAATACGCCGATCGCGCCACGGTGCTGGAGGCAGGCGTCACCGTGCTCAATGACACGGCTGAGGCGTTGCGCGAGCGTGAGGACATCCAGCATTTCTATTTCGGCCGCGATGTTGCGCACCAAGCACCAGCCTTGGCGTGAGCGGCGTCCATTCGTCTTTCCCGATTGTTCATGACAACAGAAACGGCAATCTTTCCTGACACCGAAACCCTTGCAGTGCCGGCGCCGCCATCCGCCAAGACACTGGCTGCCGAGTTCGCCCGGACGGCGGTGGAACGCGATGCCGCGGGCGGCACGCCCTTGGCCGAACGCGACGCGTTGCGGCGCAGCGGCCTGCTCTCCCTGGCGATTCCGAAGCGCTATGGCGGGCACGGCGCCAGTTGGGCCGAGACGTTGGACACCGTGCGCGAGTTGGCACAGGTGGATAGCTCCATCGCCCACGTTTACGGCTTCCACCATCTGCTTTTGGCGACCGTGCGCCTGTTTGCGCGGCCAGACCAGTGGGAGCCGTGGTACGAGCAGACCGCGCGCAAGCACTGGTTCTGGGGCAACGCGCTGAACCCGCTGGACGATCGCACCATCGTGCGCCGGTTCGACGGCTGGTACGAGTTCTCCGGCAAGAAGAGCTTCTGCTCGGGCGCCTTGGATTCGCAAATGCTGATTGCCTCGGGCATCGATGAACACAGTCGCAAGCTGCTGGTTGCAGCGGTGCCGACTGCACGCGCCGGCATCACGCTCAACCACGACTGGAACGCCTTCGGGCAGCGCCAGACCGACAGCGGCAGCGCGCTGTTCGAGAAGGTCCGTGTGGAAGAAAACGAACTGCTCCGCGATCCGGGGCCGCTCACCACGCCTTTTTCGTCGTTGCGCCCGTTGCTGGCGCAGCTGGTGTTCGTGCACCTGTTCCTGGGTCTGGCAGAAGGTGCGTTCGAGCAGGCCCGGCACTACACGCTGCACGAGGCGCGACCGTGGCATCGGTCCGCAGCAAAGCGGGCGAGCGAAGACCCGTACACGCTGGCCCACTACGGTGAGTTCTTTGTCGGCCTGGAGAGCGTGCGCCTGCTGGCGCGGCAAGCGGCCACACGGTTTGACGAAGCGTGGGTGCAAGGCCCCACGTTGACGTCACGCGCGCGCGGCCACGTTGGTGTTGCCATCGCCACCGCCAAGGTTGCAGCCACGCGGGTCGGTCTCGATCTGACCAGCCGAATGTTCGAGACCACCGGCGCACGCGCCACCCACGGCGCGCTCGCGCTGGACCGCTTCTGGCGCAATCTGCGCACGCAGACGCTGCACGACCCTGTCGACTACAAGCTGCACGAGTTGGGCGACTGGGCGCTGAACGGCACGCTGCCCGAACCTTCTTTCTATTCCTGATCCCACGCGCTGAATGGAAAATCATGGCGACGTTCCCTGTATGGCCTCCGCCGCCTGGCCAGGAGCCGGCGGCCAGCACGCCAGAATGGATCTTCGAGGACCCGCGCTCCCGCGCCCTGCTCGATGAAGTCGAACAGGTCGCGCCCAGCGACGCGGCGGTGCTGATCTCTGGCGAAACCGGCACGGGCAAAGAGCTGATTGCCCGCTACCTGCACAACCGCAGCGCGCGGCAGGGTGGTTCTTTCGTGGTGGTGAGCTGCGGTGCGTTCTCCGACACCCTGGTCGATGCAGAACTCTTCGGCCACGAAAACGGCGCGTTCGCCGGCGCATTCGGCACGCAGGTGGGGTGGTTCGAGCAGGCGAACGGTGGGACGATCTTCCTCGACGAGGTCAACGACCTGCCCTTGCCTGTGCAGAACAAGCTGCTGCGTGTGCTGCAGGAGCGTGAAATCGTACGCCTGGGCGGGCGCACGCCCATTCCGGTCGATCTCCGGATCGTCGCGGCCACGACCGTCGACCTGGAAACGCTGGTCCAGGAGAAGCGCTTTCGCAAGGATCTCTACTACCGGCTGAACGTCGTCAATCTCAACGTCCTCACGCTGAAGGAGCGTCCGGGCGACATCGTTCCGCTGGCACGCTACTTCATCAACACCTACAGCAAGCGACTGGGCCACGCGCGCGCCACACTCACACCGGAGGCCGAACGCCTGCTGACGCAGAGCCCGTGGCACGGCAACGTGCGGGAGCTTGAAAACGTCATTCATCGGACGCTCCTGCTCTGCGATGGAAACACCATCGACGCGTCGGACCTGCGGCTGTCCAGCCGCCCTGCCAGTTCCCCGGCGCAGGCGGTGGCGCAGGCCCGGCCCGAGACCGAGCCGCCAATCGCCTCCACCGCCCCGCCGACCGCGCAACCGCCGGACCCGTCCAGTGCAGACGAAGCTGCCCTGCTATGCCAGGCGATCCAGCACCTCTGCAACGACAGCGTCGGGAATGTCTATCAGGTGGTGGAAGACGCGCTGTTCCGGGAGGTATTCCGGTACTGCCACTACAGCCAAAGCGACGCCGCGCGCGTGCTCGGGGTCAGCCGCAACGTGGTGCGGGCCCGGCTGATTCGCCTGGGCGAGGTTGGCGCGCCGCGCACATCACCTTTTGCCTCAACGCCCGCAACACCGGCACACGAAGACGTGATGGGCACGTAGCTTGCTTGCCAGCGTGGGTTGCTCTCTGCGTTATCGATAGCCATCCCGCGTGAACCGTTCTTCGTCTTCTCTACTCAGCATCCAGGCGCTGCGGGGCTTCGCTGCGCTGTATGTCGTGGTCTTCCATTCCGGACTTGCCCTGGCCCATGCCGACGTCCCTGCGCTTGCGTGGCTGACGTCGCATGTGATCAAGCGCGGGCATGTCGGTGTGGACGTGTTCTTCGTCATCAGCGGCTTCATCATTGCGTGGGTGGCGATCCTCGGCCCCAAGGGGCCCGAACCGGCCGACGAATTTCTCGTCAAGCGGGCGTTCCGCCTGGCGCCGCCCTACTGGTTGATGTCGGTGCTGCATTCGACGTGGCTCAATCCCGTCTCGTCGGGCGTATTGCTCACTTCGCTGGCGTTTGTGCCGCAGGCCAATGTGGATGCGCCGTACTTCGGCTATCCGGCGCTGTACGTCGGCTGGTCGCTCAACTACGAAGTGTTTTTCTACGCGTTGTGCGCGATGGGGCTAGCGCTGTTCGGACGGCGCGCGCTTGGGCTGGTGGCGTTGGCGCTGTTCACGACAACGATCATCGTGCCGTTCTGGCACAACGGCGTCGTGCAGCGCAACCCGGAAGCGTTGTACGACTGGGCCACGCCATTGCAGGCCATGGCAGCCAACCCGCTGGTGCTGGAGTTCCTGTTGGGCGCCGGGCTGGCATGGCTGTATGCGGCACATCGGCATCGCCTGACACCGGCCGTTGCGCGTGTCCTGATGGCGATTGGCGTGGCAACGTTCGTGATGTCGGTCGTCGGCCCGGTTCCGAAATTCGATCTGCTCGCGCGGGGCCTGCCCGCCGGCGCGTTGTTGATCGGCATGGTGGCCATGGAGCACTGCGGCGAGCTTCGCGTGCCGCGCGTCGCCGTCTGGCTGGGCGAGTTGTCGTATGCGCTGTACCTCGTGCACCCGAGCGTGATTGAAGCCACGCACCGCGTGGTGGGTAGGCTCGCGCCGGAGTGGCTCGGCACGCAGTTGATGCTGTTTGCCTTCAACCTCGCGCTCACGCTGGCGCTGGCCTTGCTGCTGCATCGCTATGTCGAACTGCCATCCATCGCCCTCGGCCGGCGCGCCGTCGACTGGATGCGCAACCGCCGGCGGGCCTTGCGGACCCGCCTCGGGCCGCAAAAGCCATGAGCGACGCATAACGTTTCCGGTTTTTATTCGTTCGTTGCACGACGGGCGTCTCGGACAATGGCTGCTTCAGAAACAATCTGTCGCGTGCCATGTCCGCCCCTTCTTCCTCGTTCCGCCGATCCGTCTTCGCTTCCGTCGCGTTGGCAGCGGCCGCCGCGTTCAGTGCAACAGCGGCACATGCTGATGCCACGCTCGACAAGATCCAGCAGCGCAAGAAGCTTGTCGTGGGCGTGGTGCTGTCGGGCGGGCCATTCGGCTCCATCGATCCCGTCACGCAGCGCGGTACGGGCTTCAACATCGACCTCGCACAGGCACTCGGGCGCGGGCTTGGCGTGGAAGTGGAGACGGTGCAGGTGCAACCTTCCAACCGCGTGCAATTTCTGCAGCAGGGGCGTGTTGACGTCTTGGTTGCGGCGATGGAGCTGAACCCCGAGCGCGCAGACCTGCTCGCCCACGTGCCGACGCCGTACTACCGCGTGGGCGGCGTGGCGTTGGTCCCGAAAGACAGCGCGGTGCACCAGTGGAGCGACCTGAAAGGCAAGGACGTTTGCCTGTCGCAAGGCAGCAGCTATGCCAAGCCGCTGGCAGCCGACATTGGCGCCACACCCAAGGGGTTCAAGAGCCCGGCCGAGTCCTTGCTGGCCCTGCGCGGCAACAACTGCGCTGCCGCCGTGCACGATGCCACGCTGCTGCAGCCGCTGCCCCGCAGCAACCCCGAATGGAAGGACTACCGCATCGTCGGCCCGGACCTCATCCCTTCGCCCACAGTCATCTGGGCGCGCAAGGGCGAGAACGACACCGTGGCCGCCCTCGACCGCATCGTCCAGGGCTGGCACCGCACCGGCTGGCTGATCGAAACGGAGAAGAAGAACGGCATCCTGCCGCCTTCGCCCGCGCTGGTCGAATGGCATGACAAGCTGAAGGCCACGCGAGGCTGATCGAGAGGCTGCAGTTGACTGACGATCTGCTCGCGCGGGCGATTGCGCTGGTCCGCCACACCGGCCTCGACTACGGCTTTCTGGCGGAGGCGTACGAGCGTAATGCGCTGCTGCAAGGCGCGAAGGTTTCGCTGCTGGTGATGCTGAGCACCGTGGTGCTGAGCCTGGTCTTTGGTGTTGGGCTCGCGCGGCTGCTGGTGTCGCCGCATAAGCGCGTGAGATGGCTGGCGCAGGGCTTTATCGAACTGACGCGCAACACGCCCACGCTCGTGCAGTTGTGCTGCGCGTTTCTCGTCGTCAACACGCTGATCACGCAAACGCTGGCGCAGTGGCAGTTGACCAATCCGCTCACGCCGTTCTTCTGGGCGGTGACGTTGCTCTCGCTACACAAGGCGGCGTTTCATGCGGAAGCCCTGCGTGCCGGCATTGAAGCCGTGCCGCCCGCCATGCTGGAAGCCGCAACTTCTCTCGGCTTCAGTGCACGCGAGCGCCTGTGGCGCGTGCAACTGCCGCTCGCACTTCGTGCGGCATGGCCCTCGCTGATGAACAACACCGTCGAGCTGGTAAAAGCATCGTCGCTGGCATCGGCCATTGCCGTGGGCGACCTCACGTATAGCGCGCTGATGATCTGGACACAGCGCGACAACGTGCTCGAATGCATGGTGCTGTTGCTGCTGTTCTACGGCGTGGTGACCTATGCCGTGCATGCGCTGGGCGTATGGATCGAACGCCGGCTGCGAATGCCCGGTTACGGCGCCGCTGGCCACACCGCATTGGGGAGCGCCGCGCATGCCTGACACCCTTCTCGCCACGCTTTTGCATTGGTCGCCAGCTTTGCTGCGAGGGCTGGGCATCAACGTCGGCATCAGTTTGCTGGCCGTCGGGCTCGGCACCTTGGTCGGGCTGGCGATCGGCGCACTGCATTTGTCGTCTGTGCGCGGGCTAAGGCAGCTCGCTGGTGGCTATGTCGTTGCGTTTCGCAATGCACCGTGGCTTGTACTGGTCTACGGCATTGCGTACGCGGTGCCCTTCGAAATTGTCGTGCGCGGCCATGTGATCCCGTTTCCGGATTGGCTCAAGGTGACGTTCGCGCTGGCATTGCCGGCAAGTGCACACGTGGCGGAAATCTTCCGTGGCGCGGTGCAGTCGATCCCGCATACGCAGTGGGAAGCCGCAGCGTCGCTGGCGTTTACACGGCGCGACATCCTCTGGCGCATCGTGCTGCCGCAGTGCGTGCGGCGCATGCTGCCTTCGTGGATGAACCTGTACGCCGTCATCACCATGGGCACGGCACTGGCGTCGCTGGTGGGCGTGCACGATCTGCTCGACACCGCCCAGATCGCCAGCAACACGGTCAATCGCACGCCGTTTACGGTGCTGACCTACTTCACCGTGCTCGCCCTGTTCTTCGTTTACTGCTACCCGATTTCGCGCCTGACCCGGCGCATGGAGCGCGCGCATGTCGCTGCCTGATCTTCTTCCTCTCGATGCATCTACGCCGGTTGCCCCACCGCTTGTCTCACTCCGCGACGTGCATTTGAGTTTCGGCATCACGCCCGTGCTGTCGGGCATCGACCTCGACGTGCAGCGTGGCCAGGCCGTGTCGATCATCGGGCCGTCGGGCTCGGGCAAGTCGACGCTCCTGCGCTGCATCAGCGGCTTGCTTCGGCCGCAGCGCGGCAGCATCACCGTGGACGGCATCCGCGTCGACCAGCTCAACACCGAAGAAGACACCATTGCCCTGCGCAAGCGCATCGGCTTTGTGTTCCAGCAATACAACCTGTTTCCGCACCTGAGCGTGCTCGACAACCTCGTCGCCGCCCCCGTGCGCGTGCTCGGCAAAGCGCGGTCGGAGGCTGAAGCCACCGCGCATGCGCTGCTTAAGAAAGTGGGCCTGGCAGACAAGGCGCGCGCATACCCGGGGCAGCTGTCCGGCGGGCAGCAACAGCGCGTGGCCATTGCGCGTGCGCTGGCCATGAAACCGGAACTGATCCTGTTCGATGAAGTGACGTCCGCGCTCGATCCGGAAACGGTGGGCGAAGTGCTCAACGTCATCGGGGAATTGGTCGACGATGGCCTGACCTGCGTGCTGGTCACGCACGAAATGGCTTTCGCGCGGGCGATCAGCGACGAGGTGGTATTCACCGAACACGGTGTCGTGGTGGAACGCGGCTCGGCAGAACAGGTTTTCTCCTCCCCGACGAGCGACCGCACGCGTGCATTCCTATCGCGCGCGCTATCGGGTCATGCAGGTGCGCGGCCGACCGTGCATGCACCATGGCACGCTGCCTTCACCAGCGCGACGTTTGCCGTCTGACCTTCGACCTTTGACTGTGACCTCTGACCTTCAGCCGCCAATCGCGTGCAGCGCGGCCACGGGCGCATGCTGCAGCGCCTGCTCCAGATCGGCAATCAGGTCATCGGCATCTTCCAGACCGACATGCAGGCGCAGCACGGCACCGGCTTGGTCCCACTGGGCATGGTCCGTCAGCCTTTCGGGCGCAACCACGGTGACGAGGCTTTCGTACCCGCCCCACGACGCGCCAATCGCAAACAACCGCAAGGCATCGGCGACCCGTTCTGCGGCGTACTGATCCGCGCCTTCCAGCACGAATGAAACCAGCCCGTTGGCGCCCGAGAAATCCCGCTGCCACAGCGCGTAACCCGGGTCACCCGGCAACGCGGGATAAAACACCCGCCCCACACCCGGCTGCCCCTGCAGCCACTGCGCCACGCGCGTGGCATTGCGCTGGTGCTGGGCCATGCGCACCGGCAACGTGCGCACGCCGCGCAGCGCCAGATAAGCATCATCGGCGCCGATCGTGAGGCCGAGCACATCATGTGCGGCGGCAATACGCGCGGCCACGGCATCGGTGCGGGCAATGACGGCACCCAGCATCACATCGGAATGCCCGGCCACGTACTTCGTGGCGGCCAGGATTGAAATGTCCGCACCTGCATCGAGCGGCCGGAAGAGAATGCCAGACGCCCAGGTGTTGTCTGTGGCCAGCGCGATGCCGTGCCGTTGTGCTATTCGCGCGATGGCCCGCAAGTCATAGATTTCATAGAGCAGCGACCCCGGCGATTCCGTATAGATGAGCCGCGTGTGCGGCCGGATGGCCGCTTCGAGCTGCCCGTCGCGCGGGTCCACATAGGTCAGTTCAATGCCCAGGCGTTGCAGCAGACCGGTGTCGAGCCGGCGCACGGGCGCATACACGCTGTCTGTCACGAGCACGTGGTCGCCGGGTGACAACAGCGCCAGGAACGTCAGCGAAATCGCCGACAAGCCAGACGGCACAAGGAACGCGCGCACGCCGCCTTCAAGGGCCAGCAGCGCATCTTCCAGCGCGCGATGCGTTTGTGAACCGTGGCGGCCGTAGCTGGCGATGTTCTCACCGGCCTTGCGGCGCGCGTGGACGTCATGCTGCGTGGCAGTGCTGGCATGGCGGACGGTGCTGGTGCGCTCCACCGGCACGTTGACCGGCGCAGTGCCCTCCACAAACGGCGGGCTGCCTGCGTGGATGAGGCGTGTTGCAAGAGAATTCGAGGCATCCGGCGCGTTGGAATGGGCGTCGATGGAAGAGCGTGTCATGCAGGCCTCGCGCGTTTCTGAAGGCGCCCATGTTAGGCACGCTAGCCCGCGCCCGAGAACGAACCGATGCGTCTAACCATATGCAGGATGCTGCGTTGGTCGTGCGGTGCCGACGCCCTACACTGAGTGCCTCACCGATCCGCTTTGAGCTGCCATGAGCCTTGCCCAGCAACGCGACCACGCCGTCCGCCAGACCCTCGTCGCCATCCGCGCCATTGCCGCGCAAGATGGCATTACGCAGGCATCGCTTGCGCGCATTGCCGATCGCCTGCATGAACTTGCCGCACAGGAAGCGCTGTTCCCGCTCGATGCTTTCCCACCGCCCGCTGCGGGCGATGCCGATGCCTCCAGCCGTTACCTGCTGCACGTGGAGCCCGACCAGACCTTTGCGCTGTACCTGAACTCCATCAACCCGGGCAAGACCACGCCGCCGCACAACCACACCACGTGGGCCGTCATCGTGGCGCTCGAAGGCGAAGAGTTGAACCGCATCTACACACGCACCGACGACGGCCGCGACCCCGAGCGCGCAACACTGGCCCTGTCGCGCGAAGTCGTGGTACAGCCCGGCACGCCCATCACGTTCCTCGACGACGACATCCACAGCATCCACGTGCTGGGCAACACACCCACCCGCCATTTCCACCTGTATGGCCGAGCGCTCGAAACGCTGACGGGGCGCGTCGGCTATGACCTGGCCACGGGCCGGGTGCTCAACTACAACCGCAACTACATGAGCGCGACCAAGCAAGCCGCATGATCGGTCGCGTCAAGCTTTAGCGGAGTGTCTTACCAAGCGCCGACGTGCGGGCAAATCACGCGCGTTGCCGAGCCGCCGCGCCCGGCTGACGCGGCATGCGGCCCAACGCAGGCTTCAGCACCGGCGCATGGTGCCCCAGAAAATCCCACAGCCGGTTGGCGACCGGCCCATGCGGCTGATCGCGCCTGCGCGCGACCACCAGCTCCTGCAACATGCCGGGAAAATGGCGCGCCGCAATCGACAGCAACGTCCCCTCGCGCAGCTCCGTCTCGATCAGGAAACGCGGCAGATGCCCCCATGCCATGCCGTGGACGATCAACTCTTTCTTCATCAATTGGTCCGGCACAGCGCACTGCGGCGCACCGTCGATGACGTAATGGGATTGCTCGGGCGGGTTCCGCGCGGAATCGTTGATGACGCACTGCATGAAGCGCTGCATCTCCTGAGGCGTGATCGCCGACGTGATGGCGAACGGCAAAAACCCGGGCGCCACCACCGGCACCATAGCGATCTTGCCCAAGTCGATCCACTCCATGCGCACGTCGCCTTTCGGCACGCGGTGCACGATCAGGTCCGCATCGTCTTCCAGCAAGCGCTCCCATGGCCCGGTGACGGCTTCGAACTGCAATTGCAGCCGCGTTTGCGGACGCTGGCCGAAAAATTGACTCAGCAGTGCCAGCACGGGCTGCAGCGGACACAGGTCACCCAGCACCACGCGCAACTCGGCCTCCTCGCCCATCGCAAGCTGTTTTGCGTGGGTCCGCAGCTCCTCGCTCTCACGCAGCAACGACTGCACCTTGCGGTGGAACGATCGCCCCGCTTCCGTCAAGCGCACGCGATAACCGCTGCGATCCAGCAGGTTTAGACCCAACTGTCCTTCCAGCTTGGCGACCGCCGCAAACACAGACGGATGCGAGCGATGCAACCGCTCGGCCGCTGCCTGGAAACTGCCACCGGTGGCCACCGCGTCGAAGCACTGCAGCTCATGAAGCGTGAAGTTCTGCATTGTCGGCAAAAGCTACAAAGTTCGTCCAAACTTCATAGTATCCGCCAACCGCGTCGGCTTCTAGGATGACGGCATCCCAATCGTTTCCACCGTCTTTCCCAGGAGCCCGACATGACCCCCCGCAACGACCTCTCCTTCATCACCGCCGGTGACGGCACACGCCTCGCCTATCGCTTTGACGGCACCGCCGGCAAGCCCGTCCTGCTGCTGTCCAACTCCATCGGCACCGACCTGCACATGTGGGACGTGACCGTGCCGCGCCTCGCCGAACACTTTCACGTGCTGCGCTACGACGCGCGCGGCCACGGCGCTTCGGACGCGCCAGCCGGCGCCTATTCGATCGATCGGCTCGGTCGTGACGTAGTGGAGCTGCTCGATGCATTGGGCATCCAGCGCGTGCATATGCTGGGGCTGTCGCTCGGCGGCATCGTGGCGCAGTGGCTGGCGATCCATGTGCCGGAACGCATCGACCGGCTGATTCTCTCCAATACGGCCGCGCACATCGGCCCGACGCAGTATTTCGATCAGGCCATCGCCGAGCTTCAGCAAGCGCCCGACATGCAGGCAACAACGGAAACGTTTCTACGCAACTGGTTTCCGGCGCGCATGCTCGAGGCCAATGACCCGGCCGTTGCGCCGTTCCGCCGCACGCTGCTCGCAACGCCGCGCGAGGGCATCATCGGCGGCTGGGCAGCCGTGCGCGATGCCGACCTGCGCCGCACGATCACGCTGATCACGCATCCGACGCTCGTCATTGCCGGCCAGCACGACACCGTGACGTCTGCCCGCCATGGCGAGGAGATTGCCGCTGCCATTCCGGGCGCGCAATTGCGCCTGCTCGACACCGTGCATCTCGCCAACGTGGAGCAGCCGGACGCGTTTGTCGAAGCCGTGCTGGATTTCCTGGGCGTGCACGAAACCGTCTGACGCCTCGGCGCAGCATCGACACACCGCAACCCAGGCGGTTAACATGGCGGCCATCCAACCGATGTGCCGCCCGCCATGTCCCGCGTCAAGAACGAAGACGAATTCGAGTTGCGCCGCGAAAGCGTGCTCGACACCGCCGCCGAAGCCTTTGCGGCCGACAGCTACCCGAGCGTGTCGATGAACCAGCTTGCCGCTGCGTGCGGCGGTTCCAAATCGCGCCTGTATCACTACTACGAGGGCAAGGAAGCCATCCTGTTCGACCTGCTCGACCGCTACACGCGCCGGCTGGCCGATCTGGTTGAACGCGCCGAGAGCGACGCGCGCCACGCCAAGCTCTCGGCACGCGCCACGCTGCATCTGCTGATCCGTACGTTCCTGGCCGAATACGCCACATCGCGCACGCGGCATGTGGCCTTGCTCAATGATGTGAAATACCTGGCGCCGGAGCAGCGTGACATCGTGCTCGCGCGTGAACGCGACGTGGTGGCCGCGGTGGGCCGGCAGCTCGGGACGGCTTACCCGGGCAAGGTGGACGAGGCCAACCGCACGCCCATCACGATGATGCTGTTCGGCATGATGAACTGGACCTTCACCTGGCTCAAACCCGACGGGCCACTTTCGTATGAAGGCTATGCGGAAATGGTGATCGACATGCTGGAGAACGGGCTCGGCGGGTTCGGGGGGCTGGGCGGCCCGGACGGCAAGAAGGGCTGACGTTCAACGCTCGTCGTAGCTGACCACCACGCGCTGCGTGAGCGGCCGCGCCTGGCAGGTCAGCACAAACCCCTGCTGGATCTCCCAGTCTTCCAGCGTGAAGTTCTTCTCCATCTCCACACGGCCTTCCAGCACCTTGGCGCGGCACGTGCAGCACACGCCGCCCTTGCACGCATAGGGCAGATCCAGCCCCGCGCTCAGCGCGCTGTCCAGCACCTTGGCATCGCCCGCCATCGGCACCTCGTGCGATTTGCCGTCGAGCACAACGGTCAGGGCCACATCGCCCGCGACGGCGGCATGCTTGCGTGGTGTGGCCGCTGTCGTCGCATCGCCCACCGGTACGCCAAAGCGTTCGGCATGCACGCGCTCGCGCGGCACACCGCGCTCGAGCAGCGCGGCTTCCACGGCATCGATCATCGTCGAGGGGCCGCAGATGAAAGCGGCATCGATATCGTCCGGCGGAATCAGCGCATCCAGAAACGCATGCACCTTCGCACCGTCGAGCCGGCCGTTGAACAGCGCAATCTCCTGCGCCTGGCGCGACAGCACGTGATACAGCGCGAAGCGATCGAGATAGCGGTCCTTCAGGTCTTCGAGGGCCTCGCCAAAGATGATGCTGTCGACGCTGCGATTGCCGTAGACCAGCGTGAAGCGGCTCTGCGGCTCCGCCGCCAGCGTCGTCTTGATGAGCGACAGGATCGGCGTGATGCCGCTGCCGGCCGCAAAGGCGACGTAGTGGCGCGCGCTTTCGGCCGCGAGCGGCACGTAGAAGCGGCCATCCGGCGGCAGCACGTCGAGCGTCTGGCCCACGCGGATGCGGTCGTGCAAGTGGTTGGAGAAGACCCCCGCATCGACGCGCTTGACCGCCACACGCAACTCGCCGTGCGCGTCGTAGTCCTGCACGGCGCAGCAGATCGAATACGAACGCCGCAGTTCTTCATGTCCGGGCAATTGGCCCGGCGGCACGCGCAGCGTCAGGAACTGGCCCTGCGTAAAGCGGTACGCATCGCGCAGGTCATTTGGCACGTCAAAGCGCACGGAAATCGTATCGGCCGTCTCGCCGCGCACTTCGGCAACACGCAAGGGGTGGAATTGCGGGGTCATGGCGGTCGTGCCCGGTGGGCTCAGTAAGGCTTGAAGTAGTCGAACGGCTCGCGGCACGCGCGGCAGCGGTACAGCGCTTTGCAGGCAGTGGAGCCGAAGGCGGAAATGAGCGCCGTATCGTGCGACCCGCATTGCGGGCAGGCAATCTGCTCGGCCTGCGCGGGACGCGTGAGACGAATTGGGCGAGCCCCGCCATCGTCCGCCACGTGCGCCGGCGGGGCAATGCCAAAGTCGCGCAGCTTGCGCCGCCCTTCAGCGGTAATCCAATCCGTCGTCCATGCCGGCGACAGCACCGAACGCACGCGATACGCACCCACGTCCGCTGCCCGCAACGCCCGGCTCACGTCATCGGAAATCTGCTCCATGGCGGGGCAGCCGGAATACGTGGGCGTGATCGTCGCGACCAGTGTGCCGGCCTCGTCGAGCTGGAGATCGCGCAGGATGCCGAGTTCGGCAATCGTCACCACGGGAATCTCCGGGTCGGTGACGGCCTCCAGCGCGATGCGCGCGCGCTGCAATCGCTCGCTTACCACGATGCCCCCGGGAACTGGCGCGCCAATCCCTGCATCTCGGCCAGCAGATAGCCCATATGCTCGGAATGCACGCCGTGCTTGCCGGTGCTGACATAGGGACCCGGCTCGGGCCAGCGCAGCGTGGCCTCGTCCAGCGCGTCACGCACCGTCGCCTCCCATGCGTCGCGCAGGTCTGCCGGACGCACGCCGATGCCGGCTTCGGCCGCGGCCGTTTCAACGTCGTCCGCGGCAAAAAATTCGTTCGTGTACGGCATCAGCCAATCGAGCGCGGCCTGCGCACGTGCATGCGATTCCTCGGTGCCATCGCCGAAGCGCACGAGCCAGTCGCGCGCATGGGCGAGGTGGTAACGCATCTCCTTCACGGATTTGGCGGCAATGGCGGCCAGCTCGGTATCGGTCGAACGCGTCAATGCGTCCCATAACGGCACCATCAACGCGGCGTACAGGAAGTGGCGGACGATGGTGACGGCGTAGTCGCGCGTCGTCGCCGATGTCGCGACCAATGGCCCGGCATGGGGCAGCTCGAGCAGCGTGTAGTTGCGGAAAGCCGGCTCGGCGCGCCAATAGGCATAGTCGTCTTCCGTGCGCGGTGTGCCTGTGATCTCGCCTTCGATCTGCCCTGCGCGCGTGTAGAGCAACCGCGCCTGGCCGATCAGATCAAGACTGAGGTTGGACAGCGCGATGTCTTCTTCCAGCACGGGGCCGTGGCCCGTCCACTCCGCGTTGCGCTGGCCGAGGATAAGCGCGTTGTCGGCCAGGCGAAGGATGTATTGCAGATGCGCGTCGGAAGTCATCACCGCGGCTCACATGTGGTTGACTTCATCGGGCAGCCGATAGAACGTCGGGTGGCGATAGATCTTGTCGGCCATCGGGTCAAACAGCATCGGCTTGTCGTCAGGTTCGCTGGCGGTGATGGCAGCCGACGGCACCACCCAGATCGAGACGCCTTCCTGCCGGCGCGTGTAGACATCGCGCGCCATCTGCAGCGCCTGCTTGGCGTCCACGGCGTGCAGGCTGCCGCAATGCTTGTGCTCCAGGCCCTGCTTGCTGCGGATGAACACTTCCCACAGCGGCCATTCGTGTTGATGCATTGTGGGTTCCTTCCGGTTCAGGCAGCTTGTTGATTGGCGGCAGCGCGTTCGGCCTGCTTGCGCGCGTAGGCCAGCGCGGCTTCGCGCACCCACTCGCCTTCTTCGTGTGCGCGCTTGCGGGTGGCAAGGCGCTCGCGGTTGCACGGGCCGTGACCATCGAGCACGCGCTTGAATTCGGACCAATCGAGCGGCGAGAAATCGTAATGGCCGCGCGCTTCGTTCCACGTGAGGCCGGGGTCGGGCAGCGTCACGCCAAGCACGCGCGCCTGCTCGACGGTGGCGTCGACAAAACGCTGCCGCAGATCGTCGTTCGAGATGCGCTTGATGCCCCAGGCCATGGTCTGCGCGCTATTAGGCGATGCGGTATCGGGCGGCCCGAACATCATCAGCACTGGAAACCACCAGCGGTTGACGGCTTCCTGGACCATGTCGCGCTGCGCCTGCGTGCCGCCCATCATCGTCAGCAACGATTCATAGCCCTGGCGCTGGTGAAACGACTCTTCCTTGCAGATGCGGATCATGGCGCGCGCATACGGGCCGTAAGAGCAACGGCACAGCGGCACCTGGTTCATGATGGCCGCGCCATCGACCAGCCAGCCGATCACACCCACGTCTGCCCAGGACAGCGTCGGGTAATTGAAGATCGACGAATATTTCGCGCGGCCCTCGTGCAGCGCGTCGATCATCTCGTCGCGCGAGCTGCCGAGCGTTTCAGCGGCGGAATAGAGATAGAGGCCGTGGCCCGCTTCGTCCTGCACCTTGGCCAGGAGGATGGCCTTGCGCTTGAGCGACGGCGCCCGGCTGATCCAATTGCCCTCGGGCAGCATGCCGACCACCTCGGAGTGCGCGTGCTGCGAAATCTGCCGCAGCAGCGTCTTGCGGTACGGCGCCGGCATCCAGTCCTGCGGCTCGATCTTGTGGTCAGCCCCGATGCGTGCATCGAAGCGCGCCTGCAAATCGGCTTCGCCTTGAGAGGCGGCAGCCAGTTCCTGCTCCGTGGGCAGACCGCCGGGCTGGTCGAGGCTTTGGGTGTACATGCGATCCTCCGGCCGCTGGCGCGGCATGTGCACGGCACGTCATGCGCACCGTGTTTTGGATGGATCGATTATAAACCGTCCGACCGGTCGGTCAATAACGGTTTTTACCGCAAGCCTCGTGTGAGGCATGCGGTGCGCCCTGCTCCTCGGGTTCCTTTTCTGTGACTCAGATTGGCGCTGCCGACGAAGCTTCGCCCTGCCCGGCCCCTTGCGTGCGCGTGCGCACAAACACGCCCGCCAGCACCGAACCCAGCACGGCGGCAACCGCCCCCAGCAGGAACGCGAGGTGATACCCGCCATTGAGTGCCGTCGTGGCATCGGCCCCTGCCGCAGCCAGACCTTCGGTGCGCGCGGCAGCCAGACTTGCCAGGATGGCCAGGCCCAACGCGCCGCCCATCATGAACGACGTGTTGACCACGCCCGACGCCAGGCCCGATTCATCGGGCGCCACATCGCTCATGGCGGCCAGCAGCACCGGGTTGAACGCCACACCGGCGCCCAAGCCCAGCAAGAGCATGCCGGGCAGCACGTCGAGCACAAAGCTGCCGCCCGCGGGCGCGCGTGCAAACAGCACTAGCCCAATGCCTGCCACCAGCAAACCGATCGACAGCGGCGCGCGAATGCCGAAGCGCATCACCAGCTTGGCCGACAACCCCAGCGAGAACACCGCCATGATGATGTTGGCGGGCAGGAAGGCCAGCCCCACCTGCATCGCGCTGTAGTCGAGCACACGCTGCATGTACAGCGCCGAGATGAAGAACCATGCGAACATCGCCGCCGCCCACAGCACGCCCACCACGTTGGCCGTGGCCACGTTGCGCAGCGCGAACATACGCAGCGGCATCAGCGGATGCGACACGCGCGATTCGATGACCAGGAACGCGATCATCAACGCAATGGCAATGCCCAGCTGCGTGAGCGTCTGCGTCGATGTCCAACCGGCTTCGTTGCCGTGCACGACGGCGTACACCGCGAGCATCAGCGATGCGGTCACAGCAATCGCGCCTGCCACGTCCAGTTTTGTGCGATCGGCCAACGGCTTGCCCACCGGCAGCAACGCCACGCAGGCGGCGTACACCGCCACGCCAATCGGCAGGTTGACCAGGAAGATCCAGTGCCAGCTCAACGTGCTCGTCAGCAGGCCACCGAGCAACACCCCGATGCTGCCGCCGCCCGCACAGACAAAGCCGTAGATGCCCATTGCCTTGGCGCGGTCCGCCGGCGAGGTGAACAGATTCATGATCAGCGACAGCGACACCGCCGACACCACCGCGCCGCCCAGCCCCTGCACGGCGCGCGCCGTAATGAGCAGCCCTTGCGAATTCGCCAGCCCGCATGCGGCCGATGCCAGCGTGAACAGCGTCAGCCCCAGCAGGAACAGCTTGCGATGCCCGAACAGATCACCCAATCGGCCGCCCAGCAACAGACAGCCGCCAAACGTGAGCATGTAGGCGTTGACCACCCATACGAGCGAGGTTTCGGTAAAGCCCAGGTCTGCCTGGATGGACGGCAGCGCAACGTTCACGATGGTCGTATCCAGCACGATCATCAGCACGCCCAGGCAGAGCACGATGAGGGCAAGCCAACGCTTGCGTTCGTCGATGCCATGCGTCATGGAATCACTCCTATGCTTGGCTGCTGCGCCTGAATGTGGCTCAGGACTGCGCCGCCGATTTGAGGTTGGCGAGACCGGCTTCAAAGTCCTTGCCGATCATCGCGTCCATACTGAAAAACAGGCCCATCACCTTGGAGATGAACGGGCTCGGGCCGTACATGGCCCAGGTCACGTGGGTGCCGTCGCCGGCAGGCTTCAGCGTGAATTCCGCCGTGTTGTGCGCTTCGAACGGCTTCAGGAAATCCAGCTGAATCTGGATGCGGCTGGGCGATGCTGCATCGACGATCTCCATGCGCCCTGCGCCAACTTCCCGCGAGCCATCCCACGCATAGTTCGCGCCTTTGCCACTGACCGGCCCGCCATAGGTTCGCTTCATCGCCGGGTCACGCTTCTCCCACGGAGACCACGCCGTCCAGCGGTGGAAATCGTCGATCAAGGCAAACACCTTTTCAGGCGGCGCCTTGATGTCGATCTCGCGTTGCACGCGGAAGGTGTCCGGACGCGTGGCAGCAAAACCCAGCACAGCGACGATCGCAACGACGATGACGATCGCAATGATCTTCAGCATGAAGAACGCTCCAAAAGATGGGGCAGCAGGTGAATAGACGCCTTTGCGCGGGCCATGCAAAGGGTCGCGGCGAGAACAGCCGATCGTCACCCGGGGGGTGGTTTCGTTGATATTGGTAAGGCCCCGGTGACCGCGCAGTCTAGCACCGGGCCACGGCCCTGCGCCAAGGCAGGCCGACTACGAGTTTGCGTAGAACGGCCACCGCGCGGCGGCCGTTTTCATACGCGCGGCCATTACATCGGCTTGGGCGCGATCACCATCCACGTGATGCCAAAACGATCGGTCACCATGCCGAATGCGTGGGCGAAAAACGTTTCGGACATCGGCATCGTGACATGGCCGCCGTCGCCGAGCGCCTTGAAGGTACGCTCGGCAGCGGCGTTGTCGGCCACGCTCACGGACAACCCGAAACCCTTGAAATCCGTCTTGCCGCCAGCCATGCCGTCGGATGCCAGGATCTGGGTTTCGCCCACGCGGAAGGCGGCGTGCATGACCTTGTCGAGCGGAGGTGCCATGCCGCCGCATTGCTCCGCCGTGGGCTGCGCGTCCTTGGGCGCGTCCTTGTAGTGCATCACCACGTCGACCTTGGCGCTGAGCGTCTTCTTGTAAAACTCCAGCGCCTCTTCACAACGACCTTCGAAGAACAGATACGGTTGAACTTGCATCACAACTCCTTGAGGTGGACTTGGGGGACTGCAAAGCCGCGCACCGGGCAACTTGAACGCGCGGTTGGGGAAAGCGTTTGCTCGCCTTTCACTGAACTCAACTGCAAGCGGTCTCGGGTACCGGCATGGGAACCGAGGCGTGTTCGTGAACCACCAGCCAGCGCCCATCGATCTTGCGAAAGCACACGGTGGCGCGCGTTTGCGCATCGTGCTTTGCACCGTCCCGATACCGCGCACGCAGGCGATTCACGCTGAAGCAATAGGCCAGGTCGCCGCTCACCTCGAGGTGCAGTTCGACAAACTGGAAATCCGCCTGACCCTCCAGCGCATCGAACCAACCCTGCCAGTGACGGCGATACGCCTCTGCGCCTTTCACAAACAACGGCGGCATGACATCAAAGACCACCACGTCCGGCGCGTAGTGACGCATCACGGCATCAATGTCCTTGGCGCGCACAGCTTCTGCCCACGCTTCAATCAGGCTGCGCAGCTGCGATGCATCGCCCGCGGCCTCGCTCGCGTTTGTCATATCGACCTCCTGAAAGTGCTTGGCATCCTGCGTGACAGCACCTACTGTTGATTTGTGAACACTGTCCACAAACGATAGCAGACATAATGGACAGTGTCCACATCGCTTTTGCGGAGTTTCATCGCATGACTCAGGAACCACCCCGCCCGCCCGTGCGCGCAACGTATCGCCATGGCGACTTGCGGCGCGCGCTGCTTGACGCAGGCATTGAGCTGGCACGTGCCGGCGGGCCGGACGCCATCGTGTTGCGCGAGGCCACGCGCCGTGCCGGTGTCGCGCCAAATGCCGCCTACCGCCACTTCGCGGGGCGGCTCGATTTGCTGCAGGGGGTACGCGCAGCGTCACTCGCGGCGCTCGCACGCGCCATGGAGGCCGAACTGAATGCCATCGACCCCACGTGGCCGGCCGACGCACAGGCGCGCGCTTCACTGCGGGCCATCGGTGTGGGTTATCTGCGTTTTGCGCAAATGGAGACCGGCTTGTTCCGCACTGCCTTCGCCGTCCCGGACGAGGTGGAGAACGACGCCGACCCCGCCAAGGCAGGCGACAGCGGGCTCAACCCGTTCCAGCTGCTGAGCCTCGCGCTGGATCGCATGACCGCCGCAGGCGTGTTGCCTGCCGAGCGCCGCCCCGGCGCCGAATATCTCGCCTGGTCTGCCGTGCATGGGCTCGCGTTGCTCATCATCGACGGCCCCCTGCGCAGCCGCCCGCCGGAGCAAACCGGCGCCATCGCCTTGCGCGTGGTCGAAATGGTGGAGAACGGCCTCTAAAGCGCGCCATGTGCGTGCAGCGTCTGACGACATGCGCAACGCTTCGTTTGCCAGCGCAAGCTTCAATGCAACGATGACAGCCTCGCTGCACCCGCTCACCCGGCCGGTGCATGCCCCATCAACCGGAGTGACCCTCCGCGACGAGGATGTCAGCATGACCCAAGCCCATCTCGAAACAATAGCCACCGGCCACACGCGCTACGGCGCCGCGCTGGAAAAAGACCTGTTCGACCGCGTTGCCGCCGTGCATGCGCCGCACCTGCCGCCCGCGCGCACGGAACCGCCGCGCGACGCACAGACGGCGGAAGAACTCGAAGGCGTGATCGACTACGCGGTGTGGAACGCCGCCCACGACCTGTTCATCGTGCAACTGGCGAGCGCGGGATTGGACCGGCTGTTTCGCGACACGCCCGACTTTCAGCTCGCGCTGTCGCGCCAGATTGGCGATGACGGCTTTCACGCAGTGGCCTCGCGCGAGCGTATTCGCGTGCTGTCCGGACATGACCAGATCGAACGCATCACGCGGGATGTGCGCCACCACTGGGATGTCCTTGGCGACTACCCGCTGACAAGCCAGGCCGCGTTTCTCGCGTGGGAATTCCACTACGAGCATCACATCCTCGCGCGGCTGCAGGTCAACCGGCGCACGTCGCGCGTGCTCGATGTTGCCAACCGCGACTTTGCCGAGAACCGCATCATGCCGGACGAGGAGGTGCACCGCATCCTCATCACCGAGTGGTGGCACGACCGGCTCGACGCCGCGTCGGATGGCGAGCGCGAACAGCTCGTAGGCGAAGTGCTGGAAGCCGACGACAGGCTGCAAGTGCTGCTCGGTGATTACCTGCGCGAATCGTGGGCGCTGAACGAACGCGCCGCCGGCATCGACACGCGCAACTACGTACCGCTGTACGACGCATGGCGGCGCGAGATTCTGGGCGTATTGCTGCAACGCCCCGCCGACACCCTGCCCGCCCTCACCAGCCTCGCCAGCTGACCGCGATGTCCAAGAAACCGATCCTGCTCAACGCGTTCAACATGAACTGCGTGGGCCACATCAACCACGGCCTGTGGACCCATCCGCGCGATACATCGGCCGACTACCGCAAGCTCAGCTATTGGACGGACCTCGCCAGGCTGCTTGAACGCGGCTTGTTCGACGGTCTGTTCATCGCCGATATCGTTGGCGTGTACGACGTGTATCAGCAGTCTGCCGACCTGACGCTGCGCGAGTCGATCCAACTGCCGGTGAATGATCCGCTGATGCTGGTGTCGGCCATGGCGGGCGTGACGGAGCATCTCGGCTTTGGCCTGACCGTCAACCTGACCTATGAGGCGCCGTACCTGTTTGCGCGGCGGTTCTCCACGCTCGACCACCTGACCGAAGGCCGCGTCGGCTGGAACATCGTCACGGGTTATCTGGACAGCGCCGCACGCGCCATGGGCCTGCGCGAGCAGATCGCACACGACGAGCGCTACGACCGCGCGGATGAGTTTCTCGATGTGGTCTACCAGCTGTGGGAAGGCAGTTGGGAAGACGATGCGGTGCTGCGTGATCGCGCCGCACGCGTGTTTGCGCAGCCCGACAAAGTGCACCGCATCCGGCATCACGGCCGCTATTACGACGTGGAGGGCTACCACTTGAGCGAGCCGTCGCCGCAACGCACGCCGGTGCTGTTCCAGGCGGGCTCGTCCGCGCGTGGGCAGACCTTTGCCGGGCAGCATGCGGAGTGCGTGTTCCTGTCGGGCCAGAGCCAATCGGCCACACGCGATCAGGTGGCGCAGTTGCGTCAGGCTGCCGTGCAGGCCGGGCGCCGGGCGGATGACGTCAAAGTCTTCATGGGCATCACCGTCGTGGTCGACAAGACTGAAAAGCTTGCGCGCGAAAAGCTTGCCGAATACCAACGCTATGCCAGCGCGGAAGCCGGTCTTGCGCATTTCTCCGCGGGCTCCGGCGTCGACTATTCGACCTATGCGTTGGACGACCCGCTGCGTGCGGTGAAGACGAATGCGATCGAGTCATCCATCCGCCGCGCCACCGGCGGCGACACGCAGTTCACGGTGCGGCGCCTGCTCGATCAACTCGCGCTGGGGGGCCGCTACGCCACCATCGTCGGTGACCCACAGCAGGTCGCCGACGCTTTGCAGCAGTGGATGGATGTGACCGACATCGACGGCTTCAACCTGGCGCGTACGGTCACGCCGGAAAGCTACGCGGACTTCATCGACCTGGTCGTGCCGGAGCTGCAGAATCGCGGTGTCTACAAGACCGCGTATGCGCCGGGCACCTTGCGCCGCAAGCTGTTTGGTACCGATCGCTTGCCCGACGCCCACCCCGGCGCGCAACGGCGCCGGCACCCCGCACAGGAGCTGGCGGACCACCCCTGACTAAGCATTGGTCGTGGGCGCGCCCAGCATCTGCTGAAAGAGCGGAAGCAGCGCTTCGTATGTCGCCAGATAGCCGATGGAACCGGTATGGCGCGACGCGCGTGCGGCGCAGAACAGCTCGTTGCGCAAATCCACCAGCGATGCGCGCCGTCGTTCGCGCGCGGCACTGGTGCAGGCTTCAAACGAGCCGAGCTCTTCATAGCCGTTGAACGACATGGCAAAGGCGAAGACGCCCGACACGTCTGCCGGGTCGGGCAGGTCTTGCCAAGAGATGTCTTTTTTCATGATGCCCCCACTGCGCTGCCAATCCGCCTTCCGATCCCGCTTTCAGGCGGCTATCACTCGTTACTCGTTACTCGTTACTCGTTACTCGTTACTCGTTACTCGTTACTCGTTACTCGTTACTCATCACTCATCGGTCGTCACTTCCCGCACGCTGACCGCTACGTCCACCTGATGCTCGCCGCCGCCAAGGATCATGCCGCGCAGCAGTGACACGTCGCTGTAATCGCGCCCGATGGCCAGGGTGACGTGGTCCAGGTCGGCCAGCACGTCGTTGGTCGGGTCGAGATCCACCCAGCCGCTTTGCGGGCAGAACACCGACACCCACGCGTGCGAGGCATCGGCGCCAATCAGGCGCGGCTGCCCGGCCGGTGGTTCGGTCCGCAGATAGCCGCTCACATAGCGTGCGGGCAGCCCCAGCGCGCGAAGGCAGCCGATCATCACTTGCGCAAAGTCCTGGCAGACGCCCCGGCGCAGGTCAAACGCCTGCGTGGCCGGTGTATCGAAAGCGGTCGCGGTGGGCGCGTATTCAAAGTCGGCATGCAGCCGATGCATCAGGTCGATGGCGCCTGCCACGACCGGCGTGCCGGCCGCAAAGCTTGCACGTGCGTAGCGCTCCAGCTCGGGGCTCAGTGCAATGTTGGGCGAGGCAAAGCAGAACTCGGCCTCGGGATAGAACACCGAACCGGCCTGATACCGCAGGCGCTGCGCGACCGACTCCCATTCCGGCGTGGCGGCCGGGTCCAGATTGGTCCAGCGCGGTTGCAGGCGCACCGTGGTCTTGGTGGTCATGCGCAGGCTGTCGTGCGGCGTATCGAGCGAGAAATACAGCACGTCGTTGCCAAAGCCATCGACGCGGCTGGTCAGATACGAGGGCGCAGGCTCGATCTGCTCGGCGTGCTCGACCACCTCCTGCCACTGGCACGCACGCGGGCGAATGGTCGCCAGATGCTGCGCCGTCTCGACAGCCGTTGCGTAGTGATAGACCGTGCTGTGCGATACCGTCAGCAGCGCCGCGCGTGCGTCCATCAGGCCACCTGTGCGGTTGGCGTGCTGGCGTGGCTGAAGTAGCGCGCGCTGATCTCGTTGGATGCGGCGGCCACGTAGTCGCACAGCTTGTCGCACAGGGCGATGAGGTTGGCGTAGCGGCCGTCGGCATCGGCTTCGCACAGCGCCTCCAGCGACGGGAGCACATCGACCGCGGGCATCAGGTCGGCAAACGGCGGGCGGCGCTGGGCGGACATCGGGGCAGCGGCGCGTTCGATCTGCGCCAGTTTGGTCCGCAGCCGGTCGTACACGCCGTACAGCCCGCGCGGGTTGGTCGACTCCACCACCAGCAGGTCGAGCAGCGCCGGCACCTCCAGCCGCCCCGGATACAGCGACCGGTAGGTGAGCGTGCTGTCGAACAGCTGCAGCAGCAGGTCAAAACCCTCGGCGGTGGCGAGTTTGCCCTGCTCGGCAATCACGCGCAGGAACGTCGCCATGGCCCACACGCGCTCGATATGGCGGCCGGCAAACAGCAGGCGCCACGCCTCGTCACGCGTCATGCGGTCACCCTGCGCACCGCTGATGGCGGAGAGTTGCGTCGCCAGATATTCGAGCAGATCGACCAGCGCCACACGGTCGTGCGGGCCTTCGGCCGTGAGGTTGGCCAACCCATCGCGAAAATCGTTGCGCGCGGCGAGGATAGTTCTCCAATGGTCGTTCGACAGACGCCCGCGCACCTCACCCGACGAGCGCGCCTGCGCGGCCAGGCATTGCCCGATCCCGGCCGTCCCCGACTGCTCGCTCAAGCCCGCCACCAGCGCGCGCTCAAACGCGCTCGGGCTGCTGCGCGCGAACACATCGGCGCTGAAGATCAGGCCGCATTCCGCCGCCAGCTCCGTCAGCGTGCCGAACATCGTGTCGGCGTCGTTGGCCTCCAGCGAGCCGAGAATCAGGCGGCATAGGCGCACGCCGTTTTCAGCGCGCTCGCCATAGCGGCCGGACCAGAACAGGTTTTCTGCCGCGCGGCTCGACACCGTGCGGTGCTTGCGAGCAAGGTCGGCCGGCCGCATCGGCGATGGCAGCAAGGAAAAGGGCGCAGCCGGCTGCGGCTGATTCGACAACACCCAGGTATCGACGCTGCTGCCGCCCATCTGCATCGACGCCGAAGCCTGCCGCTCGGCCGCCAGGCGCGTAAAGCCGCCGGGCATGACGTGCCAGCCGCCGGCCATATCCGCAATGGCAAACACGCGCAACACGGAAGGCCGGCCCGCGAGCATGCCCGCCTCGTAGCGAGGCGTGCAGGAATACGGCAACGGGACCTGCACGGTGAAGGTGTCCGGCGCGCTGTCAATGCGTGCGCGCCAGTCGGCCAGCGATTGCGGGCCGCTTGCCATACCGGGTGGGCCGTCGGGGTAGTGTCCGGGCCAGGTTGGCAACAGCAGCCCGGCAGACAGGCGGGCCTGCGCCTCGTCGCGCGCCAATGCCTCGCCGCACCACCATGTCGGCACGCTGGGCAAGGCGAGCGGCTCGCCGAGCAGCGCCTGCGCAATCCCCGGCAAGAATCCCAGCATGGCCGGCGATTCGACAAACCCCGCGCCGGGCACATTCGACACCATCACGTTGCCTGCGCGCATCACCTGCAGCAAGCCCGGTACGCCGATGGTGGAATCGGCGCGCAGCTCCACCGGGTCGCAGAACACGTCGTCCAGGCGGCGCAGCACGGCGTGCACGCGTTCGAGGCCGTTGAAGGTCTTCAGGTAAAGCTTGTCGCCACGCACCGTCAGGTCCTTGCCCTCCACCAGGGTCACGCCCAGGTATCGCGCCAGGAAGGCGTGCTCGAAATAGGTTTCGCTGAAAGGGCCGGGCGTGAGCAGCGCAATGTGCGGCGAATCGCCGGGCTCGTCGTCGGACATGGTGGTGCGCGCGGCGGCGGCCAGCGTGCTGATCAGCTGTGAGTACGTCGGCGCCAGGCGCGTGGCACGCAACTCACGGAAGGCATCGGCAAACAGGCTCGAGACGATCAGCCGATTTTCGAGCGCATAGCCAAGGCCCGAAGGGGCTTCGGTGCGGTGGCCGACCACCATCCAGTCGCCGCTGGGCGTCCGCCCCAAGTCCACTGCCACGATGTGGAGGTACTGGCCGCCCGGCGGCGTAAAGCCGCGCACCGCACGCAGGTACCCCGGATGGCCAAACACCAGCGCGGGCGGCACCAGCCCCTGCGCGAGCAACGACTGCGGCCCGTAGGTATCCGCCACGATGGCATTGAGCAGCCGCGCGCGCTGCATCACGCCCTGCTCGATCACGGCCCAGCTGTCGTGGTCGATCAGGAAAGGCAGCAGATCGAGCGCCCACGGGCGCGGCTCGCCCTTGTCGGCGTAGACGTTGTAGCTGATGTCGTTGTCGCGCACCTGCTGTGCGACGGAGGCGCGGGCCTGTTCCAGCCCGACTAGGCCACCGATCCCCCCGTCGCGCACATGCTCGAAAAACTGCCGCCACGGTTCGCGCAACGCGCCCGTGGCGTCACGCAGCTCATCCCAGTGGCCCTCCCGCCCGGGCAACATGCGAAGGAGGGCCAGCACATCCGCGTGGGCGGCAGTGGGTTCGAGCGGCAGGGTCGACTGGTAAGACAAGATCGGCTTGGCTGGATGAAATTAGTAGCGGCGCAAATCCAGCGTAAACGGAAACTCCAGACTGCGCTCGGGCGACCGCACCTGCAGCGGTCCGGGCGTATGTCCGATGGTGAAGAAGCGCGCGCGGCGGCGGCTTTCCGCCTCGTAAGCGTTGACGGGAAACGTCTGGTAGTTGCGCCCACCCGGATGCGCCACATGATACTGGCAACCGCCCAGCGAGCGGCCAGTCCAGGTGTCGGCCAGGTCGAACGTCAGCGGCGCATGCACGCCGATGGTCGGGTGCAGCGCCGACGCCTGCGACCACGCCCGGAACCGCACCCCCGCCACCTGCTCGCTCACGCGGCCGGTTGGTTGCAATGGCAAGGGAATCCCGTTGACCGTCACGACGTGCCGGTTTTCGTTCAGGCCCAGCACGCGCACCTCGAGCCGCTCGACCGACGAATCGACGTAGCGCACCGTGCCGCCCTGGGCACCCTCCTCGCCCATGACGTGCCAGGGTTCCAGCGCCCCGCTGAGCGTGAGCGAGATCCCGCCCGTATGCAGCTCACCCACCAGCGGGAAGCGGAACGAGAAATGCG
Organism: Ralstonia flatus; assembly: GCF_958439105.1. Taxonomy (NCBI): domain Bacteria; kingdom Pseudomonadati; phylum Pseudomonadota; class Betaproteobacteria; order Burkholderiales; family Burkholderiaceae; genus Ralstonia; species Ralstonia flatus. The sequence continues at coordinate 428,536 of NZ_CAUDLI010000004.1, read as the reverse complement.
GTGCAAACCACTCGCGCTCAAAGGCGTAACCCGCTTCACGCAGATCAGCCAGCACGTCGTCGAAGTCCATCTGCACGAAGGTGCCGAGCAGGAAGCGATCGTGCAGCTCGGTGCCCCAACGCGTCAGCCGCGTGGTGTACGGCGTCTTCCAGAAGCGGGCAACCAGCGCGCGCAGCAGCAGTTGCTGCACCAGGCTCATGCGCGCGTGCGGCGGCATTTCGAAGCCGCGCAACTCCAGCAGGCCCAGGCGCCCCGTCGGGCCGTCAGGTGAATAGAGCTTGTCGATGCAGAACTCGGCGCGGTGCGTGTTGCCGGTCACGTCGATGAGGATGTTGCGCAGGATGCGGTCGATCAGCCAAGGCGGAATGTTTGTGGCGCCCAGGCGGTCCAGCTGGTGCTGCAGCTCCGCAAAGGCGATCTCCAGTTCGTACACCTGATCGTTGCGCGCTTCGTCCACGCGCGGCGCCTGGCTGGTCGGGCCGATGAACAGCCCCGAGAACAGATAGGACAGCGACGGATGGTTATGCCAGTACGCAATCAGGCTGGCCAGCAGATCGGGCCGGCGCAGGAACGGGCTGTCGGCCGGCGTGGCCCCGCCCAGCACGAAGTGGTTGCCGCCGCCGGTGCCCGTGTGGCGGCCGTCGAGCATGAACTTCTCCGTACTCAGATACGACTGGTGGGCCGATTCGTACAGGTATTCCGTATGGTCGACCAACTGTTCCCAGTTGCTGGCGGGGTGGATGTTGACCTCGATCACGCCGGGGTCGGGGGTTACCTGCAGCAGCTTCAGGCGTGGGTCGCGCGGCGGCGGATACCCTTCGACGACGACCTGCACCTGCAGCTCGGCGGCGGTCGCCTCCACTGCGGTCAGCAGGTCGAGATAGTCGTCCAACACCGTCAGCGGCGGCATGAATACGTGCAGCTGGCTGTGCCCGGAGCCGAAGGTGTCGTTCTCGACCTTGGGACCGGCGGCGCGGGCGGGGTCGCGCGCTTCCACGCACACCGCGGTGCGATGGACCCATGACGCGGATTCGCTGTGCGCCGGGATACGGGCATCTACGGCCGCGCCGGTACCGCGCGCGGCCGATGCGCCTTTGGTTGCGGCCCCGGGCGTCGCGTCGGCAGACTCACCCTGATATTGCATGCGCAATTCCGCTGCCGAGCGCAGCGGCGCACTCGGGCCGAACGGATCGTGCGCATGCTGATACGGATAGTCGCTCTTGCTGACCCACGGCAGCGAGTCGAGCGGCAGGCGATAGCCCATCGGTGAATCGCCCGGGATCAGGTACATGCGCTCATCGCGGAAGAACCACGGGCCGGTCACCCAGCGCGCGCCGGCCAGCGCGGCATCGTATTCGCGCGCCAGCGGCAGAACGTAGCCGGTGACGGCCGACAGGCCCGCGTCGAACACGCGGCGCAGGCGCACGCGTTCCAGCTCATCGTCGAGCCGCGAATCAAACGGATCGACATTCACGGGCAGGCGCCGCTCGCGCCAGAGGTAGTACCACGTGTCTTCGTAGCCGGCCTGGATGCATTGTTCGTCCACCGACAGCTTGCGCGCCAGATGATGCAGAAAGCGCTGCGCATCGGCAGAGGTGTAGCGGCCGGGCTCGCGCTCGTCGGCAAACAGCGTTGGATCGTTCCAGCAGGGCTGGCCGTCGGTACGCCAGTAGAGCGACAGCGCCCAGCGCGGCAGTTGCTCGCCCGGGTACCACTTGCCCTGGCCGATATGCAGGAAGCCGTTGGCGCCGTAGCGCTGCCGCAGCTTGTCCATGAGCCCCACGGCGTAGCTGCGCTTGGTGGGGCCGAGGGCATCGGTGTTCCACTCGGCGGCATCGCGGTCGCGCACGGCCACGAAGGTGGGCTCGCCGCCCATGGTCAGGCGCACGTCCATGGCGTCGAGTTCGGCATCCACCTTTGCACCCATGCGAACGACATCGGCCCAGTGCGCCTCGGTGTAGGGCTTGGTCACGCGCGGGGCTTCCAGCACGCGCGTGATCGACATCGTGTGCTCGAATTCGACCTCGCATTCGTCCACCGCGCCCGAGATGGGCGCCGCGCTGCCGGGTTCCGGCGTGCAGGCCACGGGAATATGCCCCTCGCCCGCCAGCAGGCCGGAGGTGGGGTCAAAGCCGATCCAGCCGGCGCCCGGCAGGTAGACCTCGCACCAGGCGTGCAGGTCGGTGAAATCGACCTCGGTGCCGCTGGGGCCATCGACGGCCTTCACGTCGGGCGTGAGCTGCAGCAGGTAGCCGGACACAAAGCGCGCCGCCAGCCCCAGTTGCCGCAGCGTCTGCACCATCAGCCAGCCCGTATCGCGGCACGAGCCGGAGCCCAGCGACAGCGTCTCTTCCGGCGTCTGCACCCCGGGCTCCATGCGGATCAGGTAGCGGATGTCGTGCTGCAGGCGCTGGTTCAGCCCCACCAGAAAATCGATCGTGCGGCGCGGCGTGCGGTCGATGCTGGCAACAAACGCGGCAAAGTTCGGCGTCATCTCGCGCTTGACGAGGTACGGCGCCAGCTCGGCAGCCAGGTCGTCGGCGTAGCTGAAAGGGAACGACTCCGCCTCGGGCGCCAGGAAGAAATCGAACGGGTTGTAGACCGCCATCTCGGCGACCAGGTCGATGGTGACCTTGAACTCGCGCGTCTTGTGCGGAAACACCAGCCGCGCCTGGTAATTGGCAAACGCGTCCTGCTGCCAGTTGATGAAATGCTCGGCCGGCTCCACCCGCATCGAATACGAATGGATGGGCGTGCGGCAGTGCGGCGCCGGCCGCAGGCGCACCACCTGCGGCGACAGCTCGACGAGCCGGTCATAGCGATAATGGGTAACGTGGTTCAGCGCGACTCGGATCGACACACGGACTCCTCGGTGGCTCGTAATGGCGTGCCGGCGCGGTGCCGGCGGGCGGTTCAAGCAAGGTTCATGCCGTTTGTGCGGCATACCCGGCTCGGAACGACGGGCCATCGTGCCACGCGTGCACGGCCGTGCGTATGACACGCCGATGCGGTACAACGCTTGCTGGACAGCTGGCCGCTGCCCCACCACCATCTTGGTAGGGAAGCCCCCCGAAAGCCAGCCCTTGCCCTGCCCCTGGACCGCCATGAAAACGTTCCACTGCAACCGTTGCCAGCAACTCGTCTTCTTTGAAAACGTCTTGTGCGAGCGCTGCAACGCCCTGCTCGGCTACCTGCCTGACGTGGGCGAGATCAGCGCATTCGAACCTGCCGACGAGCTGCCAGAGACAGCGCAGATACCGCAGACACCGCAGCCAGCAGAGACAGCGCAGACACCCGAGACAGCAACGGCCTCAGACAAGCGCTGGCGCAGCCTGCATCCCGAGGCACAAGGCCAGCTCTACCGCCAATGCCACAACTACGCGGTCGAAAACGTCTGCAACTGGATGATCCCGGCCGATTCGCCCGACACGCTGTGTCGCGCCTGCCAGTTCACCGAAACGATCCCCGACCTGACCGTGCCGGAAAACCGGTTCTATTGGTACAAGATGGAGGTCGCCAAGCGCCGGCTGCTCTATACGCTCATGACGCTGGGCCTGCCACTGGAGTCGCGGCTGGAGAACCCCGAGACCGGGCTGGAGTTCGCGTTTCTGGAAAGCAAGGAAGACAGCGGGCCTGTGATGACCGGCCACAACCACGGCCGCATCACGCTCAACATTGCCGAAGCCGACGATGCCGCGCGCGAGAAGGCCCGCACCGAGCTGCGCGAGCCCTATCGCACGCTGCTTGGCCACTTCCGGCACGAATCCGGGCATTACTTCTTTGATCGCCTGATTGCCGGCAAGCCGATGTGGGAAGCAGCCTTCCGCGAGCGCTTTGGCGATGAACGCGCCAGCTATGCCGACGCCCTCAAGGCGTATTACGACAATGGGCCGCCGGCGGACTGGGCACAGCACTACATCAGCGCCTACGCCACCATGCACCCGTGGGAAGACTGGGCCGAAACGTGGGCGCACTACCTGCACATGGTCGACACGCTGGACACCGCCGTGTCATACGGCCTGGCACTGCTGCCCGACCATCCGCAAGAGCCCGAGCTGACCGACCAGACCCCGGTCGAAGAAGCCAGCTTCAACAACCTGATGAGCCGCTGGTTTCCGCTCACCTACGTGCTCAACAGCCTGAATCGGAGCCTGGGCCAGCCCGACGGCTACCCGTTTACGCTGGCATCCCCCGTGATCGACAAGCTGCGTTTCGTGCACCGCATCATCGCTGCCTCGGCCAAGAAACCCGGTTGACCGCACCAATGTTGTGCGGCAAAGCGCCAGTTTGGATCGTGGGGAATATTTCGTGCAGCTGCCGCGTTTACCATCCGGAAGGTCAATCCCAGCATCCCCGGAGAACGCCATGCCAAGACACCTCAGCAGATGGATCAGCCTGACGGCACTCGCCCTGTGCGCGTGTGCCTCGCTCGCCCCTGTGCAGACCGCGCAGAAGATGATCGGCCAGCCGGAAAGTGCCGTGCGAGAAACCTTTGGCGCACCCACCGAGACCTATCAGCTTGCGGACGGCACGCACCGCTGGATCTACTCCAAGCAGCCGCTCGGGCACGAGGTCTATGCCGCCGATTTTGACGCCAACGGCAAGCTGACCAACTATCGGCAGATGCTGACGGAAAAGGAAATCTATGAGGCGCGCCCTGGTGTGTGGACCAAACGCGATGTGCTCCAGCGCTTCGGCACACCGAAAGAGCCGACGCAGTACTACCCGCTCATGAAGCGGGAAGCGTGGTCATATCGGATGTACGTCCTCGGGTCTCAGCAGGCGCACTTCAACGCCCTGTTTGACGACAACGGTCTGCTCGATCGCACCATGATCGTGGTCGATCCGCTGGGCGGCGGCCACCACAGCCGGAAATGACACAGGGCCCGGTGGCGCATTGCACGCCGCCCGGGCCCTGATGCTGCTCAGCGCTTGGTCTGAGCCTTAGCCTTTAGCCCAGTGCAGAAGCGATGGCCTGCGCGAGTTCGTTGGCTTCGAACTTGGCGACGTAGCCGTTGGCGCCAACGCGGCGCACGTGGTCTTCATTGGCCGAGCCCGACAGCGACGAGTGGATCACTACCGGAATCGACTGGAACGCCGGCTCGGTCTTGATCTTGCGCGTGAGCGTGAAGCCGTCCATCTCGGGCATTTCCAGATCGGTCAGCACCAGCGCGATCTTGTCGCGCACGGTCTTGCCTTCGCGGGCCGCGTCACGTGCAATGTTCTGCAGCGTATCCCACGCTTCCTGGCCGCTCTTGGTCATGACGTACGGCGCGCCCATGGCTTCCAGGCCGTTGGCGATCAGCGAACGCGCGAGGCCGGAGTCATCCGCCACCAGCAGCTTGGCACCGGGCGGCAGCTTGATCGGACGGTCGTCATTGTCGGGCGCCAGATCGGTGTGGCGTGCCGGGAAGACATCCACCAGGATCTGTTCAACGTCGATCACCTGTGCCAGGCGCGAGTTGTCGGCGTTGCCATCCAGGCGGGCCAGGCTGGTGATATTGCTGCTCCCCACGCTCGCCTCGGCCGGGAAGATCTGGCTCCATTCCAGGCGCACGATCTCGTCCACTTCCTCCACCGCAAAACCTTGGGTGGAGCGGGCGTATTCGGTAATCAACAGGATGTTCGCATTGCCGTTCCGGGTGCCGATCACGCTGGCAAGGTCGATCACGGGAATGATCTGGCCGCGCACATTGACCGCACCCAGGATATGGGCGCCGGCGTCCGCCACATGCGTCACTGGCGGCATGACCATGATCTCGCGCACCTTGAACACATTAATGCCGAACATCTCGCGCTGATTGGAGCGCGCAGATTCCCCCAGGCGGAACAACAACAGCTCAAAGCGGTTGTTGTTCGTCAGATTGGTCCGTTCATCGACTTCGTGCTGCGAATGCTGTGACATCGCGTCTTCCCCCGTTCATGCACACGTTATGTGGCGGTAAACGGCACGGCATTTGGCAACTTGAAGGGGTTTTGCGAATGTGAAGCGCACGCCCTTCCTGGGAGGGGGGAAGCGCGCCTAGGCAATCTTCACGTGCGCGACCAGAAAATCGAGAAACGCCCGCACGCGGGCTGGCAGATGCGCGCCCTGGCCGACATAGACGGCGTGGATGTCTTCGGTCTCGCCAGGGTTGTAATCCTCCAGGACGGGCACGAGGCGGCCTGACTCCAGATCGGCGCGCACCTGGAACTCGGCCAGGCGCGCCAAGCCCAGGCCGGCGGCCGCCACCGCCCGCAGCGCCTCGCCATCGCTGATCTGCGTGTTGCCCTGGGGTGTGAATTCGGTGCGGCGACCGCGCTTGATAAAGGGCCACGCGTTTGTGGCGCGGGCGTAGCTGAACGTCAGGCAGTTGTGGCTTGCCAAATCAGCCGGCGTGCGGGGCGTGCCGGCGCGCGCCAGATAGGCGGGCGAGGCCACCACCATCAAGCGCGTCTGCCCGAGCTTGCGCGCCACCAGCCGCGAACTCTTCAGCGGCCCGCTGCGCAGTGCAACATCGGTGCGGTCCTCCAGCAGATCGACCACGCGATCCGTAAGTGCAATGTCGAGCGACACCTCCGGATGACACGCCAGAAACGCCGGCACGATCGGCAGCAACACATGCGTGCCGACCGGCACATTCGCATTGATGCGCAAGCGCCCTGAAGGCTGCGCCCCGGCGGAAGCCTCGCGCTCTGCCTCGTCCAGATCGGCCAGCACCGACACGCTGCGCTCGTAGAACGCCGTGCCTTCAGGCGTGAGCTGGAAGCGCCGCGTGGAGCGGTTCACCAGCCGCGCGCCAAGGCGGGCCTCCAGCCGCGCCACAAGCTTGCTCACCGCCGACGGCGTCATCCGGCACGCACGCGCCGCGGCGGAGAAACCGCCTTCTTCCACCACCCGCACGAAGACTTCCATCTCGCCAAAGCGATTGACATCGAGCCGCGCCATTGTGATTTCAATTCATAGATATTGAGCTGGCGGGCAGTCTATCGCACAGATGCTGGCGTTCTCATACTGGTGGTCATTGCTGATTCAGTTCCACCCAACACCAACATGACTGCACAGGACAAAGTCGCGCTCGTCGTGGGCGCGCAGGGCGTGATCGGCCGCAACCTGATCGAGCACCTCGCCACATTGGACGACTGGCGCATCGTGGGCCTGTCGCGTCGCGGCGGTGAATCGACAGAGCGCATCCGCCACATCGCCGTCGACCTGCTCGACGCGGCTGACACGCGCATCAAGCTGGGCGCACTGGGCAACGTCACCCACGTCTTCTACGCCGCGTACCAAGACCGTCCGACCTGGGCCGAGCTGGTGCCGCCCAACCTCGCCATGCTGACCAACGTGGTCGACGCCATCGAGGCCGCGTCGCCCCACCTCGCGCACATCAGCCTGATGCAGGGCTACAAGGTCTACGGCGGTCACCTCGGGCCGTTCAAAACGCCGGCGCGCGAAACCGATGCGCACTTCATGCCGCCCGAATTCATGTTCGATCAGCAGACCTTTCTGGAAGCGCGCCAGCAGGGCAAGGCGTGGACGTGGTCGGCCATCCGCCCGTCGGTGGTAGGCGGCTTCGCGCTGGGCAACCCGATGAACCTTGCCGTGGCCATTGCCATGTACGCGTCGATCTCGAAAGAGCTGGGCTTGCCGCTGCGGTTTCCCGGCAAACCCGGCGCGTACGACCACCTGCTGGAAATGACCGACGCCGGCCTGCTTGCCCGCGCCACCGTGTGGGCTGCCACCGACCCGCGCTGCGCCAACCAGGCGTTCAACATCAACAACGGCGACCTGTTCCGCTGGAGCGAAATGTGGCCCCGGATCGCGCGCTACTTTGATCTGGAAGTCGCACCGCCGCTGCCGTTGTCGCTCGACACCGTCATGGCCGACAAGGCGCCGCTCTGGCAGGGCATGATCGCCAGGCATGGTCTGGCAGACACGCCCTACCGCGATGTGTCTTCGTGGCGCTTTGCCGACTTCGTCTTCTCGTGGGATTACGACATGTTCGGCGACGGCTCCAAGGCCCGCCGCTTCGGCTTTCACGAATACGTAGAGACGGAAGCGATGTTCATGCGGATCTTCAACGACTTGCGCCGGCGCAGAATCATTCCGGCGTAGAGCATCCGGATGCCCCCGCCTGCAAGGCGCACCGGCCGATCCGGCTAAGGGGATGTCCCGACTCGGGTTTCCACAGGAAGCGTCGATATAGTGAAGACGGGACGGTAGCTCATGGGTCGAGCGGCGACGGTTTACCGGCGCAGGCAGGCAGGTTCAAATCCTGTACGTCCCACCATCTGATGATTGATTGAGGAACGACAACACTCACTCATCGCGCCATGACCGGGCTGTGCGGGCGATTGTCGTCGGAAGAAGTCGGCACGCCAGCCCGCCGGTGGCTCGCACCTCAATCAAAAAAAATGCGCCCTGCACACCGGGCGCTGACGCCTTTGCCTTCGAAATGGACGTCGGAAGACGCAGGCGCAGAGGAGACGCAATTGCGGGGGTAGCTAACTGCCTGCGTACTCCCATGTTCGACAACCCACAGAAGAACGCAACGTAAATACGCGGCCTGGTCGATTGCCTGTCAGCGCTGAATCGGAACTGAGTGCGATTTTGGGTTGAATGGCGACGAGAATGAAACCGTCCGTTGTTCGCCGGGCCTCATAACAGCATGAGGGTGCGCTCTACGCGCGTACAGCCATGCAGCGGTTCTGTCCTTGAAGGACGTGACCTAGTCAGGGTGCCTGCTCGACCGCTCACCGCGGCCTTCACGTTCGGCAACTGGATAGCCCCACTGCTTGACCCACGGCCCCGCAAACCCACTGTGGCTTTCCCACGGATTCTCCGCAGACCGCCGAGCGCCACTGTTTCAGCCCCGTGCGCCACCCTCAAACACTCGATGTCGACTGTCTGAGCACGACATTCCGCCGTCAGACAGCCACGTACGGCCCTCAGAGGCCCGAACGTGGCCCAAAAACATCCGACCCATCGGAGCTCCGAGGCCCGCGCTTCGCCCTCAAACACCCGACGTCGCCCCGTTGAGGCTGACGTTCCACCGTCCAAGCCTCAAAGCCGGCTCTCGGAGGTCGAAAATTTCGACCTCCGACTGTGGCAGGCGACTGTTTGAGGTCCGCATTCGCCCCGCAGAGGGCCGCCCCCGACTGTTTGAGGCTCACCTCCGGGCCACAAACCTCCGTCGACGAGGGTTTCAGGCCCGTGCTTGCCCCTTCCATGCTGATGTCGAGTGCGGCAGATTGCCTCGGGCAGTCGACATTGTCGGCAGCCGAGCGCCGCTTTTTCCTCATCATTGAAAAAACGCCCAGCCGCTACGCCGCCTCCGCACCGGCCACACGGCAACCACGCCCCCACACCCCTGGCATGCCGACTGCTTCCCGCCACGAGAGCGCAACGGAGGCCACGCATGCATCAAGCATTACGAGTGACAAAACAAGCAGCCGCAGGTTGGCTATTCTTTCTGGTATCGACAACCGGCAGCGGGCTTTCACTCGCGCAACCGACTGAGCCGCAGCCGGCGTCTGCAGACGCCGCTCCGACGGCGCAACCCAAGACGGCAAAGCACTCCTTGTCACGGTATCCGGACACCCTGCCGGCCTCACCGCCAAAGGCACCCGCCGCGCAGTCCGCGGACGCTTCCGCGGGAACGCGCCAGCCTGGTGGTGGCGATTCGGCCGGCCCCAGTGCCGCCGCCGCAGGCCCCGGGGGCCCGGCCGACATGCGGGCGGAGCCTGTGCGCAAGCAGCCATTGCGTTAATGCTGTCGCGGGCGGCTGTCCCGGGCGTCGGATGAGGGGCATCCAATGAGAGCAATCGATGACCAGCGCAGCGGACCTGATCGTAACCACGCCCAGCGGCCTGTATTGTCCGGCAGGCGATTTCTACGTTGACCCATGGCGGCCGGTTGACCGCGCCGTCATCACGCACGCCCACAGTGACCATGCCCGTGTGGGGCACCGGCATTACCTGGCAGCCGCTCCGGGGGCGGGCGTGCTGCGCGCGCGGCTGGGTGACGACCTCCCCCTGCAGACGCTGCCATACGGCGAATCCATCGTCCACCACGGCGTCCGGCTGAGCTTCCATCCGGCGGGGCACGTGCTGGGCTCTGCGCAGGTGCGGCTGGAATACGGCGGCGACGTGTGGGTCGTGTCCGGCGATTACAAGGTGGAGGCTGACAGCACCTGCACGCCGTTCGAGCCGGTGCGATGCAATACCTTCATCACCGAATCCACCTTCGGGCTGCCGATTTACCGCTGGCGCCCGCAGACCGAGATCTTTGCGCAGCTCAACGCATGGTGGCGGGACAACGCCGACGCGGGCCGCGCAAGCGTGGTGTTCTGCTACGCCTTCGGCAAGGCGCAGCGCATTCTCTCCGGGCTCGATACCGGCATTGGGCCCATCGTTTCGCACGGCGCCATGCTGCAATTGGATGCCGCGTATCGGCACGCGGGCGTGGCGCTGCCGCCCACGCAGCTCGCGACCGACGTGCCGCGCGCGGACTTGCGGCGCGCGCTCGTGCTGGCACCGCCCTCCGCACAACGCACGGCGTGGATGCGCCGTTTTGGCGACTACGCCGATGCGTTTGCCAGCGGCTGGATGCAGCTTCGCGGAGCACGTCGGCGGCGCGGCGTCGATCGCGGCATCGTGCTGTCCGATCATGCCGACTGGCCCGGCCTGCTTCAGGCCATCGACGCCACGGGCGCCACGCGTGTCTATGTCACGCACGGCCAGGTCGCGCCAATGGTGCGCTGGCTGTGCGAACGCGGCCTGGATGCGCGCGCCTTCGCCACCGAGTATGGCGACGAGGCCGAAGAAGGCAATGCCGCTGAAACAGCTGATACGCCCACGGCAAGCGCGCCAGAGGACACGTCCGCGTCATGAAAGCCTTCGCCGATCTGTACGCGCAGCTCGACGCCACCACTTCGAGCAACGGCAAGCTGGCCGCGCTGGTGGCCTACCTGCGTACGGCGCCCGATGCTGACGCCGCGTGGGCGGTCTACTTCCTGGCCGGGGGCAAGCCGCGCCAGCTTGTGCCGGTGCGCGTGCTCGCCAGCTTTGCGCAGACCACCTCCGGCCTGCCCGAATGGCTGTTTGACGAGTGCTACCAAGCCGTGGGCGACCTGGCCGAAACCATCGCCCTCGTCCTGCCAGATGCAGATCACGCAGACGACGCCAGCCTGGCCGAATGGATGGAGGCCCGCCTGCTGCCGTTGCGCGGGCAGCCGCCCGAAGCGGTGCTGCCGCGCCTGGCGGAGCTGTGCCGTGGGCTCCCGCTGCATGCGCGGCTGGTGTTGATGAAGCTGATCACGGGGGCGTTTCGCGTGGGGGTGTCAAAACTGCTGGTCACGCGCGCGCTGGCGGAGGTGGGCGGCACCGACCCCAAGCACGTGGCGCAACGGCTGATGGGCTATACCGACATCGGCCAGGCGCCCACCGCCGAGCGCTATCGCGCGCTGCTGGCCGATGCCAGCGTCGATGGCCACGCGCTCGATACCGGGCACCCGTATCCGTTCTTTCTCGCGCACCCGCTGCAGGCTGACGTGGAAGCCTTCGACACCCTGCTCGGCACGCCCGCTGAGTGGCAGATCGAATGGAAGTGGGATGGCATCCGCGCGCAGCTCGTGCGGCGCGCCGACAGCGCATGGCTGTGGTCGCGCGGCGAGGAACTCATCACCGATCGCTTTCCCGAACTGTCCGCCATGGCGGAGGTGCTGCCGCCAGGCACCGTGCTCGATGGCGAGATCGTGGTCTGGCAGGCGGGCCGTGTGCAGCCGTTTGCCCTGCTTCAGCAACGTATCGGCCGCAAGACGCTGAATGCCCGCGTGCTGCGCGATGCGCCGGCCGTGATGCTGGCGTATGACCTGCTGGAATGGCAGGGGCAAGACTTGCGTGAACGCCCGCAGAGCGAACGGCGCGCGCAACTCGAACGCGTGATTGCGGAATGCATCCATCCGGCGCTGGAGCTGTCACCTCTGCTGCAAGGCGACGACTGGCAGCATCTTGCGCAGCAGCGCGAGGCGTCCCGCGAGCTTGGCGTGGAGGGGCTGATGCTCAAGCGGCGCGACGCGCGCTACGGCGTGGGCCGCACCAAGGACGTGGGCGTGTGGTGGAAGTGGAAGATCGATCCGTTCTCGGTAGACGCCGTCCTGATCTATGCACAACGCGGCCACGGCCGGCGCGCGAGCCTGTATACCGACTACACCTTCGCCGTGTGGGATGCGCCGCCCGACGTGCCCGAGCGCAAGCTGGTGCCATTTGCCAAGGCGTACTCCGGCCTGAGCGACGCAGAGATCCGCCAGGTCGACGCGCTCATCCGCAAGACGACGGTCGAGAGCTTTGGCCCCGTGCGCAGCGTGGCGCCGACGCTGGTGTTCGAACTGGGCTTTGAGGGCATTGCGCGCAGCCCTCGGCACAAGAGCGGCATCGCGGTGCGCTTTCCGCGTATGCTGCGCTGGCGACACGACAAGCCCGTCGCAGAAGCCGATACGCTGCAGACGCTGGAAAGCCTGCTACCGCCGTCATGAACGCACCTGCATCGCCCGATCTTGATACGTGGTTTGCTGCGCGTGGCTGGACGCCCATGCCGTTCCAGCGCACGGTGTGGTCGGCCATGGCGCGCGGCGAATCGGGCCTGCTGCATGCCACCACCGGCGCGGGGAAAACCTATGCGGTGTGGCTCGGGGCGTTGCAGCGGCTGGCGCAGGTGCGCGGACGTGGCGGCGCACCGCCGTTGTCGGTGCTGTGGCTCACGCCCATGCGCGCGCTGGCCGCCGACACCACGCGCGCATTGACCGAAGCGGCACAGGCGTTGGCGCCGCACTGGACGCTCGGCTTGCGCACCGGCGACACCGGCAGCGCCGAACGTGCCGCACAATCACGCCGCTTGCCCACCGCCCTGGTGACCACACCCGAAAGCCTGTCGTTGCTGCTTGCACGTGCCGATGCGCGCGAGGCCTTGGGCTCGGTGCGCGTGGTGGTCGTGGATGAATGGCATGAACTCGTCGGCAACAAGCGTGGCGTACAGGTGCAGTTGGCGCTGGCCCGGCTGCGCACGTGGTCGCCGGACCTGATCGTGTGGGGGTTGTCCGCCACGCTGGGCAACCTGGCGGAAGCCATGGACGCGCTGGGCGATGCAGGAACGCCCGCCCCCGGCACGCTGGTGCAGGGCCACCTGCCCAAGCGCATGGAGATCGATACGCTGCTCCCCGACGGCGTGGGGCGGTTTCCGTGGGCCGGGCATCTGGGCATGGCGATGCTGCCGCATGTGCTGGAGGAGCTGGAAAGCGCCCGCACCGCGCTGGTGTTTCTCAACACGCGGTCGCAAGCGGAGCTGTGGTATCAGGCCGTCATCAACGCGCGGCCGGAATGGGCGGGGCTGATTGCGTTGCATCATGGCTCGCTGGACCGTGCAACGCGCGACTGGGTCGAGACCGGCCTCAAGCAGGGCCTGCTCAAGGCCGTGTTCTGCACGTCCAGCCTCGATCTCGGTGTCGACTTTCTGCCCGTGGAACGCGTACTGCAGATCGGTTCGCCCAAGGGCGTGGCGCGGCTGTTGCAGCGCGCTGGGCGATCTGGGCACGCGCCCGGCCGCCCGTCTCGCGTAACGGTGGTGCCGACGCACAGCCTTGAACTCGTGGAAGGCGCGGCCGCCCGCGCAGCGGCCATGTCGGGCCAGGTGGAGGCCCGCACCTCGCCGCATAAGCCGCTGGACGTGTTGGTGCAGCATCTGGTGACGGTGGCGCTGGGCGGTGGCTTCGTGCCCAACGCGCTGTTGGAGGAAGTGCGCCGCGCCTGGGCCTACCGCGACTTGCGCGACGACGAATGGCAATGGGCGCTCGACTTCGTACGACAGGGCGGCCACTCCCTCACGGCGTATCCCGACTACCACCGCGTCGTGCCCGATGAACACGGCGTCTGGCGCGTGCCCGACGCACGCCTTGCGCGGCGACACCGCATGAGCATCGGCACCATCGTCAGCGATGCAACGATGACCGTGCGCTGGTGGCACGCTTCCGGTGGCGGCGCGCTGGGGTCGATTGAAGAAGGTTTCATTGCGCGGCTGCGCCCCGGGGACAACTTCCTGTTTGCAGGCCGCCTGCTGGAGCTGGTGCGCGTGCAGGACATGACCGCCTATGTGCGGCGCGCCACCGGCAAGCGCGCCGCCGTGCCGCGCTGGAACGGCGGTCGCATGCCGCTTTCCACCGAGCTGGCGCACGCGGTGGTGGCGCAGCTCGATGCGGCAGCACATGCCCGCTTCGACAGCCCCGAAATGCAGGCCGCGCGCCCCTTGCTGGAGTTGCAGGCGCGCTGGTCTGCGCTGCCCACCACGGCAACGCTGGTGGCCGAGACGCTGCAGTCGCGCGAGGGCTGGCATCTGTTTCTGTACCCGTTTGCCGGGCGGCATGCGCACCTGGGGCTCGCGAGCCTGCTTGGCTGGCGCGCGGCCAATCGCACGCCGGCCACCTTTTCACTGGCGTTCAACGACTACGGCCTCGAACTGCTGTCGGCCACGCCCATCGACTGGCCGGCGCTGCTGGCCAGCGGCGAACTCTTTGCCACGCACACGCTGATGCACGATGTACTCGCCAGCCTCAACGCCGGAGAACTGGCGCAACGCCGCTTTCGCGAGATCGCACGTGTATCGGGCCTGGTGTTTCAGGGCTACCCCGGCGCGCACAAGAGCGCGCGCCAGTTGCAGGCATCTTCGGGCCTGTTCTATGAAGTCTTCCGGCGCCACGACCCGGGCAACCTGCTGCTGTCGCAGGCGGAAACCGAAGTGCTGCGCCAGGAATTGGACCTCGACCGCATCGAAGCGGCCCTCGTCCGCATGCGCGCCTTGCAGCTCCAGCTTTGCGCACTGAAGCGGCCCTCGCCATTCGGTTTTCCGTTGATGGTGGAGCGGTTTCGCGAGCAGCTTTCGACGGAGAAACTCGCTGATCGGATCGCACGCATGCTCGCCGAAGCGGAGCGCGCCGCTGGCCCAGAACCCACCGACCCGGATGCCGCGACACGGCCGGAGATCGAAAACGATGTCCAGGCCGCCCTGCGCCTGACTGAATCGCCAGACACTGCGGGCAAATCCACCCGCCGCGCGCGCCGGCCACGCAAGACATCGAAGCCGCTGCCACTGCTATGACTGCACCCAATGACGTCGCCATGCAGTGCGCAGGCGAGACGGTATGGCTGCTGCCCGAGCGTGCGCTCTGGTGGCCTGCGCAACGCATGCTGATGGTGGCCGATGCGCATTTCGGCAAGGCGGCAACGTTCCGCGCGCGCGGGGTGCCGGTGCCGGCCGGCAGCACCAGCCAGGCAGTCGCCCGCCTGGACGCCATGCTCGCCCGATTGCCGGTCGCGCATATCGCGTGGCTGGGCGACCTTCTCCACGCGCGCGAAGCGCACGCCGCCATTGGTGCACTCGCCGCCTGGCGCGCGCGCCATGCCGATATCGCATGCACGCTGGTCCGCGGCAACCACGACCGCCACGCGGGCGACCCACCTGCGGACCTGCGCTTCGACGTGGTCGAAGAGCCGTGGGCGATCGGCCCCTTCGCGCTATGCCATGAACCGCAGGCGGTGCCCGGTCGCTACGTCATCGCCGGCCACGTGCACCCGGGCGTCGTCATCAGCGGGCCGGCTCGGGACCGCCTCCGGCTGCCGTGTTTCCGGTTTGGAACGAGCGGCGCCCTGCTCCCCGCATTCGGCGAGTTCACCGGCTTGTGGACGGCGCCGGCTGCGCCCGGAGAAGCGCTTTTTGCCGTGGCCGACGACTGCGTCTGGCCGCTGCGCAGTTAGGGCGCTTCCTGCCGGGCAAAGGGGCGCCGCTGGCCTCAGGGCTTCAGCACCACCTTCACACATCCGTCCTGCTTGTCGCGGAAGGTCTTGTACAGGTCCGGGCCATCCGCCAGCGTGCCGCGATGCGTGACTACGAACGACGGGTCGATCTCGCCGCGCTCAATGCGTTCGAGCAATATCGGCAGATACCGCTGAACCGGTGTTTGCGCCATCCGGAACGTCAGCCCGCGATTGATGGCTGACCCAAAGGGCACCTTGTCGAGCAGCCCGCCATACACACCGACGATCGAGACCGTACCGAAGTTGCGGCAGCACTGAATGGCCTGCCGCAGCACGTGGGGCCGATCCGTACCGAGCGCGGTGGCGACCTTGATGCGGTCGAGCACGGAGTCGAAGCTGGCGGTCGTCTCGGGCTCAGTGCCCACCGCATCGATGCAGGCATCGGGGCCGCGGCCCTGCGTCATTTCGTTGAGCGCGTCCTGCACATCGCTGGCTTTGAAATCGAGCGTCTGTGCGCCGGCCGCGCGGGCCATGGCCAAGCGCTCGGGCACCGTATCGATGGCGATCACGCGTTCCGCGCCCAGCAGGAACGCGCTGCGGATCGCGAACTGCCCAACGGGGCCGCAACCCCACACGGCGATGGTGTCGCCGGGCTGGATATTGCAGTTCTCAGCGGCCATATAGCCGGTGGGGAAGATGTCCGACAGGAACAACAAGGTCTCGTCATCCACGCCTTCCGGCACGCGAATGGGCCCGACGTCTGCGTACGGCACACGCAGATATTCCGCCTGGCCGCCGGCATATCCGCCCAGCAGGTGCGAGTAGCCGAACAGACCTGCCGGTGAATGACCCCACAGCTTGGCGGCCTTGGCGTGGTCAGGGTTGGTTCGCTCGCATCCGGAGTAAAACCCGCGCTTGCAGAAAAAGCACTCGCCGCAGGAAATGGTGAAGGGCACCACAACGCGGTCGCCGACTTTCAGCTTGGTGTTCTCGGGCCCCACTTCCACGACTTCGCCCATCGTTTCGTGGCCGACCACATCGCCGCTTTCCATGCCGGGCATGACACCGTCGAAGAGGTGCAAGTCCGACCCGCAGATGGCGCACGCCGTGACCTTGATGATGGCGTCGCGGCCGTGTTGGATCGTCGGGTCCGGAACGGTGTCGCAGCGGATGTCATGTTTGCCGTGCCAGCAGAGTGCCTTCATCACAAACTCCTTGTCGATTCAGTCGGGGCGACGGCGCCATGCCGAAGCCGTGCCGCGCAGTTGCTCGGTTCAGTGCTCGGTTCAGGACTCAGGACCGCCCATGCGTGAGCAGCAGCCGGGCTTGCTCCATGCCGTCTCGAACGGCCTCGCCTTTGGTGTGCCAGCCTCGCCATGTCTGGGATATTTCTCGGATTTCGAACTGCCGCGCCCCGTTTGCGACCGAGATGCGAGGCACCCACACGCCCTGCGCGTCCTGCTCCGCAGTGACCGTCACGGTCTGGCCCGCACACTCGAAGCGCGCTTCGCCTTCGTGCGTCGTCTCGTTCTGCATCATCGCTTTCCGTTCAGGAAGGGGTGCGGGGGCTGAACACCCGAATACACCGGCGCGACGGATTGCACACCGGCCCCGAACACGCCGGCAGGCAAGCCGCGGGCGAGCGAATACATGGCAATCACGGCAAGAGTGAGCGCCGCGATCGCAAGGAGTTCTTGCATATGCATGAGCGTCTCCATGTCTGTTCGTGCTTGAAACGGGCTGTTCCTGGCGTAGACGCAACGTCCAGGCCCGGGCGGCGCTTTGCCCGAGCCCGGAGGCGGTCGTTACGCCTTCCCTTCACCAAGCTCCGCGCCGGTGGTCGGATCGACCGCCGGGTCTGAAGCCAGACGCGTCTTCATGGCCTCCAGCGTTTCGAGTTCGGCATCGGTCAGGTTGACCGCTGCGTTGCCGTCTCCGCCGTCCGCGGGCACCGGCGGGTCTGCCACCAGCTCAAGACCGGTGCCGCTATTCCAAGGGGCCTGCACGATCGGGCCACCGCGCGACATCTTGAAATACGCATCGCTGAACTCCGGCACCGGCGGCAGCTTGCCCGGCGGGAAGTTGCCGTTGATGGCGTAGAGCGCCTTCTCGAACGACTTCTGGTGCGCTACCTCGCGCGTCATGAGAAAGCCAAGTGCTTCGCGCACACCCGGGTCATCGGTGACGTTGATCAATCGTTCGTAGATGATCTTGGCGCGTGCTTCGGCTGCAATGTTCGAGCGCAGGTCCGCCGTGGGTTCGCCGATCGAATCGATGTAGGCGGCTGTCCATGGCACGCCCCCGGAGTTCGTCAGCGATGGGCCCCCGCCATAGAGCACCTGCGTCACATGGCTGTCGTTACCAGCGCCATTGAGCTTGCGATACAACTCCGCCTGCTCATCCACCGCTTCGGCCAGTTCGCCTTTGGCACCGCGATTCAACATGGCGACGATGGAGCCGATGATCTCGAGGTGACTGAGTTCTTCCGTCGCGATGTCGTACAGCATGTCCTTGCGGCCTGCATGCTCTTCTGCAACGGCTTGCGTGAAGTAGCGCATCGCCGCGGCAAGCTCGCCTTGCGGGCCACCGAACTGCTCCAGCAGCAGATTGGCCAGTCCGGGATCGGATTCGCTGACCCGAACGGTGTATTGCAATCGCTTGTTGTGCATGAACATGGATGTTCTCCGGGAATGGGTGGATGCCTTCATGGCGCAACCCTTTCCGCAACACCCGTTCCATCGCGTACCGCACGCCTCGCGTGGCGCTGTCGGGTACGCACGTTGCGAAGGCCCTTGCGCCGCCTATCTTCCGGAGCCTCCATGGACGAAACCCTCGCGCTTGAACGCGACAGTTCTTCTGCATCAAGAGGCGTTGTCGCCCACGCGCGCGAAGCGCTGGAAGGCCGGCGACGCGGCTGGCGCACGTTCACGCCGTTCGTTGGCCCGGCCGTGGTGGTATCGGTGGCGTATACCGACCCGGGCAACATCGCCACGGGCATCGAGGCCGGCGCCCGCTACGGATATCAGCTGCTCTGGGTCGTGCTGGCATCGAGCCTGGTGGCGATGCTGTTCCAGATGCTCTCTGCACGCGTGGGCATTGTGACGGGCCAGAATCTGGCGCAACTCTGCCGCACGCACCTGCCTGCGCCAGCCGGTCTTGGTATGTGGTTCATCAGCGAGCTGGCGGCCATGGCGACCGACCTTGCCGAGTTCGTCGGTGCCGCTGTGGGCATCGCGCTCCTGACCGGGATGCCTCTGCTGCACGCCATGGTCGTCGCCGGTGTGCTGACTTATCTTTTGCTGATGCTGCAGGGGCGGGGCTTCCGTTCCATTGAACTGATGATCGGCGCGCTGGTGGCCGTCATCGGTATCTCTTACATCATCCAAGTGTGGATCTTGCCTGTTTCGTGGGCGGCGGCGCTGCGGCAAACCTTTGTTCCAGCGGCACTCCCGCCCGACGCGTTCATGTTGGCGGCCGGCATTGTCGGGGCCACGGTGATGCCTCACGCGCTCTTTCTCCACTCGGGCTTGGTCAATACGCGCGTGCGCCCCCGGAGTGCGTCGGAGACATCGCAACTGCTTCGCTATTCCAACCGCGAGGTGGTGGCAGCGCTGGCCGCCGCGGGCTGCATCAACCTCGCCATGGTGGTGGTATCGGCAGGCGCGTTTCACGGCGCACATGCGGAGGTGGCCGGCATCGAGGATGCCTATATCACCCTGGCGCCGTTGTTTGGGGCATCGGCCGGGCTGGTGTTTCTGGTTGGGCTGATCGCATCGGGGCTCTCAAGCTCCGTGGTCGGAACGATGGCGGGCCAGATGGTGTTGCAAGGTTTCCTGCGTGTGCGCCTGCCGGTATGGATGCGCCGACTGATCACCATGGTGCCAGCGTTCATCGTCATCGGCGCGGGCATGGATGTCACACGCGCACTCGTACTCAGCCAGGTGGTGCTGAGCATGGTGGTGCCGTTTCCGATGGCGGCGCTGATCTGGCTGGCACGCCGGCCAGACCTGATGGGCCAGCATGCCGCCAGTCGCGGCCTGGTGCGACTGGCGACGGTGGGGGCGGTCCTGGTGGCGGCGTTGAACGGCGCGCTGCTCGTCCATCTCATCGCATAGCGATGCCGATGCTGGACAGCGGCGGCACTGCGGGTCTGGTCAGGCGTGGGCCGCGCGTACCCACGCTGCCGCAATGAAGTCGGCCAGCGAAACATGGCCGCGCACGACGTCCGCCGGCTGGTCGAAATCTTCGTCCAGGGTCACGGCGGTCATCTTTGCGTAGGCGCCCGCCGCTTCGGCAGAGAATCCCCACCCTTTGTAGACGGCCTCCCATCGGTCTCGCGGCACCACTTCGAGCACCACGTCGCGGCCGAGCGTGCGGGACATGGCTCGCGCAACGTCTTGCGGTGTGTAGCGCTGCGGGCCCTCGACGTAGCGCACGCCCACATCGTCAAGTGGCGTCAGAAGCCGCGCCGCAGCTGCCTCACCAAGGTCGGCGGGCGCCACCATGGGTATGCGCATGTCGGCGGGGAACATGCTCGGCAGCGTGCCGGTCTCCGCCACGGCCTCGAGCATGCTCGTCCAGTTGCTCATGTAGTAAGCGCCGCGATTGATTGCGGCCGGAATGGGCTGGCGGCGCAGGCCTTCTTCCAACTCCCACAGCGTGGTGAGGTCGCCGATGCCCTGCCCCGGGCGAGCGCCAAAAGTTGAAGCGGCCACCACTTTCTCCAGTCCAGAGTCTTCCAGCGCGGCGAGGATGTTGGCGATCGTGCGGCGCTCCGTGGCGTCGGTGTCGCCGGCAATATCGGCGGGTGGATTGAGCAGGAAGGCGCGGCGCCCGCGTCGGAATGCCGCCCTTAACGAGGCGACGTCCTCCACGTCAGCCGTCGCGACCGATGCCCCTTTGTCCCGCCACCGACCTGCGCGCTCCGGCCGCCGAGTCACGATCGTGACGTCTTCTCCACCGGCCAGCAACGCGTCCGCAACAGCGGCGCCTACATGTCCGGTTGCGCCCATCACCACGTACATTGCGCCTCCTTGTCGCTGTCTGACTGCGCACTTCGGCAGCCTGAACGCCGACCGCCATCGGCCATCGTCGGCACGCAATGGCTCAGAAGGCTGGATAGCAGCGTTTGTGCCCGTGGAGGGATGCAGCGCAGCCGATCAGCCCGCCCAGGCGCGACAGTGTTCGAGATACTGGCGCTCGTGCAGTCCGAGCAGATCGACAATCGAGGACCAGAGCCAGAACGGCGCTTCGATGGAGCGCCCATGGCGCGCTCGCAGTTCACGGTGCCATGCTTTCGCAACATCCCGCGGCATCTGGCTGCCGTGCGCCAGGCCGACGACGTTGCCCAGATAGGCCGCCAGGACCGTGGCATCTTTGTGATCGAGCTTGTCGACCGACAGCTTCAGGTCTTGGGGCTGCAACTCGCGCATGAAAAAGCTACCGCCCAGCATGCGTCCCCAGGCCATTCGCTCGCCCAGGTCAGGAGACAGATGCCGCGCGCCTGTGACGACGCGCTCGCCGTTGATGCGGGGCATCTCCCCTCCGGAAGCGCTGGGCGCCGCGGCCTTGCCCGCCTCCTTGATATCGATCAGCCGATACCGGGGCCCGCGGTCCTGATCGACGGCCAGCAAGACGGCATAGCGCCGCTGCCCGAGCGAGCTGCATCCTTTGACCCAGTACGCCGCATCCACGATGCTGACCGACGCTTCGCCGGGCATCTCGTAAAGACGCGCCACCAGGGCAAGCACCTCATGCTGGCTCACCAGGTGTTTCAGTTCGCGCCGTTCTTCACGGGAGAGCGGCCAGAAATGGCGCCCGAGAGGAATGGATGGAGACGTGTCGCTCAGCCGCTCCTTGGCCAGTTCTTTCCACGTACGCGCAGTCGCCGCTTTCATGGCTGTGCGCACGGATGTGGGGCGCGGCGGCATCCGCAACGCTGCGTCGGGATCGATGCCGTGCAGGTATCCCGCCATCAGCGCTTCCACCATCCGTGCAGTCACGATGCCTGGAAGGTCCGACCCGCGCGCGGCCGTCGCCAACGAAACGCCCAGCCGGATCAGGTCGTGCGCGGGATTGCCAAGCACCGTCTGGTCCAGGTCCCGGATCTGTATGCGCGCGGCGCCGGATGTATGGCCGATCGGGCCGAGGTTGCCGACATGGCAATCGCCGCAGATCCAGATGGTCGGCCCTTCGGGAAACGTGTGCGGCTGCACCTCGCTCAGCCACTCGTAGAACTTCACGGTGTTGCCGCGAACGTACGCGTGGGTGGAGCGCGTCATCTTCGATTGGCGCAACCGGGCGAGTATGGGTCCACGGTTCTTGGGGCTCACCGCGCTGTGCGACGATTTTCGTTGGGACATGTCTGTGCTGAACCTGGGATGCTTCAACTGGGTGATGGACGCCAAACCGCATGCAATAAGTGTTCCCCGCCCCCCAAAAACAGCTTAGATAACGCCTCCACGGCGCTCAACCTTTGCTATGCTTGCTCGAAGCGCGCTGCACAGGCGTCGCTTCCATTGAATGGTCAACTTTACCCAACCATCTATTTTCACTATGGCCACCAAAACCAAGACCGCTGCCAAGACCGCTGCAAAGAAGGCCTCGCCGGCAAAGAAGGCCGCGCCAGCAAAGAAGCCTGCTGCATCGACGCCGACTCTCAAGCCCTTGAAGGACACGTTTACCAAGGCGAGCCTGGTGAGCCATCTGGCTGAACAGGCTGCCGTCGACGCCAAGGCGGTGAAGGCGGTGCTGCTCCATCTGGAGAACACCATCGTGGCTTCGCTGCACAAGAAGGGCGCCGGCGAATTCACGCTGCCGGGCCTCTTCAAGGTGACGTCGGTCAAGGTGCCGGCAACGAAGCGCCGCTTCGGCAAGAACCCCTTCACCGGCCTGGAGCAGTGGTTCGAAGCCAAACCGGCAACCGTGCGCGTCAAGGTCCGCGCCTTGAAAAAGGTCAAGGACGCAGCCCTCAACGGCTGATCGCCAGCGCAAAGAAAAAGGGAGCCTCGGCTCCCTTTTTTGCGTGCTTGCCGGTCTGGAAGACGCGGCAGGCGCAAACCGATCGGCATGGCCGAAGGCGCTGTGCTGTGATGCCTAGCGCGCCTTGCGCGCCGCCTTTCCAGCGCTGCGAGCTGCTTCCTGCCCCCCGACAGCGCCGTCGCCGCCCATACGTTCCAGCCAGGAAAGCGCGTCCACGTACGACAAGAACTGCCGCAGATAATCGGGCGACACCTCGCGCATCAATACCAGTGACCGATGCACAAGACTGCTCGAATTCAGCGGACCGGCATTGACCGGCACCTTGTCCAGCGCGTCACGCAACTGTTTCTCGGCGCTGACGCGGGACCACGTGTCGCGCACGTCTTCGAGAATCTTCAGCTCCGGCAATGCACGCGGTTGCGGCCCCGATCCGCCATCGGCAGCCTCGCCGACATCCGTGCGTTGCCGGCTGGCAATGTCGCGCAGCAGCTGCGCCAATGCGCTATCGGCGGGCGCTTTTGCGTCGCTCGCGTCGGACGTTGCCGTCGTTCGGTCGACGTCTGCTGCGTAGGCCGCGATCAGCTCGTCGAGCCGCGCATCGAGAATGCGCCGCGCCTCGCCGGTTTGTCCGGCCGCACGTCGATGCAATGCCTCGATGAAGCAAAAGCGCACGCGATCCAGCCGGTCCGCGCCGCTTGCGCGCCAACTGTCGAGCGTGGCCTGCGTCGACGCCTCAATGCGGCTCACGACGTCCACCGTTGGAAGCAGCCTGCCTCGGCACGGGCGCGATTTCCACACGCCGGTTCTTGGCGCGCCCGACGTCGTCTGCGTTGGAACTCACCGGCTGCTGCGATCCAAACGCTGCCGCGAACACGCTCGACGCCGGAATGCCCTCGTCGATCAACGCACGCGTCACCGTCAAGGCGCGTTTGGCGGACAGCTCCCAGTTATCGGCAAACAGCCGGTTACCGGCACGCACCTGCTGGTCGTCGGAAAAGCCGCTCACCATCAGGATTTCTTCACGCGAGGTGAGATACGCCGCTAGCGGCCCCGCCAGGCTCTTCATCAGCGCGCGGCCTTCCGGCTGCAACTGATCGGAGTTGATCGCAAAGAGCACATTGCCATTGATGCCGATGCGCCCGTTGACGAGTGTCACGCGCCCGGCCGCCAGCGGGCCGGCCAGGGCCTGTTCTAGCGTCTTGCGGCGCTGGGCTTCGGCCTCGCGCTGCTTGACCTCGTTTTCCAGCTTGGACGACAGCTCGAGCTGCACGCCGATGACGCCCACCAAAATCAGCACAAACGCGCCCAGCAGCACCGACATCAGGTCGCCAAACGCGGCCCAGACTGGCGCCGTGGCGTCGATGCCACCGTCAATCTCGTCGTTCATGCCGCTTCGGCCCCGGCCAGCGCGCGCTGGTCACCCAGGCGCTGCAGGTCTTCGAGGATCTGCTTTTGGGACAACATGCTCAGGTCGATCACCTCACGCGCCTGGGCCACGTAGTAGGCAAGCTGTTCGTCGCTGCGGGTGAGCGACTTGTCGAGCGCAGCTTCGATGCGCTGCAACTGGGCTGCAAGCTTGTCGTTCGACTCGCCAAACAGCTGCACGGCCGCGCCAAACGCCTCGCCCAGGCTCGCCACCTCCACCGCACTGCCGGTCACCTGCGCAGCCACCGCGCCAAGCTTGCCGGTCTCGGCTTCCACCCGATCGGTGAACCGCACACCAACACGCTCGAGCAGATCCGCCGACGTCGCCACCAGCGCATCCACCGCCGTGCGCTGCTCGGTCGACGCATGGTTGACGGCGTCGAGCAGCGTTTCCAGCGTGCCCAGCAGGCGCGCACGCTCGTCCAGCATCGCGGTATCGCGCACCATGCTGTCGGACAATTTCTGGCGCAGTTCGGCCACCACTTCGGCCGCGGCCTTGGGCGCTTCCGACGCGGCTTGGACCAGGCGCGAAATCTCGCCGATCGTGTCGTTGGCGTGCGCCTGCGTTTGCGCGGAAATGTCGCGCGCGGTCTGCGCCAGTGCGTCGCAAATCTGCTGCTGACGGCTCGCCGTATCGGCACCGGCCTTTTCCCATGCCTGGGTCAGTTTCTCGCCCATCGCACCGAGGGCATCGGTCCAGGCGGCCAGACGTTGTGCGTCTCGTGCTTCCAGCGCCGCTTGCAACGCGGCTTGCGACTGACGCGATGCGTCCTGCTGCGCGGCGATATCGCGCGCGGTCTGCGCCAACGCATCGCAGATGTCTTGTTGACGGTTCGCCGTATCGGCGCCGGCCTTCTCCCACGCCTGGCTCAGCTTTTCGCCCGTTGCGCTGAGCGCCTCGGTCCAGGCCGCCAGACGTTGCGCGTCTCGTGCTTCCAGTGCGGCTTGCAGCGCCGTATGCGACTGGCGCGATGCGTCTTGCAACGACACGGCGTGCTGCTCGAACGTGGCGGCAGCCGCCTCGAGCGCGCGCTGGTTCTGGGTGGCCAGCTCGGCGTGGGCGTGCTCCTGGCGGGCCAGCGCATCGCGCCAGGCAGCGGACAGGCCGCCTGCGGTGGCGTCCAGTCGCTCGGCAACGCCATCGAGCAACCGCGCCGAGCGTTGCTCGAATGTCTCGGCAAACCGGTCCAGCGACGTGCCGACCTGACCGACCAGCGCCTCACTCGAGCGTTGATGCGCCGACAGGGCGTTGTTCCAGATGCCGGAGACCGCCTGCGCCGTAGCCTCAAAGCGTGACGACAAGCCATCCAATTGACGCTGCACCGCGTGCGTGACCGTCTCCTGCAGCGCGGCCGATTCGCGCGCGAGGCCCGCCATCGTCGTTTCCACCACAGGCTGCAGCGCCGCGCTGGCAACCCGCGCGCTTTCGGCTGCGCTGTCCTTCAACGACTGGCCGACCGAAGACGCGAGCTGGCTGTAGGCCACTTCCGTCTTGTCGAGAAACGCTTGCTGCGCGGCGATCTGCCGCTCGCTGCTGGCTGCGCCCTGCTGCTCCAGCGACACCATCATCGCCTGCAGGCGGTCCACCAATGCGGGCATCACATCGGCTTGCCGCTGCAGCAGCTTGAACGTCTCTTCACGCTGATGCGCGTGCGAATAGATGCGCAGCGTGGTGGCGATGTTCGCGTCGAGCGCCTGGACTGCCTGCAAGCGCTCGCGCCGGCACAGCGCCGACAGCAGCCCGAGCATGGCCGACGTTGCCACACCCGCAATCGAGGTCCCGAACGAGAATCCCAGACCCTTGATCGGGGCGGCCAGCGAAGCGCGGATCGCCTGCAGATCCGTCGCGCTTTCCAGCGCTGCGCCCGTGCCCTTGAGCGTCACTACCATGCCGAGCAGCGTGCCGAGCATGCCAAGCAGCACCAGCAGGCCCACCAGATACGGCGTCAGCGCGGGCGCCGGCAGCGCAGAGCGCTCGCCTTCCACACGCAGGCGCACGGCATTGCGCAGGCTCGGGTGCATTTGCTCCAGCCACGCCGCCAGATTGGACGGTGGCTCGTTCAGCCCCGCCACGGCCTGCGTGACCGTGCCGGTCGCCTGACGATAGCGGCGCAGCTCGAGCGCGCCTGCCACATAGGCGGCACCGATCACGAGCGTGACGGCCAGCGCCAGCAGGTTTCCGCCGACGATGTAGCCGACGGCAATCCATCCCAAGGCCGCCAGCCCGACAGAAAAAACGATGAGATTCAGGTGATGTCTGGACATGAATGGTGTCTGTCCCGCTTAGCGGGGGCGAAGGGCTGCGAGCAACCCGTCGATCGGTTGAAAACGAACATCAAGCTCGGCCAGGAGCACGCTCTGCATATCCTTGCGGAACGCGTCCAGCCAGGCGCGGGATGTGGATGGGGTGGCCTGGCCCTGCGCGGGCAGCTCGGCCTGCCGCTGCTGCTCGGCCGCGCGCAGGCGCTCGAAGTACGGCCCCAGCATCGACGGAATGGCCCCCAGCAACGAACGTTCGCGGCCGGCGAGCGCCTGCTCCATGCTGGCATCCAGCACTGCAAGCCGCGCGAGGTCGGGCGTCCTGGCAGCCAATAGGCGTCGCAGACGGCCACGGAGGTCGCCGATCTCCAGCTCCATCGTCTGCTGCATCAGCACGTAGCGCTGCCGGAAGTCGGCATAGTCGACCACTGGCACCGCCGGGGTCTGAATCGGTGCGCGTGGCCCGGGCCTTGTCTCTGGCGCGCAGCTGGACGCGATGGATTTCGTCAACGCCGCGCGGACACGGCCGCCGATGGTCTCGGCGTCCGGGCCGACGGGCCGCGTGCTGGAGGCACCGGCGGGCGGTGCCGCGCTCAATGCCGACGAAAGCGTGATGGCATCCGTCCAGCTGAGCCATTGGCTTAACCGGTCAGAAAGGGGCTGCGCAGATGCGGAAACGTCGACGTCCGTCAGGCGAGCAAGAATGCGGATCAGCGCGGGGCCGCTGAGCGCCCTGCGTTGCTGGGCGTGCGCCATGCTACGAGTGCCGAAAAAAGGCTGGAGTTTACACTGCCTGCCGGGTCGGACTGGCGTCTTTGGGTGGCAGAAGAATCACTTCGCCAGAAGAATCGCAGCGGTCAATCGGCTCGCGGGCAATACGGGGGCGACGTCCTTCGGCTCATAGCGAGGCATTGGGCCTTTTCTGACAGGGGCCCCACCGAAACGGCGTCAGTGCCGCGCCGCTCGGTTGCCCGCCAGCATTTGTGCGATCAGGCCGACAGCGGTATCGTGTCGCCCACTACCGCACCCTCCCCGCTTTCCCGCCTATTTCCCCCGTGACCGATCACCCCACCCTCACCTGGACCGACGACCGCCCTGAAGCCAGCAGCGACGCCGTCCATACCGCTGTCTGGCGGTCAGAAGCCGGCAACCCGCCGCCCAAGCGCGTGGTCATCGCAGATGATCGGACTCCCGCCGATACCGCTTACCGCCTCGCCTGCGAAGGCACGGCATTGCTCTGGCAAGGCGACTTCCAGAACGCGCGCCAACTGCTGCAGGCCATGTCGCGCCGCACGGATCGCAAACCCGGCAAGGCGCGCAAGGAACCCGCCTCGCCCATCGATGCGTTCAACCTGCATCGACAGGCGCAATCTCAGCGCGCCCGCACGCTCGGCATGCTGCTGATTCCGTTGGATGCGGATTACACGATCCCGCTGCGCCGCGCCCCTGATATGCGCGAGGCCTGCACCGAGGCCTACGGCACCAGCCACGCCGCTTCTGTCGTCTCGCTGCGCGAGCTGCTTGGTTTGATCGGCGCGCATGAGTGGCGCAAGAAGGGGGTCGAGATTCCCGCGCTCGGTGGTGAGCGCATTCACCCGCACTACGGCGTGTTCTCACCCGTGCGCGGCGAATACATCGATCTCGTGGCGAATGCGCCGTTGCCTTCGAAAACCCTGGCGTTCGATATCGGCACGGGCACGGGCGTGCTGGCAGCGGTGCTGGCCAAACGCGGCGTGAAGCACGTCATCGGCACCGATCAGGACCCGCGCGCGCTGGCCTGTGCGCGCGACAATCTGGCGCGTCTCGGTCTGCAAGCGCGGGTGGACGTTGTCGATGCAGACCTGTTTCCCGAAGGCCGTGCGCCGCTGATCGTGTGCAACCCGCCGTGGCTGCCGGCGCGACCCAGCTCGCCCATCGAGCGCGCCGTCTACGACCCGGACAGTCGCATGCTGCGCGGCTTCCTGGACGGCCTAGCCGCCCATCTGGAGCCGAATGGCGAAGGCTGGTTGATCCTGTCGGACTTTGCCGAGCATCTTGGCCTGCGCACGCGCGATGCCCTGCTGGCGATGATCGACGCTGCCGGCCTGCAGGTGGTGGGACGGGAGGACATCAAGCCGAAGCACCCGAAGGCGTCCGATGAAAGCGACCCGCTCTATCGTGCGCGGGTTGCCGAGGTCACGTCGCTGTGGCGCCTGAAGGCGCGCCAATAAACCGTTGAATCAGCGCGCCATCGTCGCCAGGTAGTCGAGCGC
Source organism: Ralstonia flatus (assembly GCF_958439105.1). Lineage (NCBI taxonomy): Bacteria > Pseudomonadati > Pseudomonadota > Betaproteobacteria > Burkholderiales > Burkholderiaceae > Ralstonia > Ralstonia flatus. Next base: position 399,836 of record NZ_CAUDLI010000004.1, on the reverse strand, counting down.
GCCCTGCCCCGCAGCGGCGCCGCTCGCAAAACACGCCGTCAGCAGATAGCCGCCCGTGGGCGCTTCCCAGTCGAGCATCTCGCCGGCGCAGAACACGCCCGGCAGACGCTCGATCATCAGCTTCGCATCCAACGCTTCAAATGCAACGCCGCCCGCGGTGCTGATCGCCTCGTCGATGGGCCGCGTGCGTGTGAGCCGCAACGGCAACGCCTTGATGGCCTTCGCGAGTTGAGCCAGATCGGCAAACGCTTCCTTGCTCAGGCACTCGCGCAGCAAGCCGAGCTTCACGCCCGTGATATTCAGCTTGCTTTGCAGATGGCTCGACATCGAACGCGCGCCGCGCGGGCGCATCAGTTCATCCGTCACACGTTGCGCGCTCCAGCCTGGCGCAAGGTCGAGCCAGATCGTCACACTGCCCTCTGCGGCGAGCGCGTCGCGAATGGGCGCCGACAACGCATAGACCAGGCTGCCTTCAATGCCGGTCTGCGTGACGACGAACTCGCCCTGGCGGAATTGCAGCGCACCGCCATCGCCCGACGGCAAACCGATGGCGACCGATTTCACGGGCTGCCCAGCGAAACGCTCGTGGAAATACGCGCTCCAATCGGCGTCGAACCCGCAGTTGGCAGGTCGCAATGGCTGCACCTGCACGCCGCGCGCCTCCAGCAACGGCACCCAGGCGCCGTCGGAGCCCAGGCGCGGCCAACTGCCGCCGCCCATGGCCAGCACCACCGCATCGGCTTGCACCAGCCGTTCAACATCGGCAGTTTCAAAGCGCAGCACCTGCGCGTGGTCTGATGGTTCTGCCCAGCCCACCCAGCGATGCCGCATGTGCAGCTGCACGCCCGCCTCGCGCAGCCGGTGCAGCCATGCGCGCAGCAAGGGCGCGGCCTTCATCTCGGTCGGAAAGACACGCCCCGAACTGCCGACAAACGTGTCGATGCCCAGCCCATGGATCCACGCACGCAGGGCATCGGGGCCGAAGCGGCCAATGAACGGCGCCAGCGCCTCGCGCCGCGTGCGATAGCGGCCGAGAAACGCGTCGATGGGCTCCGAATGGGTGATGTTCATCCCGCCGATGCCGGCCAGCAGGAACTTGCGCCCGGCCGAAGGCATGGCGTCGAACACCTCCACACGCACGCCGTTGCGCGACAGGACTTCAGCGGCCATGAGCCCGGCGGGGCCGGCGCCGATGACGGCAACGAGAGGGGCGTTGGATGTTTCGGACATGCGGGGAGGAACGGATCGAATCGCGCAGGGCAGACAAGCGGGGCGCTATTGTCACATCCCCACTGGGCGCGGGCAAACGAGGTCGCGCATGACGCCGCCTGGGGTGCGCTTGCCGTCGCCCACCCCGCTTTTCGGTAAACTGGCGCCCTCTTTCCGTTTTTCTCCGCGCCGCCGCACCGGTCCCATTCCGTGCGACATGTCGCCCAGGCTGTCCTGACGATGTCCAACAAGACCCACGAAATCCGCCCCAACCAGTCGATCGAACTGCTCAAGGAACTGCACATCCTGACGCGCGACGGCAAGATGAACCAGGACAGCCGCCGCAAGCTCAAGCAGGTCTATCACCTGTTCCAGTTCATCGAACCGCTGATGGCCGACGTGCAGCAAGCCAAGGGGCATGTCACGCTGGTCGACCACGGCGCAGGCAAGTCGTACCTCGGCTTCATCCTGTACGACCTGTTCTGCAAGGAGCAGCCGGGCGATGGAACCTCGCACATTTACGGCATCGAAACGCGCGAAGAACTGGTCACCAAATCGACCGAACTGGCCGCCCGGCTCGGCTTCAAGGGGATGTCGTTCCTGAACCTGTCGGTGGCGGAGTCGATTACATCTGACCGACTGCCCGCGACGATCGACATCGTGACCGCGCTGCATGCGTGCAATACCGCCACGGACGATGCGATCCGCTTCGCGCTGGAGAAGAAGGCGCAGTACATCGTGCTCGTGCCGTGCTGCCAGGCGGAGGTGGCCGGCGTGCTGCGCAAGAACAAGGGCAAGTCGCTCGGCAATGCGCTCACGGAAATCTGGCGCCACCCGCTGCACACACGCGAATTCGGCAGCCAAGTCACCAACGTGCTGCGCTGCCTGCAGCTTGAAGCGCACGGCTATCAGGTCAGCGTGACGGAACTCGTCGGATGGGAGCACTCGATGAAGAACGAGCTGATCATCGCGCAGTACAAAGACCTGCCGCGCCGCCGCCCCACCGAGCGGCTGAACCAGGTGATCAGCACGCTGGGGCTGGAGGAACTGCACGAACGGTTTTTTGCGCCGGCTTGAGCCACCCGTCGGCGAATTCATGTCTCATCGCGGCGCGGACGACCACTCGATCAGGCAGTTGGACTCGATGAACGCGAGCATCTCAACATCGTATGGGTCGCTCGAAATGTGCTGCGGCCAGTGTCGCTCGAGGCAGTCGACGATCTTGTCGGACGATTCGAATGATTCAGGCGCGCCCGATGTGAGACTGGGCGCCAGCCTGACAGTCAACCGGCCGATGGCGATCAGGCCGGCAAGCGTCGTCAAAAATTCGCGCTTGTAGTCTTCCGGGTCACGGGACTGACAACGTTCGGCCACGGCCTCGTAGAGCCGGATCAGATCCCGGCCTTCGCTGTCCTCTATCGCCGATGCGCGACTCTGTTCGTCAAGCGTCATGCAGGTGAGCGACTCTCGCCTCTCCGGCCTTCGTGCTGCACCCGCTTGTCTTCGTACATCGCGACGTCGGCCTCGCGCAGCGTTTCTTCCAGACGCCCGCCTTCGTGGCAGGTGGCGCAGCCCATGGAAAACCCAAGCTCCGCACCCGGATAGAACTGATTGTTGAGTTCCACCAGCTTGCGCAGGCTTTCCACCAGCGCCGTGCCGGCCTGCGCGTCGGCGCCCGGCAGCAGCACAGCAAACTCGTCGCCGCCAATGCGCGCGGCGTGTGCCGGTTTGTCGATGGCCTTGCCGAGCACCTCGCCGGCGCGCCGCAGCAGCGCGTCGCCCGCCGCGTGGCCGAGTTGGTCGTTCACGCGCTTCAAGTCGTTCAGGTCGATCATGATGACCGTGACCGGGAACGGGCCCTTGCGCTCCAGCCGGTTGATCTCGTCCACGTAGAACGAGCGGTTCTTCAGCTTGGTCAGCACGTCGTGCTTGCCGAGATATTCCAAATACGACTCGGCCTTCTTGCGCGCGGTGATGTCGGTCAGCGCCAGCAGCACCATGTCCCAATCCTGCTCGCGGCCCGGGAACACCGAGAACTGCAGGTGGATGTTCAGAGGGTTGCCATCCAGCCCGTAATTGACGACCTCGCGCTGCTGGAAGAGCTTGCCCTCCCACAGGTCGATCAACTGCTCGCGAAAATGCGGGCGCATGTCGTCGCGAAAGATTTCTGGCAAGCGGCCAAGCAAGTCGTTGCGGTTGCGCGCCTTGAACATCTCCAGCGTGAAGCCGTTGACGTCGAGCACCTGGATTTCCTGCATGCAGCGTTCAACAAACTCCGGATGCACGTCGGTAAAGGTGCGGAAATCCGTAATGCCCTGCATGCGCACTTCGTCCAGCAGCATCTTGATGGTGCTGAAATTTTCCACCCACAACGACACCGGCGCATGCTCGAACACGCCGCGCGCATAAAGTTGGCTGGCCGCGGCACGGCGGCGGGCGTCTTCGAGTTCGGTGATGTCGTCCACGGCTACCAGCACGCGGTCCCACGGCTGATCGTGATCGGGCAGGACCACGCCCTTGAGCAGGATGTCGAGACGGCGGCCGTCGAGCGTGTAATTGACGCTGCGGCTCTCGAACGACGGCTCGCCAGACCAGAGCTGCACGAGTTCGCCCACGTGGGCCTCGAGCATGTCGTCGCGCAGGACGTCGGCCAGCCGCGCGGTGAGCGTTTCGGCATCCGGGGCGGCGTACATGGACAACGTGCGCCGGTTCACGCGCAGCACCTTGATGCAGGCCGAACACGCCGCCACGCGAGAGGTGTCCTCTTCCAGAAAGCGCTGCAGGTCGGTCACGCCCGCCGCCCGCCATTGGGCAAAGAGGCGGTGCAGATCGCTGTAGTCCTCCAGCCACAATGACGTGGGGGTGACATCGAAGAAGTCGATCAGGTCGACACCCACAGCCGCCGGGCTGCTAACGCTATCGGACGCGGATTGCATGAATCGCTCTACGGAAACGGAAACACTTCGCAAACGTTGCGAGCGTACCGGTTTTGTGTAAAACCGCGCACAGCGCCCCGCTCACCCGGAAGGATTACCCCCATGCAGGCGATGCGCGGTCAGCTGCTGCAGCGCAATACCTCGCCGAATACCGGGAAAGTTCCCCGGCGGGATTTTCCGACGCCATGCCGTATTTAGTTTTGCTTTATCTGCCGTTGTAAAAATCGCCGCTTCGATTTTTAAGATATTTTCATGAAACGGGAGTCGCATTTCGTTTTTTCAACGCACGTTGAAGAAGTCGCCCATCGCTCGGAAAGGCGCGCGCAGCTTCGTGGACGCGCATACCAAAAACTGCAAATTCCGCAGCAGATTCTCTCGCACGTGATTTAAAAAACTTCGTCTCGATTCGCAGGCCGTTTCCTCCAGAATCCGTGCATCCCGTGCGCGGGCTGTGATTTGCACCGCGCAAGAAGCGGGTAATTCCTTGTCCCGATTCGGCGGCCTGCCCCCCCAATTTCTTTTGAGCCCTGGGCCGCCGATTCGTTTCCACCTCAGGAGAAATGCAATGCGGGATTCGACAACGCACCGTCGTACGGCCACGACAGACACCGGGCGCGCGTACGACGCCCGGACACGTCGTTCATTCAAGCTGGCACTCGTGGCTCAGGCTGCGGCCGCGCTGATTCTGGCCGCCTGCGGCGGCGGCGGAGATGACGCGCTCACGCCGGCCGGCGGGAAGCTGGACGCAAACGGCTCGCAGCAGCAGGGCAATACCAATACCGGCAACACCAATGCGCAGGCACCTGCCGTCGACGCGACGGTGCCGCCGGTCGAACTCCCGGACTACATCAGGCCGGTCAACTACAAGCTGTGGTTCCGTCCGAGCGCAGACCTGAACAGCTTCTCGGGCCGCGCCGATGTGGAGATCAAGGTCACCAAGCAGACCGGCGCCGTGACGCTGGCCGTGCGCGACCTCAAGCTCGACGCCTCGCGCCTGACGCTCACGCCCACCTCGGGCAATGGCGCATCGCGCGTGCTCGTGCCGATTCCGCAATCGCAAGGCGCCTTCTATGACCTGCGCGACCCGACCGGAGACATCAAGCCCGGCAACTACGTGCTGCACATGGAATGGACGGGCACGATCAACTTCACCAAGGCCGAGGGCATCTTCAAGCTGGGTCTGCAGGCGGCAACGGGTGAGAGTTCGGACGCCATCGTCACGCAGGGCGAATCGAACTTCGCGCGTGAATGGTTCCCGAGCTGGGATGAGCCGGCCTTCCGCAACACCTTCGAAGTGACGGCGGAAATTCCGGGCGACTGGAAGGCCGTGGCCAACGGCAGGCAGACGGGCGCCACCAAGCTGCCGGATGGCTATCAGCAGGTGTCGTTTGCCAAGACACCGTCGATGCCGGCGTACCTGCTGTTCTTCGGCGGCGGCAAGTTCGACATCCTGGAAGACCAGTTCACCAACCCGCTCGACGGCAGCAGCATGCGCCTGCGCTGGTGGGTGCCGCCTGGCGAGGCGCACTCGGCGGTGGCCGGCATGCAGTTCACGAAGGAAGCGCTGAACCACTACTACAACTACTTCCAGATCCCGCTGCCGTTCGACAAGATGGACACCATCGTCGCCAACGACAGCTACGACAACAAGAATGCCGGCTTTGGCGGCATGGAGAACTGGGGCGCCATCTTCGAGTTTGCCGACCAGGTGCTGGTGCCGCCCGATGGCGCACCGACGACGGTCCACTCGATGGGCAAGGCGCGCTCGTTCGTCGTGGTGTCGCATGAACTGGCCCACCAATGGTTTGGTGACCTGGTCACGCTGGACTGGTGGGACGACATCTGGCTGAACGAGTCCTTCGCCAACTGGTTCGAGAACGTCACGAAGATCACGCTGCACCCCGAGTTCCAGGGCAACACGTGGGCCAACTACGCGGCGGTCAAGCAACGCGTGATCACACTGGATCTGCAGCCGACAGCCGTGCCGGTGCAGCACAACCTGAGCGACGCCGGCTCGATGGACTTCCTCGACAGCTTTGCCTACAACAAGGGCGGCCATGTCCTGCAGATGCTCGAGAACTACGTCGGCAAGGACGCCATGCGCAAGGGCCTGCAGAGCTACCTGAACAAATACAAGTTCGGCAACGGCACGCCGCCGCGCCTGTGGGCAGAACTGGAAGCGGCCAGCGGCAAGCCGGTGGGCAAGGTGGGCGACAGCTTCGTGCGCCAGACCGGCCTGCCGCTCGTCACGATCGATGCGCAGTGCAATCCGGCCACCAACCAGAACGTGCTGACGATCACGCAGAAGGCCTTCCCGAACAAGAACGTCTATTCGGGCTACCAGTGGAACGTGCCGCTCACGCTGGCTTATGGCGACAACTTTGGTCAATCGCAGACCATCGTGCTCGACCAGCAGACCGCGCAGGTCACGCTGCCGACGTGCTCGGCCGTGCTGGCCAACCCGTCGGGCCTGGACTACTACGTGACCAACTACAGCCCGACGCTGTGGAGCAACCTGCTGGCACAGGCCGGGGCCATCAGCAGCGATGCGGCCAAGACCAACATCGCAGGCGATGCCACGCAGCTGTATAACGCGCAGCTCATCACCAAGGCGCAGTACGACCAGATCGTCGGCATCAAGAACTTCCAGCCTGCGGTGGCAACCCTGGCCGCCCAGTCTGTGAAGCCGACCGGCTCGCTACGTCCGCAAGCGGTGCAGCTGCAGGAAATGCAGTCGATGGATCGCCCGATCCACAAGTTCCGCTACGAAGGTCTCATGAAGCATCTGACCGACATCAAGCGGTAAGCGCCAAAGCAAGCGGGCCGCGTCTTACGATGCGACCCGCTGCAAGGGTGGCTCCTGATTTTCGGCGGACATGGTCCGCCGTTTTTCATGCGCGCGTCACACGACCATCAACCCGTGCGATGCAGGAAGGTGGCCTGAATCACGTCGGTCATCCAGATGGCGCTCTCGCCAGTCTGGCCGTGCTCCAGCACCTTGATGGCGCTTTCGAACAGCACGCTGGCCAGCGCATCGGAAGCGATGATCTCGATGCGCACGCGCGGCACAAACTCCGTCAGGTCTTCCTTGATGGAATGCGCGCCGGCCTGTGAAGCCGCTGGCGGATAGGCATTCACCTCGCCCACCGTCATGCCCGGAAAACCCGGGCAACTGCGCAGCGCTTCATGCATGCGTTCCAGCAGTTGCGGGCGCACTACGATGCGGATTTCCTTCATGCCTTCGACTCCTCATCAAACCATTTGTACAGCGTGGGCAGCATCACCAGCGTGAGCAGCGTGCAGGTCAGCAGACCGCCGATCACCACGATGGCCAGCGGCCGTTGCACTTCCGAGCCCGGCCCTGTGGCGAACAGGAACGGGATCAGGCCCAGCATGGCCACGGTGGCCGTCATCATCACGGGCCGGAAGCGCATGCGTGAACCCAGCCGCACGGATTCCTCCACCGACATGCCCTGCTCGCGCAGACTGCGGATCGTGCTGACCAGCACCACGCCGTTGAGCACGGCGATGCCCCATAACGCCACAAAGCCGACCGACGCCGGCACGGAGAGGTACTCACCCGTGACGAACAGGCCGATGATCCCGCCCACCGAGGCAAACGGCAGCACCAGAATGATCAGCGTGGCGTAGCGCACGGAGTTGAACAGCAGGAAGAGCAGGAAGAAGATGGCCGCCACCGTGATCGGCACGATCACCTTCAGGTGGCCCATGGCGCGTTCCATGTTCTGGAACTGGCCGCCCCACTCCAGGTAGTACCCCTCGGGCAGCTTGACCTTCTGCGCGACGGCCGCCTGCAGCTCGGCCACGAAGCCGCCCAAGTCGCGGTCGCGCACGTTCACGCCCACCACCACGCGGCGCTTGCCCAGCTCACGGCTGATCTGCGCGGGGCCGTCGGTCACATCGATGCGGGCGATGCTTTCCATCGGCACCTGTGCGCCATTGGGGGCGGCCACGATCAGGTTGCGGATGGCCTCCACGCTGCCGCGATATGCGTCCGGCAGGCGCACCACCGCGCTGAAGCGACGCTCGCCTTCGAAGATTTCCGTGGCTTCCTTGCCGCCGATGGCGGTCTCGATCACGTTGTGCACGTCGGCCGCATTCAGGCCGTGGCGTGCAATGGCCTGACGGTCGATCGCGATCTGCAGATACTGCTGACCGGTGATCCGCTCCACGCGCATGTCCTGCGCACCCTGGATGCCCTGCGCCACCTTGGCAATCGCCTCGGCCTTCTCGCGCAGCGTGTTGAGGTCGTCGCCGAACACCTTGATGGCCACGTCGGAACGCACGCCGGTCACCATCTCGTCCACGCGATCGGAAATCGGCTGTGCCATGACGATCTGCACGCCGGGTAGCACCTGCAGCGCGCGGCGCATCGCCTCGGCAATGTCGTCCTGGTTCCAGCCCTTGGGCCACTCATCGCGCGGTTTCAGCGACACGATCGGCGTCGATTCGTTCTGGCCCTGCGGGTCGGCCGGAGACTCGCCTCGGCCCACGCCCGAGACGGCCGACTTCACGCCCGGCACCTGCATCACCAGGCGCATGGCTTCCATCTCCATGCGGATCGACTCTTCCAGCGAGATGTTCGGCGCGCGGTTGATGCCGGGCACCACCGAGCCTTCCTTCATCTCGGGGATGAACGCCGTGCCCAGGAACGGCATCAGCGCGCCGGTGGCCAAAAACACGGCCACGGCCACGATGACGGTCTTGCGGCCGTTGTTCAGGCTCAGCTCCAGCAAGCGCAGATACGGCTTCTTCATCTTGCGGATCAGCCACGTGTCATGCGCGTCGTGCTCGGCGTGGGGGTCGTCGCTGTGCTCACCTTCCACGTGCTTGTGCACCTTGGGCTTGAGCAGATACGACGACAACACCGGCGTCAGCGTGAGCGACAGCACCAGCGAGAAGAACAGCGCAATCGCAATGGTGAAGGCCAGCGGCGCAAACATCTTGCCTTCCATGCCCTCCAGCGTCATCAGCGGCAGAAACACCAGGATGATGATGCCCACGCCAAAGATCACGGGCGTGGCCACTTCCGTCACGGCATGCAGGATCACGCGCGCGCGGCTCTCGTTCGGATCGCGCGGCTTGGCGAGGTGCGCAAAGGCGTTCTCCACCACGACCACCGAGCCATCGACCATCAAGCCGATGGCGATGGCCAAGCCGCCCAATGACATCAGATTGGCCGAGATGCCGAGCTTATTCATCGCCATGAACGTCAGCAGCGGCGTGAGGATCAGCGTGCCGACCACGATGAGCGATGAACGGATGTCGCCGAGGAACAGCAGCAGCACGATCACCACCAGCACCACGCCTTCGGCCAGCACCTTGATGACGGTCTGCAAGGCCGAATCCACCAGCTCCGAACGCTCGTAGTACGGCACGATCTTCAGGCCGTCGGGCAGCATGCCGTCGTTGTTGATGGCCTTCACGCGATCCTGGATGCGGGCGACGACTTCCTTCGCGTTGCCGCCGCGCATCATCATCACGACGCCGCCGACGGATTCCGTCACGCCGTTCTTGACCACTGCCCCCGCGCGCACCGCCGTGCCGATCTTCACATCGGCCACGTCTCGAATCGTGAGGGGTGTGCCGTTGACCTCCTTGAGCACGATGGCGGCAATGTCGTTGGTGTCGCGCACCAAACCCACGCCGCGGATCAGGTACTGCTCCGCAAAGTGCGGCAGCACCCCGCCGCCCGAGTTGGCGTTGTTGGCGGCCAGCGCCTCGAACACCTGCTTGACCGTCACGTTGTGGTGGCGCAGGCGCTCCGGATTGACGAGCACCTGGTACTGCTTCTCGTAACCGCCCTGCGAGTTGATCTCGGCCACGCCCGGAATGGAGCGCAGCAGCGGCCGCACCACCCAGTCCTGCGCAATGCGGCGCTGGGTGAGTTCCTCGACCGAAAGCTCTTTGTCGCCGTCATCCGGTTTGTCGAGCGTGTACTGATACACCTCGCCCAGCCCCGTCGATACGGGGCCGAGCACCGGCGTCACGCCCGTCGGCATGCGCGACTGCACCTCGATCAGCCGCTCCATCACGAGCTGGCGCGCGAAGTACACATCGGTCTCGTCGGTAAAGACGAGCGTGATGAGCGACAGGCCCGGCTTGTTGAGCGAGCGCATCTCGGTCAGCGCCGGCAGGCCGGTCATCGCCATTTCCACCGGCACGGTCACAAAGCGCTCGACCTCTTCCGGCGAGCGGCCCGGCGCCTCTGTGGCGATCTGCACCTGCACGTTGGTCACGTCCGGAAACGCGTCAAGCGACAACTTGCGTGCGGCATCCAACCCGAAGAACAGCAGCACGGCGGCAATCACTGCCACCACGAGCCGTTGCTTGAGCGCGCCGCGAATCAATGCGTCGATCATGCGCCCTCCATCTCGGCGCGCTTGCGCTCGTTGTTCAGATGGAAACCGCCTTCAACGACGATCGGCTGCCCGGCCTGCACGCCGGAGATGACCGGGCGCACCCCGTTCGATTCATCGCCCAGCTTGACCGGCGTGAGCTGGTAGTTCGTCTCGCTGGCGCGCACGAACACGTAGTCGCGGTTGTCTTCGCGCACCACGGCGGACGTCGGCACCACCACGCGTTCTTCCGGCCGCGACTGGATGAGCAGCGTGGCCAGCATCGACGGCTTGAGCGTGCGCTCTGCGTTGTCCACTTCGGTGCGCACCGTGACCGTCCGCGTTTGCGGGTCGACAATGTCCGACACCCAGATCAGCTTGCCGACAATGCGATCGCCCGCGCCGGTGTCGATCTCCACGGCCTGGCCCGCGCGCACGCCGGCAGCGGCGTTTTCGGGCACTTCACCCACCACCCACACGCGCGACAGATCGGCCACGGTGAACAGCTCGTCGGCCGGCTGCACGACCTGGCCGCGCGTCACCTTGCGCTCCACCACCGTGCCGCTGATGCTCGCCACCACGGGCGAGATCGACGACATGCCGCCCGTGCGCATCTTCGCCAGCGTGCCGGGCGACACGCCCATCACGCGCAATTGGTCGACGGCCGCGCGCACTTCGGCATCGGCCATCGCCAGTTCGCTCTGTCGCTTCTGGAGTTCGGCCGAGCCGATTACGTCGGCAGCCAGCAGCAGCTTGGCGCGTTCCAGCGCACGCGCCTGCAGGTCGCGCTGCGCTGCGGCCTTCTGGTAGGCGAGCTGCGCGGCGCCAAGCTCGGTGCTGTGCAGCTGCGCGAGGATGTCGCCTGCCTTCACGCTCTGCCCCGGCGTGGCGACCAGCTCCGTCACGCGCCCCGTGACGGTGGCGCCGATGCGCGCCACGCGCTGTTCGTCAAACGCAATCTGCCCCGGCACGCGCAGGCGCTCGGCAATCGGCTGCTTGCCCACCGGCGCCACTTTCAAACGCTGCACCAGCGTGGGCTGGGCAACCACGAGATTCGGGTCGACGGCCTGTTGCGCGGCCTTGGCATCGTTGGCGGCATCTTTGCCGCAAGCGCCCAGCAGCAGCATCGCCGCCAGGGCAACGCCGGCCAGCCGGATCGAAGAAGAGAAAGAAGAAGGTACGGTCATGGTCTGGCTGGATTCGAGAGTTCGGGAGGCAACGCGATGGCTGGGGCGTTTCATGGGGCCTCCGGGCGCAGGCGGTCGAGTTCAACGGCGGCGGCGCGCAGGTCTGCGCGTGCGGCAATCAGGTCATTGCGTGCCTGGCGGAAGACGCGCTGGGCATCGAGGTAGTCGAGAATCCCGCGCTCGCCGTGGCGGTATGCGGCTTCGGCCACGCGCAGCGCCGATTCGGCCTGCTTGATGACACCGGATTCCAGTGCGCTGACTTGCGACTCCGCAATCTCGTATTGGCGATAGGCCGATTCCACCGCCTGGCGCGTACGCAACTCCCGGTCGCGCAACAGGGCGCGGGCGCGTTCGCGGGCGGCCACGGCTTCACCGACGGGACCATCGCGGCGGTCGAACAACGGAATCGACATCACCAAGCCCACGCGGCTGTCCTGCAGATCGGGCTGGCCGTCGACCGACCCGCGCAGCGCCAGCGACGGCCAACGCTGGCTGCGCTCGTGCGCAAGACGCGCTTCGGCCTCGCGCATGGCGGCGCGGTCGGCTTCCAGTTCCGGATGCGTGGCGAGCACCGCGCTGACGAGATCCGCCAGCGGCGGCAGATGCGCGACGGACGGCGTCTCTGCACCGGCATCGACATCGAACGTCTGCGGCAGATCGGCGCCCACGGCGCGGCGCAGTTCGGCCAGCGCCTGCTGCACACGCAGTGCGGCGGCCTGCTCGTTGCGCTGCGCGTTGAGCAACTCCGCGTCGCCACGGATGAGTTCGTAGCGCGGGGCTTCGCCGGTTTCCACACGCACGGCCACGCCACGGCGGATTTGCTCGACCAGCGTCACGTCTTCGCGCGCGTTGCGCTGCTCGGCCTCGCGACGCACCACGTCGTAAAAGCGCAGCTTGAGATCGGCTTCCACGTCGCGTGCCTGCGATCGGGCGGTGGCGTGCGACGCTTCGTACGCGGCGTCGGCGGCTTGCGTACGGGCGGCGCGCTGCCACGGCAAATCGAGCTTTTGCGTGATCGACACGCTATTGGTGCGGCCTTCCGCCGCACCCGGCATGCGAGCACGCTGGCGGCCGGCCATGGCTTCCACCTCGGGGTTGGGCCAGGCGCGTGCGGTGGCGATGCCCGCCTGCGCAGCCTGCACCTGCGCCTGTGAAGCGGCGAGCGCCGGGTGGTTGGCGCGTGCCAGTTCCAGCAACTGCTGCAAGGTGTAGCGCGGCTGCGGGAGCGCCTCGTCGGCACGGGCGGTGGCGGTCTGGGCACCACGTAGCGACGGTGTCGGGGGCGCTGCATTGGCATGGACAGCCATCGCGGCCAGCACAGCGGAAAGAACAGCACGCCGCGACGCGCGCGCGCCTGCTGCGGGGCGCGGGTTGGCCGCATCCTGATTGGACAACATCCGAAATCATCCTGAAAAAGAAGAACAGGCAAGCGCGAACGCCCAGCCGGTCAACGGGCCGGTTGGCGCAGCACTAGCAACTCAAGGGGATGGTTTCCGGCGAATGCCGGAGATCAGGCGCGTGCGGGCGGGCGCAGCATGGGGGCCGGCGTGGGGCCGGCCTGGAACGGAGGAAGCGAAACACGGACACGCGCGACACGCAGGCCGGGCGTCAACACCATGGGCGGCGGCGGCAGCCAGAGTTCTGGCGCGTCGCTGGGGTGATCGGGGGCGGCGGCGCTGGTGGTGGGCGCATCAGGCGCATCGGGAGCGTGCGCAACCCAGTGTTCGACGCTGAAGCACTGGCCGGGCTGCTTGACCGCCTTGCCGAGCGCGACCTTGATGGCGCGCTCGAAACCCTTGCTGGGCTTGGCAACCGGCGGGGCATCGCCGGGCATGTCGTCGACCACGGCTTCGATGGCTTCCAGCGCGTCGTCCGCAGCCTGGCCATCGGGAAAATGCGTGGCCGAGAACACCGAAACCGTGAACAACAGGCACCAGATCGTGACGATCCACCGCACGCCGCGCGCACGCGACAGCACGCCCCGCGCGGTGGCGCGAGACAACGTCGGCAAGGCGGAGGAAAGATTCGTCACAAACATAGGCTCCGAATACTATCGGAAAAATGCTGCATCTGCACACAACGTCGGGCAGATCGGCCGGATGTCAATCGGAATCGACCTGACTTTTGCGAATCCGTTCCATTTCGGGCCAATGCGCGCGTACCCAGTCGTCCAGGCCGACGAGCGTGCGGTTGAGCGATTCACCGAGCGGGCTGAGACGATATTCGACGTGCGGCGGGACGCTGTCGTAGATGGTACGCAGGATGAGACCGTTGGCTTCCAGCTCGCGCAGCGTCTGCGTGAGCATTTTTTGCGAGATGCCGTCGCCCACGCGGCGCAGGAGTTCGTTGTTGCGCACGGGGCCGTTTTCCAGCGCGGGGAAGATGCGCAGCGCCCACTTGCCGGCGACCAGTTCGAGTGCGCGCGTCGACGGGCAGGCGTCCACGGTGCCTTCAGCGGGACTTTCCGGCGTAGACGAAGAGGACGGAGCCAGGTTGTCGGCCATGGGGCCTCCGGAACACGATTGGGATACGCGTGACCGTAGCGCCAATCGTGCCGCCCTGCAACGCGCCCCCGTCAGTCGAGCTGGCCCTGGCAGACGTACTTGGTGTGGAGGTAGTCGTCCAGCCCGTGGACGGAGCCTTCCCGGCCGTAGCCGGATTCCTTCACGCCGCCAAACGGCGCGGCCTCGGCGGCCAGCGCGCCTTCATTGATGCCGACAATGCCGGTCTCCAGCGCTTCGGCCACGCGCCAGATGCGACGCACGTTCTGGCTATAGAAGTAGGCGGCGAGCCCAAACGGCGTGTCGTTGGCAGCGGCAATCACCTCGTCTTCGGTGGTGAAGCGCGTGAGCGGTGCGACGGGGCCGAAGGTTTCTTCGCAGGCGCAAGCCATGGTGGCATCGGCGTCGATCAGCACCGTGGGTGCGTAGTAGTTGGCGCCGAGCTGGGTCAGGCGCGCACCGCCGGTCAACACCTTGGCGCCCTTTGCGATGGCGTCCTGCACGTGCCGGTCGATCTTCTCGACTGCACGCGCGTTGATCATCGGGCCGATCTGCGAAGCGGGGTCGGCGGCCGGCCCGACCTTGAGCGCGGCCACGCGTGCGGCCAACTTGGCGGCAAACGCATCGTGCACTGCGTCGTGCACGAACACGCGGTTCGGGCACACGCAGGTCTGCCCGCCGTTGCGGAACTTGGCCGCCATGAAACCATCCACGGCGGCATCGACGTCGGCATCTTCGAACACGATAAAGGGCGCATTGCCGCCAAGTTCGAGCGACAGCTTCTTCAGCGTGTCGGCGCTGCGGCGCGCCAGATGCTTGCCGACGGGCGTGGAGCCCGTGAACGTGATCTTGCGCACGCGGGCATCGTCCAGCCAAACGTCCACTACTTCAGGCGTCCGCTCGCGCGAGGCGGTCACGATATTCAGCACGCCCGGTGGCACGCCGGCTTCCTGTGCCAGGCGCACAAGCGCGAGCGATGTCAGCGGCGTGTCTTCGGCGGGCTTGCAAACGACGGTGCAGCCGACCGCGAGCGCCGGGGCGATCTTCCGCGCGATCATCGCCGCCGGGAAGTTCCACGGCGTGATGGCCGCCACCACGCCCACCGGCTCCTTGAGCGCAAACATGCGCCGGCCCGGCACGGGCGCGGGAATGACCTCGCCGTTCATGCGCGTGGCTTCTTCGCCAAACCATTCGATGTAGCTCGCGGCGTAGGCCACCTCGCCCTTGCCTTCGGCAAGCGGCTTGCCCTGCTCCAGCGAGATCAGCTTGCCGAGATCCTCCTGATGCGCCAACACGAGATCGTTCCAGCGTTTGATGATCTGCGCGCGCTGCTTGGCCGGCACCTTCCGCCACGTCGGGAAGGCGGCATGCGCGGCCTCCAGCGCGGCGCGTGCCTCGTCCGCACCGGAGTCCGGCACGCGTGTGATGAGGTTGCCGGTGGCGGGGTCTGTCACGTCCAGCAGCGGGCCGGTTGCGCTCAGCCATTCGCCGGAAATGTAGTTGCCGCTGCGGATCAGGTCCGCGCGATCGAGCGAGAGAGACATGGTGTTCTAGTCCACAGCAAATGAAAATCAGGCACCCGCAACGTGCGCGGCAATCGCCTCGCCCACCTGCGTGGTGTTGGCGGTGCCGCCCAGGTCCGGCGTGCGCGGGCCGTCCTTCAACACGGCTTCGATGGCCGCGACGATGGCGTCGTGCGCCGCACGCCCCGCGCCCTGCCCTTGCGTCAGGAAATCCAGCATCAACGCGCCCGACCAGATCATCGCAATCGGGTTGGCGATGTTCTTGCCGTAGATGTCCGGCGCCGAGCCGTGCACCGGCTCGAACAGCGACGGGAACGTGCGATCGGGGTTTAGGTTGGCCGAAGGCGCCAGGCCGATCGTGCCGGTCGTCGCAGGGCCGAGATCGGAAAGGATGTCGCCGAACAGGTTGGTAGCGGCCACCACGTCGAAGCGGCCCGGCTGCAGCACGAAGCGCGCGGTCAGGATGTCGATGTGCTGCTTGTCGAGCGTGACGTCGGGATAGTGTTGCGCGACTTCCTCGGCGCGCTTGTCCCACCACGGCATGCTGATGGCGATGCCGTTGCTCTTGGTGGCAAGCGTCACGTGCTTGCGCGGGCGGCTGTGTGCAAGGTCAAACGCGAACTTGAGCAGCCGCTCTGCACCCTTGCGCGAGTAGACCGATTCCTGGATGACGATTTCGCGATCCGTGCCTTCGTACATGACGCCGCCGAGCGATGTGTATTCGCCTTCGGTGTTCTCGCGCACGACGTAGTAATCAATGTCGCCGGGCTTGCGGTTGGCGAGCGGGCACGGCACGCCCTCAAACAATCGCACGGGGCGCAGGTTGATGTATTGGTCGAATTCGCGGCGGAACTTGAGCAGCGAACCCCACAGCGAAACGTGATCGGGCACCGTGGCGGGCCAGCCGACCGCGCCAAAGAAAATCGCGTCCATGCCCTTGAGCTGCGCCTTCCAGTCGTCGGGCATCATCTGGCCGTGCTGCTGGTAGTAGTCGCAGCTGGCCCAATCGATGGTGTGGCACTCAAGCTCGAAGCCAAAGCGCTCGGCCGCCGCCTGGATGACGCGCAGGCCTTCTGGCATGACCTCCTTGCCGATGCCGTCTCCTGGAATGATCGCGATGCGGAATGCGGGAATCATGTCGTTCCTTTTTTTCTCTGTTAGATGGAGACCGCCGCGGAATGGGTCACCGTGCGGTCCCGCTCGTCAAGCCAGCCCTGGCGCAGTTCGGGCACCGAGTTGGCAAGTTGTTCGTAGTATGGATGATGTGGCCCGCCATGGAGATCACACGTCGGATGCCCTGACACCCATACCCGCGCCGCCCATGGTGGTTACCTCCAGGTGCGTACTTGTTGCCGCACCACACCGTCCTTACTCTGAGTGCATCGCAACGCATCCGCTTGCCGGCCCGGCGGCGGACATCTCGGAGGTCCCATGCTTCAAACCGCCTGGCTCTGGCTGCTGGCAGCCGGGGCTGTGGAGATCGCCATGGCGGTCTCGCTCAAATTTGCGCAAGGGTGGACCCGCCCCATCCCTAGCGTGCTCGGCATCGTGACGGCGCTTGCGAGCGTCTTCCTGCTCACGCATGCCATGCGCGGCCTGCCCGCAGGCACCGCCTACGCCATCTGGACGGGCATCGGCTCGGTGGGCGTAACGGTGCTGGGCATCGTGCTCTTTGGTGAGAGCATGCAGCCCGCGCGCCTGGCCTGCATCGGGCTGGTGATTGCCGGCACCGTGGGCCTCAACTTCTTCAACGCTGCGTAAAACGTATCAGGAGCCCAGCATGACCCGCCTGCTTTATATCGAAGCTTCCCCCATGAAAACGCTGTCCCACTCCATCGACGTGGCCAAGCAGTTTCTCGACGCGTACCGCACCGCGCACCCCGGCCACGAGATGGACACGATCGACCTGTGGAGCCGGGACATCGACCTGCCCGAGTTCGACGCCGACATGATCGGCGCCAAGTTTGCCGTCTTGCGCACCCAGACCGCCACGCCGCAGCAGCGTGCGCAATGGCGGCGCGCCGTGGCGTTAGCGCAGCGGTTCAACGCCGCCGACCATTACCTCTTTTCCGTACCGATGTGGAATTTCGGTGTGCCGTATCGGCTCAAGCACTTCATTGATGTGGTGACGCTGCCGGGGCAGAACTGGAATTGGTCGCCCGCCACGGGTTATCAGGCGCTGCTCTCGGGCAAGAAGGCGGCGCTCGTCTACGCCAGCGCCGGGGCGTACGCCGCACACACGGAAGGTGCCAGCGAATCGCCGGACGACTTCCAGAAGCCCTATCTGCGCCGCTGGCTGCGTTTTCTCGGCATTGAAGACGTGACCGAAATCAGCGCCGCCCCCACGCTGACGGCGCCCGATCTGCTGGCGGCGACCAAGGCCGAGGCCAAAGCGCGGGCGGCGGCATTGGGCGCAGCCTTCTGAAATGCACGTCTGGCCGCCGGGTTGACTGCGCGCCAACGTGTATCTAACATGGTTACACTTTAGCGCCTAACTCCATGTCTACCAGCAGCCGCTTTGCCGTCGCCGTGCATATCCTCACCCTGCTTGCCAGCGCCGAGGGGCCGGTGCCGTCTTCGCTCATTGCTGGCAGCGTGGGCACGAACCCGGCGCTGATCCGGCGTCTGGTGGCGCAGTTGGCGGATGCCGGCTTTGTGACCTCGCAGATGGGCGCAACAGGCGGCGCCACACTGGCGCGGCCAGCAGATCGCATCACGCTGCTCGACGTCTTTCGGGTGGTGGAATCTCCGGTGCTGATTGCGCTTCCACCCAACGCGCCCAACCCGGCGTGCGAGGTCGGCCGTGAGATCACCGGCGTGCTGGAGCGCGTGACGGAGCGCGCGCAGGCCGCGCTGGAGGCCGAGCTGGCTGCGCAGACCATCGCCAGCATCCTCAGCGAGGTGGGGCACGCGCAGCGCCGCCGCCGTCGGGCCTAGCCGGGGCGCATGTCGGCCTATTTTTTTATCCCTATATGTAACTGCATTAATTACATATAACGTTTCAACCACCCAGACCAACCACAAGGAATTGACCATGAAGATCGCAATCATCGGCGCCACGGGGCGCGTGGGCACCCGCCTGATCGACGAAGCGCTGCGCCGCGGCCATCAGGTGACGGCCATTGCGCGCACCGCCTCCAAGCTGCCGGCGCGTGCCGGCCTGACGACCAAGGATGTCGACGTGGCCGACCAGGCGGGCCTCGTGGCGGCGCTTGCCGGCAACGATGTGGTCTACAGCACCGTGCGTTTCCTGCAGGCAAATGCCGACCAGATTGTTGGCGCGGTGAAGAAGGCCGCCGTGCCGCGCCTGCTGGTCGTCGGTGGCGCCGGCAGCCTGGAAGTGGCGCCGGGCGTGGCGCTGATCGACACGCCGCAGTTTCCCAAGGAGTACTTTGAAGAAGCCTCGGCCGGCCGCGATTTCCTCAATGCGCTACGCAAGGAAACCGAGCTGGACTGGACCTTCGTTTCGCCGTCGGCCATCTTCGAGCCGGGCGAGCGCACGGGGCACTTCCGCGTCGGCAAGGATTCGCTGCTGGTGGATGCGAACGGCAAGCCCTGGATTTCGATGGAGGATTTCGCCATCGCCTTCCTCGACGAAACGGAAAAGCCGGCGCTCCCGCGTCAGCGTTTCACGGTCGGTTACTGATCAGCGGCAGAGGGAAGGCACGGCCAGTGCCTTTTCAAAGGGATCGCGGCGCAGGCTTGGGTCTTGCGCGCTCAGGCAGTAAGCGCTGCCGCCCACTTGCACGCGGGCTTGCCAACGGCCCGCAGCGCCGCGCGATTCCTCGATCGGCCTTGCGGCACGTGGGGACGAGGCGACGTCTGGCCGGAACGCGTGGCCAGTACCCCGCGCGGTACTCTGGGCGATGTTGTTTTCGGCATGGGACTGCGCGTGCGGGCTGGGCATCGGCGGTGCACCCAGATCGAGCGTGCGTGCCTCAACCGCATCGGCACCCGCCGGCGCGGCAGGCATACGCTGCTGCGCTGGCTCGGTCGAGTGCGGCATGGAATGGGTTGGAGGCAACTGCGCTGTCGGCGGCCGGCTGCGCTCGGCCTGCAGCGTCGGCGCATGCGGAATCTCGACGCTGAGCAACTGCCCTTGCAGCACCGGGAATGCATCGTGCGGAATCGGCGCCGGCCGATCGCGCCACCACGCCAGCAGCATCAGATGCCCCAGCGCCACCAGTGCCAGGACAACCCAACGCGAGCCGCGCCAATCAATGGCTGGGCGTGTCGGCCATGCCGGGAGGCGCATCGTCAGGCTCGATCGGCTCGGGCGCGGAATCCAGCGCAGGCAGGCGGATCACGATCGCGCAGCCCCTGCCCTCCGCATGCGCCAGGCCGTCTTCGATGGCCACCGAGCCATTCCCCAGTTCAACGATACGGCGCACGATCGCCAGGCCCAGGCCACTGCCCTGCGACTGGCTGGTGCGCGGGCGGTAGAAACGCTCGAACACGCGATCGCGCTCGTCGGGCGGGATACCGGGGCCGGAATCTTCGATGCGCAGTTCGACCATCGGCGCGCCGGCTTGCTCGATGCGCTTGACGGCCACGCGCACCTCGCCACCGTTGGGTGTTTCGCGCACGGCGTTGTCGAGCACGTTTTCCACCAGCGTCGCGGCATCTTCATGCGAGACCGAGACCCACGCCTGGTTGGCGCCGTCGTACGACAGCGTGATGTTGCGACGCTCGGCCCGCGACGCCTGCTGGATCACCCCGCTGCGCGCGCAGCCTGCCAGGTCGGACAACGCGCCCTGCGCAAGTTGCGCCTCGACGCGGCGCGCGTCCAGCCGTGCAATGGCGAGCAGCTTGGCAAGCGACTGCGTTGCACGCGAAATGCCGCGATCAAACTCGCGCAGCGCGGTCGAACGATCGTCTTCGCTGTCGGAATGCGACACGACATACGCCTGCGCCTGAATGGCGGCGAGCGGCGTGCGCAGTTCGTGCGCGGCATCGGCAAAGAAACGGCGGTCCGCCTCGATACCGCGACGCACGCGCGCGAACAACCCGTTCAAGGCTTCGACCAGCGGCTTCAGTTCGGCATGTTCCACGCTCTGCACGGGGTCGAGGTCGGCGGAGTCGCGCGCCTCAACCTGGCGCGTGAGCGTGCGCAGCGGCTTGAGGCCCTGGTGCGCGGCCCAACCCACCATCACCATCAGCGCGCTCGCCAGGATGGCCAGCGCCACCGCCACTTCCTGGAACAGATCGCGGATGGCGCGTTCATAGGCCGTCAGCGGCTGCGCCACCGTGGCGGAGATCTTGCCGTCGACGCTGTCGACCGTGTAGCTGCGCCACGGCTTGCCTTCCAGCATGATCTCGACGACGGTGCCGTGCGCCTTGCCGCATGGCATGGTCGGCGCACCGGGGAACGCGGTGATGACGTTGCCGGCGCGATCGCACAGCACGTAGCGGAATTCGCCCGGCAGGATGTTGGGCAGCGACAAGCCCAGTTTGATGTCGGTGAGGCGGCGCAGGAATTCTTCGCGGCGCGGCACGTCATCCATGTTGAGCGTGGTGAGGTCCGCATAGGCCTGCGCCGACATGCGCAGATCGCTCACCACCTGGCGGCTGTTGGTGCGCGAGATTTCCAGATGCGCGATGACGAGCTGCACCAGCAGCATCAACACCAGCGCCAGCAGGATCAGCACATACAGGCGAAACGACAGCGAGCGAACCCGCAGGATGGCTGGAACCGCCAGCTTCATTGGGCGGCCCCGCGGTTGCCGCCGATCATGTAGCCGACACCGCGAATGGTCTGGATGGTTTCGTTGCCGAGCTTGCGGCGCAGGTGGTGGATGACGACTTCGAGCGCGTTGGCGCTGACGCTGTCGCCCTCACGATAGAGCGCGTCCATCAGCGTTTCGCGCGGCACCCAGCGGTGGGCGCGGCGCACAAGCTCAAGCAGCAGCTGATATTCGCGCGGCGTGAGTTCGATGACCTGCCCCTCTTGCGTCACGCGCTTCTGCGAGGGCTCCACCACCAGGTTGCCGACGTTCCACTGATTGGTGCTCTGCCCGGCATGGCGACGCAGCACGGCGCGCAGGCGGGCGATGAGTTCGTCCACGGGAAACGGCTTGACCAGAAAATCGTCCGCGCCGGAATCCAGGCCCTTCAGGCGTTCCGACAGCGCATCGCGCGCGCTCGCAATGATGACGGGCACGTCGCTGTGCGCCGCGCGCAGTTCTTCCAGGAACGTATGACCCTCACCATCGGGCAACCCCAGGTCGAGCACGATGGCTTCGAAGGTGTTGGTGGTGATCCATTTCTGCGCGTCGACCAGGCGGCGCACCCAGGTCGCGTTGTAGCCGGCCTGACGCAGCGCGCGGGCCAGCGCAGTGCCCAGCGGCAAATCGTCTTCGATAAGGAGGATGGCGTTCATGCGCGGGAATCTCGGCGGCGGTAATGACGGTAAACGGACAACCGGCACCTGGGAAACAGGCGCCGGCGAAGGTCGAAATCTACCGCAACGGACTGAGCTTTGCCTTAAATGTGTGGAGACACGTGACGGGAAAGTCGCCCCGCGAACACATTCCCAGTGCGGGTTCGCGCATGCAACGTGGCATTTGGCTATCATTCCGGAATTCCGATTGCATTTTCCTTAAAGCCGCCGCGCATGTTCCGCCTGCCCACCACCGCCACCGCGCCGTTTTGCCCCTCCGAGGTGCGTGGCACCGTTGCCGTCCCGCCCGGCCTGCCGCTGTGGAAGAAGCTGCTGCGCTTTGCGGGGCCGGGGCTGCTGGTGTCGGTCGGCTATATGGACCCGGGCAACTGGGCCACCGACATCGAAGCCGGTTCGCGCTACGGCTATGCGCTGCTGTTCGTGGTGGTGCTCTCCAGCCTGGCGGCGATGGTGCTGCAGTGCCTGTCGGCCCGGCTGGGCATCGTCACCGGCATGGACCTGGCGCGCGCGTCGCGCAACCGCTATCAGCCCGGTCCGTTGCGCGTGCAGTGGCTGCTGGCGGAGCTGTCCATCATTGCCTGCGACCTGGCGGAGGTGCTCGGTTGCGCGCTGGCCTTCCACCTGCTGCTGGGCGTGCCCATCCTCTGGGGCGTGGCGCTCACCGCGCTCGACACGCTGATCGTGCTGGGCCTGAAGGGCAAGAACTTTCGCCAGCTGGAAGCCATCGTGCTGGGGCTCATCCTCACGATCGGGCTCTGCTATTTCGTTGAACTGGTGCTCATCAAGCCGCATTGGCCTTCGGTGGCGGCCGGGCTGATGCCGTCGTGGCAGGCCGTGAGCCAGCGCGAGCCCCTGTACCTGGCGATCGGCATCCTGGGCGCGACGGTGATGCCGCACAACCTGTACCTGCATTCGTCCATCGTGCAGACCCGCATGACGGCCAACACCGAAGCCGCCAAGCGCGAGGCCATCGGCCTGTCGCGGCTGGACACCATCGTGTCGCTGGGGCTGGCGCTGCTGGTGAACGGCGCGATCCTGATCCTGGCCGCAGCGGCATTCAACGCGCATGGCCATCAGAACGTGGCGGACATCCAGGATGCCTATCACCTGCTGGAGCCCGTCGTCGGGACGGCGCTGGCAGGATTGCTGTTCGGTATCGCTTTGCTGGCGGCGGGGCAAAGCTCGACCTTTACCGGCACCATCGCGGGGCAAATCCTCATGGAGGGCTTCCTCGATTTGCGCATTCCCTGCTGGCAGCGGCGGTTGATCACGCGGGCCCTGGCGTTGATTCCCGCGTTCATCGGCGTGGCGATGCTGGGCGACCACGCCATCGGCAAGCTGCTGGTCATCAGCCAGGTGGTGCTGGGCCTGCAGTTGCCGTTCGCGATGTTTCCGTTGATCCGCATGACGGGCGATCGCACCCTGATGGGCGTCTTTGTTAACAGCCGATTCACGTCGTGGCTGGCGTGGGGCCTGTTCGCCGTCATCGGCGTCGCCAATGTGTGGCTGGTATGGCAGGTACTGACGGGCTGATACGCGCATTGCGGGATTCCCCCCACTAAAAATCCGCGCACGGGGCTGCCCGCCGCCATTAGAATGCGCGCTTTGTTGCGCAATCCGGCCACGCCCGCGCCCGCATCATCCCGTCGCGCCCGAAGGCCTCTTTTGTCTTGCCTTGAGCGCGAACCTGCCTACCGCCTCCGACCTGCCCGACGCCCGCACGCCCTCGCTCGACTATCAGGCGCGCCATTTCGTGCCGATGATCCTCGCGCTGAGCAAATGCGGCGTGCTCGGTTACGGCTTCGCGATCATGCTGGGCTGGTCGGTCGGGCTGCTGCATCGGCCCGAGCCGTTGCTTGGACTGCTGCTTTTGCTGATGGCGATCGTGGTGACGGCGCAGCGGCATCGGCATACCGGCCTGTGGGGGCTGCTGGCGCTCACGCACCTGTTTGCCGAAGAGGTGGCCATCATCGCGTTCGGTTATCAGGCCGGGCTCCAATGGGTGCTCCCGGCGTTCTACCTGATGCCGCTTGCCACCAGCCCCGCGTGGCTCACCCGGCGCGATTTCTGCATTGCCATGGTGATGTGCGCCGCCGGGCCGCTCGTCGCGCTGCTCATCGCGCCGGAGCCGGCCGCGGCAATCCACCACGGCTGGCTTGGTCTGGTGCTTTATCTGCCGATCTGCATTGCCGCCGCGGCGGTCATTCATCACTACCTGCTGCGCGCCATGGCCCGGCACTTTGCGGCCGAACGCAGCCTGGCCGATCGCGCCAACACGGACCACCTGACCGGCATGCTCGCGCGGCAGCGCTTCTTTGAACTCGGCAGCTTCGCGGTCGAGCGCGCGCAGCATCATGCCGAGCCGTTGTGCGCGTTGTACCTCGACGTCGATCACTTCAAATCCATCAACGATACGTGGGGACACGCCGCCGGCGACGAAGCGCTCGTTGCGCTCTCCGATGCACTGGCGGGCGTGCTGCGCCCCGCCGACCTGTTCGGCCGCCTGGGCGGCGACGAGTTTGCCGTGCTGCTGCCGGGCTGCGGCCTGACCGGCGCGCTTGCGGTGGTCGAACGGCTCAAGACTGCCGTGGCCCGCACGCAAACGCCCGTCGGGCCCCTGACGGTGAGCGTGGGCGCGGCAGCGCTGCGCCCCGGGCAAGACCTTGCGCGCCTGCTGGCCGATGCCGATCTCGGCCTGATGGAAGCCAAGCGCCAGGGCCGCAACCGCGTGTGCGTATCGACTGACGCCGACCCGGCGGAACCGGTGCGGCCGTAGCGCAGGCACGTTATGTGCGGCGCAGCATCCGTGTTTTCTGCACGGAGAAGCCCATGGAGTGGCTCAACGCCCACACCTTCCTGCGCGTGCCGGCCCGCGATTGGGCCGCCGCCGCCTTGACCGTCATCGCCGCGTATGCAGTGCTGTCGAGCGTGTTGCGCCTCATCTGCAACCGGTTCGATGCGCGCGCGCGCCGGACAGGCCACCGCTTTGACATTCTCGTCACTGCGGTGCTGCGCGATACGCATCCGCTCTTCATTGCCCTGGCCGCATTGCTTGCCGGTTCGTACTTCATCGATCTGCCCACGCGCCTTGCCAACAAGCTCGACCACATCTGGTTCGTCATCATCGGCTTTCAGATTGCACTGTGGCTCAACCGCGGCGTGAAGCTGTGGGCACGCGACCGGCTGTCGACACAGACGCACGCCACGCGCAACCCGGTGATCACGTCGATGACGGCGTGGGTGCTGCGGTTTGCGCTGTGGTCGATGCTGCTGCTGGCCATCCTGGCCAACGTGGGGGTGAACATCACGGCCTTCGTTGCCAGCCTGGGCGTGGGCGGCGTGGCGGTGGCGCTGGCGGTGCAAAGCATTCTGAGCGACCTGTTTGCGTCGCTGGCGATCGGGCTGGACAAGCCGTTCGAGATCGGCGACTTCATCGTCTTCGAATCCATCGCCGGCACGGTCCAGAACGTCGGGCTCAAGACCACGCGCATTCGCAGCCTGTCGGGCGAAGAGATCGTCGCTTCGAATACGGCGCTGCTCAAAAGCACGATTCATAATTACAAACGGATGTCGGAACGACGCATCGTCTTCACCTTTGGGGTGACCTACGATGCGCGGGCCGCGCAGCTGCAGAAGATTCCGGACATCGTGCGCCGCGCCGTAGAAGCCGCCGGCAACACGCGCTTCGATCGTGCGCACTTCAAGGAGTTTGGCGAGAACGCGCTGAACTTTGAGGTTGTGTATTTCGTGACCGATCCGGACTTCAATCTGTACATGGATATCCAGCAGCGCATCAACCTGACGATCCTGGAAGGGCTGGAAAATCTGGGCACCTCGTTCGCCCTGCCCACGCGCACGATCCAGCTCGTGCGCCGTGACGGCGAGCCCGTTGGCCCCGAAGCGTTGGCAGATCGCAACCCTCCCGCCAACGCGCAGCGCGTGAGCGCGCGGGCTAGCGGTTGACCGCTGCGGGCATGCCGAGAAACGCCGCATCGAGGCTGCGCCACAGCGGCCTCGAACGCGGCACCATGTCTTGCCGGAAGTACCACCAGAAGTACCCGCCGACAAACCGCGGATGCGCGATCGCAAGCCCGTAGTAGTGCGCCACGAGCGTGGCCTTGCGCATCGCATGCCGCGTCCCGACTTCGCCAAAGCCCAGCGCGGCGTGCGGAAACAGTTCTCCCAGCCGGGTGAATACGGCGTTCCAGTCGGGCGGCGCGATCTTGCAGTCGTCTTCATAGAAGCTGATGAACACGTAGTCCAGCCCATCGCGCAAGCGTGGCGGCAGATTGTGCTGCGCCCAGTCGAACATCGCGCGGGAAGGCGACTCGGCGCAGCCCTCGTTGTAGTACAGCGTGAGCGCGGTGCGGCCGCCGCCCGCTTTGATGACCTCGTAGGCGGCCATCGTCTTGTCGACGACATCGCGCGAGGTGCCGGCCCACTCCCCGTTGATTTCGTTGCCGACTTCCCAAACGTCGACGTTGCTGCCGAGCGTGTGCAGGTATGCCGCGGCGCGCTGGCGCAGTTGCGGCGCGGTGTATTGCTTGAGCGTGGATGAATCGGCCAGTTCGCCCATCACGTAAGCCACGTCGCGGATGGCGACCACGGGCCCGACGTAATGCGGCGCATCCATGCCCTCATCAAAGACGACGCGCACCGTGGGCGTGCGCGAGAGGTGCGACAGCGCGTCGACCACGGCGGGCACGTTGTCGACGGCATCGAGCGTCACGCCATACAACGGCGCAGGGCCGGCAGGCATTGCGCCC
Source organism: Ralstonia flatus (assembly GCF_958439105.1). Lineage (NCBI taxonomy): Bacteria > Pseudomonadati > Pseudomonadota > Betaproteobacteria > Burkholderiales > Burkholderiaceae > Ralstonia > Ralstonia flatus. Next base: position 372,955 of record NZ_CAUDLI010000004.1, on the reverse strand, counting down.
ACCGGCCCTGCAGCTTGGGTGGATGCGCTCAAGACCAGCATGGCTGTGGCCAGACCCGAGCGCATCCGCAGCATGGCCTACTGCGCCGTGCTGGCATCGACCCACGTAAAGCCGAGCGCGGTGATGCCGTTGATGATGGTTTGGAAATCCGCATAGCCCGGCGTGCCGACCTCCGGTTCAAGCCAGAACGGGTGGAAGAAGAACGAGGCAAAGCCGTCTCGCACCACCTGCGCATACGTCGCATTGGTCAGGATGTCCTGTGCGGTGTAGGTCAGGCATGACGACGGATCGATATTGCAGATGTTGTATTCCACGTTGCCGAGGTTTTCCGGAATGATGCGCTGGTTGTAGTAGTCCTTCTGAATGATGTACGGGAAGAACTGGCCAACCGAGAAATCATGGCCCGGTGTCGTGGCATTCAGCGTCTGCGGATTGTCGGAGGTGTAGTACACCACGCGCTGATACGTGTTCTTGAAGTACTGCGGCACCGCCTTGATGGCGAGCGGAGACGACTGATAGTGCGGCGCCTCCCACGCGAACGGCGCGTAGCCATTGAGCTGGAACTCCAGCAGCCCCGACGACAGTCGCCCCGCTGCCCATTGCGTTGAATCTTCGTTCACAGGCCGGTTTTGCGTGGCGAGCCAGAACTCGAAGTCGTTCGCACTGACGGCGTTGATGAGGTTCGGAATGTTGCTGTACTGGTGCGTGTAGCCGTGCATCAGGATCTTGCCCCCATGTGACAACGCATAGTTCAGCGCAGACTTGAGCCCCGTTGCATTGACCAGGTGGATCGACTGCGCAACGCCGCCGTTATAGACGCCGTTCGGGTCCTTGTACAGCGGGATGGTGGCGAGCGAGAACGGAATCTTCTTGCTGTACAGGAAGTCCGTGAGCGTGTTGATGGACGTCACCGTGTTGGTGGCGTTGATGTCTTCCAGACGGACGAGCGCGCGATGCTGCGTCGGTGCGTTGGTGCCCAGAATGTCATGCAGCATGTCGCACATCACGAGGTAGCGGTCTCGCGGTCCGATGTACGAGAACGGCATGTCCGCGAAGTACCAGAAGTTGCCTGAGCGGATCACATACGGAGCCGTTGCCTTGGTCACCGAGTTGGTGATCGTGACGAGGCTCGTCGCCTTGGTGGCATCGGCCACGGCCGTCACGCCAATGTCGGGGTCTGCGGAAATCGCCCCGGTTGTGGAGTTGAAGGCGTAGTACTTCGTCATCGTCTGGTTCTTGTACGTGATCGTGTCAAAGAAACCAGGATTCGGTGCGCTGGCCGACGGCGCGGCGTTCATGCCTGCCAGGTTGGAGAACGAAATGCCGTAGCGCGAGGTGAACGGATACGCCGTATTCCAGGCAAGTTCCCACAGGTTGTACTTGAACCAGACCACCGTCTTCTGCGTGGTCGTCACGTCTGACAGAAATGCCGCCGGGATGGGATTGTTGTAGTAACTCCCCATGTAGAAGATGGCGGTGTATTGCTCGGTCATGCCTGCGGTGTAGTTCTGCACAGGCAGCAGCGTGATGGTGGTGTTGAAGTGCGCGAGCAGGTTGTACAGCATGATCGCGTACGACTTGCCAAGGTTGGTGTAAGGGTCGTTTGGCGGGGCGTCGTACAGCACGAGCATCGGGGCCGGCGCGGTCTGGGCCGATGCCGATCCGCCGATGGTCACGCAGATGGGCCCGAGCCCGATCGTGCAGGTGGCGGCCTGCACTGGCGCCGTAAGCGAGACCCCGAGCATGCCGCCCGCAAAGACGAGCGCGCAGAGGAACTTTCGTAGCAATGTTTTCATGATGACTCTCCGACTCATGGCGATCATGGGCGATAAATCGAGCCATCCGCTTGGCGGTAGAGCCCGAGGTTGAAGTTGGGGCCACGATCGTGGCCACGTTCGGTACCTGTCGTCTCGTTTTCCGGCATGCCAGGGCGGACTTCGGTCACGACTGCCGGGCGTGGTGGTGGGATGACCTGTCCGTTCTCATCCATGACGCCGTAGCCGTAGGCGCGCGCGCCTCCAGTCACGGGCCTGGGTGTTGCTGCTGCCACAACGGTGGGCTGTATGGGTTGCGCAGCCGTGGCCGTCGCCTTTGAAGACGCGGGCGGTGGGGCTTTCTTGTCCGTGTCGGCGTCGGGGCTGCGCTGGTCGGTCGCGCCGGTCACGACGGCGGGTACGCCACCATCCCGGGCACCCGGCGGCGCGACAATCAGCCAACCGGCGACAAGTGCGGAGGCAACCAACACGCCGCCCCCGATTTGCTTCGCTTTCATCAAAGCCTCCTAACCGTTCAGGCGGTGCTGTGTTGACGACCCTTGCGCGGTGGCACGCGCCGCTTCCAGATCGATGATCTCGGCCTCGATGGCCGGTTTGCGAATGAGCTGCGGGCCACGCGCTGCCTTCTGCGGCTGCGTGGTGAAGGCGTTCTTCAGCGCATCGACAATGCGCCGGCAGGCGTGGCCGTCGCCATAGGGGTTGTGCGCCTGTGCCATGCGTTCGTATTCGTCGGGGTTGCACAGCAGCGTTTCGGCTTCGTCGACGATGCGTTGCGTGTCGGTGCCCACCAGCCGCGCGGTGCCGGAAGCCACGGCCTCGGGGCGCTCGGTGGTGTCGCGCGTCACCAGCACAGGTTTTCCCAGCGCGGGCGCCTCTTCCTGAATGCCACCGGAATCGGTGACGATCAGGTAGGCACGGTCCATCAGGTAGACGAACGGCAGGTAGTCCTGCGGCGCAATCAGATGGACGTTGTCGTGGCCGGAAAGGATGGCGTTGACCGGCTGCTGCACGTTCGGGTTCAGGTGCACCGGATACACGATCTGCACATCCGGATGGCGTGCCGCCAGCAGCCGCAGCGCCACGCAGAAATTCTCGAACGGCTCGCCAAAGTTCTCGCGGCGGTGGCCTGTCACCAGGATCATCCGCCGGCCGGCCTCCAGGAACGGATAGCGCGCCGCCATCTGCGCCGACAGCGCGGCATCGTCGTCCAGCCGCTGCTTGACGGCCAGCAACGCATCGATGACGGTGTTGCCGGTAAGCGTGACCTGCTCCGGGTCGATTCCCTCGTCCAGCAGGTTCTGGCGCGATTCAGCGGTAGGCGCGAAGTGCCACGTGGTGACCGAGTCGGTAACGCGCCGGTTCAGTTCTTCCGGCCATGGCGACCAGATGTTGCCCGTACGCAAACCCGCTTCCACATGCCCGACCGGAATGCGCCGGTAGAACGCCGCAAGGCTTGCCGCCAGCGTGGTGGTCGTATCGCCGTGGACCAGCACGGCATCGGGCTTGTAGGCGTCGAGCACGCCGTCGATGCCGCCCAGCACGTTCGACGTGATATCGGAGAGCGTCTGCCCGGGCCGCATCAGGTTGAGGTCAAACTCCGGCACGATGCCGAAGAGTTCCAGCACCTGATCCAACATCTGCCGGTGCTGCGCGCTCACACACACCGCCGACGTAAAGCCTGCCTCGGCCTGCAATGCCTGCACGAGCGGCGCCATCTTGATGGCCTCCGGGCGTGTGCCGAATACGGTCAGAATTTTTCCCATCATCACTGCACTCCCCTGTCGTCTGCTCCGGCGCGCCTGCAAACCACGACGGGCGCGCGGACGCGCGTGTCGCTTCTGATGCCGGGCAGACCCCGTTACTGAGCGAAGGCCGTGCCATGCATCCCGCTTTGATTCACCATGGCGCCGCGACGCCATCCAACGGACGTCGCTGCCGTTTCTCTTCGTTACCCGTTTCCCTCGGCCGTCAAAAACGTTTCATCTGCGACACCTCTGACTGGGGTCTGCATCCATTCGGGAGCGCCTTAGAACCAAAGAATGGCGCGCGCGACCACCCCCTTTGCTCGATCCGCGTGCGTCAACGGCAAGCGGTACTGCACGGTCAAGTCCAGCCAACTGGCCGGCGCCGCGTAGTGCGACTCACGGAACCAGTAGCGGAAGTTGATGCCTGGGCCGGCACCCAGCGCAAGCTGGCGATCGATGGCCTTGTTGTCGTGATCGCCCGCCAGCACGATGTGCGGGTAGACCGTGAGCCGATCGCTGATGGAGTTCAGTAGCCACGTGTGTCCGTAGCGCATCTCCGTGCTGATGATCATCCGGCCTTGGTTGAGGAAATAGGCGCCCTCGCCATACACCTGCCAGGTCTGCCAGCGCGGCTTGGTGACCTGCAGGTCGAGCCCCTGGTCGGTTGAGAATCCGATGCGCAGCAGCGTGTCGTTGGTCGTCAGCTGCCCAATGCGGAAAAGGCGCTCGGCGGTGAACACCAGGTTGATGTCCTTGATCGGCTTGTAGCGTGCGCCCACTGAGCCCTGGGCGGTCGGCAGGCCTGTGTGGCCATTGCGGTCATATACGTTGTCGTAGCCACGCGCAAAGACTTGGAAGATGCTGCCGTCGCGATAGCCGATGCCGGGCGGCTGCCAGTACACCTCTGCGCCCGCCTGGCCCACGCTCACGGTGTTTGGCAAACCGAACGCCGAGGTTTGATAGGCGCCCGAGATGACCATGCCGAAGTTGCGCTGCATCTGTTCGACTTCGCGCCGGTAGCCGAACCGGCGGTCTGCCGGAAGGCGGTCGTCGCCATTGCCGCCGCTGTCGCCCTTGGCGTCGGCATCGGCGCGGTCGAGGCTCTGGCGGAAAAGTCCGATCGCGGTCGGGTTGTCGCCCAGGCGCTTGGCTGCATAGGCGGCATCGGCGTAGTGGGTCCAGCTGCCCTGACCCGTGGCAAAGCCCCGCTGGAACGCTGCCAGCGCGGCACGGTCGTCGCGCGCGCGCAGATGGCTGTAGGCGTCATTCAACTCGCGCTGGCCGGTCACGCGCGGGTCGTTGGCAGACGCGGCATCGCCCTGCGCTTCGGGCGCGGTGGCCTGGGCAAGCAGCGCCTTGGCATAGCGTTGTCGCGCCGGGTCGGCCGCATGTTCGGCAGCCAGCGTGGCGGCGTGGGCTGCGCCATCGCGATCACCCAGTTGCAGGCGCGATTGCGCGAGGCGCAGTTGCACATCGGCATCGGGTTCGTCCTTCATGGCGCTGAGCGCATCGATGGCAGCCTGCGGGTGCTTGGCGGAATATGCGCTGTCCGACCAGGCCAGACGCAGATTGTGTTGCTCCTGGGGGGTCCAGTCCGTGCCTTGCACGGCGCGTGCGAAGTCCTGTTCAGCGACAGCGGGGTCGTTCGCTTTCTGCGCGAGGAAACCGTGCTGTGCAAACACACGCGGCTCGTCGGGGTACTTCCGCAGCAGCGCATCGGCCTGCGCGCGTGCCGAATCCAGCTGGCCCTTGCGCGTGAACACATCCAGCAGCAGCAGGTTCAGTTGCAGGTTGTCTGGCTGCGCGGCCAATGCGGCGCGCGTGGCGGCTTCGGCATCGTCGAGCTTGTTGGCTTCGATGGCGCGGTAGGCGCGGTCGGCGCGAAAGTAGGCGTCGGGCTGCAACGGCGCGGGCTGCTCGGCGAGCGATACGCCATGACACAGCGCCCACACTGCCGCGGCAATCGGCCAGCGCAAGCGGCGCACGGTTAAACGGTTGGCTCTCTCGTGTGTCATGCCACACCTCCCGCAACAGATGGGTTGGGCCGCGGCCCTGCCCCGGGGGGCAGATCGGGCGGCACAGGAATCGGGGGGATGGTGGAAGCCTCGGGTGCGGGTGCCGTGCTGGCTGCAATGCCTGGGCCGGCGCCCGTCATGGATTCGACGGCCAACATGGCCGAGTGCGCCGACGGTCCGAATACGACCGTGGCGCGGCGGTTGGGATCGGCCATCTGCGCCAGCTCGGCCGACATCTCGTGGTCGCAGGCCATGAAGCAGGCGACCTTGCGGCCCGCCGCACGTGCCAGCTCCTCGAGCACTTCGCCGTTGGGCAGCTCCGACACGGCAATGTTGAGCGAGCCGTCTTCGCCAATCGAGAACGGCACCACGTGATGCCGCACAGCGAGATCACGCGGCAGGCAATCGGCCAGCGCGCCAAGCACCACGTTGGTCAGGCTCACGCGTGGCAGGTCGACCTGCTCGGCCAGCGCATCGGCCAGCGTGTCGGGCGTGACCAAACCCTGCTCGACCAGCACTTGCCCCAGCCGGCGCCCGGTCTGGCTCTGAATGGCGAGGGCGGCATCCAGCTGCGCCTGCGTGAGGACTTCCCACTTGATGAGCGTTTCGCCCAGCTTGCAGCGCGTGCGGCCCAGCGCGTCGTTCGACAGATAGGTGTGCTGCGTCTTGTCCCAGGCGATGGGCTTGCCGGTCAGGCAGTAGATCAGGAAGATCTTCCAAGCCCGGCATACCGAAAAGAAGTTGATGAAGTTGTTCACCACCAGCCGGGGCAGACACAGCACGCCCTGCAGCGGGCCGTTGAGCCGCCCGACAAAGTACACGCGCTGCGCCAGCCGGTTGAAGAGCAGCGCCGCATTGACGGCCAGCAAATCCTGCATCCAGATGGTGCCGACCAGGAACGTTCCATCGGGAATCGTGATCACGCCTTTGAACATCAGCGCGCCCAGCGCCAGATAGTTCAGCGACAGCACATAGGCCAGGATGGAGAACAGCGCCGTGAGCACGCCTTTGCGGTCCCGGAAGAACATGTAGCGGGTGATGAGGTTGCCATTCCACCCCATCTGCAGCCAGCCCTGGAACGCGATGCCGAGCACCCAGCGCGCACGTTGCCGGTACGCGGTGCGGAAGGTACTGGGAAAGTACTCGCGCGTCGCCAGCAGTTGGGGGCGAGCCCCCCTGCGCCGCCCCAGGCGCCAGCGTGTGCGTGGTTTGCCGTCGGCGTCCTGGGCCGGCTCTGCGTTCTCGCAAATCGGAAAATGCACGAATGCTTCGCGCATGCCGAGTTCGCGCAGGCGGAAGCTGAAGTCGTAGTCTTCGGTGAGCGTGCTGGTGTTGAAGGGCGAATCGCCGCGCACCTTCATCACAGCTTCGATCGCACGGCGGCTGTAGCAGAGCGCGACGCCCGCCCCGGGCACCGTGCCGGTCAGCGCCTGGCGCGCCACGAGGTCTTTCTGGTGGGTCTCGGAAAAATCATCCATGTACGTGCCGGCCACCCACTCGTACCACTTGCGCTCGAGCGAGAGCACGGGCAGCTGCACCAGATCCTGATCGAGGATGAAGTAGTTGAAGTACTTCAACTCCAGCGGATGGATCACGTCTTCGCAGTCGTGCATGATCACGCCCGCAAAGCGGATGCCGTGGCCGGCCTCGTGCCGGATGATGGTCTGGATGATGGTGTTCAGGCAGTCGGCCTTGCATGTCGGGCCATCGTGCGTGACGGCGGCGCGCACCACGCGGCCCGGGTAGCGGCGCACCATGCGCTCGACCTCGGTGGTGGTCTCCGCGTCGTTGCGGTACGCGCCGGCAAAGATGATGAAGCGCGTGTACTCCATCGTCGCCAGGGTGTTTTCGACCATCTTGGCGATGACGTCGTACTCCTTCCACGCCGGCACCATGATGGCGAGCCATTGCTCTTCTCGTTCGCGCAGCGATTGCGCCGAGATCGTGACCGGCGTGCGGCCGCGCTGCGGCCAGAGCCACAGTTCGCGCACCCAATAGAAGGCATCCAGGAAAAAGTCGTCGGCGGTGCTGATGAAGATGACGAGCGTCGTTGCCACCGTCAAGGTATTGAGCAACGCAAGGTAAAGCTCCCATGGCAGATCGCTCATGGCCGCTCCCCTGCCCCGGCCCGGTGGGCGCGTTGCCAGTGTCCGACGTAACCCCCGCCTTGCGCTGTGGCGCTCATGCTTCCCCCAAGGTCTTTTTTCGACGTGCGACGCAACCGCTTGCGCCGCGGCATCCGGCCCAATCGCCTGCCATCGATCAGGTCGGTGCGTCGCTCTCTAGCCTGCTTCTCGCGAGGAGGAACGCGAGGACCATACCAACTCCCACCGAGGCGCGCCGTTATGCGGTGCAGCACGCCGCATACGTCGTCAGACGGGGATCGGATGGGTCGGGTTGTTGCATGCGTGAACGCAAGACGCGCGTGGCGCGCGTGCCGAGATCAACGCCACGGCATGCAATACGGTCTGGCGCGATCGACATTCGTCCGGCCAGTGGACAAGGCCTCCATACAAATGACCGAGGTGGTGAGCGATCAAGTGCAGGGTGTTTGGGTTAGGCGAGCGAGAAGTGCACCGGACCGGCAGGGCGCGCATGTTGGCGCATGAATGGCGGCGTGCAACGGCATGCAGGCTGCAAAGCCTGATGCGCAAAGGGTCTGCCAGACGAAACGCCCCGCGGAGACGGCGGGCGACGCGGACGAGCGAGGCGGCAGCGATTGCGCCGCGCAAATTGCCGGACGGACCGACAACGTCAACCCACGCAATTCGGCAAATCGGTTGCAGCGCTGAAACACAAAGCCGCGCTCAGGGCGCGGCTTGTTAAAAAAAAGCGTGTCGGCTGGCGTGTCAGAACTGTTCCCAGTCGTCGGCATCGCTGGACACCGCAGCCAGGGCAAGTTTGCCTGGCTTGGGCTCGGCTGCCGCAGCAGGCAGTGCTTTCGCCTCCGGAGCCGGCACAGCGGCCGGCTTGACGGGCGCTGCCAGGCGCTTGCGTGCTGTACGTGCCGTCGCTGCGGCCGGTTTGCGCGCGACCGGTTTCGCTGTCTGGCTGGACGAAGCCGCCGCCGATACCGCAGGCGACACCTTCGCGACGTTCACCGGGTTGGCAGCAACGGGAGCCACCACCGGGCCCGCATGCACACCCGCCGCCGGCAGCCGGAACGACGCCACGGCCTCGCGCAGCACGCCGGCCTGCTCCTCCAGCGATTGCGCAGCGGCTGCAGCCTCTTCCACCAGCGCGGCGTTCTGCTGCGTCACCTCATCCATCTGCGTGACGGCCTGGTTGACCTGCTCGATACCGGCGCTCTGTTCGTCCGATGCCGAACTGATCTCGCCCATGATGTCGGTCACGCGCTTGACGGCAACGACCACCTCGTCGATCACGCTGCCCGCTTCGGCCACCAGCGTCGTGCCGTTTTCAACGCGGCCAACCGAATCGCTGATGAGTTCCTTGATTTCCTTGGCCGCCGTGGCCGAGCGCTGCGCGAGGCTGCGCACCTCGCCGGCCACCACCGCAAAGCCGCGGCCCTGCTCGCCCGCGCGGGCAGCCTCTACTGCCGCATTCAGCGCCAGGATGTTCGTCTGGAAGGCAATGCCTTCGATCACGCCGATGATGTCGGCGATCTTCTTGCTGCTGTCGTTGATGCCCGACATGGTCTCGATCACGCGGCCCACCACTTCACCGCCCTTCACGGCGATGTCCGATGCATTGCCCGCAAGCTGGCTGGCCTGACGCGCGTTGTCGGCGTTCTGGCGCACGATGCTCGTCAGTTCTTCCATGCTCGATGCGGTTTCTTCCAGCGACGACGCCTGTTCCTCGGTGCGTTGCGACAGGTCCATGTTGCCCGCCGCGATCTGCTTGGTCGCGCTGGCGATGGATTCGCTGCCGCCGCGCATGGTCAGGATGGTGCGGATCAGGCCGTGCTGCATGTCGATCAGACCTTGCGTGAGCGCGCCCATTTCGTCCTTGCTGCTGACGGTGATGTGTTCCGTCAGGTTGCCGTTCGAGATCGCGCTGAAGTGGCCCAGCATCTTCGACAGCGGCACCGAGATCGCGCGGTGCAAGCCGAATGCACAGCCGAGCGCCGCTGCAATGCCGACCGCGATGGCGCCAATGATCAACATCAGGAACGCATGCGAGCGGGCCGCCGCGCTTTCGTAGGCAGCCTTGGCCTGTTCGACCTGGCTGCGGTCCAGCGCGTCGGCAGCAGCAGTCAGCGCCACGGACAGCGGCGGGATGACATTCATCACCACCTTGTCGGCGGCTGCGGCATCGCGGGCGCGCAATGCGCTCATCAACGGTTCGATGCCGTCGCGGAAGAGCGCGTTGCGCCTGGCTTCCATGTCGGCGGCCAGGCGCGCTTCATCCGCGCTCATGGGCAGCGCCTTGTATTGCTTCCACGCGTCGTCAGACTTGGCGCGGTAGCCGTTGGCCTTGTCGAGGATGGCCGGCACGTCGGCCGCATCCGGATGGAAGACCGCGCGATCCAGCGTTGTACGCACGATCGCCGCATTCAGCTGCGACTTGCCGACCAGCGAGGTCGAAGCGAGCTGATTGGTGTAGATCTCGTTGATGTTCGCGTCAGACGCGCGCATTCCGATCACGCCGATGGTGCCGGTGGCAGCCAGTAGCGCGGCCAGGACCGCCAGCGCTGCGTTGAGTCGGAAACGGATGGAAAGTCGATTGAGCATGGGAGTCACCGCGGGTTATTGCCTCCGCTATATCGGCCGCCCCGTGCCGTTTCTGAAGCCCGTTCAGCGTCGGGCTGGGCGGCCTCCCATGCAGGATGTGGCTAGTACGGCACAGCCATGTTGTTTTCGATACGGGCGCGATCCCCGGTGCGCAAGCCGTTCGGATTGTTCTGCGTGAGCGTGACGCGCGAGTTGTCGTTCAGCCGCAGGGTGACGCGGTAGGTCTGCCCGACCATCGTGTTGCCTTCCACGGCGTTGCCCGCCATGGCGCCGGCCACGGCGCCGCCAATGGTGGCCACGGTGTTGCCGCGCCCGCCGCCCACCTGGTGACCCAGCAAGCCGCCCACGACGCCGCCGAGCACTGCTCCCACGCCGCTCGGCTGGCCGCGCACCGGCACGGCTTCGACGTATTCGACAACGCCGTAGCGGTTATCCGCCGGCGCCTGGTAAGACGGGTCGCTGCTGCTCGGATACGGCGAATAGTTCGGCTGCGAGTACGCCGGCGCAGGCTGTTGCGGATACGGCTGCGGCGCGTTGGGGTCATAGCTGCCGTACCCGTTGTTGTATGCGTTGTTGTACGTGTTGTCGTACCCGCTGGTATAGCCGCTGCTATAGGTGGTCGGGCCTGTGCTGTTCGCGTAAGCATTGCTGCCGGCGGCATACCCTGCACCGTAGCCCGCGCCATAACCGGGGTACGCCGGCGCCGTCACGCAGCCCGTCAGCCCGGCTGCCACGGCGGCCAATGCGGCCACTGCCACCCAACGCGCTGCGTGCCCTGCACGGTCCGACTTGTTCGTTGCTCGCATGATGATTCCCGTCTGGTGAACGAGGCGTCGGGGCCGACCCGCGGTCTGGTCTGCGGCCTGCGCCATGCGCCTCTTGCCGCAAAGTCTATGCCGCGGTCTGGCAAACCCGTGCAACCAAACCTGCTCATCGGTAACGGCGTGTAACCGCATGCGGGGCATGGCTTCCAGCAAGGCAGGCGGGTCGCGCGTTATCATCGCCAAGCGCCGCGCGACGCACCTGTTACCCGTTTACTGGCGTCTCCCTATTCTTGCCTTGCGCTCCGCCTCCCCTCCTTATTCATGCAACCGACCCTGCTGCTCCTCATTGCGATGACGCCCGATAACGTGGCGCAGATCGCTGAACATTTCCAGGTCATCCATGCGCCCACCCGCGCCGAACGCGACGCCGCGATCGCCCGCCACGGGCAGGATGTCCGCATCGTCCTCACCAACGGCTCGACGGGCCTGACGGGCGCAGAGATCGCCGCGATGCCCAAGCTGGAACTTGCCTGCGCTCTGGGCGCCGGCTACGAGAACATCGACGTGGACGCCGCTCGCGCGCGTGGCGTGGCGGTAGCCAATGGCGCCGGCACCAACGATGCCTGCGTGGCCGACCACGCCTTTGGCTTGCTGCTGGCCACCGTGCGCGGCATTCCCAAGCTGGATCGATCCACACGCAACGGCGTCTGGCGCGACGACATTCCGCTGCAGCCCGGCGTATGCGGCAAGCGCCTGGGCATCGTCGGCCTGGGCACCATCGGCATGCAGATCGCGCGCCGCGCTGCCGGCTTCGACATGCAGATCGGCTATCACAATCGCAAGCCGCGCGACGGCGTGTCATACCGCTACTTCGATGCGCTCAAGGACATGGCGGAGTGGGCGGACTTCCTGATCGTTGCCACGCCGGGTGGTGCGCAGACGAAGCATCTGGTCAACCAGTCGATCCTGGAGGCGCTGGGCCCGAGCGGCTACGTGGTCAACATTGCGCGCGGCAGCGTGGTGGATACGGCGGCGCTGGAAGCGGCCATCCGCGCAGGCAAGCTGGGCGGCGCGGGGCTGGATGTGTATGAGAGCGAGCCCAAGCCGCCGGCCGGGCTGCTGGACCTGGAGCAGGTCGTGCTGACGCCGCACATTGCCGGCTGGTCGCCGGAATCGGTGCGGGCAACGGTGGATCGATTTCTGGAGAACGCCCGCGGACACCTGGCGGGCACAGGCTTGGTGTCCCCGGTCTAATGAACTGACCCGGGGACACGTCGATCACGCAGTTACGACGCCGGACGCTTCATCTGGCACGACGTCGGCTGGGCCGCGAGGTGCGGTTCCAGCGTGACGTCGGTGCGCCAGCCGTAGCCGGTGTTTTCCTGGTCGTACTTGATCTTCTTGCCGTCGGCCTTCACCCAGGTGGTCACGTACAGCGTCTGCTGGGCCTGGTGGTCGGTCTTGCGCATCTCGATCGGGCCGTTGAGGCCATCGACGGTCATGCCTTCCATCACCTTGGCCACCTTAGCTGGCTCCGCCGAACCGCTGGTCTTGATGGCCTTGGCCAGGAAGGCGATGCCAGTGTAGACATCGGCGTTGAAGAAGTCGTCGTTGTACTTCTTCTTGAAGCCGTCGAGCACGGCGCTCGTCTTGGCGTTGCCGTCGTTCGGCGCGAAGTAGCTGATGACCTTCACGCGGTCGGCGCCCGAAGCCCCCATCGCCGTGGGCACACCGGTGGTGCCTGCGTAGTACGTATAGAAGTTGGTGGTGAGGCCCGCATCCTTCGACGCGCGAATCAGCAGCGCCAGGTCGCTCCCCCAGTTGCCGGTGATGACCGTATCGGCGCCCGATGCGCGGATCTTCGCGACATACGGCGAGAAGTCCTTCACCTGTGCCAGCGGGTGCAGGTCTTCACCCACCACCTGGATGTCCGGGCGCTTGCGCTTGAGGTATTCCTTGGCCGCACGCGCAACCTGGTGCCCGAACGAGTAGTTCTGGTTGAGCAGATAGACCTTCTTGATGTTCGGGTCCTTGGCCAGGTAGCTGGTCAGGGCCTCCATCTTCATGTCGGAGTTGGCGTCCAGGCGGAAGTGCCAGTAGTTGCACTTGCTGTTGGTCATGTCCGGATCGACCGCGGCGTAATTGAGATAGATGATCTCCTTGCCCGGGTTGCGGTCGTTGTACTTGGCGATCGCGTCCTGCAGCGCCATGCCCACGCTGGAACCGTCGCCCTGCGCGACGTAGCGGATGCCCTGGTCGGTGATCTGCTTGAGGATCGTCAGGCTTTCTTGCGGCGACACCTTGTTGTCGAAGCCGACGACTTCAAACTTGGTGCCGTTGCCGCTCCAGTTCTGCTGGTTGGCCAGATCGGCCGCGTATTGCCAGCTGCGCAGCTGGTTCTGGCCCAGCGCGCCCATCAGCCCGGACAGCGGATCGATCCACGCGATCTTGACGGTCTCGGCGTGGACGGTGCTCGGGCAGAATGCGCCCGCGAATGTGCCAACTGCTGCCGCCGCGCACAGCGCGAGTCGGAATGCCTTCATGCAAATGTCTCCTGATGTCTTATCGTTAGACGCCGTGCAGAAGGCATCGTCGAGCATGGTTCTTGTACTAAACCGCAAACCGAGGCTTACGGTAGCTCGATCCTTCCATACACAAACGTATGTGCATGGTAGGAGTGCGTTTATTGCCGTGTCAACCCGCGCAAACCTGGGGGCCTCAGCATGATTTAAGCGCTGGACAGCCCTGTCAGCGGGACTAGAATCCGCCTTCATGCCCAAGCCTTCCTTGCTGATCGACGAACACGACGCAGCCGTCGACGTCGATGCCGAAACCTCCACCCCTGCCGCGCCGCGTGCCCAGCTCACGCCCGACGACTGGGTGCGCGCCGCCACCGATCTGCTCGTCACCAAGAGCATCGATGCGGTGCGCGTGGACGTACTCGCCAAGCAGCTGGACGTCACGCGCGGCAGTTTCTACTGGCACTTCAAGAACCGCGACGACCTGCTGCACCAGGTGCTGCAGGACTGGAGCGAGCGCACGCGCGTCGGCCCCAAGCTGGAGCGGCAGAACGCATCGGTGCAGGGTCTGGTGCGCGATCTGCTCGCACTGCCGTTTCGCGGACGCAGCGCGCGCCGCACCGCCATGATCGAGTTCGCCATCCGTGCCTGGGCGCGGCGCGACCCGATGGCCCAAGAGGCGGTCGAAGCCGTCGATGAACACCGCATGGATTACTACGTCCAGCACTTCCAGGCGATCGGCTTTACGCGCAAGGACGCCAAGACGCGCGCCTTCATGCTGTACGCCTACCAGCTGTCGGAGGCCACGCTCTGGCACCAGGGCAGCAAGCCCGACAAGGACGCGCGCCGCCGCTTCTTTGAAGACACGCTGCTCGCCGGCGCACCGCAAGAAGACTCGGCCGCACCTGTGCGGGAATAATTCGTGCTGCGTCGTGCGCATTCCAGTTCGAGTGCGCCGCGATGCCCGAATCGCCAGCCTTCCACACATCCGACCTGCCCAGCCGGCTCGATCGCCTGCCGTGGAGCCGCTTTCACACGCGCGTGGTCATTGCGCTGGGCATTACGTGGCTGCTCGACGGCCTGGAGGTGACGCTGGCCGGTGCCGTGGCGGGCGCCCTCAAGCAAAGCCCCGCCTTGCATCTCACCAATGCGCAGGTCGGCATTGCCAGCAGTGCCTACCTGGTCGGGGCGGTGTTCGGCGCGCTGCTGTTCGGCTGGATGACGGATCGGCTTGGCCGCCGCAAGCTGTTCTTCATCACGTTGGGCGTGTACATCCTTGCCACGTTCGCCACGGCGTTTTCGTGGAGCTTTGCCAGCCTCGTCGTGTTTCGTGTGCTCACGGGCGCAGGGATCGGCGGCGAATATGCGGCCATCAATTCGACCATCCAGGAGCTGACGCCGGCACGCGTGCGCGGCTGGACGGACCTCGCCATCAACGGCACGTTCTGGGTCGGGGCGGCGTTGGGTGCAGGCGCCTCGTTGTGGTTGCTGGACCCCGCACACATGAGCGTGGATACGGGCTGGCGGCTGTGCTTCTTCATCGGCGCAGTGCTGGGGCTCATCATTCTGGTCATGCGTTTCTGGATTCCGGAAAGCCCACGCTGGCTCATCACGCGCGGCCGGCACGAAGAAGCCCAGGCCATCGTGCGCGATATCGAAAGCGAGATTGCATCGCGCGGCCATCGCTTCGATACTGCGCCGTTGCCGGCATTGCGCATGCGCAGCCGCGGCCATCCACGCTTGACCGAAGTCGCCCGCGTGCTGTTCGTGCAGCACCGGCAACGCGCGCTGGTGGGCCTCGCGCTGATGGCAGCGCAGGCGTTCTTCTACAACGCGATCTTCTTCACCTACGCGCTGGTGCTGACCGATTTCTACGACGTGCCCGCGACGAAGGTCGGCACCTACCTGCTGCCGTTCGCACTGGGCAACTTCCTCGGGCCGCTGCTGCTGGGGCGATTGTTCGACGTGGTGGGCCGGCGCACGATGATTGCCGCCACGTATGCGATCAGCGGCCTGCTGTTGCTGGCGAGTGGCGCGCTCTTCAAGGCCGGTGTGCTCGATGGAACCACGCAGACGATCGCGTGGACCGTGGTGTTCTTCTTTGCATCGGCCGCCGCCAGCTCAGCGTATCTGACGGTGAGCGAGACCTTTCCGCTCGAGGTACGCGCCCTTGCCATCGCGTTGTTCTACGCCGTGGGCACCGGGCTCGGCGGTGTGGCCGGACCTGCGCTGTTCGGCTGGCTGATCGATACGCACTCGCGCGGTGCCGTATTCGTCGGCTATGCATTCGGCGCCGTGCTGATGCTGCTGGCGGCCGTGATGCAGGCGCTCTGGGGGACGGCCGCGGAGCGCAAACCCTTGGAACACGTGGCTGCGCCGTTGTCGCTTGATGACACCCCGGCTTGATCTGCGCTAAACCTGTGCGCGGCGCGTCGCCGCCGCTCGCCTATATACTTTCGCGCAGCGCTTTCCTGTGCTTTTTCCGCTTACTGGAGACACTTCATGCCTGACGCGACTTACGACAACCAGAACATCTTCGCCAAGATCCTGCGCGGCGAGCTGCCTTGCATCAAGGTGTACGAAGACGATCACACCATCGCCTTCATGGACATCATGCCGCAGGCCGACGGCCACGTGCTGGTGCTGCCCAAGGAAGGCGCAGCGGAATTGTTCGACCTGTCCGACGATGCGGCATCGGCTGCCATCCGCACCACGCGCAAGCTGGCGCGCGCAGTGCGCGCCGCGTTCACGCCGCCGGGCATCGCCATCTTCCAACTCAACGGCAGCGCTGCCGGGCAGACGGTGCCGCACGTGCACTTTCACGTGCTGCCGCGCTACAGCGACACCCCGCTGCAACCGCACGCCCGCGTGCAGGCCGACACCGACAAGCTGAAGGCCCAAGCCGAAAAGATCATCGCCGCGCTGCAGGCCGAATAAGCGCCACCGTTACGGCGCGGCGGATGGCACCGCCGGCTCTGCCCGCGCCGTAACACCTTCCCGCCCAGCGTCCCGTCGATAGGCCAGCCGGTACAGCACCGGCAACACCAGCAGCGTCAGCGCCGTCGACGACAGAATCCCCCCGATCACCACCGTGGCCAACGGCCGCTGCACTTCAGCGCCCGTGCCGGTTGCCAGTGCCATGGGCACGAAGCCCAGCGACGCCACCAGCGCGGTCATCAGCACTGGGCGCAAGCGCGTCAGCGCGCCCTCACGTACGGCCTCGTCGACGGGCTTGCCGTTCTCGCGCAGGCTGCGGATGAAGCTCAGCATCACCAGCCCGTTGAGCACTGCCACGCCCGACAGCGCGATGAAGCCCACCGCCGCGGAAATCGACAGCGGAATACCGCGCAACGCCAGCGCCAGGATGCCGCCCGACAGCGCAAATGGAATGCCGGAAAACACCAGCAAGCCGTCTTTCAGGTTACCGAACATCATGAACAGCAGCGTGAACACCATGGCCAGCGCCAGCGGCACCACGATCCGCAGGCGCCCGGTGGCCGACTGCAATTGCTCGAACTGCCCGCCCCACGCCATCCAGTAACCGGCCGGCAGGCGCACCTGCGCATCGAGCACCGCCTGCGCTTCTTCGACGAACGAGGCGATATCGCGCCCGCGCACGTTGGCGCTGACGACGATGCGGCGCTTGCCGTCTTCGCGGCTGACCTGGTTGGGGCCGGTTACCTCGTTGAGCGTGGCCACCTCGGACAGCGGCACGTAACCCTGCCCGTTGGGCAATGCCAGCGGCAAGCGGCCCAGCGCGGCCGGGTCGCTGCGCGCGGTTTCCGGCAGCCGCACGACGATGCCGAAACGACGGTCGCCCTGGAATAACGTGCCCGCATCCTTTCCCCCGATGGCGGCGGACACCGTGTCCTGAATCGCACCGATGGAGAGGCCATAACGCGCGGCCTTGTCGCGATCGATGTCGACGTTCAAAAAAGGCAGGCCGCCGGTCTGTTCGATCTTCACCTCGGTCGCGCCGGCCAGCTTGCCGAGCTGCGCCGCAACACGCTCGGCCTGGGCTTCCAGCACGCCCATGTCGTCGCCGAAGAGCTTGACGGCCACGTCGCTGCGTACGCCCGAAATCAGTTCATTGAAGCGCAACTGAATCGGCTGCGAGAACTCGTACGCGTTGCCGGGCAGCGCTTCGACCGTGGCGCGAATGTCGGCCAGCAACTGATCCCGGTTGCGACGCTTGCCATCGGCGCCGGTGGGCCAGTCGCGCTCGGGCTTGAGCATGATGTAGCCGTCAGAGATGCTGGGCGGCATCACGTCGGTCGCGACCTCTGCGGTACCGGTGCGCGCAAACACACGCTCGATCTCGGGAAACTTCGTCTTGAGCGTGCGCTCGATCTGCATCTGCATGTCCAGCGACTGCGCCAGGCCGGTGCCCGGCACGCGCATGGCTTGGATGGAAAGATCGCCTTCGTTCAGATTGGGCACGAACTCGGCTCCCAGGCGCGTGGCTGCCACCACCGAGACCGACACCGCCACCGCGGCAAACGTCAACACCACGGCCGGCGCAGCCAGCACGCGTTCGAGCAGCGGCGCATACATGCGGCGCGCCCAACCCATCAGGCGGTTCTCTTTCTCGGCCACGCGCTCGCCAATGAACAAGGCTACGGCGGCCGGTACAAACGTGATGGACAGAATCATGGCCGCAGCCAGCGCCAGCACCACCGTGATCGCCATCGGGTGGAACATCTTCCCTTCCACACCCGAGAGCGCAAAGATCGGCAGGTACACCACCATGATGATGAGCTGGCCATACAGCAACGGGCGGCGCGCTTCGCGGGCGGCTTCAAATACCTCGTCGAAACGCTCGGCGCGCGTGAGCGGTCGACCGCGCAATTCCTGCGCATGCGCAAGGCGCCGCACGCAGTTCTCGACGATCACCACCGCGCCGTCGACGATGATGCCGAAGTCCAGGGCGCCCAAACTCATCAGGTTGGCGCTTACCTTGGCCGACACCATGCCGCTGAACGTCATCAGCATCGACAAGGGAATCACCAGCGCCGTCAGCACGGCTGCACGCAGGTTGCCCAGGAAGAGAAACAGCACCGCCATGACGAGAATGGCGCCTTCCAGCAGATTCTTCTTGACCGTGGCGATGGCCTTGTCGACGAGCACCGTGCGGTCGTACACCGACTCCACGCGAATGCCCGCCGGCAGCGTCTTGCGAATCTCCTGCATGCGCTTGTCCACGGCCTGCGAGACGGTGCGGCTGTTCTCGCCCATCAACAGGAACGCCGTGCCGAGCACCACCTCGCGCCCATTGCTGGTAGCGGCGCCCGTGCGCAGTTCGCTGCCGCTTTCGATGCTGGCGACGTCGCGCAAGCGCACCGGCGTGCCGTTGGGGCTGGCGAGCACCACGTTGCCGATGTCGGCCGCATCGCGCAACTGGCCGGGCGCACGCACGAGGTATTGCTCGCCCTTGCGCTCGATATAGCCAGCGCCGACGTTCGCGTTGTTGCGGTCCAGCGCGGTCACCACATCGGCCAGCGTGAGCTTGTACGACGCCAGGCGTTCGGGGCTCGTCGCCACCAGGAATTCCTTGGCAAAACCGCCGATGGTGTTCACCTCCGTCACGCCCGGCACATTGCGGATCTGCGGGCGGATCACCCAGTCCTGCAGCTCGCGCAAGTCGGCGGGGGTGTAGGCGGTGCCGTCGGGCTTGCGCGCATTGGCGTCGGCCTCCACGGTCCACAGGTAAATCTCCCCCAGGCCGGTGGAGACCGGCCCCATGCTCGGCGAAATGCCGTCGGGCAACTGCTCCTTTGCGGCCTGCAAGCGTTCGCTCACCAACTGGCGCGCGAAGTAGATGTCGGTGCCCTCCTTGAAGATCACCGTCACCTGCGACAGGCCATAGCGCGACAGCGAACGCGTCTGCTCCAGCTTCGGCAAGCCGGCCATGGCGGTTTCCAGCGCATAGGTGATGCGCTGTTCGGTCTCCAGCGGCGAATAGCCCGGTGCCGGCGTATTGATCTGCACCTGCACGTTGGTGATGTCGGGCACCGCGTCGATCGACAGACGCGTATAGCTGTACGCGCCGAACGCGGCGGCGGCCAGCACGGCCAGCAGCACCAGCCAGCGCTGGGCGATGACGGTGCGCAAGAGGCGTTCAAACATGGCGCCTCCTTTCAATGACCGTGGTCGGCGGACTTGCCGGCTTCGGCCTTCAGCACGTAGCTGTTGGTCGCGGCGTAGCGCGTGCCGGCGGGAAGCCCATCGAGAATCTCCGTCCAGGTGCCGTCGGTGCGGCCCGTTTTGACGGGGCGCACTTCAAAGCCGGCCGGCACAGGCACAAACACCGAGGGTTTCTCATCGACGGTCTGCACGGCGTCGGCGCGCACGGCCACGGGCACCTGCACGCGCCCCGATTCGACCGACACGTTGACGAACATGCCGGGCCGCCAAGCGAGCTTCGGGTTGTCGAGCGTGACGCGGGCGGGCGCGGTGCGGGTCTGTTCGCCCAGCAAGGTGCCAACGTAAGAGACCTTGCCTTGCACGGCGGTGCCCGTGGCCGTGGCGCGCACGGTGGCGGCAGCGTTGATTGTGACCGCTTCCAGATCCTTGGCGGTGACGGAAAAGTCCGCCCACACGGTGCGCAGGTCCGCCACGGTAAAAACGGCTGTCTCCGCCTGCACGGCCTCACCCTGCGACAGGTGCTTTGCGACCACGACGCCATCAAACGGCGCACGCAACTCGAAGCGATTCAGCGCCGACCCCGCCGGCGCAGCGCCAATGGCCGTCAGCTTCTGGCGGGCGTTGTCGGCCGCAATGCGCGCTTCCTGCAGCGACGTGCGCGCCTGCTGGTAATCCTGCTCGGCGGCGATGCCCTGCTCCCAGAGGCGCTTTTCGCGTGCGTGTGTTTCCTGCGCGAGCGCAAGGCGTTGCTGGGCGGCCTGCAGTTCGCTGCGCTGATCGGACAGCGCTGGGCTGGAGAGCACGGCCAGCAGTTGGCCGCGCGTCACGGGCTGGCCCAGTTCCACCGCCACCTTCTCGGCCACACCCGCCACGCGCGGCACCACGTGCGCGGTGCGGTCTTCGTTCAGGCGGATCTCGCCGGGCAGGACCACCTGCGTTCGCAAGTCGGCAGCCCCGGCGGTGTCCACGCCGATCTTGGCATTGGCGATGGCTTCGGCCGTCATGGCAAGCGTCTCGGCGTGGGGAGCCTCGGCTTGCTCCGTGGCGGCCGGTGCAGGTGCTGCCTCAGCATCGGACGTCGGCGCCTGGCGTGCGCCCATGCCGAACCACAGCCCGACAGCGGCCAGCGCCCCGAGCACGACGATGAGCGCGATGGCGCGCCGTTGTTGCGGTGGAAGTGTCATGTCAGCAGAAAGAGAAAGGCCGCACTACCGGCCGAGGATGCGATCGATGCCGGCAGCCGCCTGATGCGCGCGCGACAGCGCGGCCAGGTATTGCGCGCGCGCCTGAAACAGCGTGCGCTGGGCATCCAGCACGTCGAGAAAATTGAACTTGCCGGCATCAAAGCCGATGCGTGCAGCGTCATACGCTCGTTGCGCGCCCGGCAACACGTCTTGCCGCAGCGACTGCACGGCGGCGCGCGCCGCATCGAGCCGCGCGACGTCCTGCGCGAGCGTTGCGTTCTGTTCAAGCTGCAGGGCGCGGTAGTCTTCAAACGCCTTGTCGGCCAGACGCTGCGCTTCAAGCTGGCTGCCCTGGTTGCGATCAAACAACGGCAGTGGCACGGCAATGCCGAGCACCGCCATGTTGTTGTTCGCGGCGCTGTCGCGCTTGGCGCCCACCGTGAGCGTCACGTCGGGCACGCGCTTGCTGCGCTCCACGTTGGCAAGTGCCTGGCGGCGGTCGATCTCCAGACGGGCGCGGATGGCGCGGGGCGTGTTTTCCAACGTGCCGGTGGCCTGACGCGCTTCGAGCGGCACGACGGGCAGCGTCTCTGCGCTCCCGTCCGCTTCGGGCGCGGCAGAAGGCGTGCCCCAGAAGGCCGCCAGGGCGCGTTGGGCGACCCGCAACTCGGCATCCGCGTCACGCAGTTCGATGGCGGCGCTGGCGCGCGCTACGCCTGCCTTGGTCTGCTCCACCGGTGACACCTTGCCCGCCTGCACGCGGCGCGCGGCGGCGGATTCAGCCTGGGCGGCCAACGCATCCGACGCCTGCGCGAGCGTCAAACGCTCCTGGGCGATCACCAAGTCGAAGAAGGCCCGCGTGACATCCGCGCGCAACTCGGCCTGCAGCACGGCAGCATCCTGCGCGGTGGCGTCTCGTGCCACTTCTGCGGCGCGTGTGCGGGCGCTGCGTTTGCCGCCCAGTTCCAACGGGATATTCAGTTGCGCCGTCATCGTGGCGCGGTCGCGGCGGACGTCTTCCGTCGTAAAGGCCGCTTCAGGATTGCGCAACCGACGGGCCTGGTCGAGCGCGCCCTCACTGGCGGCCACTGCATAGCCCGCAGCGGCCAGCGCCGGATGCGTCTGCAGAGCACGCTCAACGGCCTGCTGCAGCGTCACGCGCTCCGTTGCCGCAACCGCTGATGCACCGGGCATAGAAAGGGCCACCGGAGCAACGGGGTCAGTCGCCGCAGCGGTGGCCAACGGGGCAGCCAGAAGGCATGCGAGGGCTGCCCCGGCGGGCTGGAAACCGCGCATTACGCAATCGCACCGTCGGTGTACGGATCCGGGCTGCGCGGGTTGCTCAAGCCGCCATCGGTGTAAGGGTCACGTGTGCCGACGCGGGCATCGAGCACGGTTTGCGCTGCACCGTCCGTGTACGGATCTCGCGCGCCGGCCTTGGCGCCATCGGTATAGGGGTCGCGCGTGCCGGTCCGGGCGCCATCGGTGTACGGGTCACGGACGCTGGTCTTGGCCAACGGCGCGGCCATCGACGTGGCCTGCGGCGCGCAGCACGCATCGTGATCGCCTTGCGCGGCCACGGCCGTGCCGGTTGCCAGCATTGCGGCCAGGGCAGCCAGGGGAAGCACGCGTTGGAATCGAATTGCCATGAGGATCTCCTTGGAAAGGCCTGACATCAGCAAAGAGGGAGGGGGGCGATGTCAGTGGGGCCAGTCTAGGGAGCGGTGCACCACGCGGGCATGACTCGAAGATGACAAACTTGTCATCTTTGTGCCCGGGCCCGAGGTTTTGGCATATCGTGGCGGCATTGGCGCAGACACCCAGCGCGCCACTTTTCACCATGCGACTGCTCATTGTTGAAGACGAGCCCAAAGCGGGCGATTACCTGCTCAAGGGCCTGACGGAATCCGGCTTTGTGGCCGACCTCGCCCGCACTGGCCCCGATGGCCTTTTCCAGGCCATGGAGCACGACTACGACCTGATCGTGCTCGACATCATGCTGCCCGGCATGGAAGGCTGGCAGGTGCTGCAGGAACTGCGCCGCCGCAAGAGCACGCCGGTGCTGTGCCTGACCGCGCGCGACGAACTTGCCGACCGCCTGAAGGGCCTGGAACTGGGCGCAGACGATTACCTCGTCAAACCCTTCGCCTTTGCCGAACTGGTGGCGCGTGTGCGCACCATCCTGCGGCGCGGCCCGCTGCGCGAAAGCGAGATCCTCGAAATTGCCGACCTGACGATCGACACGATCAAGCGCCGCGTGACGCGGGCAGGACAACGCATCGACCTGACCGCCAAGGAATACGCGCTGCTGCATCTGCTGGCGCGGCGCGCGGGCGAGGTGCTCTCGCGCTCGCTGATCGCCTCGCAGGTGTGGGACGTGAACTTCGACAGCAACACCAACGTGGTCGACGTGTCGATCCGGCGCCTGCGTGCCAAGGTGGACGATCCGTTCGAGCACAAGCTGATCCACACCTTGCGCGGCATGGGCTACGTGCTCGACGCGGTGGGCCGTTGATGGCGTCGCGCACTGGCACGCTCATGCGCTGGCCCGCATCGCTTGCGGGCAGGCTCGTGCTGGCGTTTGTGGTGGTGGCATCGGTCACGCTCACCGCAGCTGGCACGTATCTGTACTTCGCGCTCAACGCACAGCTGCGCGCGACCGACGATGCCATGCTGATCGGCAAGATCGCCCAGCTGCGCCACCTCGCCAGCGAGGCACCGAGCGCCGACGATCTGGTGCACACCGCACACCGCTATACCGATGTGGTGTCGGGCCACGATGGATTGATCCTGCGCATTGCCACGCCCGAAGGCCGCACGCTGGTCGAAGTGAACCCCGAGGGCGAACAGGTGACGATGCCGCCCGTGGTTGCGGCTGCGGTGCCGCCGTCGGAGTCGTCCGTACAGACATGGACGTCGATGACCGGCATGGCCTCGCGCGCTGCAGCGGCGGAGGCCTGGCTGGGCCAGAACAACGCAAAAGTGATCGTGCTGGTCGCGCAGGATGGCGACAGCCGCGCGGCATTGCTGACCCAGTACCAGCGCCACATCGTCTTTGCCGTCATGGGCGGCGTGGCGGCGGTGGCGCTGCTGAGCCTGCTGCTCGTGCGGGGCACGCTGCGCGGGTTGGCGCGGATCGGCAGCCAGGCTGCGGCCGTGGTGCCGAGCCAGCTCGACACCCGTCTCACGCTGCAAGGCGCGCCACGCGAATTGGCCGACTTGCTGGCATCGCTCAACGCCATGCTCACGCGCCTGCAGGACGGCTTTGCGCGGTTGTCGCAGTTCTCTGCGGACCTGGCGCACGACTTCCGCACGCCGCTGGCGAACCTGGTGGGCCAGACCGAAGTCACGCTCGCACACCCGCGCACGGGCGAGGAATACCGCAGCGTGCTCGAATCCAACCTGGAGGAATACGCGCGCCTGTCGCACATGATCGAAGACATGCTCTTTCTGGCACGCGCCGACCATGCCCGCGTGGCGCTGTCCATCGAGCCACTGGATGCGCGCCACGAGGTGCAGGTGCTGGTCGACTATTTCGAGGCAGTGGCTGCCGATCGCGACATCACCATCGATGTGCGCGGCGATGCGCGGCTGCACGCAGACGCCACGTTGCTGCGCCGGGCCATCAACAACCTGCTCGACAACGCGCTGCGTCACACGCCCACCGGCGAGCGCATCGACGTGACGATCGAGACAGCGCCGCAGGGCATCGCAATCGCCGTGCACAACCCTGGGCCGGGCATTGCGCCGACCGCCCTGCCGCTGCTGTTCGAGCGGTTCTACCGGAGCGACCCCTCGAGGGCGCAGTCCGGGGCGCAATCAAGCCAGTCGACCGGGTTGGGACTGGCCATCGTCAAAACCATCATGGAACTGCACGGCGGTAGCGTGCAGGCCAGCAGCCCGCCGGGTGGGCGGACCGAGTTCCGGCTCATGTTTCCGGCTTGATGCCAGGCTTCAGGTGCCGATCCGCTGCGCCGACGGTATACGCGCGGCATCCTGCCCGTCGTCGCGCAGAACCTGCCGATATGCAGCCACGACCATCGCGCCGATAAAACGCAGCAGGCGGCGCGGCGCATTGATGTCTTCGGTCACCGAAAAGCGCGCAGGCGTGCCGTCCATCGGCTCACCCGACAGCCAGAAGCGCACGCCCGCCGGCACGTCGATCGCCTGCCCGGGCTTGAGCCAGATGTCCTGGCGCTGATGCTCTTGCGTGACCCACAACAGCCCGGCTTGTGCGGCGATGGTTTGGGCCCGTGCCGACCGCCAGCTCACCGGCACGCCCGGCCGGTCCAGTTCGAAGATTCTGATTTCGCGCATGATTGAGACTCCTGTGCCGGGGTTCGTGGTGGGTTTTTATGGGGACTGCGGATCGGCACGGTTCCATCTTGCGCGGCAGCGCAACCGGTTGACATGAACAGTTGTGAACAGTTTGGCTGAACTGTTCAGCATCTTTCGCGAACAGTTCATCGGCATGACCGACAGAACTGCATTTGGATATGTCAAACCGTTCGTTTTCGGCCGGGCATCGGGTGGCTAGCATGATCCATCGCCATTTCTGCCGGAGCTGCCATGCCAGACGATCACAACGCCGCCATCGACACCACGTTCGGCACTCTGCGCGTACGCCGCGTGGCCGGACATATCGGCGGGGAGGTGCTCGACCTCAAGCTCGGCGCCGACTTGGCGGAAGACACGTTCGCGAGCCTGTATGCGGCGCTGCTCAAGTACAAGGTGTTGTTCTTTCGCGACCAGCAGCAGTTGGACGATGACCGGCACCAGGCCTTCGGCAAGCGCTTCGGCCGCATCGTCGCCCACCCGACCGTGCCAGCGCCCACCGGCACGCAGCTGTTTGAACTGGACGCATCGAAGGGCGGTGGCCGTGCCGACTCGTGGCACACCGACGTGACGTTTCTCGATGCGTTTCCGAAGGTCTCGATCCTGCGCGCGGTGACGATTCCGGCTTACGGCGGCGACACGGTCTGGGCCAACACCGCCCGCGCCTACGAGCAGTTGCCCGACCCGCTCAAGCAGCTTGCCGAGCAGCTCTGGGCCGTGCACACCAACGATTACGACTACGGTGCCGAACGCACGCAGATCGACAGCGCACGCCTGCGGCACCACCGCGATGTGTTTACCGCCTCGGTATATGAAGCCTCGCACCCGGTGGTGCACGTGCACCCCGAGACCAGCGAGCGCGCCCTGCTGCTCGGGCATTTCGTCAAGCGCTTCACCGGCCTGCCGGGCAGCGAATCGACGCGGCTGTTCGAACTGCTGCAGAACCGCGTGACGCGGCTGGACAACACCGTGCGCTGGCAATGGCGCCAGCACGACGTCGCCATCTGGGACAACCGCGCCACGCAGCACTACGCCATCAACGATTACGGCAACCAGCCGCGCCTGGTACGCCGCGTGACCGTGCACGGCGACACGGCCATCTCAGTGGACGGCAGCCGCAGCACGCAACTGCGCCGCCCCGAAGCCACCAACGACGCGCACATCGACACGCTGGTGGCCAACGCCCACTGACCCACCGATATCAAGCCCCGGCCGCCTGCTGCACCAGCCGGTGGTAGAACCGGATCAGCTCCACCAGGTTGGCCTCGGTGATCCGCTCGTTGGTGCCATGAAAGCGCGGCAGGTCTTCCGGCTTGGCGCGCACCGGCGAAAACCGATACACATGGTCGGCAATCTCGATCATGTGGCGCGAATCCGTCGCACCGATCATCAGCCCGGGCGCCACGACCGTGCCCGGGAACAGCTCGCGCACCGTCTTGTTGATCAACTGGTACGACGCCGACTGCGTGGGCGACACCGGCGAGGCTTCGCTGGAACCCGGCAGCCGGCTCAGTTCGAATTTGCCGTGGGGCGCTGCCGCCTTGGCGGCGTCTTCCACGTGCGCGGTGACGGAGGCGATGGTATCGCCCGGCAGCAAGCGGAAGTTGACCGTGGCCTCGGCGCGGCCAGGCAGCACGTTGTCCTTATTGCCGGCCTGCACAATGGTCAGCGCAGTCGTGGTGCGCAGCATGGCGTTGGAGCTGCCTGACGCCTCCAGTTGCTTCTGCACCAGCGGCCCGAACAGCCACAGATTCGACAGTGCCACGCGGCTGAAACCGTGCATCTCGGGCGCCAGCGTTGCAAACATCTCCTGCGCTACACCGCGAATGCCGGCGGGCAACTGATCGTCATCCAGCCGCTTGAGCGTGGCGCTCATCATGGCGATGGCGCTCTGCCCGTGCGGCGGCGGCATCGACGAATGCCCCGGCGTGGCCCCGACCTTGAGTTGCACGGAAAGAAAGCCCTTCTCCGCCACGCCAATCAGCGCCGCCGGTTTGGTGAGCCCCGGCAGCACGCCTTCGGTAATCAGAAGCCCTTCGTCGATCACGAAGTCGAGACGCTCGCCGCGCGACTTGAGCAGCGCGGCGATCTGCTTGGCGCCGCGGTCGCCGCCCACTTCCTCGTCGGCACCAAACGCCAGGTGGATGGTGCGGCGCGGCTTGAAGCCGCTGGCGGCCAGCAGCTCGATGGCCTCCATCTGCGAGATCAGGTTGCCCTTGTCGTCCCACGCGCCGCGGCCCCAGACCATGCCGTCTCTCACCACACCGTCGAACGGCGGCTGGGTCCAGTCGCCTTCGGTGCCAGGGGCGATCGGTACGACATCCTGGTGCGCCATCAGCATGATGGGCTTGAGCGACGGGTCAGTGCCCTTCCAGGTGTAGAGCAACGCGAAGTCGCCCACCTGCTCACGGTACAGCACGGCGTGCGCCTGGGGGTAGCGCGCCGCGAGCATGGCATGCAACTGGCGGAACTGGTCGGCATTCAGTTGCGCATCGGTCGCGCTCGACACGGTCCGTGCGCGCACGGCCTCGGCCAGGTGCGCCGCAGCGGCCGCGCCATCCACCGCAACCGGCGTGACGGCCGGCACATCCAGCTGGCGCGAGTCGTGTCGCCATGTATTCACCCCCACAACCGCCGCAAGGCCCACCAGGATGACGGCGATTGCCAACAGCAGACGCCCCACCACCCGCCCCGCCCTTGTCCGGCGACGTTTGAAAGATGCACGCATTGAAAAGTCCCCTCCTTTTTGATTGAACGGCACGGCCGACCGCAAGTATCACCCTAACCCAGACCGAGTAACCATCTACGCAAATATTCGTGGGAATGGGGCCGGTTGCCATGCTGGAATCACCGCATGTTCCTTTTGCGGCAACCATGCCCCACGCTCATGAAACTCGTACAACGACTCGCGTATTTCATCGCTCCGGCCGTGATGGCCCTCGCTGGCCTCGGCATGACAGCTGCCGCACAGGCGGCGCCACTGCGCATCGGCGTCACGCCGGGTGCGCTGGCCGATTCCGTGGAGGTGGGCGCCGCCGAAGCCCGCAAGCAGGGGCTGGAAGTCAAGGTGGTCGAGTTGACCGACTGGACCACCCCCAACGTCGCACTCGCCTCGGGCGATCTGGATCTCAACTACTTCCAGCACCAGGCCTTTCTCGACAACGCGATCAAGGAACGCGGCTATGCCTTCAAGAGCGTCGGCATCGGCGTGCTGGGCAATATCGGCCTGTATTCCAGCAAGATCAAACGCCTGAGCGATCTGAAGGACGGCGCGCGCGTGGCCGTGGCCAATGACCCTGTCAACCAGGGCCGTGGGCTGTTGCTGCTGCAGAAGGCGGGGCTGATCAAACTGCGCGATGGCGTGGGTGCGCGCGGCACGCTCAACGACGTGGTCGGCAATCCGAAGAAGCTGAAGTTTGTCGAAATCGAAGGCCCGCAGCTTGTACGCGCGCTGGATGACGTGGACCTTGCCCAGGGCTACCCCGCGCACTTCGTCAACGCCGGAAAACCGGACGTCGCGAGCGCCGGCCTGCTGTATTCGGGCATCGACGACGAGTACTTCGCCATCCGCTTCGTTGCCCGCAACGACAACGCCAACGACCCACGCATCGCCCGCTTCATCAAGCTGTACCAGGATTCGCCAGCCGTGCGCCAGCAAGTGCGCACGTCCTATGCCAACGACGACAAGCTCTTCACTCTGCCCTGGGTGAAACGGTAAAACGGTAAAGCGCCAAGGCCATGACCACACTCGTCTCGAACCCCGCGCACATCTGGACCGACGCGATCGCGCCGCATGCCAGACACGCCGATGCCGCAATCTCCGCCCCCACTGCCGGCACCATCACGTTCCGCAACGTCGGCAAGACGTATCGCGCAGCGGCGGGCGATGTGCATGCACTGCAAGGCATCGACCTCGACATTCCGGCTGGAGGCATCTTCGGCATCATCGGGCGCAGCGGTGCGGGCAAATCCAGCCTGCTGCGCACCATCAACGGGCTGGAACAGCCCACCAGCGGGCAGGTGCTGGTGGACGGCGTCGATGTCGGCACGCTCGGCAGGGCCGCACTGGTGCAGCTGCGCCGGCGCATCGGCATGATCTTCCAGCACTTCAACCTGCTTTCCGCCAAGACGGTATGGGAAAACGTCGCGCTGCCGCTGAAGGTGGCTGGTGTGCCGGCCGCCGAGATCGCACAGCGGGTAGATGCGCTGCTCGCACTGGTCGGGCTTGAGGGTAAGCAGCACGTGTATCCGGGGCGCCTGTCCGGCGGGCAAAAGCAGCGCGTGGGGATTGCGCGCGCGCTCGTGCATCGCCCCGAAATTCTGCTGTGCGATGAGGCCACCTCCGCGCTCGACCCCGAGACGACCGACGCCATCCTGGCCCTGCTGCGCGACATCAACCGCCGCCTGGGGCTGACGATCGTGCTCATCACGCACGAGATGGGCGTGATCCGCGATATCTGCGACAACGTGCTCGTGCTCGAAGCCGGCCGCATTGCCGAGCAAGGCCCCGTATGGCGCGTCTTTGGCGACCCGCAGCACGACGCCACACGGGCGCTGCTCGAGCCGCTGCGCGGCGGCTTGCCCGAAGACGTGGCCTTGCAGTTGCAGCCCACGCCGCCCGCGCGCGCTCCGTTTGAGCAACTGATCGAACTCAGCTACACCGGCGCCGCCGCCGTGCCGGAACTCGCGCAGATTGCCCAGGCGCTGCGCCAACCCACCCGCCTGCTGCGCGCCGACCTTGACCGCATCCAGGGCCGCACGCAAGGGCGCCTGCTGGTGGCAGCAGCGGGCAGCACGCTCTCGGCGGATGCGCTTGCCGCGCTGCAGTTATCCCAACACACCCGGAGCCTCGGCTATGTCGCCGCTCACGATTGATCGCATCTGGCAGGGCTTGCTCGACACGCTCACGATGGTGTCGGCCTCCGCGCTGATCGCCGTGCTGGCCGGTATTCCGCTGGCGCTCATCCTGGTGCTGACGGCGCCGGGCAATGCGCTGGAATCGCCGCGCGTACATCGCGTGCTGGGCGCGCTCATCAACGGCTTTCGGGCCACGCCGTTCATCATCCTGCTGGTGGCGCTGCTGCCGTTCACGCGGCTGGTGGTGGGCGCAACGATTGGCGTATGGGCAGCGGTCGTACCACTGTCGATCAGCGCCACGCCGTTCTTCGCGCGCATTGCCGAGATCAGCCTGCGCGAGGTCGACCGCGGCCTGATGGAAGCGGCGCAGGCCATGGGCTGCGAACGCCGCCACATCGTCTGGCACGTGCTGCTGCCCGAAGCGCTGCCCGGCATCATCGGCGGCTTTACGTTGACCGTGGTGTCGTTGATTGGCGCATCGGCCATGGCGGGTGCCGTCGGCGCAGGCGGGCTGGGCGACATCGCCATCCGCTACGGCTATCAACGCTTCGACACCACCGTCATGGCAGTGGTGATCGTGGTGCTGATCGGGCTGGTGAGCCTGGTGCAGTGGGTGGGGGATGTCTCGGTGCGGCGGCTGAAGGCGCGTTGAGGGGTCGTTGATTTTTTTGCTGGTGGTCCATTCTTGGTTTCATCCCCTGCCGGGGCTGACTCACTTTCTTTGTCTTGCCAAAGAAAGTAAGCAAAGAAAGGCGCGCCCGATGCGGCGACCCCCTCCTTGAATTTCTGTCGCAAGGAGGGGAAGGGAAAAACTCGCTTCGCTCAGACAGTTTCCCTTCCTTTTTCCTCCTTGCAACAGAAATTCAAGGCGCCGCATAGGGCAGGAACGTCAAAGGCCAGACCATCGATCACCCGTGCAGCAGGCACCACCAACACAACGCGAAGCAAAGCGAGCCACGGAAGCAGAAATAAGTGCCACGTAGGCCAGTACACCGTCGGTGTGGCCGTTGACGTTCCTGCCCTTGATGGCGCCTTGGATTTTTGTAAGCGGGCGGAACAAAGACGGGGAACTGTCTGAGCGCAGCGAGTTTTCCCCGTCTCCGCCCGGTTACAAAAATCCAAGGGGAAGTCGCCATCTCCGGCGCGCCTTTCTTTGCTTACTTTCTTTGGCAAGACAAAGAAAGTGAGTCGCCCCCGGCAGGGGGTGAAAAAGAGATGCACCACCACCCCCCGCCCCGCCAAAGGCCAAAAGCCAAAAGCCAAAAGCCAAAACAAAAAAACGCCCCGCCAGCCCGTGATGCATCGGACCAACAGGGCGTCCTTCTTCAACAGCCCAAAACCCCTCACCGCCGGGCCAGCGCCCCCACCACGCGCACGAGTTCATCCACCTCCTCGCACGTGTTGTAGAACGCCAGGGATGGCCGCACCGTCGCCTCCACCCCAAAGCGCCGCAGGATCGGCTGCGCGCAGTGATGGCCCGACCGTACGGCAATGCCTTCGCGGTTGAGCGCCGCGCCCACTTCTTCCGTGCGGTACCCGGCCAGCGTGAACGACAGCACGCTGGCCTTGTTGGCAGCCGTGCCGATCAGCCGCACACCAGGAATGCGCGAGAGCCCATGTGTGGCATAGACCAGCAGGTCGTGCTCGTAGCGCGCGATGTGTTCCAGGCCGATGCGCTCGACGTAATCGAGCGCAGCGCCCAGTCCCACCGCGTCGGCAATGTTGCCGGTGCCGGCTTCAAAGCGCGCGGGTGCGGGCTGGTACAGCGTCTTCTCGAACGTGACGTCGGCAATCATGTTGCCGCCGCCCTGCCACGGCGGCAGCGTGTCGAGCAGATCCTGCTTGCCGTAGACCACGCCAATGCCCGTCGGGCCGAAGACCTTGTGGCCGGAGAACACGTAAAAATCCGCGTCCAGCGCCTGCACGTTCACACGCAAGTGCGAGACCGCCTGCGCGCCGTCCACCAGCACGCGCGCGCCGGCCGCATGCGCCAGTGCGATGATCTCCTGCACGGGCGTCACCGTCCCCAGCGCATTCGACACCTGCGTGACGGACACCAGCTTCGTCCGGCTGCTCAACAGCTTGCGGTATTCATCCAGCAGCACCTGCCCGCTGTCGTCCACCGGAATCACGCGGATGCGCGCGCCCACCTGCGCGGCCAGCTGCTGCCACGGGACGATGTTGGCGTGGTGCTCCAGGTGCGAGACGATGATCTCGTCCCCTGCGCCGATCTGCTGACGGCCAAACGTCTGCGCAACGAGGTTGATCGCCTCGGTGGCGCCGCGCACGAAGATGATCTCGCTTGCCGACCGTGCACCGAGGAACCGCGCCACCTTGTTGCGGGCACCCTCGTATGCATCCGTCGCACGCGCGGCCAGCTCATGCGCCGCGCGGTGGATGTTGGAGTTCTCGTGCGCGTAGAAATACGCCAGCCGATCGATCACCGTTTGCGGCTTGTGCGTAGTGGCAGCGTTGTCCAGCCAGATCAGCGGCCGGCCATTGACGCGCTCGGCCAGGATCGGAAAATCCCGCCGCACGGCATGCACATCGAAGGCGCCAACGCGATGCGGCTGGTGGCTCTGCTCGTCCCTCGTATTGCGCGGTGCCTCCAGCGTGGGTGCGGCTGCGCCGCCGGCTGGCGCGAGGAAGTAGAACTGCCCCGCCTGCGCGGCCCCGCCCGGCTGCCGCAATGCATCCGGCCCCGCAGGCGGCGTGCCGGATGCACCATCGATCAACCGTGCCAGCGCATCGGTGCCCGGCAGCTGAAACGGCTGCGCCGAGAGACGATCCTCCGGCACACCCGCCTCCGACGCCGCCACCCCCGCATGCGGCGCAGCGGACTGGTAGCCGCTCGCCTCACCCAAGAAGTAGTACGGCGAACTCGGTGCCGAGACGGAATGCGCAGGCCCCGGCAAACCGTGGCCAGATGCCGCCTGCGGCAATGCTGCCGCGTACTGCGTCGGCACGCCCAGCACAGGAACCTGTGGTGCAATCGGTGCGGTCTCCGCAACGGGCAACGCACTGAGTTGCGGCGACGTACCGGCCGGCGCCAGATCGATAGCGGGCTCCGGCTCACGACCCGGCAGCGCCGTGAAGAACGCGTTGGCGAGTTGCGCCAGCGCGGCCACGTCCGGCAAACCTGCCGGCACATCGCCCGCCGGCGGTGCCAGGCCGCTCACGCCGGGCGCATTACTTGTAGGTGTCGGGGTAGTCATGGTACTTGCCGATCTCCACGTCTTCGAGCACTGCCAGCGCGTCTTCGGTCAGCACGGCCAGCGAGCAATACAGCGAAATCAGATACGACGCGATGGCGTTCCGGTTGATGCCCATGAAGCGCACCGACAGCCCCGGGCTCTGCTCGCCCGCCACACCCGGCTGATACAGGCCGACCACGCCCTGGCGCTTGTCGCCCACGCGCAGCAGGAGGATCTTCGTGCGGCCGTTCTCGTCGATGGGCACCTTGTCCGACGGAATCAGAGGCAGGCCGCGCCAGGTCAGGAACTGCGAGCCGAACAGGCTGACGGTCGGCGGCGGCACGCCACGGCGCGTGCATTCGCGGCCAAACGCGGCAATCGCCAGCGGATGCGCAAGGAAGAACGCCGGCTCTTTCCAGACCTTGGTGATCAGCTCGTCCAGATCGTCAGGCGTGGGCGCGCCGGTGAGCGTGGAGATGCGCTGCGTTTCATCCACGTTGGCCAGCAGGCCGTAGTCGGGGTTGTTGATCAGCTCGCTTTCCTGACGCTCCTTGATGGTCTCGATGGTCAGGCGCAGCTGCTGCTGAATCTGGTCGTGCGGGCTGCTGTACAGATCGGAGACACGCGTATGCACGTCCAGCACCGTCGTCACCGCGTTGAGGAAGTACTCGCGCGGATGTTCGTCGTAGTCGACAAAGGTCTGCGGCAGCTCTGCCTCGTCGCGCTGCGAGCAGGCAACGCGCACATCGCGCGGATTCTTCACGCGGTTCAGGCGGAAGATGCCGGCCTCCACCGGCTGCCACTGCAGCAGGTGCACCAGCCAGCGTGGGCTGATGGTGGAAAGCTGCGGAACGGTCTTGGTCGCGTTCGCCAATTGGCGTGCGGCGCTGTCGCCTAGCGCAGTGCGCACGTCCTGGGTATCTGCTTCTGCCATGCAATGACTCCCAACTTCATTTGAAAAAATGCCCCCGTTTCTCTGGCGGGTGCGGTGGATAAAACCGGTGGGAAAGGCGCGTCTGGCGGATCAGCGGGCGGGGTGTGCCTCGCTGTCGCTGTGCGTGTGCGGCCGAGGGTCCCGAACGGCGTCCCGAGTTCCGTCCTGAACGCCGTCCTGAATGCCGCTCTGCACGTTTGCCTGGGTGACGCTGCTGCCGGGCGGCACGCTGCGCGTGAGCCACACGTTGCCGCCAATGGAGGAACCGCGCCCGATGGTGATCCGCCCGAGGATGGTCGCGCCGGCGTAGATGACGACGTCGTCTTCCACCACCGGGTGGCGTGGGGCGCCCTTCTCGAGGTGGCCATCGGCATCGGCGGAAAAGCGCTTGGCCCCCAGCGTCACCGCCTGGTAGATACGCACGCGCTCGCCAATCACGGCGGTCTCACCAATCACCACGCCCGTACCGTGGTCGATGAAGAAGCCGCTGCCGATCTGCGCGCCCGGGTGGATGTCGATGCCGGTGTCGGCATGCGCGGTCTCGGCCACCATGCGCGCGAGCAGCGGCAAGCCGGCGCGGTACAGGTGATGGGCAATGCGGTGATGGATGACGGCGAGGATGCCGGGGTAGCACAGCAGCACCTCGTCGACGCTGCGCGCTGCCGGATCACCGTGGTAGGCAGCCAGCACGTCGGTGTCGAGCAGGCGACGAAGCGTGGGCAGTGCCGA
This sequence comes from Ralstonia flatus, assembly GCF_958439105.1. Lineage (NCBI taxonomy): Bacteria > Pseudomonadati > Pseudomonadota > Betaproteobacteria > Burkholderiales > Burkholderiaceae > Ralstonia > Ralstonia flatus. The sequence continues at coordinate 338,066 of NZ_CAUDLI010000004.1, read as the reverse complement.
CGCGAAGTCGCGCACGAGTTGCACCGCCTCGGCATCGGGATCGCGATCCACGGCACGCGCCTGGCGCACCGTGTGACGCAGCTCCAGCCGCACCTGTGCGACGAGCGCATTGAGTGCCGCGTCGAGCGTATGGCCGACGTAGAAGTCTTCGCTTTCTTCACGCAGGTCCGTGGGGCCGAGCCGCATGGGGAACAGTGCCCCACGCAGTGCCTCGAGAATCTGCCGCACCGCCTCGCGCGAGGGCAACTCGCGGCCCGTGACTTCGGTACGGCCGTTGCGGGCGCGCCAATCGGCCCGGGCCGCACGCAGCTCGCTGACGATGCGGTCCAATTGCCAGCCTGGGTCGTGCGCGGGCGCAGGCTTCCCCGCGATGACGCGATCGCTCATCGTCGCTCCCCTGTTTTGTTGGTTTGGTTGTTGGCGGTGCCGCGGCGCTCAGTCCTGCTGCCAGGGCAGGCCCCAGCGGCGCCAGCCGCCGGCTTCGCCGCGCTGCTGCTGTTCGTCCAGGTCGCCCTCGAAGCCTTCCAGCACGTTGAACACGTTCTGGAATCCGGCGGCGGTGGCGGCTTGCGCTGCGGCAGCAGAGCGTTTGCCACTGCGACACAGCAGCAGCACCACGGCGCTCTTGGGCGCGGCTTTCTCCAGCTCGCGCAGGAAGCGTGGGTTCTTGATCATGGCAGGCCCGGTCTGCCACGCCGCGTGCGGGGTATCCGGCACACGACCCACGAACTTCCGTTCTTCTGCGGTACGTACGTCCACGAGTACGGCATCGCCACGGCTGACCAAGGCCCACGCTTCGGCCGGCGTCAGGCCGCCTGCATAGCGCAGCCCCTGCGCGCTAGCGTGGCTGCGCGCACGCTCCAGCAGCGTTGACGAGGGTGTAGACAGAACGCTATCGAGCACGGCCTGCACAGCCGGGTCGCGTGGCGCAGTTTGAATGGTGGTGGCAGACATCGAACCTCCGACTGAATAATCGCAACGAGCGCGCAATGAGTGACGGACAAGCCCACTCTAGCCGTGGGTGATATTTGCCAAAACGAATAAAACCGCCCTTCGATGGTTGCCGAATGCATAAGCGAGCCCCGGGCGCCTCGCCCGGCCGATCGGCTTTCCGTTGCACGCGGCCCCACTACAATACGAACACTGCTGAACAGTTTGAGATGACTGTTCGGCATCTTCCGCCCCACCGACCCGACCCGCGCCATGAAACTCCTTATCGATGCCAGCACCCGCGTACCGATTGCCGACCAGATCGTGGCCGGCGTGCAGGCGTGGATTCGCGACAACGACGTGCGCCCCGGCGCCAAGCTGCCGTCGATCCGGCAATTGGCGGCCGACTACGGCATCAGCCGCTTCCCCGTGATCGAGGCGTATGACCGGCTGGTCTCGCTCGGGCTGCTGGACTCGCGTCACGGCTCGGGCTTCTACGTGGCGGAGAGCAACCTGACCGGGCGCGACGGACGCGGCTGGTCCGACCCGCGCCGGGCGGAGGCCGAGTCGAAACACATCTTCGAGCAGTTCAGCTACCCCGACGGCATGCTCAAGCTCGGCGGCGGGTTCGTGCCGGCCGACTGGCGCGACGTTGACGGCTTGACGCAGGCCATCCGCCAGGTGTCGCGCACCGACACGCACGCGGTGATCGACTACTCCTCGCCGCTGGGCAACACGGCGCTGCGGCATCAGGTCATGATGCGTGCCCGCCAGCTCGGCATCCAGGCCGACCAGCCCAATGTGCTGATCACCGCCGGTACGAGCCAGGCCATCGACCTGGTGATGCGGCACCTGCTCAAACCCGGCGACACGGTCTTCGTGGAAGACCCTGGCTACTACACCGTGTTTGGGCTGCTGCGGCTGCACGGCGTGAAGCTGGTCGGCATTCCGCGCCGCAGCGACGGGCCCGACGTGGAAGTCACCGAAGCCATGCTCCGCGAGCACCGGCCCAAGCTGTTCTTCATCAACAGCGTGCTGCAGAACCCCACGGGCTCGGTGGTGTCACCGCCGGTCGCGTTCCGCCTGCTTGAACTGGCGCGGCGCCACGGTTTCACGTTTCTCGAAGACGACATCTTTGCCGACCTGCAGGCCGATCCGACCGCACGGCTTGCCACGCTGGACCAGCTCGATCATGTGATCTACGTGGGCGGGTTTTCCAAGACGGTGTCGGCATCGCTGCCGGTGGGTTACCTGATTGCCAAGCGCGAGCTGGTACATGACCTGACCAACGTGAAGATGCTGACCAGCGTGGGCGGTTCGCGCTTTGCCGAGGCCGTGGTCAGCACGCTGCTGGAGCGCGGTGCCTATCGCAAATATGTGGAGCGGCTGCGCCAGCGCGCGGGTGACTCCGTCATCGCGTCGCTGGATGTGTTGGCCGATGCCGGCTGGGAGGTGTTTCACCATCCGTCGGGCGGCAACTTCCTCTGGGCGCGTGTGCCGCACGTGGAAGATTCGCGCGATCTGGCAGCCACCGCAGAAAAGCACGGCGTGACGCTGGCGCCCGGCCATTACTTCCGCCCGAACCTGGAGGTCTCGCCGTGGGTGCGCATCAACAGCGCCTATGCGACGGAGCCGCGTGCGGTGGCCTTCCTGGAAGAAGCCGGGCGCCGGCCGGGCCGCAAACGCGCCTGACGCATAAGGCCGGGCACGCACGTTGCGGCGCTGCTGAGGTTCATGCCGCATGCAGCGGCGCAGGAGCCCGATCATGCACAACGCCGAGCACAACCAAGCGCAGCCTCAGCCCGAAGAACCCGTGACGCGCCGGCCCGAAGGCGCCAAGCTGACGCAACCGCCTCCCGATTCGCCGCGCGACGACCCGCTTGCGCGCGCGTCCCGCCGCATCCTTTCCGTCGACGCCGCCGGCGCAGAAGCGACGGACAACACCGTCGACACCGACGGCAAGGGCCTGGAGGCTGCGAAGAGCGCGTCACAGTGGCAAGACAACGTCATCTACTCGAATGCGTCCCTCGACAACAGCCGCCCTGAGCCGGACCCGGAAGCCCCCATCGCCGGGATCGACAGCCGGCCCAACCGGGGGCGCCCCACCATCGCTGCGGAGCCCGGCCAGCGGGTGGTCATGCGAGGCGTGGTCGATGAAACGGCCCGCAACGGCACACGCGCTGCACAGCGGTTTTCGCTCGAAGACGATGAGCAGCCGTAGCATGGGGCGTTGACACGTCCGTGCAAACTTTCCCACACCGAGGCGCCATCTTTCTTCCCTAAAGTCGGTCCGGCTTTGCTGATGAACCCGCAATCGCTCGTTCAAGCTCATGCCGACCTTCCGCTACGAGGCCGTTACGCCGGCCGGACAACTTCGCCGTGGCGTCATCGACGCGGACGGCAGCCGCGGTGCGCGGGCGCTGCTGCGCTCGCGCGGCATGACTCCGATCGACGTATCGGCGGTGGCGGAGCGCACCGCGGGCAGTCGCCTCGGGCTGTTGGGCCCGCGGCTCGGCACGACAGAACAGGCGCTGTTCACGCGGCAGCTTGCCAGTCTGCTGACGGCGGGCCTGCCGCTGGACGAAGCGCTCTCCGCGCTGGCCGCTGAAGCCGAACGCGACTACGTGCGCGACCTGGTCAGCACGCTGCGTTCCGAGGTGGTCGGCGGCCAGTCGCTTTCCGGCGCATTGGCCCGGCACCCGCGCGACTTTCCCGACATCTATCGCGCCCTCGTTTCCGCAGGCGAACACACGGGCAAGCTGCACGTGGTGCTCGCACGTCTGGCCGACTACATCGAAGGCCGCAACGCCCTCACGCAAAAGATCAAGCTGGCCTTCACCTACCCCGCCGTCGTGACCGTCGTGGCATTCGGCATCGTGGTCTTCCTGCTGACTTATGTCGTGCCGCAGGTGGTGGGCGTGTTTACGACGACCAAGCAGAAGTTGCCGACGCTGACCGTCGTTATGCTCGCGTGCAGCGACTTTGCGCGGGACTGGGGCTGGCTTGCGGCGCTCTTTGTCACCGGCATGGTGGTGAGCATCAAGCGGCTGCTGAAGCGACCCGGCCCTCAGCGAGCATGGCATGGCTGGCTGCTGGGCGCGCCACTGGTCGGGCGGCTCGTGCGCGGCTACAACACCGCGCGCTTTGCCAGCACGCTCGCCATCCTGATCAGCGCGGGGGTGCCGATCCTGCGGGCGCTGCAGGCGGCGGGAGAAACGCTGAACAACGTCGTCCTGCGCCATAACGTAGAAGACGCCATCAGCCGCGTGCGTGAAGGCACCTCGCTCTCGCGTGCGCTGGCGCAGGCCAACCGGTTCCCGCCGGTGCTGGTGCATCTCATCCGCTCGGGCGAATCCACCGGCAACCTCGCGCCCATGCTTGACCGTGCCGCCGAAGGCGAAACGCGCGAGCTTGAGCGCCGCACCCTGTTCATCACGAGCCTGCTGGAGCCGGCGCTCATCCTCAGCATGGGGGTGATGGTGCTGCTGATCGTGTTGGCGGTGCTGATGCCGATTCTCGACATCAACCAGATGGTGCGCTGAAACATGAGCCTGTGGCCCCGAATCCGTATCCGTATCCGCGGTCGTGACCGCTCTCGTGCCTTCACACTGCTGGAGATGCTGGTGGTGGTCGTCATCATCGGCATCGTGATGGGTGCGGTGGTCGTCAACGCGCAGCCGAGCAAGCGCAATGTCCTGGAGCAGCAGGCCCAGCAGCTCGTCTTCCTTCTGTACGCTGCCCGCGACGAGGCACGCCTGCGCGCGCAGCCCATCGTCTGGGAGGCGACACCGCAGGGCTACCGCTTCCTCGTCCGCGAACGTGATACCTGGCAGCCGTTGCAGGATGACGTCCTGCGCGGCGGTGCCTGGCGTGAGCCGCTGTCGGCGCTGTCGTTCATGCAGGCGGGGCGCGCGCCGCAGTCCGGCACCGTGCGGGTGCTGTTCGGGCGTGAAGCCATCGAGCCCGCCATCACGATTCGCCTCGCGCGCGACGATGCCCAGGTCGATATCGTCACCACGGGGCCCGGGCGCTATGTCGTGCAGTAGCGTGCGCGGCAGCGAGGGGTTCACGCTGCTTGAAGTGCTGGTGGCGCTTGTGATCGTCGCCGTCGCATTGGGCGCCTGCCTGCGCGCGACCGGCATGCTGGCCGATTCGAGCGCCGGCATGCGTGAGCGCACGCTGGCGCAATGGAGTGCCACGAACCATCTTGCGCGCATGCGACTGATGGGCGTGTTGCCGCCGCCCGGCCTGCAGCGCACCCAATGCAGTCAGGGGCGCATTGCGCTCGTCTGCGAAGACACCGTGATCACGCTGGAGAACCCCGCCTTCCACCTCGTCGTCGTGTCGGTCTATCGCGCTGATGAAGGCGTCGACACACGCGTGCGACTCGCGCAGGTCGCCACCGTGCTCACCGCCCCCACCAGTCCGGCCCCGTGATGCGGCGCGCGCGTTCGCCGGGCGGCTTCACGCTCATCGAGATGGTGATCGCCATCACCATCCTCGCGATCATTGCGTTGATCTCGTGGCGCTCGCTGGACGGCATCATCCGCGGCCAGCACGCACTGGCAGACAACCTGCAGGAGACGCGCGCCATCGATCAGCTTTTCGAGCAGCTCGATACGGATTTTGGCGAGGCCGTACGAGACGATGATCTTGGCGAACCCGCAGTCGCGTTTGGCGGGGGCGACCTGCGTATCGTGCGATGGCTGCGCGAGGCCACACTGCCCACGCGCTGGCAGGTTGTCCGGTATCGCCTTGAAGGGGATGCGCTGGTGCGTGAAACCTCCGCGCCGCTCAATGCCCGTGGCGCTGCGCGCGACGCCATCAAGGAGGCGCTTCCGGAACGGCTGGTGCTGGTCGAGCACACTTCAGCGCTGCAGGTGCGTGGCTGGTCCAGGCAGGGTTGGCTCGCCTCGCCGCCGGATGCATCGCAGCCGGCGTCTCCGGCGGCGGTACCGGGCATGCTGCGGCGGATGTCACCGAACACCGTCACTGGCCTGGAAGTCACCATCACGGTGAGCAACGCGCCCTATACCAAGGTGGTGCTGTCAGACCTTTGACGCGGAGCCTTAACCGTCGATGCCGGGCATGGCGGGCTCCCGCACCCATAGCACCGTTGTGCGATACCGCTCGCCGATGCCTTCGCGCAGGATCAACGCGTCGAGCAAGCGCGTCGCGCGCCCGTTGCGCAGCCGGCTGTGCGCAATGAAGTAGCGGCTGCGCGTTTCTAGCAGGATGTCTTGCTGCTCGGGCAATGCCGGCGCAATGGCTTTCAGCCGATTGGTGAGATCGGCCGCATCACGAAACCACGCGCGCTCGCGGCTCGACACCAGCGCCGCTGCCTGCCCCGGCGACAGACCCTGGATGGTTGCCTGCAGCACTTCCGGCCCCGCCGTGTTCGGATTGACCGACGTGGGCTCAGGCAACACGACCACGTACGGCGCCAGCTTGCGAACACCCTCGGGGGAATAGCCGGGAATGCGCAGCAGGTCTTCCGGCTGCTCCAACGGCAATGCCGATGATGTCTTTGCATCCAAACCGCGCAGGATGGCCGTCGCCGTCAGCGCTGCCAGGGTGGGATCGAGGTCGGCCCTGGTGAGCAACTGCTGATACACGCGCACACCCTCGGGCCGGATACCCGGCGGCTTGCCGCCTTCGGCCGCTGTCACCAGCGTGTTGAGGTTGAAGCGGGCCTGCGCATCTTCGATCGTGCCGTCGACGCGCATGTCGTTCGCGGCGTTGAAGCTCTGCACCGCAGTCTTTCCCAGCACGGTCGCCACGGGTAGGTCATGCACGGGCAACGCCCAGCGCTGGCCGAGATGATCGGCTGGCGTGGTACGGGCGTTCTCGCGCAACAGCAGGCGCGCCCATTCAACAGACGCACGCTGCATCCAGACGCTATCGGTGCGCAGACGCTGCGCTTCCACCGTGCGGATGGCAGCGCGCTGGCCGGCAAACATCGTCGCCACGAGCGTGACCGCCATGGCGACCACGAGCAGCGCGGTGACCACTGCTGCGCCGCGCTGCTGCAATGCGCGCGTCATGCTTCGCTCCGCCGCAGGTAGGCCCAGAATGCACCCACGTCTTCCGCACTCACGGCGGGCTGCGTGTCCTCCAGATAAGACTGCGACAAGCTCACCTCCTCCATATGGAACAGATGTTGTTGTGACGGCAGCAGCGTTGCGCGCGGGTGGGCGTAGTGCGCGCGAAAGAAGCGCGGCGGCGATGCGCGAGCCACATGCAGGTCATGCACGTCCCGCACCGAAGAGTCGAACCAAAAATGCAGCCAGCGCCCACCACGCTGCCGCCCCGCCAGAATGAACCCGGCATACGACAACAAGATGTACGGCACGCTCGCAGGCTGCAGTGCTTCGTACGCCCAGAGGTTGCGCAGGGTCGCGTAGTCCAACAGCGCAATGAAGCGCGCAATGGACAGCGTAGGCGCATGCTGCGGCCGCTTCATGAACGCGAAGTGCCACTGCCATTGCGAAAGGAAGCGCTCGCGGTTGCGCTGCGCAAGTGCGATATCGGCCTGCTGCTCGACGGTGATGTCGGAGGGCGCTTCACCATTGCGCACCAGCGGGCAGCGCAACCGCTCGCCGCTGAGATGGCTGAAGCGCGGCTTGAGCTTGTCGCTCTTCGACCCAATCACATACAGCGCCCCGTGGCAGATGGGGCAACGCGCGCGGGGCACGTGTTCTGCCCTTGCCAGATGACCACACTCCTCGAGATACATCGCTACCGTCAACATGCGTTCTTCGGTCGGATGCAAAGCCAGATTCATGAATGGACCTCATGGTTGAATGACTCCGCAGCGCTCCCCTTCCTGCAAGGCTTTGCATGATGCAAGACGCCCTGCTCTGCTTTGGAACAGGATCTAAAAGCAACACGCATCCCTGGCTAACCACGCCATGCTTGTATTCAATTGAATTTCAATCAGAATGCAGTCATGCGATTCAATTGTTTGGATTGCATTCCGCATGCATGCATGGCGCAATGCCATGCGTCGTTCACGCCTGAAACTCAAACGCACCGTTCGCTTCTAATTGACGAACGCCGCCCCGCAAACCCGCATAACGCATATAGTTTTCGGCTTTCTTTTTCGTGCAGCCTCATGACCGCAGCGCATGAGGCGGCTCCATCGTTTCTTCATCTGCTTATCCCGTCTGATTCATGCGCGGCATCAATACTTTGCATGCCGATGTGAATCGACGCATGGATGCACCGCATGAATGCGCATCGGCAAACAACAACACTTGTATTTGCTGATACCCATTCCTCTGGAGCACTCCATGAAGCTGAAGCAAGTCATGATTCAAGCCGCCTGCGCCGCACTGGCCATGGGCTCGGCCGCCGTGGCATTTGCCGGTACGCAACCGAACCCGAGCCCGGCATCGCCGGTCGTCGTGGGTGGTGGCGCGTCGCTGCCCGAGTTTCTGTACAGCTCGGAAATCGCCGTGTTCGGCCCGAACCACATCTACGCCGTGACGGGTAGCGGCGGTGGCAAGACCGCGCTGACCACCAACAACCCGGCTGCGTTCAACGCCGCCTACGTCACGCCCCGCACCGACACGACCGTGCACTACGCCGGCAGCGACTCGATCCTGAGCGCTTCGGACATCAGCGCCTTCTCGCCGCGCGCCGGCACGGACGGCGCCCTGGTGCAAATCCCGTCGGTGGGTACGGCGGTTGGCATTCCGTTCAAGAAGACCGGCCTGTCGACGCTGACGCTGAACGACAACCAGCTGTGCGGGGTGTTCTCCGGCAAGATCACCGACTGGAGCGCGATCACGGGCGGTGCTGTTTCGGGCCCGATCACCGTTGTGTACCGTTCGGATGGCAGCGGCACGTCGGAAATCTTCACGCGTCACCTGAATGCCGTTTGCACGACGGGCGCCTCGGGCAACTCCAACGTGGCCTTCGTGACGAGCACGAAGTTCACCGACAGCTTCCCGGGTGGCGTGGTGCCGTCGAACTTCGTCGGCGGCAACCTGAGCGCCGGCGTGCGTGACGGTGTTGGCGCAGGCAACGCCATCGGCTACCTGAGCCCGGACTACATCAACAAGACCCTGGCTCCGCTGTCGACCGTTGCGACGCAAAGCCTGACGGCTGCCAGCCTGGTGAACAGCAACAACGGAGTGACCTACGCGCCGACGTCGCCGAACACCACCACGGCCCTGGGCAACCTCACGCTGCCGACGCTGTCGTCTAACCTGGCTGATCCGAACACCTGGGCGCTGACGGTTGCCAACCCGGCTACCGGCTACCCCATCGCCGGTCTGACCTACCTGGACCACGTTCAGTGCTACTCCGACGCCACGGTGCTGAGCAAGATCCAGACGTTCCTGGATCGTCACACCACGTACTCGGGCACGAACAGCAACACGACCCGCATCCAAGGCAACGGCTTCGCCCCGCTGCCAAGCGCTCTGGTCAGCCTGATTCGTGACAACCTGCTCAACAACGTCAACGGCAAGAACGTCAACGTCGGCAACGCTACGGCTTGCGCAGGCAAGGCCGGTCGTTGATCGATAGCGGCACGGGCAGCGGTTGGCCGCTGTCATGAGGTTTGGGCCCGGCAATGCCGGGCCTTTTTCATGGTGATGCCGATGCAGCAACATCAAAGCGAAGCGATTGACCGCGTTACTGCGTAACTGCTTCTGTGGGTTGGGCGACGCCCGCATCCGGTGCGGCCTGCGTTACCGGCTCATCGCGGTAGTTGCGCAAGTACACGAAGAACTCGCCCATCATCTGCATCCACAGTCGGATCTGCGTGATGAGGTGCTCGGTGGAGATGCCACCGGCAGCGATTACGTCCATCTCCAGCACCACGAAATCGCCATGCTGCGCCAAACGCGCAAAGCGGCGCGAGCGGTGCCAATCGGCAATCAAACCTTCGGGCAGCGTACCGCCCTGCACGCGTAGCGGGCAGCTCAGCGTGAGGTCTGCATAGCGGCCCGGTTCGATGGCGTTGCCCCACAGAATCTGGAAGCTGATGCCATGGCTGGCGCTGGTGAGGTACGTGATGCCGCCCTGCTCGATGGCGTTGACGGCGCCGCCGGCGGCCTTGATGGCATCGGCGACATCGTTGGGGGAAAGCGTGGTCAGCATGGACATGGTTGTCATGTGCGTAAATCAAACAGGAGGGAGAGGAACACTCAGGGCGCCTTGGGCGCTTCTGCGTGTGGGGCGGAGGCGTCTGACGCGGGCGCCGGCGTGGTAACAGCGCGCGGGTCGAAACGGCCGTCGTACAGCTTGTCGCCATACGCCTGCGCGATTTGCTCGTACTTGACGCGCGACCTTGTGGCGAACGGCTGGCGGGCGGCGATGACGGTGGTCACGTCCATCGATTCATACGCGTTCAGGACTTCCTGGCCGACGGCGTAGAGCTTGGCGTTCTTAGCCTCGCATTGCTGCAAAGCCGTTTGCTGTGTGACGGATGCGGTGACCAGCTTCTGCCGCTCGGCTTCGCTGGCGCGGGCGCGGCGCAGGAGTTCGTCGTACGCAGCCCGCAGTTGCGTGATCTGCGCGTTGGCCTTGTCGGCCACGGTCTGCGCTTCGCGATGCGCTGCGGCGCTGCCTTCGCTCAGTTGGCGGGTGCGGACGCGTTCTGCATCGAGCTGCGCGCGCAGGTCGGCCAGCTCTTTCTTGGAGGCATCAGACGCCGGCGCGTTGCCGCCACCGGCTGCCTGCAGTTGCGCGAGCTGCGCTTGTGTTTGCTGTAGCTGCGTGGTGGTCGCGCGCAACTGCGCACGCAGGCGCTCCTCCATGCTCGGCTGCTGCGCCCGCGCGATGCAGGGCGACAGCGAAGCCATTGCCAGCAACGCCAGCAGCAAGCGCGAAGCGATTCGGGTCTCATCCACGGCAAATCCCCTTAGAACTTGGCGTTGAAGTCGAGCTGCAGCGTGTCGATCGACAGGCGCGGGCCGGTGACTTCACGCGTGGAGATCCAGCGGCCGGTAAACCACGCGTTCTTGTCCACCGCATACGAACCGCCGAAGTAGTAACCGCGCGCATTGGTGCCGCCACCGTGGAAAGTCGAATCGTTGTAGCCGTCTGGCATGGAGTCGGCCTCGATGCGCTTGTAGCCGGCGAGGATGTTCCAGTCGCCGCGAGCCGTGGGGGCAGGCTTGCCGAAGGTCGCCTGGAACATGTACGCATTGCCGCCGCTGCGGAAGTCGGAGCGGCTGGTGCCGCCCGTGCCGCCGAAGTTGTTGACGATGCCGTTCGGCCCCGCGCGATTCCACATCTTGTCCGGGTCGTAAGCCAGGTTGCGGATGTAGTTGCCGTCCAGCCGCAATCCGTAGTTACCCATAACCTTCGTGTCCCAGCGGGCGTTCAGGTCCAGCAGGTGGAACTCCGAAGCCAGGCCAACGTACTGCGGCATCGGCGTGTTGGCCGGGTCAAGCGGGTTGAGCGCGATGCTGCGCAGGAGCATCAGCGTGTTGCCCTTCTGCATGAAGGCGGGGCGGGACCAATCCGTGCTGCAGCTGTCCTGGCCGGCATACAGCGCACACGGCTGTGACACCTGGCCGCTCACGTTGTTGAAGTTGTAGTACGCGACGGCACCGCGCAGCGTATTGCGGCTGTCGAGCTTCCATTCCGCGCCGGCCTGGGCCGCGAAGAGCCACTTGTTCTCGCTGGCGCTCTTGTCCTGGCTGCGGCTCGGGAAGCCGTCGGCGGAATACTCGAGCGGGATCACGCCCACCGTGCCGAACAGCGTGAGCGAATCGCCGCGCAGCGTCTTGCTGAAGTTGGCGGCAATGCCGTCAAAGTTCAGGTCTTGCGAGAACAGCGTGTCGGTCGACCAGAACGGATTGCCGAAGCGCCCGCCCGTGATCGTCACCCAGTCTGCAGGCTTGTGCGAAATCCAGGCCTGATCGAGCCACACGTTCTTCTTGCTCAGGCCGCCGCCCAATGTCTGCGTGGTCGACACCGGGTTGTTGTCGCTGCCCGATGCCAGCCGCACACCGGCCTGCGTGCTTTCGGAGATGTCCGCAAAGATGCCCAGCCGCGCACGCACCTTCCATTGGTTGCGCCGGTTCTGCGAAGTGTTGAGCAGCGGCGGGAGCTTGGTGTTCGTGTTGGTGTTGACGTCGAAACCGCTGCCGGCATTGATGGCCGCCCAGTCGATTTCGATGTTGCTGTTCTGGCTCGAGAGGAATCGGGACTCGTTGCGCACGCGCACATCGCCTTCGACGCGAATGCCCTGCGTCCAGGCGGGAATCGAATCCGGCGCGGCCCAGCGTTCGGACTTGGCCTGCGCGAGCACTTCGGTCTTGACCTCGTCGCGAATCTGATCGCGCACGGTTTGCGGCACGTAGGGCACGCGCACATCGCCGGGCTCAGGCTTGACGCCGCCCGCGGTTTGCGTGGGTTGCGCCGTGGCTTGCGCGGCGACCTGGCGCTGCAGCTGCTGCGTGGCTTGGGCCTCTGCGCGGGCCTGTGCGAGCAGTGCTTCGCCCACGTCTTTCTTGAGCGCACCGCTCTGGATCAGGCCGCGGATCAGCTTGACCATTGTGCTGTCGCCCGTGGTGGCTTGCGCGTGTACGGTGCCTGATGCAATCAGCAGACCGACCGCCGAGGCCAGCGCCGCAGCGCGGAAGGGATGAGTGATTGGGTTGAGTGCCATGTTGTTGGAAGAGGTGCGTTGCATGCTGGAGTGCCGGTGCGACTGCCAAGCCGGCATGTCGTTGTTAACCGGCGGGCCGCTTGCCTTGCAGCGTCACGCGCTGCGGAAACTGCAGCGATGCCGGTGGGCGTTCATCCACCTTCTCGATGCTGCGCAGGGCGGTGAGCACGGCCTGGTCGGTGTCGGCATTGCCGCTGCCGTGTACGAGTTCGACGCGCGTGAGGCGGCCGTTCGGGTCGAGCCACACGTTCACCTGCATCAGGAAGACGAGGCGGCGCGCCCGCTCATCGCGTGACAGAGCCTGCTGCAGCACGTAACCGAAATAGCGGCCGTACGTGGCATTGCCTCCGCCGGCGCCGCTGCCGCTCATGCCGCCGCCCTTGCCTGCGCCAATGCCGAAAGCGTCCGTGCCGGCCTGGCCGTCGGCGTTCATCGTCACGGGGTCGGACAGGTCCTTCGCGGGGTTGGGCGTGTCCTCAGCCGGCTTGGGTTCTGCCGGCGTGGGCTGGGGCTTGGGCTCCACCACTTCGGGCTTCACCTTTTCGGGCTCGGGCAATTTCTCCGGCTGCGGAGGCGGCGGCGGCGGAGGCGGCGGCTGCAATACCAGCATGGGCGTGGAAGGCGCCTCGCGCTTGGTGCTGGCCGTGCCCGCCAGCAGGTACCACACCACCGCCACCGCAATCAGCGCCACCACGGCGCCGATCGCATAGCCGCCCCAGCGCCGCCAGAAGGCGGGCGGCGCCTTGGCCGCGGATGTGGACGGATTCAGGTCGAGCTGCATGATCGCGCCGCCCTCATGCCGCCGGCTTGCCGGTCACCAGACCGATCTGGTTCAGCTCGATCTTGCGCAGCAGGTCGAGCACCTCCACCACCTTGGCGTATTGCACGGAGGCATCGCCGCGCACGATCACGGGAAAGTCCGGCGTGATGGCCTTCTCGGTGCGCAGGCGGTCTTCCAGCTCGGGCAGCGTCACCGGATACGCATCCAGGAACACCTGCCCGTTGTTGTCGATGGTGATGGCCTTGGTCTTGGGCTTTTCCAGCGCAACGCTGGCGCTGGCCTTGGGCAGGTTGACCTTGATACCGGGAATGCTCGCGTTGCTGGTGAGGATGAAGATCACCAGCACCACCAGCAGCACATCGACAAACGGCGTGATGTTGATGCCGCTGGAGCGCTTCTTGGGGCCAAAGCGGGATGCTGTGGACATGGCGCCCTCACTCGCGGTGCGGCGCGGCCGGGCTGGCCACGAAGCCACTGCCCGGCGCATCGGTGCGGTGACCGGATGGCGCGCTGTGCGCGGCGGTGTCGCCCATCACGATGGTGGCGCGGCCGTCGCCGTGCTCTTCAGCCAGGCGCGTGGCGAACTCGTCGACAAACACGGCCATGTCCGCGGCGATGGCTTCCGAGCGCGAGGCGAGCCAGTTGTAGCCGAACAGCGCCGGTATGGCCACGCCCAGGCCCGCTGCGGTACACAGCAGTGCCGCTGCCATGCCGGGCGCCACCGAGTTGATGTCCACCGCGCCGGCCATGGCCGCCACCACGAACACCAGCATAATCCCGATCACCGTGCCGAACAGGCCCACATACGGCGCGCCTTCAATGGTGGTGGACAGCCAATTCATGCGGCGTGCCATGCGCTCGTTCTCGCGCACCATCACACCTTCCATGGCGGCGCGAATGGCCGCAATCGTGGCGGCCGACACCGCGTTGATGTCGAAGCCGCGCTCGTGGCGCAACTGCATCTCGCGGATGGCGATTTCGTACAGGCGCCACAGAGACGAATCCTGCCGTACATCCGCGCCGATCTTGCCGCCGCGCACGAGCGAATCGAGCGATGCACCGGCCGTCTCGCGAAACACCGCCATGAACCGCGCATTGGCACGCGACACCGCGCTGTAGTAACGGCTCTTGGTGATCATGATGGCCCACGAACCGGCCATCATCAGCCCCAGCACGCACACGACCACCCATGCGTCGACCGGCATGGCCGCGAGGATGAAACCGAAGTGGCTCTTGCCGGCCTGCTGCTCATCCGGGCCCATCACCACGAGGCGCGACTCAGCGCCCTGCGCGATCGCATCGGCCTGGATCAGCCCGGCGGGGCGTGCGGTCTTGGACAGGCGCAGTTCATCGATCGCCCCGCTGAACGGGTTCAGGCCCGAGCCACCGGGGGCGTCGCCACCGACGGCTGCGGCACTGTTGAGCGCCGGCATATGCGCTGCGAGCGTGGCTGCCCCTGCACCGTTCACATACAGATGCACGCCCTGCTCATCGGCAGAGGCCGCGAGGTGCGACCACTGTCCATCGCGCACGGGTTGGCCCGGTGCGCTGCGCTGGCCGTTCACCTGCACGAAGGGCACGCCGTTGTCCACGCCGAGCACGAATTCGTTGGCGCCATCGCGGCGTGCGTAGATCACCTGCCCGGCCGCCAGCTTCTCGGGCCGTACCCACGCCGAAACGGTAAAGGTGCCGTTGGCCTGCGTCGTCAGCGACGGCGATGCCGGCAGCATCAGCGGTGCGCCGTTGAACTGCGCGCCTTTGCCGATCACCGCACCGTCCAGCGTCGTCACCGGCGTTTGCGCGTGATTGCCATAGGCGGTGGTATCGCGCGGCGGTGCGCCGGTCTCACCAAAGTGATAGACGAGCGTGTAGTCGGGGTCGAACGTCAGCTGGCCATTGCCCGCGGCCGGTGCCTTGCGGTTGCCGTAGTACATCCAGATGTGCTGCGGCGCGCCGGTCGTCACCGTTGGCACATCCACCCACACCAGCGCGATGCCGAGCAGCGGGTCGAACTGTTCGATCTGGTGGTTCAGCACGGTCTTGTCGTCGCCGGCGATGAAGCGCAAGTCGGCCCCGTTCTCGCTCGTGCCGTCAAAGCTGAAGTTGCCGGTATGCAGGCGCACCAGCACGGGCGTGCGGCCGGCATCGCTCTTGAGCGCGCCGCCTTGCGGGCCGGCGTCGATGGTGATCGGCTTGCGATACGCCCAATCGGGCTGCCACCACGCCAGCGCGGTGCCGGGCAGGAAGACGCTCAGCAGCGTGAGCAGGAACAGAATGCGTCGCATGGCAGAAACTCTCCGAAACAAAAAAGGACGTGGCTCAGTGATGGGCTCAAGACGGCTCAGTAACTTGCGTTCACGCTGAAGTTCACGCTGGGCGAATGCGCCCGCGTGCTCGGGCCGTCGCGCAGCGGATAACCGAACTCGAGACGGCCGCGCACGTAGTCGGTCAATTTGAAGCTGGTGCCGAATCCCAGCGAGGCGAGCGTGAAGCTGCTGGCCTGCTCCACCTGCGGCTGCCTCAGGCGCAAGTAGGCCGCATCGGTAAAGAGGTAGAAGCGCAGTTCATCCAGTGCAGGCGCGAATTTGTTGAACGGTGCGGTGCGCCATTCGAGCGAGGCAAGCGCGCCATAGTCGCCCGTGGTCTCCGCCGACAGATAACCGCGCACGCTGCTCATGCCGCCAGCGGCAAACTGCTCGCTGGAAACGAGCGGCGAATCCGACAACTGCCCTGCCACGCGCACCACCGCTTGCGAGCCGCCCTGGAAGGTGTGCGTCTCGGTGGCGTCGGCCTTGAAAACGAGGAAGCTCGAACGCGCGTTCACACGTTTGTAGTCGTAGGCCTCTTCACTGCTGCCGTAACCGAACAGGCTGCGCGTGCCGGCGGTGGCGGTCAGGTTCAAGCTGAGCGTGTCGCGCTCGGTTTGCCGATAGCCGGTGTAGTAGAGCGAGATGGGCGCGTACTTGAGCGGCACGTGGTCGCTCGTGCTGCCGAAGCGCAGGCTCTCGGCGTTGTCCTTGAAGTCGATACCGACGCCGAGCTGCTGCCACCACGCGCCCGCCATCGGCAGCACGTAGTTGGCCTTGACGCCTACTGCATGGCCCTTGCCGAGCACGCTGGTGCCGCCGACCGTCGCGACGTTGCTGTCGGATTTGTAGCCGGAGAACTCCAGGCTCCAGTTGGTATCGGGAATCGGTGCCGTGTAAGCACCCGACCACACCCGCGCCTGGCTGAAGTCTTGCGGCGCACCGAAGAACGACAGCGATGCGCGATGGCCAAGCTGCCACAGGTTGTCGTGGCTCACGGAGGCCGTCATGCGCAGCGGGCGCGTATCAGCGCTGTGATCGTTGTTCAGGCCAATGCTGGCATGCACCGGCGATTTGTCATCCACCTTCAGGTCAACATCCATCGTGCCGGGCAGCGCGCCCTGGCGCACCACCGGAATCACCTGGCGGTCTGCGCGGTTGAGCGTTGCCAGCTCGTTCTGCGCCTGCGCAAAATCGGGCACTTTGCCTTCCTGCAGCGCCGGCACCGCTTCACGCACGATGCGGGGCGAGGTGTACTCGGCGCCCGTTACACGCACGCGGCCCACGCGTGTTTCGTTCACCTGCAGGATCACCACGCCGCCGGTCACCTGCTGTTCGGGCAGATCGACATAGACGGATTGATAGCCCTTGGCCTGATACACCGCCAGCAGCGCAGCACGTGCGTCTTCAATGTCCTTGAGCGTGCGATCGGGCCCGAGAAACGGCGTGACGGTCTTCTCGATGGTGCGCACGTCGAGCATCGTGTTGCCGCGCACGACGTACTCGTTGATGTTGACCTTGCGTTGCGGTGCGGGCTCGGCGGTGGGCGCAGCAACCGATGCGGCAGCGGGCGGGGTCGGCTCTTGCGCCAGAGCCACGCCCGGCAACAGCAGCATCAGGACTGCCAGCCGGACACTCCCCCCAGACCTGCGTTGGTTGCGGCGTTGTTTGCAGCGTTGGTTGAACTCGGACATGCGTTGGCTCGGTGCCGATTCGGCATCATTCGTGTGTTGTGCGCCGGCCGGCCGCGTCGTTCGTCAGCCGTCGGTCTTCACAGGAATGACGTTTGCTGAAACGCAAATCCGCAAACATTTTGTGATGTCACGCAAAGTTCATGGAGCGCTGCGTGCGTTGTCATGGCGACATGGCACGCGGACCATGAAGGCGCATGAAGATTGACGCTGCGGCGCATCCACATAACGCGGTGCGCCGCAGCTTGGTGGGCATCGCGCGGTGTATGACCACACGATGACGCGTCGATGAAGAACGCTTGCCTGCCGCTTATGGCATCACAGGTTTTTACGCTCGGCAGCGGTGAGCCGCATCTTCTGGCGCTCGTTCAGCTCGCCATTGCCGATCATCTGGAAGGCGCTCCCGGGGTCGTAACTGGAGCGGTCCTGGCGTTCGGGCTCCGGAGCCTTCGGTGCGCCATTACCGCCCTCGCCGCCATCGCCGCTCGCCCCGCCCGTGCCACCGTAGCCGAGCACCTGCACGGTGATGATGGAAGGCAAGCCGTTACGCGCTGCAGCCTGCTGCTGGCGCATCACGTCTTGCGCCGCCTGCGTGGCCGAGTTGGCTGCGGCACCGGCCGAGTTGAGCGCCCCCACGTTGACCAACGCCACCGTCGGCACACCGCGCGATTCGCCCTGCACCTGAATGTTGGCCGCATTCACCACGCGCAGCGCCGCCACGTTGATGTCGCCTGACACGCGGATGCCCGCTTCGCCGGGGTCCACCGTGCCGAGCGGCGCGATCAGGTCCACGTCACCGCGCGGCACTTCCGGAATCGGGTTGAGCGTGGCAATGCCCGCGCCTGAACTCGGCACCTGTGGCGACAGCGTGACGTTGCCCACGCTGTCGTACACCCGCAGCGGCGGCGTGTAGAGCAGCGACGTTTTCGACCCGCGCCCCGCGTTGATATCGCCTTCGGCCGACCACACAAGAATGCCGCCGCCAAACGTGCTCATCATGCGCGACAGACCCAGCAGCACGCTGTCTTTGGAATAGACCTGGATGTCGCCCGCGCCCTGCGTGAGCAGGCCCGACGTGGCCGGCGGTACCTGCCCCTCCACACCTACGATGAGCTGGCCGCCCGGCGTGAGCGCCTGGAGGGCGCCGCCGAAATCCGTGCGGATGCCCGAGGGCCCAAACATCGTGATCGTGCCCTCGCGCTGGATCGGCCGGCCTTCGGCATCCTTGTCGGGGAACAGCGATGCGATGGCCTGGCGCCCGCGCAGGTAACTGCCGAAGCGGCGGCTGCCTGGGTCGTTGTATTCGCGGCCGCCTGCGCGCAGTTCACTGAAGTACACCGAGCGCGCAAACACGCGTTGCTGCTCCGCCGGCAAGCCCAGGTAGAACGCGAGCGCGCCGTCTTGCGGGCCGGTGTAGCCAAAGCGTGTTTGCAGCCAGTCGAGCAGTTCCTTGTCGTACGTCTTGACGACCTTGCCTGCCTGGTCGGCCAGCGGCGCATTGGGGTTGGCCAGGTTGGCCGCGTCGAGGTAGCGGCGCGCGAACGTCGAGAAGTCCGCGCCTGCTGCGCCCGCGCCCGCCATCACGCTGATGCCCGCGCCGCTGCTGCGGTCCCCCGCGTTGACGGAGATGCCCGTTCCGATGCGACCGATGCTTTCCAGCAAACCCTTGTCCGCCTGATACAGGTTGCGGCCCGCAGTAACTTCCAGCGTGCCGGGGCCGGCGACGCGGAAGTTGCCGAAGAGGATGTCGCGGCCTGCAGAGACGACGGAGATGTCGTTGGGGTTGTTGTTGAGGAGGAGGTTGCCGGTGGAAGTCGTGGCGGAGAAGCCGGTCGGTGTGGATGTGCCTGGCGGGGTGCCGGCACCCACGATGTCCCTGCCGGCCAGAATCCAGGTCGGCTTGGCTGCGACATACCAATTCTTCAGAGATTTCGGCGAAGCATTCTGGCCGCCATTGGTGAAATCCAATATCTCGCCGGTGCGCAGTCCGACAATGTCGCCATTCACCGCATAGAAACGTGCTGGCTCGCTATCGTTCGCGTGCAACGTGCCGGAAGCCGTATCGGGGCCAAACGCGAACAACGCTCCACCGCTTCCCCGCGAGGCAGCCGTGCCGTCTGCGCTGGTGTTGTCTACCAACAGCACAGTGCCCGCGCCGATGCCATAGCCAATGAAACCTGGGTTGAACGGCGTGACGAGCGCATTTTGCGATGCGCCGGACTGGGTGATTCCGTAGCCGTTTGCATACAGCGAACCGTTGGCCAGAATTTCCAACTGGCCGAACGGAGCGGGCGCGAGCACGAGCGATGTGTTGGCAACGCTACCACTTCCGCCGCCGTAGTACACGTTGCCTCGCGCCGCACTTGCCCGCAGCGTGCCCGGATAGACGAAGCGACCGTCCGTTGCAGCGCCGACACCCGCTGCCACCGAGGAATCAAGGCTCTGCGTGGTGGGTGTGAGGTTACCGCCAGCGGAGAACAGGTTCAGCGCCGTCTTGTCGGTCCACAGCGAGAACCAGCTGTAGCCACCACCCGTTTGTGGCGTCAGCGTGCCGCCCAACGTCGGCAGATACGGTGTGGCATTCATCTGGGTGAGGCGGCCCGCATCCCCCACTGCAGCGAGCACCAGATCCCCACGGCTCGACATATTGACCGTCGCATCGCCCGGCACGATCGTCAGCCCGCCCAGCGGCGTTGCTTTGGTGGCGGCAAAGACATCCTGCCCGCGCGGGTCGTTTGGAATCGCGGATCCATATGTCAGCTCCAGGCGACCAATGGCGCCCGCTTCCACGCTCAGGTTGCCGCGCAGGTTCGTCAGCACACCATTGATATCGGGGCTATTGAGGTATGACTTGCGGAAAGCTGAGTCCAGCGGATTGATCGCGCCCTGTGTATCGAGCTGCAGGTCGCCCCCGCCGGTCAGCACGGGTTTTCCGTCCGTACCAATTCGCCCCGTGCTGGCCACGGCCACGTTCAGTGCTTCGCTTGTCGGCTGCGATCGAGCACCCGGGTCCGATTGCACACCGACGTCACCGCCCGCAATCACCTGAACGTTGCCACCACCCAGTGCGCCAATTCCCGTGAAGCCCACGAGCCGTGGGGAAGCTGCCGTACTGCTATTCGGCGCCGATAACACGTACGTGCCGAAATTCACCCACCATGCCGTAGGAAGGCCCGAACCCGTACCGCCCTGGCGCCAAAGCCAATCGCCAGGGTTATTACTGAAGGTCGGACCGCTTCCCAACGTGTGCCCGGTGATGGCACCTTGCGCGGAGAGCACAACATTGCCGCCGCGCTCTGGATACCACGCTTGGTACAGGCTGGTTGCCGGATCGCCGTTGACGAACGGTTCATATGCAGCACCGTCAGCGCCAAGGACCGAGTTGCCGGTTGTACGCTCGGTGCCGCGTCGCTGGTTGTAGGGGTTGCTGCCACTGCTGTCGAGCAACGATGCGGATTGCGTTCCGGCCGTGTAGACGCCGTAGGTGGAACGCATGTCGATGCTGCCGCCGCTGACGAGGTCGAGATCGCCGGTTCCGGTGCGCAGCACGCTGAAGAGTGGAAAACGGGGACTCAGAATGGTTTCGCCGGGTTTAGGCGCACAAAAATCGGGAAAGAAGGTCAGGTAGAAATCAACCAGTTCGGGAGGAATGGTGTCCCCGGCAGTACCGAACCCCGCATCCTGGGCAGCCTGCGTGAACTGCCAACCCGGCTCAGTCGCCACAGCCTGTGCAGACAAATGCGCATCTCCCAACACGAGATGACCGGCTTGCTTCGCGTCGGGCCGCACCGCGCGGCTGTCTGCTGCGCTGATATCCGCCCCGCTCACCAACCGCATCGACCACGACTCAGTGCCCGCCTTCAACATGGGCGCAATCGCCCAGTTGCTGCCCTGCGAACCGTTCACCGTATCGCGCAGCTCGACAAACTTGACGTCGCCGGGCAGCTTCACATCGGCAGAGCCGGGGATCAGCGCCCCCACTGGCAGGGCCAATGCACCGTCCAGCGCAATGCCGGGTGTGCCCAACGGCGCTGCCATCGACACACCCTTCGGCCAGACAATCGAAGCCACCGACACGGGCGTAGCGACCACGCTGCCTGCATCCAGCACCATGCCGGCCGCGAGCGCGGTGTCCTGCCGCAAGACCGTGCCGGCGGGGTACACCACATTGCCGGTTGCATCGCGCACGGCGGCACGCAGCACCGTGCCGGCAGGCAGGTTCAGCACCTGGCCCAAGGTCAGGCTGGCAGGCACCGTTGTGTTGGCCGGCAGCGTGAACGAGCGCAGCGGCACGTCGTAGTTGAGCATCGTGCCGGGGGCAAACAGCGTGCCGTCGGCCAGTGTGATGCCGCTGCGGGGCACGATGATGTCGTTGCCGTAGGGCTGCTTGCCGGAGGTCAGCAGCCAGCCTGCATCATCCTGCGTCGCCGGCGGCGGCGCAAAGCCATCGTTGATGCTGCCGAGCACCTGCAGCTTGCCTCCCGCCCGAATCACCAGCGCGCCGGGTTCGCCCGAACCACGCACGCCCGGATCGACATTCGGGCCATAGCGGTAGCCCGAGAAATCCAGATCACCGCGCACGAGCAGATTGCCGTCCGGCGTGGCGCTGACGATCTCAACGCCGGGCCGCAGGTGGTACGCGCCGCCATAGGTTTTCAGGCCAGCGAGGCGCGCCTGCAGATCGGCGTTGTTCCACGCGGCATTGATGAAGGTGCGGCTGTCAGCATCGACGCCGTCCATCCAGCCCTGCGTGATGACCTGGGTGGGCTTGCCGTCCACCGTGGGCGCCGTTTCGAGCGGCGCGTTGCCGTAGCGGCGGAAACCCTGCACGGCGATGCTCCTGGCGCCGCGGATGTCGACCGCGCCAGACGCGTCGATCGCCATGTCGCCCTGGGCGTCTGCACCGATGCGCGGCGCGCTGAGCGTGACCGTGCCGCGCGCCACGTTGTCAGCGGCGCGCACATCGATGACCGCACCGGGCGCCAGTGTCAGGCGCCCTTCTGTGGCGCGCAGCTCAACGATGCCGCGGTTGGGCGCGTCGATGGGCAAACCGTAGCTGTCGACACGCAAACGCGTACCGTGAGCATCCAGCACGGAACCCGCGCCGAGCGTCAGCCCATTGCGCGCCGCCAGTCGAATCGTGCCCGGCTGGTCGCCACTGGCATCGACACGGCCGTTGACGGTCAGGCTGCCGCCGTCGAGCGAGATGTTGATTGCATTCGCCTTCAGCTCGTCACCAATGGAGAGATCGCCCTGCTTGATCTGGAAGCTGCGTGAGCCGGTGACGCCGTTCGTCGTCAGGCGCTGGTTCAAGCCGGCGAAGTCGTTCAGCACTTGTGCGCGCACATCGACGCTGCCGGCTTGCCATGGCACATCGGTACCGCCCGCGTCGTAGCGGCCGCTTGCCGTCCCACGAATGGTGCCGGCCAGATCGACGCGGCCCCCTCCAGCATCCAATGCGGTGACTGACACGCTGCCCGCATGGTTGTTCTGTGCGGAGACATCGATGACCGCGCCCGCCGCCTGGCTCACGTTGCCGTGTGCGCTGTCGATCAGCACGTCGCCGCCAGCGCTGTACTTGGTGACGTCGTTCATCGGCACGGCGCGCCCCGCTACGTCGATGCGCGATGCGTCGGCCAGCGTGACGCCGTTGTCACCGGAAATCGTCAGTTTGCCGCTCGGCAGCACGATGGCGCTGGCGACGTTGACGGTGTTGCCCTTGAGGCCGATCTCAGCACCGAGTGCATCGGTGCTGACGGTACCCGCCCCCCTTGGCGCAGCAACGTTGAGCGCTCCGCCTGCCGTGAAGCGGTTGATGGAGCCGGACTCGCCCGTCAGCAGCGGTGCAATGAGATTGAGATTGCCACCGCTGTACTGGTAGCCGGTACCCGCTTGATATGCGCCCTGCGATTGATACACCGACAAGGTATTGCGATTGTTTGCCGTGATCTTGTCGCTGGCCTGCACGTTCGTGTTGGCAAAGCCGAGCACCAGGCGATCCAGTGTGACTTGCGTGTCGGGCTGACTGAACGGGCCGTAGCCGAACACCACGTCGCGGGCAACGAGGTTCAGCGTGCCACTGCCGGTGCCGGCGCCACCCGCGATGACTCCGCCCGGTTTTGCGCTCGACGGCGCTTGATTGGCCGCCCGAATGACACCATCGCTCACGCCGTTCCACACCAGCTTGTCAGTCGTGATGGTGGCAACGTCACCGGCATTGCCCACGCCGTAGATGGCCGGCGTATTGAGCACGAACGACGCCAGCGACGATTTGCCCGTCAGCGGATCAATCGTATTGAGCGCCGTGGTGCCGTAGAAGTTGACCGACTGCGAGGCCGTCAGCACGAGGTTTTCAAGCTTGGGCACGCCAATGCCCGTATTGCCCGCAAGCAGACGGGTGAGCAAATCCTGATTCAGGCGCAAACCGTTCGGAAGCACGTTGACGGCAGCATCCAGTGCTGCCTGCTCGCCGATGTTGATGCTGGGCATCGAGAGCGTGAGGTACTTTGCGCCGTAGCGGGCGCCGTCGCTCAGCGTCAGTTGACCGTTGCCGCGGGTAGAGAACAGCAGCGAGCCCTCTCCATACAACTCGGACTTTCCGATCGAAACGCCATTCGAACTCCCCAGGGGTTGTCCTTGGACCACGTTGAGCAACCCATTGGAAACCGCCACGAGATTGGCAGAGGTCGAGTAGACGTAGCCGTCCGTGGACGGCCGCGGAGTGTCCGCGCCCCGCCCCAAGGTGCTGATGCGAGCGCCGTCCTCGACAGTGATGCCGCCTGCCTGCGCCAGTAGGAGCACCTCGCGCGCGCTCAGGCTGGCGCCGGAACGGACGAACACACTGTCGGTATTGCCGGCCAGATCGCTCTGCACGGCGCCCTGTGCTTGCACACCTCCGCCGATGACCATCCGGGCGGGAGCCATCGCATTGAGCGCGTTGGCCTCCATGGAAACGAAACCCGGCGTGGCCCCGGTTGCCCCTGAAGTAATCTCGATCGACCTTGCCGTACCCATGGTATCGGCGGACAACGTACCGCCATACCCGCCCGGCGCGGCGTCAAAACGCGCAGTGCCGGCAAATCGGAGCGCTGGAGTATCGGTCGTTGTATTGCTGTACAGCAATTCCAGTGTCCTGCCGTCAGAGGGCAGCAACGGCCTGGCTGCGCTGAACAGCTTCGCGTTCGCCCGGACGAAATCGGCATAGCTGGTCTCGTTGTACTGAGACAGCTGACGCACCACGCTGCCAGGCGTGACGATGATCTGCGAGGGCAATGGCGATTGAACACCGGTATTGGCCGTGCTAAGGATTCCGCCTGCCAACCATGAGCCTCCGCCCAATGTGGTGGCGCCAGTCGCAAGCGGGTTGGTCTGCCCCAGCTCGATGCGGTATGCCCCCGGCATCAACGCATAGGCCGCGGGCAGCAAGGTATAGACGCCCGGCGCCAGCCCGGGGACACCGTCGCCGATCGTGATCTGGCGACCAACATCCGCCATCCCGCCCGCACTGCTGAATGGTGCGTAGCTGCTGCGATAACCGGGCACGATGGCATATACGCCGTTATTGCTGGCGCTGTAGGTCAGCGCCGGGTTGGCGTTGATCAATGGCGTTGCCAGTACGTTGACCGATCCACCACGGCCGCTGACAAACCCTGCACCGGCGATCGTGCCGCCGCCGGAGAGGTCCAGCACTGCGCCCGGAGCCACGTCGAACGATTGGCCCGTCAGGCGCAGGATGTTCGAATGGAAGATGTCAATGGCTGCAGCGCCCGTGATCGGCGCGCCGTTGTAGGTGTAAGCGACCCCGTCGGTCGTACCACCGTAAGGCAGTACCAGACCCGCGCCGCTTACTGAAGTCAGACTGCCCGGGAGCAGATTGATGCGGATCGTGGGCGTGGGCAAATCGATCTGGTTGTTTGTACCGAGCAGCAGATTCCCCAGCGGCGCGCGCAATACGCCACCTTGATCAATGGTGGGCGCGTTCAACAAGAGCGTGCCGAAAACGCTGTCCGGCATATCGGGCGTGCCCTGTGCGGTGCGGCCGAGCGTGAGATGTTCCGTGGCCACCAGCCTGCCCAGGCTTGCGCTGACTGGATAGACCTGAGCAGCATTCAGCGTGACCTGACGGGAAGCACCGCCGCCGAGGTTGACTCGAATATCCCCCGCGCTGTTGAGCGTAAGCGTGTCGAACCCCGCACGCGTCACCTGCAACGGTGACTGCTGGTACTGGGCAACCGTTCCGTTTACGCCCGCGGTGTAGAGGAACCCCAGGTCGATCATATTGGCATCGACCGTTAGTGCAGCGCTTGTCGGCACCGGCTGTATTGAGCCGATCCGCAGTCGCTGCGCGGGATCGATCGCACCGCCCACGAGCGGGTAGATCGCGCTATTTTCGCCAACCAGGGTGTTGCCAAATCTGATGTAAGGCGCCGCAAGATGGACGGCAGATGCACCGTCGCGAGCAGACAGCGCGTTGCTCTGTACCTGCAGGCTGCGACCCATTGAGACGTTGACCGACCCATCGAACGTAATCATGTCGGCATAGACCGAGAGTGCGTCAAAGCCGCCGGCTCCGATCTGGTCCATGCCGATGCGGGCCTTGCCGAACGCAAGCGCGGCGCTCGACTCTCCCGGACGCAGATCTGCCGGCAACGCCGACCGATGTGTCGAGCCGATCTCCAACTCGCGCGGCACAACGACTGCACTGGGAAATGGCACCCCCTCGGCAGCCAGGTAATGCGGCGTCTCCAACGTGAGCGACAGCGTGCCGCCTGCAGCCGCCGCGCTGCCAGCGAAAGCGCGCAAGGTTCCATCAATCTGCAGCCCTGCAAACGATGCCAACGAAATCGTTCCACCGTCCCCCGCCAACTCGACAGGTCGAGACGCCTGCCCGAAAGCGGGCAATGCGCCTGCGCCTTCCAACACATCTACGGTGGTGTGCGTACCGGACGCATCCAGCAACGCGCCTGGCCGAATCACGATGAACGCATTGGCGGCGGGGGCAGTGCCGTTGGCCGTTGCCGGGCCTTTCGGGCCGATTGCAATGGTGCCGCCGTTACCCGCCTCACCATAGCGACGGCCAAGGGTGTCCACCGCATGGACGGCACGTGCACTCACATCCAGAACGGCGTGATCGCCGATCCAGATCGAACGGGCAAGGTCGGCGTAATCCGCGCGCCCGTTGGCCGCGTCCGCAGCGTTCATCTGCAGCACCTTGATCGTGCCGCCCGGCGCCGTAATCGAACCATCAATCGTGATCTGCCCCGGCGTCTGCAACGTCACCGTCTGGCCCGGGTCCACCACAATCCGCGCGCCTTCGCCGACCTGCAGGTGCGATCCCACTGTCTGGTTCAGGCTGCTGTTCGACTCCAGGGTCAGGCTCGCCCCGCCACGCTGGATCAGCTTGGCGTTGACCGCATTCTCCTGATACACCGGCGGCGTCCACAGCGTGAGCACGTCGGCCGGGCGTGCACCGGTGGCGATCTTGCGCGCGGCGTCGGGCACGAAGTAGACCGGCATTTCCACATTCAATGCCGTGCCCGGCGCGACGTTCAGGCCACGGTACCCGTTCACGTCATAGGCGGAGAAACCCTGGCGGAAGAAATCGGGCGTGAGCAGCAATTGCCCCGCCTGTGCACCCGTGCCGTCGGAAATGAGCACCTTGTCGGCCGCCACCGTGAGCGTGCCGCCGCTGCTTACGCCGTAGCCTTTGAGCGTGCTGCCGAGTTGCAGCGTGCTGCCATCCGCCGTTGCGGGCGCAAACGGCGGCGTGTTGGCGGTCAGCGTCAGGTTGCCGCCCTTGCCGCCGCGCACGGTACCGCTGGCGAGAATGCCCGCGCCCGACGACACATCGATCGTGCTGCCGCCGGCCAGCGCAATGCCCTGCACGCCTTCCATGCTGACGTTGCCGCCGTTGAGCCATGCCATGCCGGCCACCGCGGTCGGATCCAGCGCGCCGTTCACCCACAGGCCGCTCACATCCACCGTCGCATCCTTGCCGAGCGCGATGCGCGACTTGCCATCCTTGGTGAGCGGCGCCGCTTGCGTGGCCGGGTTGGCAGCACGCAGCACATTGCTGAACGCAACGTTGCCGCCGTGCGCCACCACGTCTGCATTCACATCGATGGACGATGCAGACACCGAGACCGTGCCGCCATCGGCCAACGCCAGGCGCTTGTCGATCGACACATTGCCCTGCGTGGCGATGGCGAGCCCACCCAGCCCCATGTCGTTCAGGCGCTGAGCATCGAGCTGAATGGTGTTGACGCGGTCTGCCGGCAGCGCGTCCTTGAGCGAGATCGGTGCCGCCGCGGCCACTTCGCCAATGCGCACTTGCGTGTCGTAAGCGCCGGCAAGTCCGTACGCGTCGTAACGGCCGATGCGCAGCGTGGCCGGAATGGCCACGGCGGTCTGCGCCTGGCCGTAGCCATCGGCCGCGCCGGGCACGTGCGCCTGGTTCTGGCGCGGCCCGTTGTAGACGGCGCTGACGATGTCGCCATCCACCACCGCGGTCGGCGTGGAGAGGATCAGCTGGCCGGCATCGCGCCCGGCCGTATAGCCGTTCTCCAACTTCTGGCGCGGTGCGATCAACGGGCTGTAGTAGTACTCGGTGGTCTTGTTGCCCCAGCGCGGATGCGCTGCTTCAAAACCCTGATAGACGCCGCTATACAGCACGTCCATCGGCGCGGACGACGCATCGTAAAGCTGTCCGTCACGCCCCTTGAGGAAAGTCTGGCGCAGGTAGCCGCTCTGCACATCCAACGAACCGCCCGACAGGTTGATCGACGACCCACGCTGCGTGACGACTTCCTTGCCGCCCAGCGTGACGGTGCCGCCCTGTGCCGCCCACTCGCCGATGCTGTGGCCGGCGTTGTCGAGGTAGCCACCCACTTCCAGCAGGCCGCCGGCGGTGTAGTAGCGATCCTTGTCATAGACGCCGGGCTTGGCGGGCACGTAGATGAGGCGGCGGCGGTCGATCCAGACCGTCGCGTTGTTCAGCGCGCCGCTGTCACGGTTGCCGGGGGCATCGCGCTGCTCGTTGCCCTGCACGTTCACGGCAACGTTGTTGGATTCCATCGACACCTGCACGCCCACCGCGCCGCCCACGTCCAGCCGCGCGCGGTCATTCACCAGCGTGCGGCGTGCAGCGCTCACCTGGATCTGCCCGCCCGTGGCGAGCGAGAGCGAGCTGTCGGCAAAGAACACGTCACCGCCCGAGACGATCTCGATGCGCGATTGGTCGCGCCGGTCCGACAAGCGCGAGAGGTTGTCGAACACACCTTGCGCGGTATCCGCACGCACCTTGTCTTGCGCAGCGGATTCCTGCAGCAGCGCGTTGCGCTGGCTATCGAGCGCGGTACTGCCGTCCTGCTCGATCAGGATGGCCGTGGTTGCGCCCTGCCCCATCGACACTCGCCCCTGCGTATCGGTGGCCGAGTTCAGCAGATGGATCGTGCCGCGCGTATTGACGGTGCTGGTGGAGACCGCCACGCCGTTCTGCACGACATCACGCCCAGCCAGCGTGATGTCGCCCTGGTTGGCGACGATCAGGCCGTTGTTGACGACATGGCCGGCCGTGCTGTTGGCGACGAACTGCGGCGCAATCTCGTTGCCGCGCGTGGTGGACGGCGTATTGCCGTCCGTGCCCACGCCCTTGCGGATGATGAAGTTGTCGCCCGCGGCCAGTTGCGTCTGGCCCTTGGGCGTGGTGATCGTGCCTGCGTTCTCGACTTCGGTGCCCACCAGCAGCACGTAGCCGCCGCCCTGCGTCACGGACTGCGGCGTCTGCGTGGTGATCTGCGCACCGGCTTCCACCTTGACCTTGCCGCCCGCGTTCGTGAACGTGGGCGTGGCATTGTCACCGTACAGGCCCTTGCGAAACTGCTCGTCGGTGATGTTGGCAGCGGCAGCCACGAGGTTGCGCGTATTGACCTGGCTGCTGCCGGTGAAAACCACACCGTTGCGGTTGACGATAAGCACCGTACCGTCGGCCTTGATCTGGCCGCGAATCTCGCTCGGCCGCCCATTCGGATCGTTCACCCGGTTCAGTGCCGACCAGTTGGACTGCTGCTGGAATTCCACCGTCGTGTTGCGGCCGACGTTGAAGGTCTCCCAGTTCAGCACCGCCTTGTCGTCGGTCTGCCGGATGGCCACGTTCACGCGGCCGTCCTTGTTGGACTGCACCGGCGCATTGGCGTTGACCCAGCCGCGCGTGAGCGAATTCGTGTCGACTTTCAGGCCGCCGTCCGCCAGACCGTCGGGCACGTCGGAGGGGCCGCTGAGCGCGGCTTGCCGCGCCGCATTCTGTGCCGCCTGCTGCGCGGCGATGGCTGCGGCCACACCGTTGAGGTTGGCAAGCGACTGCTGCAACTGTTGGCGCGCCTGTTGCGATTGCTGCTGAGGATCGTTCAGCAGCGCGACCGGCGTGCCGTTGGGCAGGCGCCCCGTGGCCGCTGCCGTGTTCTGTGCCGCCCCGCGTTCTGCGAACCAAGCGCCACTGAAGGCCCGTGGCGCTGCGTGCGCATTGGCCGCCAGCAGCGTCAGTGCGGCGGCATGCACGAGTGGCTTGAGGCGCCACGCGTGACGCTTGCGCTGGCGATGCAACGCAGTATTGGCAAAAGAAAGCTTGGCGGACGGGCTCGGCTGCATGTCGGGTGGCGAACGGACGATCGAACGGCGGCCACACTCACCTTGCGGCCTCTCCTGCTATGACGAAGGTCACAGCCCCAACCCGCAATGACAGAAACATGTCAGCGGCGCATGCTCGCCGCCCGGCTTATCCCAGCAGCACGATGCCGCCGGGCAGCTCCGTCACCTTGGCGCCGAGCACTTCGTGCATCTGCGCAAACACCGTGTCCAACTTGTCGATGCGAAAACGCCCATTCAAGCGGCTGCGCTCGAGCTTGCGGTCCACCACCAGCACGTGGCCGGGGCGATACCGATTGATCTCATCCACCACGTCGGACAACGGCGTCTGACGGAACACCAGCACCCCACTGCGCCACGCCGACGTGGTGGCCGCATCAGCAGCCGTCACGGCACTCATGGCGTGCTTGCCGTAAGTCACTTGCTGATTGGCCGTCAGCATGACACTGCGGCCATTGACGTCGACCCGCACGTCGCCTGAAAGACATGTCACGCACACGCGCGTATCGAGATGACGCACTTCGAAGTTGGCCTGCGTGGCCATCGCACGGCCCGGTCCCGCCGCAACGATGAACGGTTGCGCCGCGGCGCGCGTGGTGTTGACTGCGATCTCGCCGTCGAGCAGCTCGACGCCTTGGAGCGCATTCGCTGTTGCGTCACGGCGCAGCGCAACGCTCGTGTGTGTGTTGAGGTCGACCGTCACGTCGGGTGCGAGCGCCAGTTGGCGCTGCTCGCCCGTCCTGGTGCGGAAATCTGCCGCCAAGGCGGGAAACGCGCCCCACAGTCCAGCCGGCGCCGCCACCGCCACGGCAGCGCCCGCCGCGGTTGCGAAGGCACCGCCGATAAACGCGCGGCGGCCAAACGCGGGCACGCGCTGCATGTTGGGGGCCTGGGTGGCCCGTGCGGCTTGCCTGCGCCGCACGGCTTCACCGGCGGGGCCAAAGTCTTTCCACAACCGGCGCGCCTCCACAAACGCTGCCGCATGCGCGTCGCTCGTTTCGCACCAGCGCTTGAGCGCCTGCGCGTCTGCCACGGTAGCGTCGCCCGAAGTCAGACGACGCACCCAGGCATGCGCTTCGCGGCGCAGCGTATGCGAAATCTTCAGCGTCGTCGTGTTGGGTTCGGGTGCTGCCTTCATGCGTTCAACCATCTGTCATACGGCCGTCTTCGTGGGCGCGGCTTGCCTCTGCCGCCACTTCGACGGTCTTATGGGTAAGACGACGCCCGGCACACAAACCCGCAAGCATTTTTTCGAGAGTTTTTTTGAATCGATTGCCGCGGCAGGTTGTGGCTTGCGAAGGCGCTCGGCTAACGGCCCAGCTTGGCGGCGCAGTGCTCCTGGGCGCGTTGCAGTTCCAGCTCGACCAGCCGCAGCGAGATGCCGAAGCGCTCAGCCACCTCGCGCTGCGGCGTGCCTTCCAGCCGCACGGCCAGCAGGATGTCGCGGCGGCGGGCAGGCATCTGCTCCATTGCCCGGATCAGCGCATCGAGTTCGGAATTGGCCTCCGCAACTTCAGCGGGGCCCGGCGCGGGGCTCACCAGATCGAGCATGGTTTCGACCTCGCCGACGCTCAGGCGGCGGTCTTCGGCGCGCTGCTGGTCGATGGCCGCGTTGAACGCCATGCGATAAAGATAGGCACCGGGGTTTTGCACCGGCTCGATGGCCTCGCCGCTGCCGTGGTTCTCCAGGCGCAGCCAGATGTCTTGCAGCGCGTCGCCGGCAAGGTCGGGGTTGCCGAGCCGCCGCGACAACAGAAACTTGAGGTGGCTGTACCGCTCAAGGAGGAAATCGCGCAGCATCGCGCGGCCGCTATCCGCCATGCCGCCTCCCCATGGAAAGCACGGAGACCGACGTGGCCGGTGCCGGGCATCCCCAGCTCTGGCCCGATGCTCGCGGCATCACCACCAGCGTAAAAGGCTGCGGCACGAATGCGGGCACCGGCTCACCCACCGGCGCGCCTTGCAGGGCGGTCACGACCAACCTGTCGAGCACGGCATCGCCGGTGGAATCGAGCAACCGCACCGTGCCGATGCTGCCCGACGCATCGACCCACAGGCGCAGCGCGATGCGGTGGCGGCCTTGGGCCAGGATCGCATTTGCGCAGAACACATCGCGGATGCGACGCTGGATCAAGCCGTAGTAGCGTCGCTGCGCCGGCAGGTCTGTTGCCCCGGTATCGTTTGCATCAGGGCCCGCTTGCGGCCGCACCGGCAAGAGCACCAGCGCATCGTTGCCGGTATAGCGCGGCGCGAGGCCACTGCCTTCCAGCAAACGCAGCAATGCCATATGGGGCGTCATCGTGCCGCGCACCGCAGGGGCTGAACGGCCCGACGTCAACGCGCTGTCATACAGCAGCGATATTCCGGTGACGGCGCCATAGTGCTCCAGCGCGCGTTGCAGCGGCTGCGCCTCGATGTCGAACCAGCGCTCGACATCGGCAGGCGGCGCGCCGGCAATGGCAGCCGGCTCCGCCTCAAGCGGACCGGCCAGCACGGCAGGTTGGAAAGCGCAGATGCCGATCATCGCGATGCACCAAGGCAGTATCCGCCGCGCACCACCCGATGCGACGTTTCCAGCCATACCCGGTCAGTGAAAGACGCGTGCGTCATCGCCCGGTCTGCAGGCGTGTTTCACAGCGCGCAAGTGTGAAGTAAGCGCGTAGGGTAGTAATGCAACGTGACTGTTCTGTTACAGCACCCGCTGGAGGGGTGCGGCGCCAAGGCGGTGCTCAGCCGTTTGAATCGCCCCCGCGCGGGCTGAAGGTGCGCGGAAAAACGACCGGCTGGCTCCGATCAATCAGCCGGTAGCCCTTGGCAGGACGGTACGAATCCCCTTCCGCCACGCCAGACTCTTCCAGAAAGTTGGCGGCCAGCATGCGGGTGCGAAAACCGCTTTTGTCGACCGGGCGGCCAAGCACGATTTCGTACATGCGCTGCAACTGCGGCAGCGAAAACGGCTCGGCCAGCAGAAAGGCGGGCAACGAGGTGTATTCGACCTTGCTGCGCAAACGCTCGACGGCGGCGCGCAGGATGTCCGCGTGGTCAAAGGCCAGTTCAGGCGCGCGAAGCACGTCGTCCACCGCAAACCACGCTACGTCGGCCGCATTGGCGCCCTTGGCCAGCGCCACGCCCTGTGCGGGCATCAACGCAAAGTAGACATGCGTGGCAGACCAGCCGCGCGGGTCGCGCGTTGCACCGCCCCAGCTGCCCAGCTGCTCCAGATACGGGCTGCCCACACCGGTTTTCTCCAGCAGCTTGCGGCGCGCGCAGTCTTCCAGCGTGGCATCGACGGCCGTATCGACAAAGCCCCCCGGCAGCGCCCATGCGCCGGGAAAAGGCTCCCCTTCCGTATTGGGACGCTGCACGAGCAGCACGCGCAACACGTCATCCAGCACCGTAAAGATGACGACATCGACGGTGGTGAACGGCAGCGGGAAGGACTTCGCGGAGGTTCGGGTAGCCATGGCGCATCACAAATGTCTTGACGGCCCCCATAGTAAGTTGTATTGTCCAACCCATAC
Source organism: Ralstonia flatus (assembly GCF_958439105.1). Lineage (NCBI taxonomy): Bacteria > Pseudomonadati > Pseudomonadota > Betaproteobacteria > Burkholderiales > Burkholderiaceae > Ralstonia > Ralstonia flatus. Next base: position 304,563 of record NZ_CAUDLI010000004.1, on the reverse strand, counting down.
AAGTTGTACTGTACAACTTACAAACAAGGAGGTCATCATGTTCGGCATCCGCTTCATCAAGTCGCAGCCCACCGTTCATCTCATGCAGTTCCGCGCCGGCAAGGTAGTGCGCGAAGGCTCGGGCCTGTCGTTCTTCTACTACGGCCCGACGACCACGCTGGTGGCGGTGCCGGTAGCGAGTCAGGACCGCCCTTTCATCCTTGAACTGGTGACGGCCGACTTCCAGAGCGTGACCGTGCAGGGCCAGGTGACGTACCGCATCAGCGACCCGCGCCGCACCGCCGCCATGATGGATTTCTCGCTCGCCAAGAACGGCCAGACCTACGTGTCGGAAGACCCGAAGCGTCTGGGCGATCGCGTGGCTCAGCAAGTGGAAGTGATCGTGCAGCAAGCCGTTCAGGCGATGGAACTGAAGGCCGCGCTGCGCGCATCGGCGGCTATCGCGCGCACCGCGCAAGCCGAATTGGCTGCGCAGCCTGAAATTGCCGCGTTGGGGTTGGAAATCCTGGGAGTGTCGGTCATGGCGGTCAAGCCGACCCCGGACATCGCCCGCGCGCTGGAAGCCGAAGCACGCGAATCCAACCTCAAGGCCGCGGATGACGCCGTCTACTTGCGTCGCATGTCGGCCGTGGAAAACGAACGCGCCATTCGCCAGAACGAGCTGGACACCGACATCGCAGTCGAGCAGAAGAAGCGCCAGATCCGCGAGACGCAGATGGAAGCCAAGGCCACGCTGATGCGCAAGGAAAATGCCCTGCGCAACGAACAGATGGCCGCCGATGTGGAACTCGAAGGCCAGCGCAAGGCCTTCGTGGCCGGGCAGGCCGAGAACAGCCGCACGCTGGCCGAAGCCGAGGCCTATCGCGTGGCCGCCGTCATGCAGGCGCTGGAAAAGGCCGACCCGCGCATCGTCAACGCGCTGGCTGCGGCCGGCATGCAACCCGGCCAGCTCATCGCGCAGGCCTTTGGCGGCATTGCCGAACGTGCAGAACGCATCGGCCAATTGAACGTGTCGCCGGACCTGCTGCAGGGGCTGATGAACGCCACGTCCCCCAACGCCACCGCACGGGTCGCATCATGAGCACCGAAGGCCGCAAGGTCGTGCTGGTGACGCGCCGCACGCGACTTGAAGAGCTGGTGGCGCGCCACCACACGCTGGCGCAGGCGAAGTTCTACCTCGAACACCTGGGCGCCGATTTTTCCGACTACCTGGCCGAGAACGCCGCCTACGCGCGCAGCCTCGAAATCACCGTGCGCGCGCTGGAAGCCTGGGGCCGCTATCAGGTGGTGGATCGCGGCTACTTGCCCAACTTCATCTTTGCGCCGGACGATATCGTCGTGGCGCTCGGGCAAGACGGGCTGGTCGCCAACTCGATGAAGTATCTCGATGGCCAGCCGCTGATCGGCCTGAACCCGGAGCCCGGCCGCTGGGACGGCGTGCTGCTGCCCTTCGAGCCGAAAGATCTCGGCACCGTGCTGGCCGACGTGGCGCGCGACAAGCGCCCCACCAAAGCGGTGACGATGGCCGAAGCACGGCTGTCGGACGGGCAGGTGCTGCGCGCCGTCAACGACCTCTTCATCGGGCCGCGCACGCATGCGTCCGCGCTGTATGAAATCGAGCTAGGAGAGCGGCGTGAAGCGCAATCGTCGTCGGGCATCATCGTCGCCACGGGGCTCGGTTCGACGGCGTGGCTGAAGAGCATCGTGACGGGCTCGATGGGCGTCGCACGCGCCATGCATGCCGGCGGCGATGGCTTTCGTTACGAACCCGAACCGTGGGACACCCCGCAACTGACGTTCGCCGTGCGCGAGCCGTTTCCGAGCCGCGCATCGCAGGCCACGCTCGTGTTTGGCCATGTGGATGCAGACCAGCCGCTCAAGCTGCGCTCGCGCATGCCAGAGAACGGCGTGATCTTTTCCGACGGCATGGAGGCCGATTACCTGCGTTTTACCGCCGGCATGGAAGCGACGATTTCGGTGGCAGCCACGCAAGGGCGCTTGGCTGTCTGAATGAAAAAAGGCGGCCGGACCAGGGCCGCCGAAGGAGACACCGCCGCGCTCAGTGCGCCACGGCGTTGAAATTGGGCGGCCGTCGATCGGCAAACGCCCGGAAGGCTTCATGCGCCTCTGGCGATTGCAGCCGCCGCGCAAAGCAGGCGCTCTCCGCATCCATCTGTTGCTTGAGCAGTTCGGCATCGCGCATCAGGCGCTTGGTTTCAGTCAGCGCGCCCAGCGGCTGGCGCGCCAATCGCGCCGCAATGGCCTGCGCCTCCGTGCCGAGCTGGTACAGCGGCACCACCCGATTCGCCAAACCCCACGCGAGTGCCGATTCGGCGCTCACCGCGTCGCCCAGCGCGAACATCTCGAACGCGCGCACGTGGCCGAGGCGCGCCGGCATCAGCAGGCTCGATGCGGCTTCCGGCACCAGCGCCAGATTGACGAACGGCGTGGACAGCTGCGCGTTGTCCGCCAACAGCACGAAGTCGCAATGCAGGAGCATGGTCGTGCCGATGCCGACCGCGCGGCCTTGCACCGCCGCCACCAGCGGACGCGTCGCACTGGCCAGCGCATGCAGGAAGCGGACGACGTTGCGCTCGGCGTCACCCTTGTTGCTCTTGCCGCCCGACATGGCGATCGATGCGAATTCGCCGATGTCGTTGCCGGCGGAGAACATGTCGCCCTCGGCCCGCAACAGCACCACGCGCACGGTGTTGTCGCGCTCGGCGGCGCTCAGCGCATCGGCCAGCGCGCCGTACATCGCGTCGGTCATGGCGTTCTTCTTGTCGGCGCGCGCCAGGGTGAGCGTCAGCACGCCGTCGGCGTGGTGGCTCTGGATGTGTTCACTCATTGCTCGTCTCCGTTGGGGAACTTGGTTTGCAGGCTGGCCAGCCAGCGTGCGACGACGTCGATCTCGGCGTCGGTAAAACCGTCGGTCAGCCGCGCGTTCAGCTCAGCCAGGCCGGTGCGTGTTTCGGCCAGGGCGTCGCGGCCGGCGGGCGTGATCCAGAGTTGCCAAGCGCGGCCATCCTTGGCATCGGCGCGGCGCTCGATGAGGCCAGCGTCGACAGAGCGATCGACCAGGCCGCTCATGGCGGAGGGGCCGAGGTCCAGCGCGGCGCCGGCTTCGCGCATCAATGCGCCGTCGTTCTTCTCCAGGAAGAACAGCAGGCCGGATTGGGCGGCGGTCACGCCCTCGCCCGTGCGCGATTGAATCCAGCGCTGCAAGCGGCGTTGTCCAACGCTGATCAGATACACAAGGCGGCGGTCGGGTGCTGTCATGCAGCCTCCGCTTCGTTGCGTGTGGCGGCGGCACGCTCGCGCAGCCAATCGACCAACCCCGGCCACAGCGTGGTGGCAAACTGCGCGCGGAAGAAGCCCATGTGCCCCACGGCGCCGCCGGCCTGCGCAGGCGTGATCTGCCGCCGCTCGACCCACGTGTTCGTGAAGTGCATCGTCAACGCGTTGATGGCGGCGGGCGTGGCCCACGGGTCATCGTCAAAGCCGTAGACGAGCACGGGATGCGTGACACGGTTGAAGCGCTCGATGGCGCCGAGCGTGGGGTCATCGAAAAAGTAGCGCTGCATGCCGGCCCATGCGCCCCATTCGATGGCGACGCCGCCCGGCAGGTCCTCGCCCAGGCCCATGCGCTTGCCCGGCACGTACCCCATCAACCGCGCCATCAACGGACCAATGCCGCGCAGGATCAACTCCACGCGCCAGCGTTCGCCGCGTTGGCGGATGAAGCGCGAGTTGCCCGTGTGGCAGGCCACTTGCACCACGCCCGCGACATCCCAGTCGGCGCAGCACAGGCCGATGGCGTGGCCGCCCACCGAGTGCCCGACCGCCAGTTGCGGCAATGCCGGATAACGCGCCCTTGCCCATCGCATCACGCCTTCGGCGTCGAGCAGCGCCCAGTCGCGCATGCGGGCAGCAAAGCGGCGCAGGCTCTTGGGCCGCGATGCGCCGATGCCGCGGTAGTCGTACGTGATCGTGTGGAAGCCGTGCTCGGCCAGGAACTTGGCAAAGGCTTGGTAGATGCGCTGGGGCACGCCGGTGGCCGGGTGCATGACCACCACGCCCTGCGGCGCGCCGGCAGCCGTCCAGAGCATGGCGCCCAGGGGGTAGCCGTCCGTGGCGGGAATGGTGTGCGGTGTGCTGTCCATGACGTTGATTTAGTTCGCATGCGAAGTGTTTTACTTTGTATGCGAAGTAAATCGGTGTGTCAACGACAGAAAGATAAAGTACTTGCTTAACTATTCAGAGTCGCTATAGTTAACCACATGCTTAACCATGACACTTCCCTCGATCTCGCCTTCCAGGCCCTGGCCGACGGCAATCGGCGCGCGATGCTGGTGCAGCTCGTGCGCGGGCCGGCGTCGGTGAGCGAACTTGCCCAGCCCCTCGATATCTCGCTGCCCGCGGTGATGCAGCACCTGTCGGTGCTGGAGAACTCCGGTCTCGTGCGATCGGAAAAGGTGGGCCGCGTGCGGACTTGCCGTATCGAACCCGAGGCGCTGAGCCTCGCCGAGCAGTGGATCAACCAACGACGCCTGGAGTGGGAACAGCACTTCGACCGCCTAGGCGCCTATCTGGAAACGCTCAAAACCCAAGGAGACTTGCATGACGACGACCATTGACGGCCCCGCCGGCACGACCCTGCGCCCGCTCGTGATCTCACGCACCTTCCCCGTTTCGCGCGACTGGGTCTTCAAGGCCTGGAGCACCGCCGACCACATCAAGCGCTGGTTCTGCCCGACGCACTTCACGGTACCGGACGCAACAGTCGAGTTTCGCGTGGGCGGCAAGTTTGACGTCTGCATGCGCTCGCCCGAGGGGCAAGACCACTGGTCGCGCGGCCACTTTCTCGAGATCGTGCCCAACGCGCGGCTCGTCATCGACATGAACGTGGTGGATGGCGACAACCGCCCGCTGATGAACGCCCACACCGTCGTGACCTTTGCCGAGGCAACCGGCGGCGGCACGCGCATGGAAGTCACGCAGACCCACACGCCGCTCGCGCCGATTGCCGAGATGATGATCAAGGGCGCGTCCGAGGGCTGGAAGCAGACGCTCGACAAGCTGGAACGCGAAGCCGCAAGCGTGCCGGTGGCCGATGGCATCCAGCGGTCGGTGGTGCATGCCACCTTTACGGTGGAACGCACCTACGACGCACCGCGCTCGCGCGTGTTCAAGGCACTGACCGACCCGGCCGCCAAGGCCAAGTGGTTTGCCGGCGGCAACGGCTACACGCTGCTCGTGCGTGGTGAAATGGATGCCACGCCCGGCGGCCGCGAGGTCGTCAAGGGCCGGTGGGACAGCGGTGTCGTCTCCAGCTTCGAGGCGCTGTATCACGACGTCATCCCGAACGAACGCGTCGTCTATTCGTATGTGATGCACCTGGACGATCGCAAGATCTCCGCCTCGCTCGCCACGCTGGAATTGCGCGAGCCCAAGGACGGCTCCGGCGGCACGCACCTCGTCATGACCGAGCAAGGCGCCTTCCTGGATGGCTACGACGACTCCGGATCGCGCGAGCGCGGCACGCAGTTCCTGCTCGACATGCTGGGCAATTCGCTCAAGGACTGAGCCTCGGCAACACGTCGCGCGCGACGGCCGCCAACGTGACCGCCGCGCCGACGATGAGCAGCATTCCCCAGAGCAAGCCGCCCACATAGGCGAACAGGATCTGACGCGTGGTCATGGCAAGGTCTCCAGCAACGGCTGTGCGAGGTGCAGCAACTGGTGGCAGGCCGCGATCTCATCGTCAGCGGGTGGCGCCTCCGACAAGCGCACGCGCGTCAAGCGCCACGCCGCCGTATCGACGCCAATCACCGCGGCCACCGTTCCCGCCTGCTCCGCCGTTGCACGGTTGCGTTCGATGGCTTGGCGAAAGACACCGGTGAGTTCCACATCGGGGGCGATGTCTTCCTCTTCAACGTACGCAAAGCGCGCCGCATGGGCGGGGCCTTTGCGCGCGTCGAGTGCAACGTGTGTGCGAATGGCTGCGCGGCCAAAGCTTTCCGTCACCACGTGGTAGCGGCCGTTGACGAGGAAATCGCGGAAGGCCGCATCCTGCTGCCACAGGTAAAGCGACGCATACTGATTGGCCGTCGCGCCCAGCTTTCCACGTTCGCGCAGCAGGAAAGCCTTGAAGAACAAGGCAGGCGCGTCATCCCACAACGGGCCGCGTTGACTTGCCCGCGCATGCAGTCGCGCCATGTCGTAATCGGCAGGCAGATGGTGGACGTAGTGAGCGAGCAGCATGCGGCGCCCTCCCCTCTCAGCGCGGGTCCACTGCGTACTGCGCGATGCCGTGGCCGAACGACCAGTTCTCGGGCAGCACCTCGACGAGGTTGATGAATACGTCTTCGGGCCGCACGCCGGGCTTGTCGCCCAGCAACTCGACGATGCGGCGATAGAGCGCCTGCTTCTGCTCACGGTTGCGCGTGTTGTTGGCGGTGATCTGGATGATCACCACGTCGTCGCTGCGCGCGATGCCGAAGTAGGTCGGGCTGACGCTGAAGGTGCTCGCGTCGTGCTCGGTCAGCGTCATGAAGCGGTCGTCTTCCGGCACGTTGAATGTTTCGCGCATGGCGCGATAGACGCCGTCGAAAATGGCCTGGTGATAAGCGGCAGGCTTGCCGCGCCGCAGCGACACTTGAACGAGGGGCATGGTCCACTCCTTGGTTTGCAGTGACCACAGCATGCCTCACATTGATCATTGCAAAAAGACATCCTAAGATATTTCAATCATTCGATTTCAAAATGATTGAACATGAGAATGCTCGACCTGGAGGCTGTCCAGGCCTTCGTGCTGACGGCCGATCTGAAGAGCTTCACGCGCGCGGCGGAGGCCATGGACTCCACGCAGTCCGCGGTGAGCCTGAAGATCAAGCGGCTGGAAGATGCACTGGGCCGCCGGCTTCTGGAGCGCACGCCGCGCCTGGTTCGGCTGTCGCAGGATGGCGCGGCGTTTCTCGCGGCAGCGCGCGACCTGGTCGCGGCGCACGAAGGCGCGCTGGGCTCCTTTGGCGTGGAACGGCGGCGCTTGTCGGTCGGGATGAGCCACCACATCGTCGGCGCAGAACTGCCGCGCCTGTTGCGACAGATGGGCCGGGCCGAACCGACGCTCACACTGGAGATCCGCATCGCCAGTTCCTGGGAAGTCCTGGAGATGTTCGAAGGCGGCGTGCTGGATGCCGCCATCGTGCTGCGCCACGACAACCGCCGCACCGACGGCGAAATCCTCATGGAAGAGCCTTTCGGCTGGATGGCCGCACCCGATTTCGAGCACCGCGCGGGCGAACCGGTCCGCCTGGCCAACCAAACCGAAACGTGCCGCATCCGGCAGATGGCAACGACGGCATTGGACGCCGCGGGCATCGCCTGGCAAGAGGTGTTTATCGGCGGTGGCGTAGCCACCATCGGCGCGGCGGTGGCGGCCGGCCTTGCAGTGGCGGCACTCAGCCGACGCGTCGCACCCACCGGCACCATCGATGTGGGCGATGCGCTTGGCCTGCCGCCGCTTCCGTCGCGCAGCGTGGTGCTGCATTCACGGCTCGCCGATCCAGCCGCAAAGAAGGCGTTGCGGACCTTCGCCACCACCTTGCGGGCCACGGGCGGACGGTAGCGGGACGCCCCTCCCGCCCGCGCATTTTGCGCAATCGCTGCACCGCGCGACGGCGGCGGGGCGACTATGCTTTGCCGCATGAAGCCCCGCACTGAACACGACTACCACCGCCGCATCGCCCGCGTGATCGAGGCGATCCTGGCCGACCCCGCGGCACCGCATACCGTGCAGAGCCTGGCGGCGGTGGCGCACCTGTCGCCATTTCACTTTCATCGCATCTACCGCGCGCTCACCGGCGAAGGCGTGTTCGAGACCGTCCAGCGCCTGCGGCTGGCGCAGGCTGCGCACCGTTTGAGCGGCGCGGAAGACTCCGTCACCGATGTCGCACTCAACGTCGGCTACGGCAGCCCGCAGGCATTCGCCCGCGCTTTCCGCGAGTTCACCGGCGTAAGCCCGCGCGCGTTCCAGACGCGGCAGCAGGCGCTGAATGTGCGCAGCACCGAGACCGCAGACCTGCCGCCCATCGAGCTGATCGAACAGCCGCCTCTGCACGCGCTCTGCCTGCGCCACGACGGCCCCGTTGCGACGATTCGTCAGACGTTCGTCATGCTGCGGCAGTTGCTCGGCATCGATATGGAATCGGCGGATGCGCCCGACCGCATTGGCGTCTGCTATGGCGATCCGGAAACGCCCGGCTCGTTCGAATACTTCGCGGGCGTGATCCTCGATACGCCGCGCGCAATCACTGGCCGCCTGCAGCCGATGCGCATCGAAGGCGGCCGCTACGCTTGTCACCGGCTGATCGGCCCTTACGCGCTGATCGCGCCCACCATGCAGGCGCTCTACGGCGGCTGCCTCCCCAGCTACGGCTTCGAACCGGACGACCGCCCGGCGCTTGAGCTGTATCGCAGCCCCGGGCGGCATCACCCGCCGCGCGCCTGCGTGACCGACCTGATGATCCCCATCCGCAAGGAGTAAAGATGTTGCGTCGTTGCCTTGCCGCCGCGCTGGCGGCCTTAGCCATGGGCGCTGCCTATGCCGGTTCCGCTGATGAGCCTGCTGCGCCGTACCACGTGGGGGAAACCACCCGCGCATTTCATCCGCAGGCTGAGCGCCATTGGCGCGGGGCACGCACCCAGGCGCTCATCACCAACGTCTGGTATCCAGCGGACATTTCCGTGCCGGAGGTTTCGCACAACGTCGATGCGCCGGGCCGGTCGCCGTTCCGCATGCAGCCATCTGCGGCCGAAGCGCCCTTCGCGGCAACGCAGGCGCAATATCCGCTGCTGCTGCTTTCGCACGGCACCGGCGGCACGGCAGGAAGCCTCGATTGGATGGCAGCCGCCCTGGCGGCGCACGGCTACATCGTCGCGGGCGTGAACCATCCGGGCAACACGGCGCTGGAACCGCTCACGCGGGAGGGCTTCATGCTCTGGTGGGAGCGCGCCACCGATGTGAGCGAAGTGCTCGATGGCGTGCTCGCCGACCCCGTGTTGGGCGCGCATGTCGATCGCACACGCATCGGCGCCGTGGGCTTTTCGTTGGGCGGCTATACCGTGCTGGAACTGGCCGGCGCACGCACGGATGTCGCAGCCTTCATGGCGTTCTGCGGCTCGCCACAGGCAGACGCCATCTGCCACCCGCCGGAGATGGCCCGAGCGCAGATCAACCCCGCTGCCGACACCACGAGGTCACCGCAGACGGAAGCGTCCCTCGCTCGCTCCGGTGCGTCTTACCGCGACGCACGCATCAAGGCCGTTTTTGCGATGGCGCCCGCCCTGGGCATGGCGATGAACGCCACGTCGCTTGGCAACATCAGCATCCCCGTCTCGCTGATGGCCGGAGACGCGGATGTCACCGTGCCCGTCGACACCAACGTACGACGCGTCGCCAAGATGCTGCCCAAGGCCGATCTGCTGCTGGTGCCGGGGGCGTCGCACTACACGTTCGTGGACACGTGCTTGCCGGGTGCAGCGCCCCATGTGCCGCTGCTGTGCAAGGACAACCCCGGCGTCGATCGCGATGCGGTGCATGCCGAGGCCGTGCGGCGGGCGCTGGATTTTTTTGAGGCGACGCTGCCCGGTCAGACCTGAGCGTCGCCCGCGATTCGGTGCAGATCGATTACTGCTTCTGCACCGCCACGCTGCCGATCGAATAACCCGCGCCAAACGAGCAGATCATGCCCAGGTCACCCGACTTCAGGTCGGCACGGTGGCGGTGGAACGCAATGATGGAACCCGCCGATGCCGTGTTGGCGAACTCGTCGAGAATGACCGGCGCCTCGTCGGCCGATGCGTCGTGCCCAAGCAGGCGCTTGCCGATCAGCTGGTTCATCGCCAGGTTGGCCTGATGCAGCCAGAAGCGGCGCACGTCGGCCGGAGCGTGGCCCAATTGCTGCAGATGGCCGGCAATGTGCTCCGCCGCCATCGGGCAGACTTCCTTGAAGACCTTGCGGCCTTCCTGGCGGAAGAGCTGATCGCGGTCGTCGGGGTTGCGGTCTTCGCTGCGCGAGAGGTAGCCGGCGTTGTTGCGGATGTTGTTGGAAAAGCTCGTCGCGCATTTGGTGCCGAGCACACGCCAGGCGTCCGCAGAGCGCGTGTCTTCCGCGCGCTCGACCAGCACGGCCGTGCACACGTCGCCAAAGATGAAGTGGCAATCGCGGTCTTTCCAATCGAGGTGGCCGGAGGTGATTTCCGGGCTCACTACCAGCGCGGCGCGCGCCGTGCCGCTGCGCACGGCGTTGATGGCCTGCTCCAGCCCGAACGTGGCCGACGAGCACGCGACGTTCATGTCGAACGCGTAACCGCCCGCGCCAATGCCGTTCTGAATTTCCACGCCCAACGCCGGATACGGGCGCTGGAAGTTGGACGTGGCGCACAGCAGCATGTCGACGTCGGCCGCATCGCGCCCGGCAGCGGCCAATGCGTCGCGCGCCGCGGCCACGCCAATCTCGGCTTGCAGCGACAGCGCATCGTCCGGGCGCGGCGTCAGATGCGGGCGCATGCGCGTCGGGTCCAGCACGCCGGCCTTGTCGATCACGTAGCGCTGTCGAATACCCGACGCCTTCTCGATGAACTCCGCCGACGATTCCGCCAGCGCCGGCAACTCGCCCGCCGCAATCGCCGCCGCGTGCTGCGCGTTGTAGAGCTGGGTGTAGGCGTTGTACGAGGCGACCAGCTCCTCGTTGGTGATGACCTCGGGCGCGACCCACAGGCCCGTGCCGCTGATGACGACGTCGTGCATACCCGGAATTTGTGAATTTTTCGTGGCGGCGACGATAGCACATCGGCCCGGCAATGCGGGCTGCGGGATGTGGTCGTTTACATCTACTTTGGCGTTGCGCTGCAGCGCGCACATGGGCGGGCGCGCATCCCCGCTTCGGCGCCCTGGGCCGAAAACAATGCGTTACGCTAGCCGTCAGCCCCGAACTCCGCAGGTCTCCAATGCCGATGCTCAACCCTTCACGCATCGCCCACGCGTGCGTGGCCGCTGCCGCTGCCCTCGCTGCCTCGCTGGCGCTGGCCCATCCGAAGCTGCTCTCGGCCAGTCCCGCCGACAAGTCCGTTGGCCCGGCACCGGCCCAGATTGCGCTCCATTTCTCGGAAAAACTCGTTGCCCAGTTCTGCGATGCCACGCTGGTCATGAACGCAGGCTCCGGCTCGACGACGAATGTGGCCGCCAAGGTCGCCACGAGCACCGACGGGCGGACGCTGACCGTCTCGCCCACGCAGCCGCTCGCGCCCGGGGCCTACCGCGTCGACTGGCATGTCGTGGCCGCAGACACGCACCGCGTAGCCGGCAACCTGACGTTCCAGGTGAAGTAACGCGATGCCGGAGGACTGGCTGGCCGTCACCCTGCGCTTTGCGCTGTATCTGGATTTGATGGTGCTTTTTGGCGTATCGCTTTTCAGCCTTTACGCGCTTGGCCCAACCAATCCATCGTCGGGCATCTCTCGGCTGTACGGCAGGGTGGCGGAGGCAGCGGCGTTGGCCGGCATCGTGCTGTCGATCTGGGACGTGGTGGCGATGGCTGAGTCGATGAGCGGCGCCACGCGCTACAGCGAGCTGACCAGCCATGTCTTCGACATGATCCTGACCGGCACGGCAGTCGGCGCGGCCTGGCTGGTGCGGCTAGCAGTGCTTGCAGCGGGCGTGGTCGCGGCAATCGCGTGGCGCCGAAATGCGCGCCGCCGACAGATCGGGCTGGCCGCGTCGGGCGCCATCGCGCTGGCCACGCTTGCATGGGCGGGGCACGGCGCCATGGACGATGGCTTGCGCGGCGTGCTGCATCTCGCCGTTGACGTGACGCATCTGCTGGCCGCTGGCATGTGGGTGGGTGCGTTGGTCGCCTTCGTGGTGCTGTCGTCGGCCCGCCGGACCGGCACGCCGCATACGGTGCAAACGCTCAGCCGTGCCGCCAGCGGCTTCGCGACCATCGGCACGTGCATCGTCGCGATGTTGATTGCGACGGGCGTCGTCAACTATGTGCTGGTTGCCGGCCCGACGTTCGATGCGCTGTTCACCACGCCGTATGGGCGGTTGCTGCTCGGCAAACTGGCGCTGTTTGCGCTGATGCTTGCACTGGCGGCGGGCAATCGCTATCGATTGAGCCCGCGGCTTGCGGCTGCAATTCGCGCGGGCGATTCCACAGGTGCGGTGAGAGCGCTGCATAAAAGCCTGCAGACGGAAACCTGCCTCGCCGTGCTGATCTTGGCGCTGGTGGCGTGGCTGGGCCTGCTTTCGCCAGTGGCTGCGTAGCGTCTCACGCGGTCAACAAAAAAACGGGTGACAGCGCGGCGCCGTCACCCGTTCGTTGTTGCTTACCGTCGGCGCGGCGCTTACTTGTTCGCCGCAAGCTCCATGATCATGCGCGACAGCAGATAGAGACGCGGCACGACGCTCTCCACTTCCGCGTATTCGTCCGGCGTGTGGATGCCGCCGCCGACGATCCCGAAGCCATCGAGCGTGGGCGTGCCGACACCGGCCGACAGGCTGGAATCGGCGGCGCCCCCGCTGCCCTCGAGCGTGAGCTTGCGGCCGATCTCGCCGTAGATGGCTTGCGCCTTGGCGGCCAGCTTGTCCGACGCGTCATTGCGCGGCATCGGCGGGAAGCTGCGCACCAGCGAGGTCTTCACTTCCGTGTCCGGAATCAACTTGTTGGCCGATACGCGCGCCAGGTCGCGCTCCACACGGTCGAATTCCTCCGGCACGGCCACGCGCACGTCTGCGTACGCCGTTGCATGGTCGGGGATGACGTTGGTCGCATCGCCCGCCTTGAGCACCGTCACGTTGAAGGTCGTCTGCTTGGCGCTGTCGCCCAGCTTGCCGACTTGCAGCACCTGGTGCGCCAGTTCGTTGGCGGCGTTGCGACCGGATTCGGGCGCCACGCCAGCGTGCGCGGCCTTGCCTTTGATGTCGATCTCCGCGGTGCCGCTGCCCTTGCGCCACACGACCAAGCCGTCGGCAGGCCGGCCCGGTTCCAGGTTGAGCGTCACGTCATGTTGCTTGGCTTCGCGCTCGATCAACGCGCGCGTGCCCTTGGAGCCGGTTTCCTCGTTCGTGTTGAGCAGCAGCGTGACTTGCCCGTATTGCTTGAAGTCGAGCTGCTGCAGGATCTTCATCGCATACAAACCCGCCACCACGCCGCCCTTGTCGTCCATCACGCCGGGGCCGTAGGCGCGCTTGTCCTTGATGGTGAACGGCTTGGCGCGGGCAGTGCCGTCCTTGAAGACGGTGTCCATGTGGGCCATCAGCAGAATGCGCGTTTTACCGGTGCCCTTCCAGGTCGCCAGGATGTTGTTGCCCACTGCCGGCGCCGCAGACACCGTTTCCACCTGGGCGCCGGCCTTGCGCAGTTCGTCGGTCACGATGGTGCCGATCTGGCTGAGCCCCGCTTCGTTGCCCGTGCCCGAGTCGATGTTCACCAGGCGCTCCAGCAATTGCAGCGCGTCGCCGCGGTAGCCCTCGGCGGCGGACAGCACCTTGGGATTGGCATCGGCGGCACAAGACAGACCTGAGGCACACAGCAGCAGCGCAGCAACGGCAAGGCGAGACGGTTTCATACAGGACCTTTGTAGCGAGTGGCGAAACGGCCATTACACACAAGATCGGCGCGCGCGGGCAGCCATGTTGCGTGCGGCGCACGGTCGTTACCCGCCGCTTGCTCTCGCGCCGCAACTCATGCAGTGGCAAAACTATTCATTGCATGCATTACCGGTCATTCAAAGAATAAATTTCACAAATAATGGTCGCACCGCTAATCTGGGTCCCCTGTTGATTTTGGCGAGCAGACGATGGCGGAGCTTTATCTCGTGCGGCACGGACAGGCCTCGTTTGGCGCGGCAGATTACGACCGGCTCTCCGAGCGCGGCGAGCAGCAGAGCGTCTGGCTCGGCGAATATTTCGCGCGGCAGGACATTGTTTTTGATCGCGTCATTTGCGGCACCTTGCGCCGCCATGAGCAGACCGTCGACGGCATCCTGCGCGGCATGGGCATGTCAGGCACGGCGGTTGAGCAGCATGCCGGGCTGAACGAATACGACTTCCAAGGGCTGTTTGCCGCGCTCGGCGAAGATTTTCCGGAGCTGACACAGCTGGCTTCGGGCTCGATGCGCGATCACTACCGCGCGCTCAAGCAGGTGCTGCACCTGTGGTCGGACGACAAGATCCGCGGGCCGCTGCCCGAGACGTGGGCCGCCTTCCAGCAACGCGTGGCCGATGCGCGCGCGGCCATCCAGGCCGGCGGTGGGCAGCGTGTGCTCGCCATCAGTTCCGGCGGGCCGATCGCCGTGACCGCACAGCAGGTGCTGGCCGCACCGCCCGCCAGCGCCATCGCGCTGAACCTGCAGATCCGCAACAGCAGCGTCTCGCAGTATTTCTTCAACGCGGAATCGTTCCAGCTCGCCACCTTCAATGGCATCCCGCATCTGGACGACCCGGCACGGCGCGCGTTCCAGACCTACGGCTGAACGCCCACGCGCAGACGCCCACAACACATCACCATTGGAGGAGCACACCATGAGCACGAACCTGTTCGACCTGACCGGCAAGATCGCCCTCGTGACCGGCGCCAGCCGCGGCATTGGCGAAGAGATTGCCAAGCTGCTGGCAGAACAAGGCGCGCACGTCATCGTGTCCAGCCGCAAGCTGGCCGACTGCGAAATCGTGGCCGAACGCATCCGCGCTGCGGGCGGCAAAGCTGAAGCCCTCGCCTGCCACGTCGGCCGCATGGAAGACATTGCCGCGGCGTTCGACACCATCCGCCGCACGCACGGCCGGCTCGACATTCTCATCAACAACGCCGCGGCCAACCCGCACTTCGGCCACATCCTGGACACGGATCTGGCGGCCTATGAGAAGACGGTGGAAGTGAACATCCGCGGCTACTTCTTCATGTCGGTCGAAGCCGGCAAGATGATGAAGACCCAGGGCGGCGGTGCGATCGTCAACACCGCATCGGTCAACGCGCTGCACCCGGGCGACAAGCAGGGCATCTATTCCATCACCAAGGCCGCCGTGGCCCACATGACGCGCGCGTTCGCCAAGGAATGCGGGCCCTTCGGCATTCGCGTGAACGCGCTGCTGCCGGGCCTGACCAAGACCAAGTTCGCAGGCGCCCTCTTTGAAGACAAGGCTACATACGACCGCTGGATCAGCGAGATCCCGCTGCGCCGCCACGCCGAACCGCGCGAGATGGCGGGCACGGTGCTTTATCTCGTGTCGGATGCGGCGAGCTACACCAACGGCGAATGCATCGTCGTCGATGGCGGCATGACGGTCTGAAACGGGGCGGTTACCGCATCCACTGAGCCGCCCGTCACGCTAGTGCGGCGCGGCCGCAACATCGTCCTTGAAATCTGTGGATACCTGTATATATTTACAGTAACTGTAAATTTATACAGCACTGCCATGGACGACCTGATCCGCATCGAAAACGAGTACGACCGCCAGACGGTGCTCTGGCTGCGCGAGCGTCTGGGTGAACAGGCGCTGAACGAAGTCGTGTTGCGCATGGAGGTGCGCGGGCGGCCCTATGCGTCGGAAGTCTGCCGCACGCTGGGCCTGACGCCGCCGCCGCGCAAGCGGGCGACACCCCGCGCGCGGCCGCTCAACCGTGCCGTGGGCGAGGCCTATCTGGCCACGATTCGGGGCATCCTGCGCGGCGGACACGCAGCAGCGTAAGGCCCGTTTGCGTTAATCCGCCAGCGTGGCGGCGGTTTCTTCGCGCAGCCACGCGAGCCAGGCGCCGGCCCCGCTCTCGGCAGCAATCGGCGCATCGGCCAGCAAGTAGTAGCCAGAGCCGTCGCGGCGGAACCCTTCGGGCGCGACCAGCCGCCCATCTTGCAAATCGTCACCGGCCATCAGCTTTGACGCGATGGCCGTGCCCTGCCCAGCCAGGGCCGCCTGCAAACTCAAATAGAAATGTTCATAGCGCGCCTCGGGCAACCGGCCGCGCGGTCGGGCCGTGCTGCTGGCACGCCACCACGCCTGCCATGCATCGGGGCGCGTGGCGGTATGCAGCAGCCGTCGGCGCGCGGCGGGATCCGCTTGCGGAGCGTGCACCGGGCCGATCCACTCGTCGCAAATGGGTGCTGCATGCACGTGCGCCGGCCATGCAAAGTCATCACGGCGCAAGGCGACGTCCACACCGCTGCGCACGAAATCGATCGGGCCGCCCGCCGCGAACAGATGCACCTGGATGGCCGGATGCCGGGCCTGAAAGCGCGACAGCCGCGGGATCAGCCATCGCATCGCCAGCGTCGGTTCGCATGACACCACTAGCGCTGAAGACGTTGCCCGACGGGCAATCCGGTCGATGCTATCGGTGAGAATTCCGAACGCATCGGTGGCAGCGGCATGCAGTTGTTCGCCCGCCGATGTCAGGAAGACCGCCCGATTGCGACGCTCGAACAAGTCCACGCCTAACGACGCTTCCAACTGCCGTATCTGGCGGCTAACCGCACCATGTGTCACGTGCAGCTCCTGCGCCGCACGCACGAAGCTGCCATGCCGCGCCGCAGCTTCAAACACACGCAGCGTATTCAGTGGAGGCAGTGCCATCTGTCAGTTTTTCTCACCTAAAAAGGGCATCATAAATCGATTTTCAGCAATGACGGATGCCGCCAGAATCGGCGCACCTCCACTTTGCGATTGCGCCCGACATGACAGAACTCCTTGCTGTTGCCATCATCACGATCCTGGCTGTCGTCAGCCCGGGCGCGGACTTTGCCATGGTCACGCGCAACAGCCTGCTGCATGGGCGGCGCGCCGGCGTGCTGTGCGCGCTGGGCATTGCGCTCGGCGTGCAGGTGCACGTGTTCTACACCATGTTCGGCGTGGGGCTGCTGATCGCGCATGCGCCAACGCTGCTGCAAGGCATCAAGCTGGTGGGCGCGGCGTACCTGGTGTGGATTGGCTGGAAGACGCTGTCGGCCAAGCCGTCGCCCAGCGGCGAGACTGCCGGTAACAGCGTCGGCACCCCGACGCTGACGACCTTCGCAGCCCTGCGCATGGGCTTTCTCACCAATGCGCTCAATCCCAAAACGACGCTCTTCGTGATCAGCACGTACACGCAGGTCGTTCACGCGGGCACGCCGCTGCTCGCGCAGTTTGGCTACGGCCTCTTCATGTCGGCGGCGCACGCGGTGTGGTTTGCGTTGGTGGCCGCAGTGTTTGCGTCAGGCGCATTGCGACGTTCGCTGCTGGCACGGCAACGCATTGTGGACGGCGTGATCGGCGTGATCCTGATCGGATTGGGATTGGCGCTGGGGCTCGCGCGGCTTGCGTGATGCCACGCACGGCGGCCTCGTACGCTGCCAGGGCATCCTGACCCGGCGCGAGATCGAGATGACCGGCGTGTGGCCGGGCCCGACCCACATCGCACAGAAATAGCGCCCAACAGCAGAAAGCAAAGCGGCGGATCGTCCGGGAGGGGACGTCCGCCGCGCTGCATCCGTGTGCGACGTGTGTCGCGTTACGCCGCCTGTTGGCGCTTGCGTTCGATATCCGGCAGGAACACCGTCAGCAAGCCGATGAGCGGCAGGAACGAGCACAGGTGATAGACGTTGTAGATGTCGGTTGCATCGGCCAGCTTGCCGAGCACCGCAGCGCCAATGCCGCCCAGCCCGAACGCAAACCCGAAGAACAGGCCCGACACCATCCCGACCTTGCCGGGAATCAACTCCTGCGCATACACGAGAATGGCCGAGAACGCCGAGGCCAGCACCAGCCCGATGATCACCGTCAGCACGGCCGTCCAGAACAGGTTGGCGTACGGCAACAGCAACGTGAACGGCGCCACCCCGAGGATCGACACCCAGATCACGACCTTGCGGCCCACGCGATCCCCAATCGGACCACCCACGATCGTGCCCACCGCCACCGAGAACAGGAAGAGGAACAGGAACAGCTGTGACGTCTGCGCCGACAGGTGGAACTTGGTGATCAGGAAAAACGTGTAATAGCTGTTCAGGCTCGCCAGGTAAAAGTACTTCGAGAACAGCAGCACGACCAGCAGCGTCATCGCAAACGCGACCTGCCCGCCCGACAGCTTGACCGCGGCATGTGCGCGACCGCCCGCCTTGCGGCCATGGCCTGCAGCGCGTTCACGCTTGTACCAGCCGCCCACGTGATACAGCACGAAGATGGCGATCAGCGCAGCGATGGAGAACCACGCCAGGCTGTGCTGCCCATACGGCATGATGATGATTGCGGCGAGCAGCGGACCCATCGCGCTGCCCACATTGCCGCCCACCTGGAATAGCGACTGCGCCAGCCCATGACGTCCGCCCGACGCCATACGCGCCACGCGCGACGATTCCGGATGGAAGATCGACGAGCCGGTGCCCACCAGCGCCGCCGCCAGGAGCACCGTGCCAAAGTTGGGTGCCACCGACAGCAGCAACAGCCCCACCAGCGTAAAGCCCATGCCCACCGCCAGCGAATACGGCTTCGGATGCTTGTCGGTATACAGCCCGACCATCGGCTGCAGCAGCGAGGCGGTGATCTGATACGTGAGCGTGATCAGCCCGATCTGCGAAAAATCGAGATGGAAATTGCCCTTGAGCAGCGGATAGATCGCCAGGATCAACGACTGCATCATGTCGTTGAGGAAGTGCGCGAAGCTGATGGCGCCGATCACGCCAAAGCCGGTCTTGTCGGCCTGCGCGGCGGGCGTCGCCGATGCAGCGGCCGTGCCGTTTGCGGTGGTTTGCATGATGTTTGAGGTCACGAGATTGAGGCGAGGAAGCGTTCAATCTTGCGCCTAAACGGTGCAGGCGTGTTACCGCAAATTCGACAACGATTAGCGCAAACCGGACAATTTATTGTCGGGGCAGAAGCGTCACCCCACGCCGCGCCGGTTTCACCAAAACGTGGGGCATCTTCCCGCAAACCCTTGCCCCGCTTGCCCTGGCAGGCAGCTAACCTGTTAGCCGTTTTCTCGCGCAGGGCTACTCCGTTCGGAGCATGGCCGCTCAGGAGACGCTTTCTATACTCGCCAGCATGGACTGCAGCACGACGCCGGAATACCAGCCAGGCGCCAGTGCCGACGGCCTGACGGAGCCCGATGCGCGGCAACTTCACGCGCACGACGATCCGCAACCCGAACCGATGACCTGCATCGACGATGCCGCACATCGGCCGACATGGGAGGGGAAGCCATGATGATCCTGCTAACGGGAACGCTATGCCGCGCGATGGGAGACCTTTTCTATCAGGCCCTGCTCGACGACCGGGTCGTCTGCTGCTTCGTCACATCCGAAGCCGTGGATGTCACCGGCAACGCCACGCGCCCGCCGCCCGCTTCGTCCCCGTGTACCGACCCTCGGCTCGCTGACGTCTCTCGGTCAGCGAGTTATTGCGCGCCCCTCGTCCCGTAGGGCGCGCTCTTTTCTGCCGATGCCGTCAGCGCGGGGGCGCTGGCGGGTCACCCCGCGCATCAACGAGAAACGCGTCAGCCGATCAACCCGGCGTCCGTCAGCTCGCGTTTCATGTAGGCGTACAGCACTGGCGCGGCAATCACGCCGCCCACGCCAAACAGCGCCTCCATCACGATCAGCGCGAGAATCAGTTCCCACGCGCGCGCATCGATGCGGCTGCCGATGATGCGCGCGTTCACGAAGTACTCCAGCTTGTGCACCACCACGAGGAAGATGAGCGATGCCACTGCCAGCTCCAATGAGGCGGTCACGCTCATCACCACGATCGCTGTATTGGAGATGAGGTTGCCCGCTACCGGAATCAGCCCCGCCACGAAGGTCAACAGGATCAGCGATTTGGAATACGGCACGTGCTGCCCGAACAGCGGCAGCGCGCCCAGCAGGTAGATGGCAGCGAGCGCCGTGTTGAGCGCCGAGATCTTCACCTGCGCAAACACCACGGCCTCGAACGCATCGGTCAGCCGGCTCAGCCGGTTCACCAGTGCAGCGGCCAGCGGCTTGTGGTGCTCGGCATCCGGCGTTTCCGACCAGGCCACCATCGCACCCAGGATCAGCCCCACCAGCATCAATGCACTGGCGCGCAGGCCGTCGATACCTATGGTCGACACCTGGTGGCCATGCTCCTTGAGCATTTGCACCAGCTGCACACGCAGCTCGGTCACCGACTGCGGCACATAGTTGACGACCGCCGCCGGCAGCGACTCGCGCAGGTTGTCGAGCACGTCGGCAATGCGCGTGAGCATGCCTTCCAGCCCATGCCCGTGCTCGACCAGACGGCCGATCCCGATGCCCAGCGCCGCAAGAATGAGCGCGGCGATCAGGAAAACACAGATCACCGCAATCGCCCTGGCGCGCTTGGAAACCGTGTGCCGCGCACGCAGGCGCGCCTCCAGCTTGCGCGCCAACGCATACACAAGAAAGCCGGCAATGGCGGCCGGCAGCAAATGCAGCCACAGCACGGCCCCAATCATGGCGGCCACCAGCACATAGCTGACGGCGTTGATCGGGCGCGTGTGTGCCTTGGGCGGAAGCTCGGAAGGCAGCATCGTCATGAAAACAGACCGGCAGCAATGTTGATGGAGAGCGCGAGGATGCTCGTATTGAAGAAGAACGACAGCAGCGATTGCCCCAGCACCGCCCGCCGCATAGCGCCCGAACGGATGCTGACATCGGCCGTCTGGCTGGCGACCGCGATCGTAAAGGAGAAGTAGAGGAAATCCCAGTAATCCGGCTCGAGCTGATCATCGGGAAACCGCAGCGGCGGCTCGTGCGGGGCACGGTAATACAGATGCGCGTAGTGCACCGTGAACATCATCGGCACCATGAGCCACGCACCCAACACCGTGATGCCGGTAAATACGTAGTGCGACGTCTGCGCATGGCCCGCCGACTTGGCGGTCGCCAGTTCAAACGCAATGGCCACCATGCTGGCCACCACGCCGAGGCAGACCACCGCCAGCACCGCAGAAGCGCGCGCGTCTTCACGGCGGGCAACGGCGCGGATGCGGTGCGGATCGGCGCGCAACATCATCACCGTGATCAGGATCAGGTACGCCCACACGGCGACGTCCCAGCCGAGCAGCAGGCGCGCGAGCCAACCATGCGCCGGTACGACGGCGACCGCGACGGCGCCCAGCGCGAACGCAGACAGCAGACGCGGTCGCGTCGCAGCGAAGCGGGAAAGCTGGGGAATCTCGGAAGACTTGTCTTGCGGGTTCACATGCGCCTCAGGTGCGTGCCTCGGGGGTGTTCACACAAGGCCGGCAACGCCAGCCGATGAGGCGACATGGTAGCCGCTTCAGCGCCGCATCAGGACAGCGAAAGCATGGAAGCGAACGAGCGCTTGCAGCGCTCCTGCAGACGCTCGTGCGTCGAGAGCTGCTCCGCGATGACGGTGGCATCCGGATAGACGCGGCACATGCCGATCATGGCCGTCTCGAGCGACCCCTGCGAGCCGGCCTGGAACTGGAATTGCTCCAGCACCGAGTCATCGGCATCACGCACGGTGATCTGGAATGGGCCCGGCGTGACGGTCGCGCAGCCGGCCAGCATGGCGGCCGTGGCCAGCGTAAGGCATTGGAGGGAGCGGTTTGGACGACGGAAACGAATCATCATGGCTTCCTGGTTGCGATGAGAGTGAGACGCAACAAGGGCGACTCAGTTCGCAATCATTGCGCTTTCCGCTGACGCAAATAAAAACGCCCGCAGTGCGCGGGCGTTCCTGCGGAAGAAACCGGGCTCAGGCCACGGCGCCTTCGGTGTACGGATCAAACTTGCTACCGGCCTTGGCACCTTCGGTGTAGGTGTCGAACTTGCCTGCGCGGGCCAGTGCACCTTCGGTGTACGGATCGAACTTGCTGCCAGCCTTGGCGCCTTCGGTATAGGTATCGAACTTGCCGACGCGAGCCAGGGCGCCTTCGGTGTACGGGTCGAACTTGCTGCCGGCCTTCGCACCTTGGGTGTACGGATCGAACTTGTCGCCGACCTTTGCGCCTTGAGTGTACGGGTCGAACTTCTCGCCAACCTTGGCGCCATCCGAATACACGTCGAAGCGTTGGCTGACTTGCGCGGCGCCTTGCGTGTACACGTCAAACTTGGCTGCTGCCAGGGCCGGCACACTTGCCAGGGCGATCAGGGCAGCGATCAGGGTGCGTTGGGCTTTCATGATGTCTTCTCCAGATGGGCGCAGCGCGTCGGGCAGGTGATCCGGACGTTTCCTGGATCGTCTTTTTCGCTGCGGCGCCGCATTCGATGGAGTCATCGTAGGCGAGCCTGTTCAGACAATAAATGTCGCGACAGACAATTTATTGTTGCGATTTGTGAAATTACGGGAAAACCCGCATCAACAGTGGTTCTGCGGCCTGCAGCAACGGGTGGCGGTTCGATTTGCGCAAACCAAGGATGTGACTTTTTCGCCTAAAGTCAGCGTTGTGCGGCCCTCGAACGTATCGGATTGTTGCGTTCTGACGCATCGCATCATCGTTTTGGAACACGCACAGATTGTCATTTCCCGATACAAACGCGCACAGGTTGGCGAGTGACTCTGTGTCACACTGCGCGGCATTCGCTTTCGAACTCGCCCACGATGAAACGCCTTCTGCTCGCTGTGTCCCTGCTTGGTGCTGCATGCATTTCCGGCTGCGGTGTGGTGGCCGCGCCGTGCCGCGTGGCATCGGCGGGCCTGAAGATGGTGCCGCTGGTCGGCCATGTGGCGGCCGCGCCCACCGACGCCTGCGCGGACATCATCGATTGATTGGAGTCTCGGATAGCCTGTGACTGAAGGTCACGCCTGCCAGCGTCGGAAAGCGTCCATTCCGGAAGGCTGCGTCATTCTCATATTGAGCAGCCGTGCCTCACAAGGCCCGCTGCATCAACAGGCAATCGAGCCAGCGGCCGAATTTGTAGCCCACCGCCTCCAGCACGCCCACCTCCCGAAACCCGCAGCGCGCGTGCAGCTTGGCTGACCCGGGGTTTTCGCGACCGCCACCCACCACAGCCACCATCTGCTTGAAACCGCGCGTCTGGCATTCGCGGATCAGCGCCTCCAGCAGTAATGTCCCAACGCCCCGCCCCTGCGCGGCGGCATCAAGGTAGATGGAGTCTTCCACCGTGTGGCGATACGCGGGCCGCGCGCGATGCGGACCGGCATACGCGTAGCCGAGCAGCACGCCGCCGGCTTCGGCCACCACGTAGGGCATGCCGGCATCCCGCAATGCGCGGAAGCGGCGCGTCATCTCGGCCAGGTCGGGGGCATCGATTTCAAAGCTGGCGGTGCCAGTACGCACGTGATGCGCGTAAATGCCGACGATAGTCGGGAGATCCGCCTCGGTAGCAGGGCGAATGGCAACGGCACCGGATTCGCGTACGGACCGGGAAGCATCGATGGGCATTGCAGAAGACATGGCGGCAGGATGTGGAAGCGGTGTGAAGCGTTCATTGTCACGCCAATTTCACGCGAACCGCAGATCGCCGAGCGCATTCTGGTGGCATGGCTATCGGGCGGCGCCGGAATGCGGTAACTTGGCAAACGCATTTGCCCCGCCGCGCCCCCCTCTGCCATGCATGACCTGTTTCCCCTGATCGCCGAATACGGCGCGTTTGCCGTGTTCCTCAATGTGCTGCTGACGCAAGCCGGCGCGCCGCTGCCGGCCGTGCCGACGCTGCTCGTGGCCGGCGCGCTCACCTTCCACGGACCGCTTTACCTCATGGAACTGGCACCGGCCGCCGTGTCGGGCGCGCTGCTTGGCGACGGGCTGTGGTATTTCGCCGGCAAGCGCTATGGCCGGCACGTCATGGCACTGCTGTGCCGCGTGTCGCTGTCGCCCGATTCCTGCGTGCGGCGCACCCGCACGCAGTTCGAGCGCTGGGGCGCCCCGATGCTGCTGATCGCGAAGTTCATTCCGGGTTTGTCGACCGTGTCGTCTGCGCTGCTGGGCACGATGCGCACGCCGTTCAGCACGTTTGCGCTGTACAACCTGGTGGGCTCGGCGGTGTGGGCCACGCTGTGGTTGCTGCTGGGCCGCGTAGCGCACGACAGCATCGACCAGGCGCTGCGCCAGCTCGACCTGCTCGGCACGCGCGCCGTGCTGCTGATCGCGTTGCTGGCGGCGGTATATGTAGCGGCGCGCTGGCTGCAGCGCTGGCGCTTTCGCAAGATGCTGGAGATGGCGCGCATCTCGCCCGACGAGTTGCATGCGTTGATCGAATCGGGCGCGGCACCCGTCATCATCGACGTGCGCGCAGACAGCTCGCGCATGCTGCAGCCGCAACGCATTCCGGGGGCGATGCTGTATGACATGTCCAGCAGCAACCGCGCGATCGAGATCGACGGCCCCGACCGCGAGATCATCATCTACTGCGCCTGCCCCAACGAGGCGTCTGCCGTGATGCTGGCGCGCACGCTGATGGGCCGCGGCTTCAAGCGCGTGCGTCCGCTGCATGGCGGTATCGACGCATGGGTGGAGCGCGGCTATGGCGTGGAGCACGTGGTATCGGTCACGCCCGCCACACTGACCACGGCGGAAGCGGGCGCCTGAGGCTGCCCGCATGTGCGCCGCGACGACGAAGCAGACGCACAAAAACAAAAAGCGCACCTCGCGGTGCGCTCTCCCGTAAGTACGGCAAACATGCGGTGCGCCAGCCCCCCGGCTCGGACACCCCGCATCGGTCCGTGTGCATCCGCCCGAAGACGGATGTGGCGAAATGATCCCCGTTTGATCCCTTCTTCGCCAGTCGGACTTGACCCCCTTGTTATTCATTTGCAACGCTGCCGCGTCAAACGTATGCGCGGCGTGCTCGCGTTGTTATTTCCCGCCCTTCTTTCATTGCCTTGCGGCTGGCCATTTTTGCATGGCACTCCTGCGTATTAACGGCAGGGCTGCACCGAACTTTAGACGCCGCGTGGCCGGCGGCCGGTCAGGCAAAAGTGTCGATGGCGCCTTCGTGGGTGGACACACGACGCGGTGCCACCGCCAGCGTATCGGCGCGGTCTTGCGAGCCGCCGCCATAACGGCTGCCGCTATTCCCGTTGCCCGAACCGCTGCCCTGGCTTTGCGCCGATGAACCCTGCGATGCGCTCTGCTGCTGGCTGAAGTCACCCGTGCTGACCGACGTTTGCGCAAGCTGCATCCCGCCTTGCTGCATGGCGTCGCGCAGGCGCGGCATGGCGTCCTGCACGAGTTCGGCCACCGCCTGGTGCTGGCAGACGAAGCTCGCATTGACAGCACCGTTGTCGACTTCCAGCTTGACGTGCATGCCGCCCAGCTCGGCCGGGTTCAACTGCAGTTCGGCCGACGATTGACGGTGCACTTGCATGAAGGCGAGCTGGCTCGCCATGCTCTGCGGCCATGCGGCGTCGCCAAAGGTGGGCAGCGTGTGGACTTGCTGCGGCGTGATCGATGCACCTGCCGCAGCGCCTGCGTTGGCGCCACCCACCGCAAAGGTCGGTGCGGCGGCCATGCCGGCATCGCCATTGGCACGCGACAGTGCGCCCTGGAACAGCGTACCGCTGCCCTGCGCATTGGCTTGCGTACCGGCGTTGTCCGTGTTGCCGGCGCTGCCGCCATTGCTGGCGTGGCTGGTGGCATCAGCGACGGCGGTCGCGGCCGTTTGCGTGACGGTGTTGTGTGCGCTCAGGTCGTTGCGGCGCGGCAGGCCGTGATCGGCATTGGCGCCCTGCACAGACGACGTGCTGCCGAGCTGGCGCACGGCGGGCGGCGTGTTGTCGGCAACGGCACGCGTGCGGGCCATGGTCTGGGCCAGCGTGCCGCTGTCGGGCAGCGCGGTGGCAGGCGGCGTCGGCGTGTTTGCAGCGTTGGCCTGGCTGTCCTTCGCAGCCGGCAAGCCAGCCGAGGCGGCTTGCGCCGTCGTGGCCGGATCAGCGGCGCCCTGGGCTCCGTTGGCCGCAGCGTTTGCGGCAGCCAACGCAGCAGCGTCATTTGCCGACGATTTGGCGACAGCCAGCGTTGCGGCGTCGGTATCGGGCTTGGTATTCGTTTGGGGCGCCGGTTGCGCAACCGGCTGCTGCACGACTGCGGCCGCCTGCTGCGCGGCCTGCCGTGCGGCTTCGATCTGAGCCGCCAGTTGGGCAGCCGGGTCGACCACCGCCTGCTGTGCAGCGGTATCGAGATCCTTGGCGCTGGCCGGCTGGGCCGGCTTGGCATGGGCCGTATCGGCGGTGCTGGCGGCAGGCGTGGTGATGCTCGGCACGGGCGTATTGCCATCGGCCGGCTTGGCGTCCTGATCGTTGCTGGCGGCGCTGGTGCGCGTCGCGTCCTTGCGCGCGATATCGGCGCGGCGGCCGGCATCGTCGGCGGCAGACTGTGCGTCCGCGCGACGGCGCGCGGCGTCCTGGGCCAGGCGGTCCGACAACAGGTTGCCGAAGGTATCGGTGCCGGACGAGGAAGCCTGCGTCTTGTCGGCGGCGGCAGTATTGCCGGCCGACAGCATGGCGCCCAGGTCTTTGGCAGCGGCGTTGGGGGTGGCACTCAAGCCCACGTTGACTCCATCTTGCGACTGCGTGTTCGCGTTGGTCTTCAATTGCCGCCCTGTGCCGCACGCATGCGGATCACCTTGGCGGCGTGTTCGTCGTTGTCGCGCTGGGCGCGGCGTTCTTCGTCCAGGCGCTGCTCTTCAATGTGGCGCTGGCGCAGGATGTCGAACGACTGCTCGCGGCGCTGCTTTTCCAGCCAGTTGGCACGGCTCATCGCAAGCTGCTGCTCCAGCGCATTGATGGTGCCCTTCTGCTGGTGCACGGCGTTGCCCAGGCGGTCGATAAAGGCCGCGTAGTTGCGCAAACGCGTGACGTCCATGCCGCCTTCGGCGGTGCTCAGCATCTGCTGGTGATAGTTGTTGCGGTAGTCGGACAGCAGTGCCAGCTTTTGCGTGGCGGCCTCGCGCGTGTTCATCAGGCGGCCGACTTCCTGCGTGGCTTTTTCGGTGTCCTTCTGGGCCAGTTCCAGCACGGTCTCGAGGCGGAACGGCTTGTTCATGGTGGTCATCGGTGGACCCTCCAGCTTCCCGTTACATCAACCCATCGGACGCAAACCCGGCGGCTTTAGCCTTCGGCTTGCGCAACGCTTGCGGCTTCACAGTGTCAAGCGGGCACATCACGCCAGCACTCCATGCATCTTCTCCAGCGTGTGCTCGCGGCTTTCGTTCTCGAACATGCCCTGCTGCAGGAACGCTTCCATGTCGGGGTAGCGCGCGATGGCCTGGTCGGTCACCGGGTCGCTGCCGCGCGCGTAGGCGCCCACGGCAATCAGGTCGCGGTTGCGCTGGTAGCGGGCGTAGAGCTGCTTGAAGCGGCGCGCCGTGTCGAGCTGCTCGCGCGGCACGATGGCCGACATCACGCGGCTGATCGACTGTTCGATATCGATGGCCGGGTAGTGGCCCTGCTCCGCCAGCTTGCGCGAGAGCACGAAGTGGCCGTCCAGAATGGCGCGCGCCGCATCGGCAATCGGATCCTGCTGGTCATCGCCTTCGGCCAGCACGGTGTAGAACGCGGTGATGGAGCCGCCGCGGCCGTTGGCATCGACCATGCCGTTGCCGGCACGCTCAACCAGCGCCGGCAGCTTGGCAAAGGCCGAGGGCGGATAGCCCTTGGTGGCCGGCGGCTCGCCGATGGCCAGGGCGATCTCGCGCTGCGCCATCGCATAACGCGTAAGCGAATCGACGATCAGCAGCACGTTGCAGCCGCGGTCGCGGAAGTATTCGGCAATCGTGTGGGCGTAAGCGGCGCCCTGCAGGCGCATCAGCGGCGAGGTGTCGGCCGGCGCAGCCACCACGGCTGATCGTGCCAGGCCTTCGTCGCCAAGAATCTCGTCGATGAATTCCTTCACTTCGCGGCCGCGCTCGCCGATCAGGCCGACCACCACCACGTCGGCCTCCGTGTAGCGGGCCATCATGCCCAGCAGCACGCTCTTGCCCACGCCGGAGCCGGCAAACAGGCCCAGACGCTGGCCCTGGCCAACGGTCAGCAAACCATTGATGGCGCGCACGCCCACGTCGAGCACATGCTCGATCGGCTTGCGCTTGAGCGGGTTCAGCGGTGCCGGGTTCAGCGTGCCCCAGGCGAGATCTTCATGCGCGCCCAGCGGCCCCTTGCCGTCGAGCGGCTCGCCGTTGGCGTCCACCACACGGCCCAGCAGGCGCGGGCCCACGGGCAGGAACTTGCTGTGCGAAATCGTCGGGTCGGCGCCGTCTTCGCTCGACACCGGCAGGCGTTGCGGCTCCAGCGGGAACACGCGCGCACCGGGCACCACGCCCACCAGATCCGTTTGCGGCATCAGAAAGGCGCGTTCTTCGGCAAAGCCCACCACTTCAGCCAGCACGTGGCGGCCGTGCGGGAGTTCCACGCGGCACGCGCTGCCCACCGGCAGCTTCAGGCCAACGGCTTCCATGACCAGGCCGGCCACGCGCGTGAGCTTGCCGCACGTCACCACCGGGCGCGCCAGACGCGCACGCTGCGCGGTCTGCTGCAGGTGGGCTTGCCACACGCGCAGGTTGGGATTGTTGGCGGCGGGCTGCACGGTCTCAGGCGACATGGAGTGCGCCTCCTGCAACGCGTTCGGCTTCCGAGCGTTCGCTGGCAAGCCATGCGGTATCGCGGCCCAGCGCGCGGGTCAATTCGGCCCAGCGCGTTTGCAGCGTGGCATCGGTTTCGCCAAAGCGGGTCTGCACGCGGCAGCCGCCGCGCTCGATGGCGGCATCGACGATGAGCGTCCAGCCGGCGGCGGCCAACTCCGTGCCCAGCGTCTGGCGAATCAGCTCGGCGTCATCGGCATGCACGCGCAGCATGGCGGGCGCCGGGGCGGTGGGCGCATCGCCCAGCACTTCGCGAACCATCGGCAGGATCCGCTCGGGCTGCGCATGCAGCGCGCCGCGCAGAAACTGCTGCGCCAGCTGCAGCGCCAGATCGACCAGCTCTTCGGCAACGCTGCCGTTCAGTTGGTCGATCGCCTCGCGCACGGATTGCATGAGCGCGGCGATGTGTTTGGAATCTTCCTCGCCCTGGCGGCGGCCTTGTTCAAAGCCATCCTGAAAGCCTTGCGCGAAACCATCGCGGCGGCCTTCGTCGCGGGCGGTGGCAAGCTCCGCGTCCAGCGCGGCCTGCCATTCCTCTTCGGAAATCGGCGGCTCTTCGGGCTCGGGCGGCGGAGGCGGCGGCGCGGCTGCAGCAGCAGCCTCTGCGGCCTGCTGGCGGAAGTCGGTCGGCTCCCACGCCTGGTATTCGACCAGCGTGTCGCGCGGGATGATCGGCGGACGCGGCATCTCAACGCCCCGTCACAGCAAAGCGGCCAGCACGGTCAGACATAAGCGTCCTCCGCCTTGCGGCCGATGGTGATTTCGCCTTCGTCGGCCAGGCGGCGCGCAACGACCAGGATTTCCTTCTGCTGCGCTTCGACTTCCGACACCTTGACGGGCCCCAGCACTTCCAGCTCTTCCTTGAGCATCGTGCCGGCACGCTGCGACATGTTGGCAAACACCTTGTCGCGGAACTCCTGCTTGGCGCCCTTGAGCGCCACCACCAGAACGTCCTGGCTGATCTCGCGCAGCAGCGTCTGCAGCGCTCGGCCGTCCAGATCGATCAGGTTGTCGAACACGAACATCTTCTCGACGATGGCGTCGGCCAGTTCCGGGTCGCGCGAACGCACGCCTTCGATGACGGAGCTTTCCACGGCGCTCGGCACCAGGTTGAGGATTTCCGCTGCCGTGAGCACGCCGCCCATCGCGTTCTTCTTGCGGTGGTCGTTGCCTTGCAGCAGCTTGGTCAGCACGTCGTTCAGCTCGCGCAGGGCGCTGGGCTGAATGCCGTCGAGCGTGGCGATACGCAGGATGGTGTCGTTGCGCAGGCGCTCGGTGAAATAGGTCAGGATTTCCGAAGCCTGATCGCGGTCCAGGTGGACCAGGATCGTGGCGATGATCTGCGGGTGTTCGTTGCGGATCAGTTCGGCCACCGACGAGGCATCCATCCACTTCAGGCCTTCGATGCCGCTGGTGTCACCGCCCGACAGGATGCGGTCGATGATGTTGGCGGCGCGGTCGTCGCCCAGTGCCTTGCGGAAGACGGTGCGGATGTACTCGTTCGAATCCACGTCCAGCGGCAGGTCTTCGGCTTCAACGAAGAACGCGTCAAACGCATCGAGCACACGCTCGCGCGAGACGTTCTTCAGCGCGGCCATGGTCGCGCCCAGCTTCTGCACTTCGCGCGGGCCCAGGTGCTTGAGCACTTCGGCGGCTTCGCTTTCGCCCAGCGACATCATGAGGATGGCGCTGCGTTGGAGTCCTTCGGCGCTCATTCGTTACTCACCCATTGTTTGATGACGGCCGCGACGGCGCGCGGGTTGCTCTGCGCCACGCGGCGCATGGTCTCGAGCTTCTTCTCGAAGTCGTTGTTCTTGAGTTGCGGCAGCGCGTCCGGCAGCTCTTCGGATTCGGCGCCGGCAGCCGCCGGGCCTTCCAGCTCCGGCCCGGCCGAAGCCGCTGCGCCGGTGATGATCGGGGCGTTCGGGTCTTCGCCTTCGCGGCCCACGAACGTGGGCGTGGCCGGCTCGTCCTTCTTGCCCATCGAACGGATCGCCGGGCGGATCACCGCAAACACCAGGATCAGGAAACCGATGGCCAGTGCCAGATACTTGGCGCCCTGGATGCCGTACTGGATCATCTCCGGCTGCTTCCACAGCGGCAGGTCGTCCTTGGGCGTGGGCAGCGTGCCCGAGAACTGGCTGTTGACCACGTTCACGGAGTCGCCACGCTTGGCGTCAAAGCCCACGGCGTCCTTGACCAATGCGTTGAGCTTCGCCATCTCGGCTTCCGACAACGGCTTCCAGGTCTTGCCGTCGCCACGGTAGTTGACCACCACGGCCACCGACAGGCGGCGCACGGTGCCCACTGCGGCGCGTGTGCGGCGCACGGTCTTGTCGACTTCGTAATTGGTCGTGGTGTCGCGGGTGCTCGACGAATTGCCGTTGGCTGCGGTGCCGCTCGTGTTGGCAGCGGCCGCTTGCTGCGGTTGGCCGTTCGGGCCGGTCGCGGCCGGTTGCGACGCCGAGGCCGGAGCCGGTGCGGTCGGCAGCATGCGCGGCGCGGTCGGCGGCTGGTTGGACAGCGCGCCCGGCACGCCGCCCTGGGCGTCGGCCTTGTTCTGCGTGGCTTCTGCGGTGTGCGTGCTGCGCACGGCAGCGTTGGCCGGGTCCTGGTTCGGACGATAGGTCTCGGCCATCTGCTCGGTGTTGTCCAGATCGACGTCGGCCGTCACCTGCGCGCGCACGTTGTCTTCGCCCACCACGGGGCCGAGGATGGCTTCGATGCGCTTGATGTAGCCCTGCTCGACGTCACGCACGTAGCTCAGCTGCGTCGGGTCAAGGCCCGAGGCGTTGTCTTGGAACGACGACGACAGCAGACGGCCGGATTGGTCGACCACCGTTACGTTGGCCAGCGGCAGGTTCGGCACGCTGCTCGACACCAGGTGGCCAATGGCCTGCACCTGCGAGCGGTCGAGCATGCGGCCCGGATAGAGCTTGAGCAGCACCGACGCGCTGGGCTTGGCCTGCTCGCGCACGAATACCGACGGCTTGGTCATTGCCAGATGCACGCGGGCCGATTGCACTTCCTGCATGGCCTGGATGGTGCGGGCCAGTTCGCCCTCCAGGGCGCGCTGGTAATTGACTTGCTCGGTGAACTGGCTGGTACCGAATTTCTGGTTCTCCATCAGCTCGAAACCGGCTTGGCCGCCCTTGGGCAGACCTTGCGAAGCGAGTTTCAGGCGGGCTTCATGCACGCTCGTCTCGGGCACCATGATGGCGGTGCCGCCTTCGGCAAAGCGGTACGGCACGTTCATTTGCTGCAGCGCGGCGATGATCGCCCCACCGTCGCTGTCGGACACATTGCTGTACAGGACGCGATAGTCCGGACCGCGGCTCCACAGCATCGCGGCGGCAATGACAGCCACCAGTGCTGCCCCGCCGATGATCATCAGCAGACGCGGCGACAGACGGCCGAGCGGGCCCAGGGCGCCCAGCGCACCTGCACCTCCCGCGTTCTGGCGCGTCATCGCGCCCTGGCCCACCGCCGGCATATCCACCGTACCGAGCGTGTCGGCGACAGCAACCGAATCGGCTGTCGTTGGCATCCCAAATCTCCTGACTGACTACGTTGCTTGAGCGCTCGCCCAACGTGTGGGCATGGCTCCGTGGTTGCCATTATCGGCAGCGGGTGCGCAAGCAAATTGCCAAGAAGAGGGCGTTTTCCCGTTCTTTTGGGCGCTTGGGAACGGCGGCCGGGCGGCTACCTTTGCATCACCGTGGCGCCATAGCGACCAGCCGGCCCGGGCGGAAAGCGACCAAGAAAGCCGGCCCAGGCAGCCAAGCAGCGGCGCCGCAAGCAATACGAGCAAAGAGGAGTTGACTTCACATGGATATTACGAACGCCAATTCAGTGGTCTCGCTGATGAACAGCGTGCTGGCGCCCTCCACCAAGGTGGGCGGCATTGGCGCGGGCGGCGCGGCCTCCGGCGACGACGCCAAGGTCAGCGTCGACTTTGGCGCGGTGCTCAAGTCGTCGCTGGACCGGGTGGATGCCTCGCAGCAGAAGGCCGAATCCATTTCGCGCAGCTTCGAAATGGGCAACAACGACGTGGACCTGCATGACGTGATGCTCTCGCTGCAAAAGGCCAACATCGACATGCAGACGGCGGTGCAGGTGCGCAACAAGTTTGTCTCGGCGTACCAGAGCATCATGAGCATGTCGATTTGACGTCACTTCTATAGATTCACTTTTTTCTTCGCGCCGCATGTCCAAACACGCCAAACACCACGCCAAGCCTGCCCGGGGCAGTCTTGCGCTGGTCGTCATCGCCCGCGACGAGGCTGCCTGCATCGAGCGCTGCCTGATGAGCGCCAAGCCGCACGTCGATCGCATGATCGTGCTGGACACCGGCTCGACCGACGACACCGTGGCGATCGCCAAGGCGTGCGGCGCCCAGGTGCACCATTTCACGTGGGTGGACGACTTTTCCGCCGCCCGCAACGCCGCGCTGGACGCCGCCAATGCGGACTGGAACCTCGTGCTGGACGCCGACGAATGGATCGAGGCCGGCACGGAAGAGCTCCGCAACGCCTGCACGTTCGGCCCGTTGCTGGGTGTGGTGTGCATCCGCAGTGAATACGACATTTCCGGCCACGTCGAACATTCCAACAGCTGGATCGCCCGCCTGTTGCCACGCGGCGTGCGCTACAGGGGCCGCATCCATGAGCAGCCGGTGCCAACCGCGGCCAACCTGCAGCGCGTGCGCCTGCCGCTCGTGATTGGTCACGACGGCTACATGAACGCCAAGCTGGACAAGAAGCACGGGCGCAATCACGCCCTGCTGCAACTGGAACTGGCCGCGCATCCGGATGACCCGTATGTGCTCTACCAGCTCGGCAAGGATTTCGAGATCAACCAGAAAGACCCGGCCCAGGCCGCTGCGCACTACCAGCGCGCGCTGGCCACGGCGCCCAAGGCGGCGCCATATCGGCATGACCTGTGCATCTGCCTGCTGGCGTGTCTTTCCAAATCGAAGCAGCTCGACGCAGCCATCACGCTGGCGGGGGAATGGATGGAAGAGTGGTCCGGCTCGCCCGACTACTTCTACATGCTCGGCCACCTGATGTTCGAAGCCGCCGCCCAGGACCCTGCCCAAGCCGAAAAGCAATGGCTGCCAATGGCGGAAAACGCCTTCCTGAAGTGCCTGGAGATTGGCGAGCAGCCCAAGCTGGACGCCGCCGTATTCGGGCGCGGCAGCTTTGCCGCAGCAAAGTACCTGGCGCTGACCTACCGCGCCTTGGCCGACACGCTGGCCATCAAGTCGAACCAATATTCCGACCTCGCGCGGCAGATGCAGGAACGCAGCGCAGTCGCCGCCGCATAATTTCCACCAGACCGGCCACCAGACCTCAAGACCACCATGATCCCCAAGACACTGCACTTCATCTGGGTGGGCGACGAAACCAAGCGCCCCGACAACTGCATCCAGAGCTGGGCCAAGCTCAACCCCGGCTACCAGATCAAGATCTGGGGCAACACAACACTGGCCGAATACCAATGGTTCAACGCAAAGCACATGGATGCCATGCTGGACCGCGAGCTCAACGGCGTGGCCGACATGATGCGCTGGGAGATTCTTCACAGAGAAGGCGGGATCGTGCTTGACGCAGACAGCATCTGCCTGCGCCCGTTGGACGATGCGCTGCTCGAGTGCGAAGCCTTCGCCTGCTGGGAAAGCGAAATCGCACGCCCGGGCCTGATTGCCGCCGGCTACTTCGGCTGCAAGCCTGGCAACCCGTTCGTGCAGCAGATCGTTTTGGATATCCACAACGAACCGTCCGTGGTGCACGACATGGCCTGGAAGACCGTGGGCCCGCTGCGCCTGACGGAGTCATACCGGCGCTATCAGTACCATTCGCTGCGCATCCTGCCGAGCCACTTCTTCATCCCCGAGCATTTCTCGGGCGTGAAATACAGCGGCCCCGGCCCCGTGTACGCCAACCAGATGTGGGCCAGTACCAAGCGCAGCTACGACAGCCTGTACCAGCAGCAATTCGACGCCGACGGTCAACCGGTACAAGCCGCACAGACGGCCGCCGCCCTGGCAGCCGTCGCCCCAGCGGCCGCGCCCGCAGCACAGGCGACGCCGCCCTCGCGCTCAAGGCTCGAAGCCGTGCACGACCCGTACTTCGTGCAGCGCGTGCAAGTCAGCAGCGACGTGATGAACCGTAGCCGCGTCGACGTGTTCAAAACGCTGTGTGCAGGCAAGCGCGTCCTGCACATCGGCTGCGCCGATTGGCCGATTACCGATCCGAAGACCTCGCTACACCTGGCGCTTGAGCCCGTGTGCGCCAAGCTCGACGGCTTCGACATCCACGCCGAGGCTCTTGAGCCGCTGGCGCCCCTTACACGCGGCCGGCTGTTTTCGCGCTTTGAGGACATCCGGGATCAGTACGACCTCGTGCTGGTGCCCGAGGTGATGGAGCACGTGCCCGATGTGGCAGGCTTTCTCAAGCAGCTGGACTCTCTCGACACGCACTCTTACGTGATCACCGTGCCGGACGCCTTCCAATGTCATCCGCGGCACTTCGATTACCTGAACGACACGCAAACCTTCGTCGAAGTCGTTCACCCTGACCACAACTGCTGGTACACGCCGTTCACCCTCTCCAACACGATCAAGAAGTACACCCCGTGGAATATTGATGGGATGTGGTTCTTCAACGCGATCTCGCTGTTCACGCTGGCCAGCAAGCGCCCGATGCACTGACCGTACACGCCGCGCCCCTGCGACGTGTTGATCACGCGAGCCGCCCCTCGATTGAGGTGAGGCGCCTGGCCCAAAACGCAATGGGCATCGGCCCGCGCGAAGACGGCGGCTTTGCGCTGACGGTGTCGCTGTCGGCCACCTTGGGCGGCGTCGATCAGGCGACGGCTGAAGCGCTTGTGGCTGCGGCGCATGGCGTATGCCCCTATTCGCATGCCGTCCGTGGCAATATTGACGTCCAATTGAACACGGTCACGCGCTGAGCCTCTCGCTCAGCCCTGTTGGGCCGACGCGGCACTCGCCGCTCGAGCGCCAGGCCGTTCCCCCCGGGAGTTTTCCGTGAACGACGTGCTGGCGCTCGATCAGCAGCTCTGCTTTCCTTTGTATGCCGCCGGCCACTTGCTGACGCGCCTCTACCGCCCGCTGCTCGATGAACTGGGCCTGACCTATCCCCAGTACCTGGTGATGCTGGCGTGCTGGCAGCAGGCGCCCTGCGCAGTGGGTGACCTCGGCCGCACGCTGTACCTCGATACGGGCACGCTCACTCCGCTGCTCAAGCGGCTTGAAGAACAAGGCCTCGTCACCCGTACGCGCGATCCCGATGACCAGCGCCGCGTCGTCATCGAGTTGACCGATGCGGGCCGCGCCTTGCGCGAACGTGCCGCCAAGGTGCCCGAAGCCCTGGCCTGCAAGATTCCGCTGGAACTGGACGAGATCGGCGCCACGCGCAACGTGCTGCGCAAGCTGCTTGACGCACTGGCCACAGCGGACGATCGCGAATGAGTGCACCGTCCGCTTCCGCCGATCTGGCGCTGGTTGTCATCGCCCGCAATGAAGCCGCCAGCATTGCCCGCTGCCTGCTCAGCGCCAAGCCGTTTGTCGATCGCATGGTGGTGCTGGATACGGGGTCCACTGACGACACCGTCGCCATTGCGCAGTCGTGCGGCGCGCTTGTCAGCCACATGGCCTGGACGAACGACTTCTCGGCCGCGCGCAACACGGCGCTGCAGGCCGCCAATGCCGACTGGAACCTCATCCTCGACGCAGACGAATGGCTGGAAAGCGGCGGCGAGCACCTGCGCACGCTCGGCGGCGCGGAGCCGTCCGTCGGCGTGGTGTGCGTCAAGAACGATACCGATGCAACCGAATCCGCCAGCCAGCTGATTGCGTGGATTCCGCGGCTGCTGCCGCGTGGCGTGCACTACACGGGGCGCATCCATGAGCAGCCGGTGTCGTCCTTGCCCGCGACGCGCGTGCCGATCGTGGTGCGCCACGACGGCTATACCGCGGCCAAGATGCAGAAGAAAGGCGAGCGCAATACGCAGCTGCTGCTCGATGAGCTCGCGCATCGGCCGGACGACCCGTATGTGCTGTATCAGCTCGGCAAGGAAACCGAGCTGCATCACGAAGACTACGCAAAGGCCGCGACGTACTACGCGCGCGCCTTCAGCCTGGCGCCGGCAGATGCGCCGTACCGCCGCAACCTGGCGCTGCGTTATGTGTACAGCCTGGGCAAGGCCGACCGCATTGACGAGGCATTGGCGCAAGGCGACGTCGCCATCCAGACGTGGCCGGACTTTCCGGATCTGTGCTTTGCGCTGGGATTGGTCTTGCTGGATGCGGCGGCCAAGCACCCTGACGAGGCAGGCTCACGGTGGCTACCGTTGGCAGAACAGGTCTTCAACCGCTGCCTGGAGATCGGCGATCAGCCGGAGATGGACGGCAGCGTCGTCGGCCGGGGCAGCTTCCTCGCTGCGCAGCAACTGGCGATCGTGTACCAGATGCAGAGCCAAGCGCTCGCACGCAAGTCCGAGCACTATCTGACGCTGTCAAAACAACTGCAAGACGCGTCGTCTCAATAACGCGCCATGCTGCCGTAGGCGTTGCTTGCGTTGGTGGCGCGGCGCGCCGTGTCGATGCGCTTTTGCAGGCGGTCCAGGCGCGGATACACCATGGCGCGCACGCGTGCGTCATCTTCCAGGATGCGCACGAGCAGCGTGCGCTTGCGCTCCACGTCTGCCCGTGAGAGTTCCGGATGCGGCTCGGAACGGCGCAGCGCATCCACATAGGCGGCGCTTTCGCGTTCCAGCGTACTGACGACTTCCCAGTTACCCACTTCGGCTGCGCTGACCATTTCGGCGGTCAGACTCGCGATGGCTTCGTAGCAGGCGAACAGACTTTCGCTGTCCTTGATCGGGATGTTGCGGTGCATAGTGGCTCCAGTTGGGCCGAATTCAGTCAAAGGTCGCCTGACTACAAACGACCGGCAATCAGCTCACAACGCTCAGGTGGCTGTTTGCCACCGCGGCAGCCGGTTGGCCGGTCTGGCCGATGGCGAGCCACGCATCCTGCAGCGGGACCAGCAAAGCATCCACCTCGGCGAGGATCGTCAGATCGTTGTTGGTGTTGGCCACCAGCAGGCGGCGCAGCATGTAGTCGTACAGCGTGTTCAGTTGCACGGCGATGTCGCCGCCGCGCTGGTGGTCCAGGCTGGCCTGCAGGCCCTGGCCGATGATCGAGATGGCCTTGTCGAACGCCCGCACCTTGGCCAGCACGTCGCCGCGCTGGATGGCGGCGCCCGCGAGGTTGATGGCGGCGCGCGCGCCTTCAAACAGCATGGCGATCAGGCGGTGCGGATTGGCGTCTACCACGGACGTCTCGATGCCGACTTGCGCATAGGCACCGATGGCACGGCGTGCAGCGTACATGGAAATGGTCCTCGCTGTAGTCTGTTTTGTTATGGGTTGTGCTCTAAACCTAAACCCGGCTTAGTTGTTGCTCGAAGTCTGCTTTGTAATGGCGGCGAGCTGCGTCGTCAGGTAATTGCTGGTATTCGTCATGCTGGCCACCGCAGAGGACAACGCATTGAACTGCGTGTAGTACAGCGCCTGCTTGTTATCCAGGCGCGTCTGCATGGCGGTGATCTGGCTGGCAAGCGACGTCAGCGAACTGTTGATCGAGTCGGTCTCGTTCTGCACCATGCCGCCGGAAGACAGCAAATTGGTCATCACCTTGTTGAACTGCGCGGCGTAACCCCGCTGCACCGTGACCGTGCCCC
Organism: Ralstonia flatus; assembly: GCF_958439105.1. Taxonomy (NCBI): domain Bacteria; kingdom Pseudomonadati; phylum Pseudomonadota; class Betaproteobacteria; order Burkholderiales; family Burkholderiaceae; genus Ralstonia; species Ralstonia flatus. The sequence continues at coordinate 266,203 of NZ_CAUDLI010000004.1, read as the reverse complement.
GTGCGCCCAGCGGGCCGCCGGCAATCTGCACGCTCAAGCCGTCAGTGGCGGAGCCGGCGATGCCATACAAGTTCTGCCCCGAACCCGTCGCAGCCACGCCGTTGATGGTGCCCTGCACATCCACACCGTTGGCGGCCGTCGGGCTCGCACCGAAGAGCGACGAAGCCCCCGCGCCCGATACCGAGACCGCCGACACCGAGCCGAACTGGCTGTCGGTGATGCTCAGTACGCCGCTGGCATTGGCCGACACCGAAGCGTTGACCTTGGCGTTCTGCAGCGTGGTCGATGCGTTGATCTGGCTCTGAATCTGGGCAGCCAACGTCGTCGCGGTGTAGCTGCCGGCCGCCAACGTCACGTTGACGGACATCCCGCTGATGTTGAACGCGAGCGTGTCGTTCACACCCGCCGTAATGGTGGTGTTGGCAGCCGCCGAACCGGTGAGCGTGCCCTGCGTGGCCAGCTGCGTGACGTTGACGGCGTAGCTGCCGGCCTGCGTGGAATCCGAGAAAGTCGGCACGCTCACAAGGGAATCGGTGGCCGTGCCGGTACCAGCAAACAAACCGGCAACCTGGCTGGGCGACTTTGCAATGGCAGCCGACAGCTTGGTGTTGTCCACCGACAGCGTGCCGTCGGAATTCATCGTCACACCCACGCTGCCCAGCGACTGGTAATTGCCGTTGCCCACCGCCTGGCCCAGCACGTCGGTAATCTGGTTGATGAGCGTCTTGGTACTCACATCGCCAGCCAGCGGGCCGTTGTTGGCCTTGTTGGCGGTGTCGATGTTGGTGAGCGAATTCAGTTGCGTGCGCAGCGCGTTGTAGCCGTTCACGAAGTTGGTGACGGCGGTGGTGGTGGCGGTCGGATCGTTGGCCACGGTCACGTTGGTGCTGCCCGTCTTGGACAGCGTGAACGACGTGCCGTCCACCACATTCGACAACGTGTTGGTCGGGCTTTGCACGGCAATGCCGTTGATGGTGGCCAGGGCATTCTGGCCCGTGGTCACCTCGGTCAGGTTCTGCGTGCCGGCCGGATCTTGCGAGAGCAGCGATTGCAGCGTCGAGTCGCCCGAGACCGAAATCTTCATCTCCGAGCTGGAGCCGCCCGCGGTGGACGTCAGCACCAGACGGTACGGGCTGCCGCTGCCGTCATTGACGATGCTGGCCGAGACCCCCAGGTTGGCCGAATTGATCGCGTCACGGATGCCGGCAAGCGTGTTGTTGGACGAGTCGATCGTGATCGAGCCCCCCGCTAGGTTGCCGTTCTGCGTAAACGTCGAACCGGTGTACTTGCCGCCGGAAAGCGAGCCGCCCGACACCGTGCCGAACGAGAACGAAATCGTGGTCGATGCGCCGCTGCCGATGGCCGTCGTGGTGGAGGTTTGCCCCTGCGCCGCCAGCACCTGCGATTGCGCAAGTTGCGTGACATTGACCGCGTAGGAACCTGCCGGCGCCGAACCCGTCACCGACGCGCTCAGCATCGAGCTGTCGTAGCCGCTGGCCTTCATGGCGCTGTAGCTTGACGCGCTGCTCAGGTTCGACAGCGTGGTCTGGAAGGTCGACAGCGCACTCTTGAGCGATCCCACCGCCGACAGCTGCGTCTGGTACGAGCTTTGCTGCGTTTGCAACTGCGTCAGCGGCAGGCTTTCCACCTTCATGAGGCTGGACACCAGCGAGTTGACGTCGATGCTCGTCCCGATACCGGGAATCGAGATCGGCGGAACATAGGTGCTGGTCGAGGAGGTGGTAGTGGTAGTCGCCATGATCGGGTCCGATAAGCATCTGCGCCGGCGGAAGTCTCTCTACACAACGGCACGGGCCGCAGCTTCTTTAGGGCAGGTTATGCGCGCGCCACCCACGAAAAAGAGGGGTATCCGACAAAAGAAAAAAGGCCGACGCCCCGAGGAGCGCCGGCCCTTGGCCCAACCGCCAGGCGGCTGGACTGCATCCAACTGCCTGATTAGCCCTTCAGCAGGCTCAGGATGCTGTTCGGTGCCGAGTTGGCTTGCGCCAGCATCGCCGTACCCGCTTGCTGCAGGATGTTCTGACGCGTCATGTTCGACGTTTCCGACGCATAGTCCGTATCGATCATCACCGACTTGGCGGCCGACAGCGCGGTGTTCGACGAGGTCAGCGTGTTGATGGTCGAGGTCAGACCGCTTTGCTGCGCGCCCAAGTCAGCGCGGGCTGCCTTCAGGCTGGCCAGATCGGTGTCGATCTTGGCCTGGGCTGCCGTTGCGTTGGCGGTCGACGTCACGCTCGTACCGGTCAGCGTACCGAAGCTGGCCAGGTTGGCGTTGGTGACGGTAGCGACGTCGGTCGATGCGTTCTGACCGTATTGGAACGTCGTCGAGGTCACCGTGCCGTCGAACAGCTTGGCGCCGTTGTAGTTGGCGTTGAGCTCGATGTTCTTGTTGGCCGTGGCCAGCTGTTGGTATTCCTTGTCCAGGTTGGCCTGGTCGGTGGTCGACAGACCGCCGTTGTTGGCTTCCACAGCCAGTTGGCGCATACGTTGCAGGTTGTTTTCAACCTGGCCCAGGTACGAGTCGGCCGTTTGCAGGTACGACTGTGCGTTGTTGGCGTTCTGGATACCTTGGGTTTGCGAGTTCAGCGTGGTCGTCAGGCTGGAGGCCACAGCGTAGGCAGCGGCATCGTCCTTTGCGCTGTTCACGCGCAGGCCGGTCGACAGACGTTGCAGCGAGGTTTGCAGGGCATCCTTCGATGCCGACAGTGCTTGCTGCGTTTGCAGGGACGAGATGTTGGTATTGAGGCTGAGGGACATGACGGCTCCTAAGTTTCCCGATGGTTTGTTGCCCGTGTTTGCTAATTCCGGCTAGGCCGGGCAACGTGACCTGCAACTTGAAGGGGATCAGGTCTGCGTTGTACTCAGGTTATCGGTGGCCTCTGAGGAAAGTTTAGGGTCGCCTTGACAAATTTGTGCGTCGGCGGCGGTTTGGGCTTGCGGCCGCCTGACTCCCGACACCCCTCCAAAAGAGGCGGTGCGCCTGCTTCTTGGCCGGCAGGCCCTCGGCTATACTCGTTCGATCAGTTCATAGGCGCCTGCATCTCTCTATATAGAGCGCCACACACGGCACAGATGGGGAGTTGCAAGCCCGCCAGACGGCCCAAGGCCTGCTGACGGAAAGAAGAGCTCGAAGCGAGCCCGCGTTTGACCCGCAACACCCACCATGCTCAATGTCCTGATCGTCGAACCGCACGATATTGCCCGTGTCGGCCTGCGCCAGATCCTCAAGGATTCGCGTCTGGCCCGCCAGATCGAGGCCGTGCCGGACCTGCGCGATGCCAACAACGACCTCCTCGCCCAGCGCGAGTGGGACGTCATGCTCTTCTCGGTGGAATCGGCCACCGGAGACGAATTCCAGATCATCAAGTCCGTACGCCAGCAGCATGCCCGCCTGGCGGTGCTGGCACTGGGCCGGCACCCTGAGGCGCTGCTGGCCGTGCGGGCGCTCAAGGCGGGCGCCGCCGGCTATCTGCCGATGGACGCCAGCCAGCCGCAGCTGCTGGCGGCCGTCAACGCCATCTCCAAGGGCAAGAAATACCTGCCTTCGGATCTCGTGGAAGTCCTGGCCGACAACCTGAACGTCGATTGGGACAAGCCCCGCCACGACATCCTCTCCGACCGCGAATTCCAGACGCTGCGCATGTTGGGCTCCGGCCGCACGCTCGGCGAGATTGCCGAGGCACTGCAGATCAGCGTCAAGACAGTGAGCGTGTATCGGGGGCGCGTGCTCTCAAAGATGAAGCTGCGCAACAACGCCGAGCTGACCATGTACGTGGTCAGCAACGGCTTGCAGATCTGAGCACGTTATAAGAACCGCGGAATGCGCTCGCCGTAGCGGCGGGCGTTCTCGCGCACGAGGTCCTGCACCGCTGCCGGTTCCAGCGGCCGCGTCAGCAGATAGCCCTGAAACTCGTCGCAGCCGACTTCGCGCAGGAATTCAAGCTGGCCGGTGGTCTCCACGCCTTCGGCCACGGTCTTCATGCCCATGGCTTGCGCCATCATGATGATGGCCCGCGTGATGGCCGCGCGCTCGGCCACGTGCGGCAGGTCCTGCACGAACGACCGGTCGATCTTCAGCGTATCGATCGGGAAGCGGTGCAGATACGACAGCGATGAATATCCGGTGCCGAAATCGTCCAGTGCCAGCGATACGCCCATCGCCCGCAGTTCGGTCAGCAGCGCATGCAAGGACGGATCGTCGCGAATCAGAATGCCTTCGGTCATCTCCAGCTCGACCGCGTTGCCGGGCAAGCCGCTTGTCGATAGCGCGCCGCGCACCATGCCGCTCAGCTGCCCGGAACTGAATGCCTGGCCCGAGAGGTTGATCGACATGCGCAAGTCCGGCAGCCCGATGCGGCGCCAGCGTGCAAGCTGGTCGCAGGCGGCACGCAGGATCCAGCGGTCGATCTCGACGATGAGGCCGGTTTCTTCGGCGTCCTGAATGAACTGGCCGGGCATCATGCGGCCGAAATCGGCCGAGTTCCAGCGGATAAGCGCTTCCACGCTGACGATGCGGCCGCTGCGCACATCCACGCGCGGCTGGTAGTCGGCGTAGAACTCGTTGCGGTCGCTCGCGCGGCGCAGGCCCGATTCAATGCGGAAGCGGCGCGAGACGCGGTCGTCGAGGTCGCTGGTGAAGGTCTGGAAGTTGTTCCGCCCGCGCTCCTTGGCCAGGTACATGGCGGCGTCGGCCTTGCGCAGCAGCGTGTTCGGATCGTCGCCGTCGTGCGGTGCCACGGCAATGCCGATCGACACGCCTAGATACAGCTCCTGCCCTTCGATATGGAACGGCGCGCTGATGGCCGAGAGGATGCGCTCGGCCACGCGGCGCGTTCCCAGGCCATCGAGGGCTTCGAGCATGACGACAAATTCATCGCCGCCCAGGCGCGCAACGGTGTCGGCTTCACGCGCGCAGGCCTGCAGGCGGGCTGCCACTTCACGCAGCAGCATGTCGCCAAACTGGTGGCCCAGCGTGTCGTTGACGTTCTTGAAACGATCCAGGTCGAGAAACATGACCGAGACGCGGGAGCGGTTGCGGCGCGCAAGCGCCAGCGCGTGCTCCAGGCGATCTTCCAGCGCGGAACGGTTCAGCAAACCGGTCAGCGTGTCGTGCGTGGCCAGATGCCGGATGCGCTGCTGCGCTTCGCGGATCTGCGTGATGTCGACCAGCGACACCAGCACCGAATAGGGCGTCGCCCCCGCTTCCGAGGCCCGCCGCGAGGCCGTCATCGAATGGCCGCCGTCGGCATACAGCGGCGTCCAGTTGCTGGAAACCCACACCGTGCGGCCATCCACGCAGTGCATTCCGAAAATCTGGTTCAACTGCGGCTGGCCTTCGGCGATCACGTCCTGATCGGGCCAGTCGGCTTCATGGATGGACGCGTCGAATTCGTCCACGGCGGAAGTCACCACCGTAGGCAGCAGGCGTCCCACCAGGGCGTCCACCGGCAAACCCAGCAGCCGTGCGGCGCTCGGGTTGGCATAGGTGACGCGGCGATCCACCCCGCACACGAGGATGCCCTCCGTCAGCGCATTGACCATCGACAGCAGGTCAAGCTTCGGGCAGAAGCCCGGCGGCGCGCCGCGTGCAGGACAGTCGGCCGGCAAGCCATCGGCATCGACGAGCGCAAGGTCAACACGGGTGGGAAAGGGCAAGGAATTCAAGGCGGCTTCCGGCAAGGCAACGCGGGTATGCAGGGCCGGAACGAGCCGGCGCCTTCCTCCATTACAACGGCAAGCGCCGGCAAATCTTTCGGGCCAACGTCACTTTTCGGCGTTGTCGCGCGCCCGTGCGGCTGGCAATGCACTGGGCGCAGGCTGGGCGCGGCATAAAAGTGCCAAATAAATCACTTTAGCCAATGCGGCCGCGCCACCGCCCGTATCGCAAACGCCCGAGATAAGCGGGATTGACCGCGTTTCTTGCTGGAATGAGCTGGACAGAGGTGGGGAAGAATGCCATCCGAGAACCCGACTCTGTGCGTTGCGTTGTTTTACGGTGTCTGCGCGACGCGAGCCGGGAAAGTCCACCCCCCCCTTAGTCCCCGAGTGATCCCCATGGCCGAAGCCGCTGCCGCCACTACCGCCCCCGCCCCCGCAAAGGGCGGCTCCACCAAGCTGCTGCTGATCATCCTGATCGTGCTCCTGCTCGTCGGCATGGGCGGCGCCGCTGCCTGGTTCTTCCTCGGAGGCGGCAATCACGCCGCATCCGGCCCCGCCGCACCGCCCAAGCCAAAACAGCCGGTGTTCGTGGCCATGGAGACCCTGACCGTCAACCTCCAGCCCGAAGAGGGCAACGACCGCTACCTGCAGATCGGCATCACGTTCAAGAGCTTCGACAAGCATGCCGAAGAAGAGATCAAGACCTATACGCCCGAGCTGCGCAGCAAGGTCCTGATGTTGCTGGCCAGCAAGACGCCCACCGAGCTGTACCCGGCCGACGGCAAGGTCAAGCTCGCCAAGGAAATCGTTGAACTGTGCGAACACGTCTTCAAGGCTGTCGGCAAGGAATCGCCGGTGGCCGATGTCTTGTTCACCAACTTTGTGATCCAGTGACATGCTCAAGGAAGAGTTTCTTTCCCAGGAGGAAATCGACGCGCTCCTGAAGGGCGTGTCCGATGACGCGGACGACGACCCCGTCGAAGCCGCCGATCCCTCGGGCATACGCTCGTACAACCTGGGCTCGCAGGAGCGCATCGTCCGTGGGCGCATGCCCACGCTGGAAATCATCAATGAGCGGTTCGCGCGCAACTGGCGCATCGGGCTGTTCAACTTCATGCGGCGCAACGCGGAGATCTCCGTCGGGCCGGTGAAGGTGCAGAAGTACAGCGAGTTCATCCGCAACCTGGTGGTGCCGACCTCGCTCAACCTGGTGCACGTCAAGCCGCTGCGCGGCACGGCGCTGTTCGTGTTCGACCCCAACCTGATCTTCCTGGTGGTCGACAACCTGTTCGGCGGCGACGGCCGCTTCCACATGCGTGTGGAAGGCCGCGACTTTACGGACGTCGAGCAGCGCATCATCCAGCGCATGCTGCATCTCGTCTTCGAGCACTACGCCAAGGCGTGGCAGCCGGTCTACCCGATCGATTTCGAATTCCTGCGCATGGAAATGCACACGGAGTTCGCCAACGTGGCCACGCCCAATGAAGTGGTGGTCACCACCAGCTTCAGCATCGAGCTGGGCAGCAACGGCGGCGACGTGCACATCTGCATGCCCTACACCATGATCGAGCCGATCCGCGACCGGCTCACTTCCGCCATCCAGGGCGAAGCGCTGGAAGTGGACAAGCGCTGGCTGCGGCTGCTGTCGCAACAGGTGCAAACGGCCGAGGTGGAGCTGATTGCCGACCTCGCGACGGCCAAGGTGCAGGTGTCCGACATCCTGAACATGAAGGTGGGTGACGTCATTCCGCTGGAGCTGGATGACTGCGTGACCGCCAAGGTAGACGGCGTGCCCGTCATGGAATGCAACTACGGCACGTTCAACGGCCAATACGCGCTGCGGGTCAACCGCATGCTGAATATGAGCGGCAGCGAGCCTGCCACGGAGTCTGACGATGACAACTGAACCGACCATGAACCCCGAAGCCAACGCCGACGACGTCGATGTCGAGATGACGATGGAAGAGGCCATGGCCCTGGAAGCCGCGCAGCGTGCGGCGGCCAACCCGCCGGCCGCCGCGCCCGCCGCCGAGTCCAGCCCGGTGTTCAAGCCCCTGACGGCCGATGGCCTGGGTGCTGCGCAGCGCAACGACATCGACATGATCCTGGACATCCCCGTGCAGCTGACGGTGGAACTGGGCCGCACCAAGGTGCCCATCAAGAACCTGCTGCAGCTTGCGCAGGGTTCGGTGGTGGAACTCGACGCACTGGCCGGTGAGCCGATGGATGTCCTTGTCAACGGTTACCTGATCGCCCAAGGTGAAGTGGTGGTGGTCAACGAAAAGTTCGGCATCCGGCTGACCGACATCATCACGCCGTCGGAACGCATCCGTAAGTTGAACCGTTAAGCCGCACAAATACGCCGTCACTCGGCACCCTGACAGCAACCAATGCTCCCCCCGGGCAAGGTGTTGAAATGAACCATGCAGTGGATTGGGCCCGCACCCTAGGCGGGCTGTTTGTAGTATTGGCGATGATCGTGGCGGCCGGCTGGCTGCTGCGCCGCCTGCAGCAGCGCGCGGGCATGGGCCCTGCGGGTTTGGGCCGGCGCCGCAGCCAGGTGATTACCGTGGTCGCGCAGCATATGCTGGGCGCGCGCGAGAAGGTTGTCGTCGTCGATGTGGAAGGGACATGGCTCGTGCTGGGCGTCACGCAGCAGCACGTGCAGACGCTCCACACGCTGCCGCGCCCGGCAGAAGCCGCTTCCACCCCGGACGACCCATCCGGCGACGGCACTTCCGGCTCCGGCAAGCCACCCCGCTTTGCCGATGCACTGTCCATCCAGCTCAAGCGTCACCTGACGGGGAAGTCGGAATGAACGTGCGTATCTTCCTCCGTTGCCTGATGGCGTTGGCGCTGCTGGGCGCTGCGCCCGCGGTGTTTGCACAGGCACAACCGGGTCTGCCGCTGCTCACGGGCACCGCCGGCGGCCAGAGCTATTCGCTGCCCGTGCAGACGCTGGTCTTCCTGACGTCGCTTGGGTTTCTGCCGGCCATCATCCTGATGATGAGCAGCTTCACGCGCATCATCATCGTGCTGTCGCTGCTGCGCCATGCGCTTGGCACGCAAACCACGCCGCCCAACCAGGTGCTGATCGGGCTGGCGCTGTTCCTCACGTTCTTCGTCATGTCGCCGGTGCTCGACAAGGTGTACACCGACGCCTACGTGCCGCTGCGTGACAACAAGATCACCGTCGAGCAGGCCATGGACACGGCCGCCACGCCGCTGCGCCAGTTCATGCTCAAGCAGACCCGCGAGCCCGATCTCGCCCTGTTCGTCAAGATGGGCAACATGCCGGCCATTGCCTCGCCGGAGCAAACGCCCATGCGTGCGCTCATTCCGGCCTTCGTCACGAGCGAGCTGAAAAGCGCGTTCCAGATCGGGTTTGCCATCTTCATCCCGTTCCTGGTGATCGACATCGTGGTGGCGGCCGTGCTGATGTCGATGGGGATGATGATGGTCACGCCGTCGATCTTCTCGCTGCCGTTCAAGATCATGCTGTTCGTGCTGGTGGATGGCTGGCACCTGCTGCTGGGCTCGCTGGCCCAGAGCTTTGTGCAATGAGCGTCGATAGGAAACCGACATGACACCCGAGTACGTTCTCGATATGGCCCGTCAGGCCATGCAGGTCGCCATGATGGTGGGCGCGCCGATGTTGCTGGTGTCGCTCGTGGTCGGCCTGCTGGTGGCGGTATTCCAGGCTGCCACGCAGCTCAACGAGCAGACGCTATCGTTCATCCCCAAGCTGCTGGCCGTGGCTGCCACGATGGTGCTGGCCGGCCCGTGGATCGTCGCCGTGATCGTCGACTACACGCGCGGCGTGCTGACCAACATTCCCAACTACGTGAATTGACGTCAGCAAGCTGACGCAGCCGCGCAATCCACGATGATCCAATTCACCGCCACGCAGCTCAACGGCTGGATCGCCATGTACTGGTGGCCGCTGGTGCGCGTGCTGGCGTTTATCGCCATTGCACCGCCGTTTGCCAATACCGAGATCCCGACGTCGATCAAGGTGGCTTTCGGCGTGGTCATCACGGTGGCGCTGGCGCCCATGCTGCCGGTGCCGGCGGGCGTGTCGGTGGGCTCCTATGAAGGGCTGTGGATCACGCTGGTGCAGGTGTTGATCGGGCTGGCGCTGGGCTTTTGCGTGCAGCTCGTGTTCTCCGCCATCAGCGGCGCGGGCGAGGTGATGTCGGTGCAGATGGGCCTGGGCTTTGCATCCCTGCTCGACCCGACGCAAACCGAGAGCAGCATGCTGCTCGGGCGCTTCCTCAGCCTCACGGCCGTCACCGCCTTCATTGCCGGCGACGGGCATCTCGTGCTGCTGCATGCCTTGTTCGACAGCTTTACCGCCCTGCCCGTCTCGGCGGCGCCGCTGGGCAACCCGGGCTGGCAGACGCTGGCCGGCGGCGGCACGATCGTCTTTGCGCTGGCCCTGCGCATCGCCCTGCCGATCATCGCGATCATGATGATCGTCAACCTCGGCTTTGCCGTGCTGTCGCGCACGGCGCAGGCGCTCAACCCGTTTGCCGTGGGCATCGCCGCCACGCTGGTGGTGGGGCTGATGCTGGTCATGGTGATGATGACGTCGCTGGCGCCGGTGGTGGAGCGGTCTGTGATGGATGCGCTGGACCTCGGTGGGCGGGCGTTCGGCCAGTTCAGCACCCTGCCTCGATAGGCACCGCGCGCCGCCGCGGCAACGCCTGCCGCGCGTGCGATGATCGCGGTATTCCGTCGACCGATCTTCAAGGGAGTCTCACCACATGAGCCGCCGCGTTCTTGTGACGGGTGCCAGCCGCGGCATTGGCCGCGCCATCGCCTACCAACTCGCCTCCGACGGGTTTGACGTGTCCGTGCATTGCCGCAGTGGCCGTGCCGAGGCTGACGCCATCGTCGCAGACATCCACGCAAACAACGGCAGCGCCCGCGTGCTGCAGTTCGACGTGCGCGACCGCGCCGCCTGCCGCAGCCAGCTCGACGCCGACGTTGAAGCCCACGGCGCCTACTACGGCATCGTCCTGTGTGCGGGCGTCACGCGCGACGCCGCCTTCCCGGCCCTGACCGACGAAGACTGGGACATCGTCCTCGAGACCGGTCTCGATGGTTTCTACAACGTCGTCCACCCGCTCACCATGCCGATGGTGCGTGCGCGCAAAGGCGGCCGCATCGTCACCATCGCGTCCGTCTCCGGGGTGATGGGCAATCGCGGGCAGGTCAACTACAGCGCCGCCAAGGCCGGGCTGATCGGTGCCACCAAGGCGCTGGCCGTCGAGCTTGCGTCGCGCAAGATCACCGTCAACTGTGTGGCGCCCGGGCTGATCGAAACGGACATGCTCGCCCACATGGAACACGTAGACCAAGCCCTGCAGGCCGTCCCGATGCAGCGGGTCGGACAGCCTGCGGAAGTGGCTGCGGTGGTCGGTTTCCTGATGTCGGATGCGGCGTCGTACCTCACGCGGCAGGTGATCGGCGTGAATGGCGGGATGGTGTGATGCGCAAGGCCGCCCCACCGGGCGCCGCGCCCATGCTCAAGGACCATTTCGCGCGCCGACTGGCGAGCCGCTTCGCGCTGCGCATGCACGTCGTCCTGATCGTGCTGTGGTCGCTGGCGTGGGGTGTGGCGTGCAACAAGCTGCTGCGCATGGCGGGGCTCGATGCGCCCCCGGTGCGGTATGGCGTGGCAACGGTGGCCGCCTGGCTGGCCATGCTCGCCGCCTTCAAGCTTTGGCTCGCTTACGCCGGATTTACGCAACAGCGCCAGGTGCCGCGCGAGCACAGCGAGTGGGCCGCCGACACCGCCGACGCGGCGGTGGACCTGGCGTTCGATCTTCCGCTGCCGAGCGGTGGCGGTGGCGGCGCGGAGACCGTGGCCGAAGGCCTGGCATCGGCCGACGAATTCCTGCCGCTGGCGATCGTGATTGCGGTGATTGTGGCCGTGGTGGCCGCATCGCTTGGCGTGCTCACGTACTTCTACACGCAAGGGCCCATGCTGTTGTCGGAAGCAGCGTTCGAAGTCATGCTGGCGGGCGGGCTCATCCGCTCCGCACGCCGCGCGAATGACGCAGACTGGCTGCGCACCGTGGTCGTCCGAACAGCGGTGCCCTGGTTGATCGTGCTGGGCTGCGCGATTGCGATCGGCCTGCTGCTGCGCTGACGGGCGCCTGTTTGCTACCGACGTCGCGCCAGCAGATCATCCACCACCGGCACCACCGCCAGCAGCATCAGAATCGACGCCAGCGGAATCGTGGCCGTATAGCCGAGGTGCCGGAAGCCCAACGCACCGACCACGCCGCCCACAAAGAACATCCCGAGCAACGACACCAGCAGCCGCAGCTTGGGCCCGTTGGCGACCACGGCCGGCAGATTGGGATGCCCATGGTTCCAGTACAGCGCCTTGCCGATCTCGATGCCGATGTCGGTGGCCAGACCGGTCACGTGCGTGGTGCGGATTTCCGCCTTCGAGATCTTGGTGATGATGGCGTTCTGCAGCCCCATCAAGAAGCACAGCAGTGCCACGGTGGCCGGCACGAACACGACGCGGTATTGACCGAGCGTTGTGCCCATCAGGCCGAAGAGCAGCAACAGCGCGGCCTCCAGCATGAGCGGCAGCGCGAATTCGCTCTGCGTGCTGCGGCGGCGCCCCCAGTTGACGAGCACCGCCGTACACGCCGCGCCGCACAGAAACGCCAGTAGCGACGCAAAGCCCGCCAACACGAGGACAACGTCGCCCAGCACAAGGTCGTCGGCGATCGCCGAGACGATGCCGGACATGTGCGAGGTGTATTGCTTGACGGCGAGGAATCCGCCTGCGTTGGCGGCGCCCGCCACGAAGGCCAGTGACTGACCGAGGCGCCGGTTGGCGTCTTCTGAGCGTTCCGGGCTGGTCAGGCGGCGAAGATACTGGATGGGCATGGCCAGTCCTGACGGTAGGTGAGCCGACATGATACGCCGCACCCTCCGACCGCCCGACCGCGCCGCATCAAGGATTGATGTACTGGAACAGCGACATGCCCTGCATGGCCGTGAAGGTTTTCTGGGCGGCCTGCAGCGACACCTGCTGCTGCGAGAACTGCGAGATGGCGGAGGTGTAGTCCACCGATTGCAGCTTCGAGATCTGCTCCTTCAACTGCTCGCCGTAGTTCGAGCCGCTGCTGTTGAGCGTGGTGATCTGCGCCTGCTGCGTGCCCACCGTCACCTGCGCTTGCAGCGCGACCTGATAGGCGTTGTCCAGATTGCCCTGCGCCGTCTGCACGGCCTTTTGCAGGTTTGCGACGTCGGTGGCCTGGGTCGCGGCATTGATCGGAGTCGACAGCGCCGTGATCAGGTTCTCGTACGTCTTGAAGATGCTCTGGTTGGCGTTCGGGTTGGACGGATCCTTGTTGGGGATGCGCACGAACACCGAATCGCCCGACACCGAATTCGGCATCGAGATGTTCTGCGAAACCTGCACCACCGGCGGCTGGCCGCTACCGACGTATTGCACGGAACCGCTGGTGTTGGTGAACGGATCGGCCGTGCCGTTGGCGCCGCCAAACAGGGCCACGCCCGAGGCATCGCGCTGGTTGGCCGTCGACAGCAACTGCTGGTACTGCTGCTTGACCTGCGCCAGCACGCCGATGCGCTGCGAATCCGTCATCAGCGAGGTATTGGCCCCCACCAATGTCTGCTTGCCCTGCTGCAGCGTCGTCACCAGGTTGGTCAGCGCCGAAGACACGCTGGTCAGGCGCGCGTCGGTGGCGTCACGGTTGGACTGGTATTGGTCGTTGGCGTCCTGCGTTTGCTGCAGTTGCGCCATCTGGCCAAACGCGCCGGGGTTGTCGCCCGCGCTGTTGAGCGCGATACCGCTCGAAATCTGCTGCTGCAGCGTGAGCAGGCTCGATTGCGTGTTCTGCATCGAAGCGGAAGACGCGGCAAAGAATTGGGCGCTACTGACTCGCATGATCGGTCCGGACGAAGGGCTTTAGGACGTTATCGGCAGGCGGGGCGATTTCTTCAGCTGCGCCCATTAGCCGCCGGCAATCGACAGCAGGCTCGCGAATAGCGAATTGGCCGTCTGCATCACCTTGGCGGATGCCTGGTAGGCCTGCTGATACTTCATCAGGTTCATCGCCTCTTCATCGAGGTTCACGCCCGACACGGACTGCTGCTGTTGCGTGGAACTGGCCAGCAGCGCCTTCTGCGAGGTCAGGTTGGTGCTGGCACGGTTGGCCTGCACACCGACCTGGGTGACGAGGTTGTTCCACGCCGAGCCGATCGAGGTCGTGCCGCCGTCCAGCAGCGTGCTGTTGCGCAGCTTGGCCAGCGCGCTGGCGTTGCGGTTGTCGGTGCTGTTGGCGGTGTTGGCCGAAATGGCGAACGTATCGCCGTTGCCGGGCGAACCCGACAGCGTCATTTGCACGCCGTTGAACGCGTACGTCGCGCCCTGGGTGTACGGTGCCGTGCCGCCGGTGTACGTGGTCGACGTGCCGCCCACCGTCACCGTGACGCTGCCCGGGAACCCCGACAGCGAGCCGCCAACGGCCGAGCTGTACGTCAGGTTGATCGGCGAGGTGAGCGGCGATCCGGCATACGTGCTGTCCACGCCCAGCGACGACACCGAGGCACTGCCCGTGTTGTTGCTGCCCTGGTTGAGCACCACCGGCGAGGCCGCGGCCACGTCGTGGTAGTCGGTGGTGAGCGTCTGCATGGTGGCGGCCGCGTTGGCGGTCGGGCGCACCAGGAAGGAGTCGCCGCTGTTCATCGTGCCCGACAGGTTGAGCGTGACGCCGTCAATCGTGGTCGGCCAGCTCGTCACCGTCACGGAAGCGGAGCCATCCGGATAGTGCGAAACGGTGTAGGCGCCGCCCTGGTACTTGACCTGGTAGTCGTAGCCCTGCCCCGCATTGGCGTTGGTGATGCTGGCAGTCAGCGAGCCGGTGCCGGTGTTGTTGGTGCTGGGCGCGACGCTCGGGCTGGCCACGGAGAAGAGGTCCGTGCCCATCTTGCCGTTGGCGTCCATGCCGAGCTTGTTCTGCGCATTCACGTCGGCCGCCACCGCCGTGGCCAGGCGGCCCAGGCTGTTCTGCGCCGGAATGAGCGTGTTGTTGCGAAAGTCCATCAGGCCGCCCAGCGCACCGCCGCCGAGCTGGCTGTCGTCGATGTTGACCGTACCGCCCGGGCTCTTGTAGCCCACCGACAGTTGCGTCGGGTCGTACTGCGACGGTACCGCCGTCAGCTGGTAGCTCTTGTTGCCCTGCACCAGCGCCTGGCCGTTGCCAACGTAGATGTTGAACTGGCCGTCGCCGGTCTGCACCACGCTGGCCTTGATCGACTGATTGAGCGTCTGGACAAGCTGGTCGCGCTGGTCACGCAGGTCGTTGGCCGGCTGGCCGGTCGATGCCTCCGCCTTGGAAATCTGGTCGTTCAACGAGGCGATCTGCTGCGCGGTGCCGTTGACCGTGCTGATCTGCGTCTGCACCTGCGTGTTGACTTGGCTGTTGAGCGAACTCAGCTGGCCGGCAATCGAATTGAAGCGGCTTTGCAGGCCTGCGGCGGCGTTCAGGAAAACCTGGCGCGCAGTGGTGTCCGACGGCTTGGAAGCCAGGCCATCGGCGGCATTGAAAAAGCTGGTGAGCGACGAAGTCAGGCCGCTGTTGCTGTCCGACATGTACTTGCTCAGGCCCGACACCAGGCTGTTGAGCTGGTCGGCCGCGCTGGTCGAGGCCTGGCCGCTTTGCACCTGCGCGGTCAGGAACTGATCGTAGATGCGCTTGACGGTCGTGACGTTGGCGCCCTGGCCGAGATAGCCCACGCCGGCGTACAGCGGAATGTTCTCCGTCTGCACGGCTTCCTGGCGCGAATAACCGGGCGTGCTGGCGTTGGCAATGTTGTTGCCGGTCACCTGCAGGTTGATATCGGCCACCCGCAGGCCCGACGCGCCAATATTCAGAAGGGAGCTGCTCATAGTTGTCTCGGTGCGGGCAGCACGAAGCCGCCGAAATAAGCTCTAGAAACAACATCGGCCGGACAAGAACAAACTTGAGCCGGCCGATGTTGCCAAAATATGCTTCCTAAAGCACTTATGCGATCTGCTTGATCACCGCCATGATCTTGTGGGCGTAGTTCGGGTCGGTGGCGTAGCCTGCGCGCTGCAAACCCTTGGCGAACGACGCCGCATCGTTGCCGTTGCCGGCTGCCACGACGTTGCTGTAGCGCGGGTTGTTGGCCAACAGGTTGGCGTAGTCCTTGAACGCCTCGGCGTACGAGCTGTAGGCGCGGAATTTCTCCTGCACCTTGTGGGTGACGCCGCCGATGTACTCGGTGGTGGTCACCGTGGCCGTCTTGCCTGCCCACGAGCCGCCGGCCTTGATGCCGAACAGGTTGTGCGTGTTCGTGCCGTCCTTTGCCTTGATCTCGCGGCGGCCCCAGCCGGACTCCAGCGCGGCATGGCCGATCATGAAGTTGGCCGGAATGCCGGTTTCCTGCGCGGCCTGCGATGCGTGGCCGATCAGCTTGTTGTAGAAGCTGCTCATGCGGTCGCCGCGCGGCTCCGATGCCACCGTCGACAGGTCGACCTCGGGCGGTGCGCTGGCGGTCTGTGCCTGGGCATCCGCCTGCTTGCGCAGGGCGGCCAGCGCACGCTGCACGCGTTCTTCCAGGCCCGGGCGCGGCACGGTGCTGATGCCCGAGCCGTCGTCTTCCGTGCCCGGCGCGACGGCCGCGGCCATGCTGTTGAGCGACGAACGGGCGATCGCCTTGGCGGCATCGTTCGTGGCACCGGCAGCGCCCGGCAGCGCGGTATTCGTGGCCGTCGTGTTGGACAGCGCGGTATTCACCTTGCCACCCGCATCCGGGTTCACATGGTTGGCCTGACGCAGCATCTGCTTCAGAAGCTGGTCTGCCACGCCCACGCCGCGCGAGGCCATGGTCTGCGAAAGCTGCTGGTCGAGCATCGACGTGTACATCTTGCTCGACGACGAATCGAGCGGCCCGTTCTGCGGCGATGCATCGCGCATCTGCTTGAGCATCATGTTCACGAAGATCGCGTCGAACTGCTTGGCGACGGTCTTGGCGGCGCCGGTCGGATCCGTACGTGCCGTTTGCTTGAGCGACTCGAACCCTCGGGAATCGAGCGCCAGGCGGCTGGTGAGGTCGGTTTGGTTCATCGTGGCCTCCGCAGCGTCAGATGATTTCCAGGTCGGCGCGCAGCGCGTTGGCCGCCTTCATCGCCTGCAGGATCGAGATCAGGTCTTGCGGGTTGGCGCCAATCGCGTTGATGGCCTTGACCACGTCCGCCAGGTTGGTGCCGCCCTTCACGTTGATGAGGCTGCCGCCTTGCTGCTTGACCTCGATGTTCGAGCGCGCACCCGCCACCGTCTGCCCTTGCGAGAACGGCGCCGGCTGGCTCACCACCGGGTCCGTGCTGATGGTGACGGACAGGCTGCCGTGCGCCACCGCGCAGGGCTCGAGCTTGACAAGCTGGTTCATCACCACCGAGCCCGTGCGGGCGTTGACCACCACGCGTGCCGCGGCAAGCGCCGGGGTCACGTCGATGTTCTGCAGCTTGGCCAGAAAGCCCACGCGGTCCGACGCCAGGGCCGGTGCGCGCACGTTGATCGTGCGGCCGTCGGCCGCTTGCGCCGTATCCGTGCCGAACTGCTTGTTGATGGCGGTGACGATGTTCTGCACGGTGCCGAAATCCGTCGTGCCGGTATCGAGCTGGATGCTGCCGGCCTCGCCCACCGTGGCCTGCACGGCGCGCTCCACCGTCGCGCCATTGGCGATACGGCCGGCGCCGAGCTGGTTGATCTGCACCTTGCTGCCATTGGCCGATGCGCCTGCACCGCCAATCACCACGTTGCCCTGCGCCAATGCGTAGAGCTGGCCGTCCACGCCCTTGAGCGGCGTGAGCAGCAGCGTGCCGCCGCGCAGGCTCTTGGCGTTACCGATGGACGACACCGTCACGTCGATGGTCTGGCCCGGCCGCACGAAGGCGGGCAGCGTGGCCGTCACCACCACGGCGGCGGTGTTCTTGAGCTGGATGCTCGCGCCGGCCGGCACATTGATGCCGAACTGCGTGAGCATGTTGTTGAAGCTCTGGACCGTGAACGGCGTCTGCGTGGTCTGGTCGCCGCTGCCGTCCAGGCCGACGACCAGGCCGTAGCCGATCAGCGCGTTGTCGCGCACGCCCGCAACCGTGGTCAGATCCTTGATGCGGTCGGCGTGTGCCGCGGTCGGAACAACCGCTGAAACTGCGCTCAGTGCCACCAGGGCCGCGCCGATGAGTCGATGCAAAGTCATGGCTGATCCCTCAGAACGGTGACACGGTCAGGAAGAACCGCGACAACCAGCCCATCTGCTGGGCTTCGGCCACATAGCCCGTGCCGCGATATTCCATGCGTGCGTCCGCCACCTGGGTGGACAGCACGGTGTTTTGATTGTTGACGGTGGTCGGGTTGACCACGCCGGAGAACTTGATCGACTCGGTGCCCTGGCCCACGGCCATCTGTTTCTCGCCGCTCACCACCAGGTTGCCGTTGCCCAGCACCTCGACCACCGTTACGGTAATCGTGGCCGTGAAGTTGTTCTGCGCACCGTTGGCGCCCTTGCTGTCGAACTTGTTCGCGTCGCTGGCCGACACACCCAGCAGCGACAGCACGCCCGGGTTCATGCCCGCAAACGTCGGCACGGAAGCCGTCATGCTGCCCGTGCGGTTGACGCTGCCCGAAGTCTGCTTGCTGGCTGCGGTGTTCTCGGTAATCACGATGGTGATCGTGTCGCCCACCATGTGCGCGCGGCGGTCTTCGAACATGCCGCGAAAACCACCGCTGCCCGATGCCACTTCCTGGTAAATCGCCCCGTTCTGACGCGGCGCCATTACCGGCATCGGCGGGCGCGCGGTTGTCGGACCCTGCACGATCGGGGCCGGCGGCGGCAGCATGCCGCACGCCGTAGCGAGCAAGGCGGCCGTGCCAAGCACAGCCAATCGAACGATACGCACGGCGCGGCCGCTGTGCGTGAGCGAGTAAACCGGGGGGGTATGCATCGCAAGACTTCCTTAAAAACAACGCCGCCCAGCTTAGAGCTGTGACAGCTTCTCCAGCATCTGGTCCGAGGTCTGGACCGACTTGCTGTTGATCTCGTACGCGCGCTGCGTCTGGATCATGTTGACCATTTCTTCCACCACGTTCACGTTCGACGTTTCAACGTAGTTCTGGTTGAGCGCGCCCACGCCGTTCGAGCCCGGGTTGGCCAGGTTGGCCGTGCCCGACGCTTCGGTTTCGGCGTACAGGTTTTCGCCCATGCTGCGCAGGCCGGCCGGGTTGATGAAGTTCGCCAGCTGGAACGTGCCCACCTGCGTGTTGTTGACCGTGCCGGGCGTGGTGACCGTCACAACGCCGTCCTTGCCGATCGTCAGGCTGGTGGCGTTCTGCGGCACCGTCACGGCCGGCTGGACCGGGTAGCCGCTGGAGGTCACCAGCTGGCCCTGCGCGTTGATCTGGAAGCTGCCGTCACGCGTGTAGGCCAGCGTGCCGTCGGGCATCTGCACCTGGAAGAAGCCGTTGCCGTTGATGGCCACATCGGTCGAGTTGCCGGTCTGCTGCAGGTTGCCCTGCGTGTGCAGACGCTCGGTGGCGACGATGCGCGTACCGGTACCGATCTGCATGCCCGAAGGCAGCGTGGTCTGTTGCGACGACTGGGCACCCGGCTCGCGCACGTTCTGATACAGCAAGTCTTCGAACACGGCGCGCGAGCGCTTGAAGCCCGTCGTGTTGACGTTCGCCAGGTTGTTCGAGATGACATCCAGCTGCGATTGCTGGGCGTCCATCCCGGTTTTGGAAATCCACAGGGAGCGAATCATGTTCGAGTCCTTGGTTGATTCAATTCAATGCGCCGGCCGTTCAGGCGTGGCGCAGCAGTTCATTGGCCGACTGGGCATTCGTGTCGCTCGTATGCAGCGATTTCATCTGCATTTCGAGCTGGCGCGAGATGGCAATCATGTTGACCAGCGAGTCGGTCAGGTTGACGTTGCTGCCCTCCAGCGCCCCGCCGGTGATGCGGACTTTTTCATCCACGTCGGCGTCCTGGCCGTCGCGCTGGCGGAACAGGCCGTCGGCGCCGCGGTCGATGTTCGACGGATCAATGTTCACCAGTTTCAGGCGGCCCAGCGACACCGGCGGCGTACGGCTGTCGGCGCTGATCGCGTTGACCGTACCGTCCTTGGCAAACTGCACCGTGGTGTCGGGCGGCAGCGTGATCGGGCCGCCGTCGCCGAGCACGGGCTGGCCCGAGAGCGTCTGGATCGTGCCGTCCGGGCCGAGCTGGAAGGCGCCGGCGCGGGTGTAAGCCTCGCCGCCCTCCGGCGTCTGCACGGCAAAGAAGCCGGGGCCGTCGATGGCCACGTCCAGGCTGCGGCCGGTGGTCTCGATCGGGCCGGGCGCGAGGTCCGTCCCGATGGCCGAGGCCATCACGTAGCTGCGCGTGGGCGAGCCATCGCCTTGCACACCCACCGTATGGAACGCGTCGATTTGCGCCTTGAAGCCGGTGGTGCTGGCGTTGGCGAGGTTGTTGGCGCTGGCAGCCTGTTGGTCAAACAGATGCTTTACGCCAGTCATCGACACGTAGATCGAGCGGTCCATGCGAGTGTCCTTGGTGTGCGGTCAGTCAGCTTCAGGCAACAACAATTACAACGTCACCAGCGTCTGCAGAATGGTGTCCTGCGTCTTGATGGTCTGCGCGTTGGCTTGGTACGAACGCTGCGCAATGATCATGTTGACCAGCTCGGCAGACAGGTCCACGTTGGATTGCTCCACCGCCGACGACTGCAGCAGGCCGAACGACCCCATGCCCGGCGTGCCCAGGTTCGGCGCGCCCGAGTTGGACGTTTCCACCCACTGGTTGCCGCCGATGTTCTGCAGGCCTTCCGGCGCCTTGAAGTTGGCCATGGCGATCTGGCCCAGCGTCGAGGTGCGGCCGTTGGAGTAGCGCGCGGTGACGGTGCCATCGGTACCAACCGCGTAGCTAGCCAGGCGGCCGGTGGCGTAACCGTCTTGCGTCACGCCCGGGGCGGTGTCGTTGTAGCCGCCGCCGTACTGCGTGGTGCCCGTGAAATCCATGGTGGCAATGCTCATGCCGCCAAAGGCCACGTTGACCTTGCTGGGCGACGAGGTGAGCTGGCCGCTGCTGTTGAACGTGAGCGACGTCACCGGGTTGCCGCCCGTCGGGTTGTTGCCATCCACCTGCGAATACACGTCCCAGCCAGTGGCGGTGCGCACGTAGTAGTTGGTCAGCATGTGGGCCGTACCCGTGCCGTCGTAGACCTGTTCCGAAACGGAATGGTTGAACGTGGCCGAGTTGGTGGCCGAGAACGGCGTGGTGGTCGGCGCCGTGGCGGCGGCGTCCAGGTTCACACCGAATGCGGTGTTCGTGGTGGCCAGCGGGGCCAGGTCGTTGACGGGAATCTTCAGGTTGGTCAGCACGGCGGTGTTGACCTTGCCGGTGGAATCCACGCCGTAGCCGGTCAGGTTCTGGCCGGTGGCCGAGATGATGAAACCGTTCTTGTCGGTCTGGAACTGGCCGTTACGCGTGTACGACACCTGGCCGCTCGACGGGTCGACCATACGGTAGAAGCCCGTGCCGTTGATCGCGATGTCCAGCGGGTTGCCCGTGTTGGTCACATTACCCTGCGTGAACGACTGCGACACCTTGGTCACGCTCACGCCCTGGCCGATCTGGTTGTCGGACGCACCCACCAGCGAACGTGCGTACACGTCGCCAAATTCGGCGGTCGATTTCTTGTAGCCGACAGTGTTGGCGTTTGCAACGTTGCTGCCGATCACGTCGAGGTTGGCAGCGGCGGCGTCGAGACCGCTCAGGCCTTGCTGGAATCCCATAGTGTTCTCCCGTAGAAGATAAAAGCGCGGGGTCTGCCCGCAGTTGACCGGTGATTACTGAATCGATGCAACGTCGGACAGCTTGGCGGTTCCGCCAGACGCCAACGCCAGCTGCATCGTGCCGTTGTTGATCGTGACGCCGGCCACCTTGTCGGCGCCCAGCGCGTTTGCCGTGACGACCTTCCCACCCTGCGTGGCCGTCACCTTGATGGAATAGGCGCCGTCGGCAAGCTGGTTGCCCTTGTCGTCCTTGCCGTTCCAGGTGTAGTTGCCGCTGCCGGCCGTCATCTGGCCGAGGTCGACGGTGCGCACGGCAACGCCGGCGGCATTCGTGATCGTGACGACGACGTCGTCGGCGCCGTTGGGCACCGAGACGCCGAAGTTGGCAGCGCCCGAGGCCAGCGTCAGGTTGTTGGTCGGCACCTGCACCGTGCGGCCGATCATCGACGAAGCCTGCGTTGCGGCGTTCTGCGTGAGCATGCTCGACATCGTGGTGTTCAGCTGCTGGATGCCGTTCACAGTGTTGATCTGCGCAAGCTGCGAGGTCATCTGCGAGTTGTCCATCGGGTTGAGCGGATCCTGGTTCTTCAACTGCGCCACGAGCAGTTGCATGAACGTGTTCTGCAGGTCGCTGCCCTTGGTGATGGCAAGCTGGTTGCCGGAGGTCGTGCCCGCGGTGCTGGTCGTGTTGGTCGTTGAGCTGACGGTCATGTTCGTGTCTCGCTAGGAAGGTGCCGCTTACTGGCCCAGGGTCAGAGCCTTGGAGGCCATCGTCTTGGTGGTGTTGGCGACTTCGACGTTGGCCTGGTACGAGCGCGACGCAGAAATCATGTTGACCATTTCGTCCACCACATCGACGTTCGGCATGGTCACGTAGCCGTCGGCATCGGCCAGCGGGTTGCCCGGCTGGTGCATGCGCTTCATGGGGGTGACAGTGTCTTCCACCACGCGGTCGACCGACACGCCGGTGGCGTAGTCGTCAGACTCCTGCGCGGGCGAGAACACCACCTGCTTGGCGCGATACGCCTTGCCGTCCGGGCCCGTCACGCTTTCGGCGTTGGCCAGGTTGGAGGCGACCACGTTCATGCGCTTGGACTGCGCGGTGAGCGCGCTGCCAGCTACATCCATCACCTTGAATAGCGACATGTTGATTCCGATGTCTTCAAACACTGTTGCCGGCATGACTGCCGGACCGATCCGGTGTTCTGTATGGCGGCTTGCTCCGGACCGAACTTTCCCGGCCCGGAGCGCCACACAGTTCCCGCCCCTCTTTCGCCGCGCGTGATCGCTGCGCGGTCGTCTTAATGCCTGTCTGCTGCTCTTGCTGCTCTTGCTGCTGTTGCTACATCGCGCGCTAGCTGTTCTGAATGGCCGCCAGCATCGACTTGATCTTCTGCGTCACGATGCTCAGATCGGCCTCGTAGCGCACGGTGTTGTCGGCAAAGCGCATGCGCTCACCATCCATGTCGACCGTGTTGCCGTCGATGGACGGCTGCTGCGACGTGCGGTACTGCACTTCGCCCTGCAGCGCCTTGGTCTGCTGCGACAGCGACGCCTGCATCAGCGACACATCGCCGGCCGGCGCGCCATCCACGCTCAGGTGGCCCGCAGCCGTTGCCGTCATCGGCAGGCTGTTACCGCCTTGCTGGCCGACCGCCTTCTGCAGCGCCGACTGAAAATCGAAGTCGCGCGCCTTGTAGTTGGGCGTATCGGCGTTGGCGATGTTCGAGGCCAGAATCTGGTGGCGCTGCGAGCGCAGGTGCAGCGCCTGCTCCTGAAAACCGAACAACTGATCCAGCTTGTCGACCATGTCTGTCATTCCTTGCGCGTGGCGTCCTGGTGATTACAGCCACCCGCCGGGGTTGCGTTCTGTCTTGCGTTTGCGTTTGCGTATTGCGCGTTCCCTTGGGCAGGAGAACCCGGCATCAGCGGCCCCTTCAAAACCGCCGATGCCGTCTCCAAAACCGCTGAACCGCTTGTCTTGCTGAGTTGCCGTCATGCAGCCTCAATGGAAAAGACCTGTCTGCGAATCCGGTGTCTGGCCGGGAAACCGATCCACCGGGGCAGGCTGCACGGCCAGGAACCGCGCAACGCCAGGGACTTCACCACGTTGCAAAGTCTAGGGGCCGGTGTGCAAGACCATTCGTTGGAATAAGGGGGGGATTGGCCGACATTTCCGCATTTGGCCCTCGCGCACGCGTGGCTACACTTCACCGGACTTTTGATGAAGGGGCTTTCCATGTCCACGCGGTTTGCACGCAGCACGCACCACCCGATCCGACCTGTCACTGCGGCCCTGCCGCTGGCGGGGCGTCAGCGCAAGCTGCTGCTGATCCTGGCGCTGGGCCTGCTGGCCAGCCTCGTGCACCCGATCCTGGCGCACGCCCAGGGCATGATGCGCGTCGGCTATCCGCCGGCCGCTGCCAACGCGCCCATGCCTGCCCAAGCCGCGCAACAGCCGCAAGCCACGACCATCCAGGGGCCGAACGCCATCCAGATGCAGATTCAGCAACAGCTGCAGTCGCAACTGGACATCCTGGGCGGCACGAACGAGACGGGTGCGCCACGTGCCTCCGTGGAAGTCGGCCCTATTGACCCGCGCGTGGCCAACCAGCCCTGCGACCAGATCGACCTGATGCTGCCGGCGGCCAACCGCCTGCGCGGCCGTATACAAGTGGGCGTGCGCTGCCGCTCGCCGCATGCCTGGGCGGCCTGGGTGCCGGCCACGATCCAGATCACGGGGACGTACTACGTCGCTTCCCACCCGTTGCCGCCCGGCAAGACGCTCGATATGGGTGATCTGGAGGCCCGTACCGGCGATCTCTCCACGCTGCCGGCGTCGGTCGTGCAGCAGCCGGCCGATGTAGTGGGGCGTGTACTGCTCACGAGCGTGGCCGCCAACCAGCCGCTGCGTGCCGAAAGCCTGCGCCTGCCCGTTGCGGTGCAGGCTGGCCAGACCGTCAAGATCGTCGCCGAGGGCGGCGGCTTCCAGGTCAGCAGCGACGGCCGGGCCTTGAACCAGGCCGCCGTGGGCCAGGTGGCGCAGGTGCGCACCGCCAACGGCAATGTCGTCTCGGGCATTGCACAGTCCGCCGGCGTCGTGGCGATCCAGTTTTAGACCAGATTGATAACGGCGGATCACTTTTCTATTGTGATGCGTGATCGATACCTGCCGCTAAAGTTTGGGCCGGGGTTGGCCGATATGGGTGTTAGGATGAACGCGCTCTTCGGAGACACCCGTGAAAATCAACCATATCGTGAACAACACGCCGGCCGTTGCGCCGACCAAGGACGCTGCGTCCGGGTCGACGCGCGCGACCGGCTCGACCCCCGCCGCTACGACGGCTTCCGGCACCACGCGCCACACCAGCGATTCGCCGTCGCTGTCGGTCCAACAAGTCTCGCGCCAAGTGGGCAGCGGCGACTTCGACGCCGCACGCGTCGAGCAGATCCGCAGTGCCATTCAGAACGGCACGCTGAAGATGGACGCCGGCAAGATCGCCGATGCGGCGCTTTCCGACGCGCAATCGCTGCTCTCCACGCGCTCCAAGAAGGTCTGACGGGGGTTTCCCGTCGTCCGTCCCCTGTATTTTCTGACGCCGCCGGTCTGTTCGGACTCATCGCGGCGGGGCGGTGTGCCAGCCGGCGGCTGCCCAAGCTTCCAAGACTGAGCCTGAGGTAGTCACCATGGACAACACACTGCTGATCCGCACCCTTGCCGACGAGCAGGAGCTGCTGCGCGCAGCCACCCTCACCCTGGATGCCGAAGCGCAGGCGTTGCGCGATGGCGACATGGCCGAACTCGAGCGCGTCACCCAGACCAAGCAAAAACAGCTCGCCGCCCTGGGCGAAGCCGACCGTGATCGCCGTCTGTGGTGGGCCCAGCACGGCGGTGCCGATCCGTACGGGCTGGTCAAATACCTGCGCACCGACGAAACCGCCAGCCGCCTGTTCGACGAGAACCTCGCGCTGGCCCGCCTGCTGCGCCAGCGCAACATCGACAACGGCACCCTGATCGACCTGCGCCTGCGCGCCACGCAGAACGCGCTGTCCGTCCTGCATGCTGCCAACAACGGCGGCGGCACACCGTACGGCCGCGACGGCAAACAGCCGCTGTCGATGCCGCGCTTCTCGGTGGTCGCGCAATAAGCCACCAAAACACGCTTTTTGGGTACAAAAGCCGCGCTTTACGCTCACGTCAATGGGCGTGAAGTGGGGCTAGCTGCTGCCGTCTGATCCTGCTATCTATAGGGGGGTCTAGCACACCACCGATCGGGGTAAACAAAAAGGTTTACATCCCATTGATGGGTGCAACAAGCATGCTGGGGATTTATTCTGCGATTTTGGCGGAGTTAATCCTCCGCGCCTGGCGACATAAACAAGAAAAACCGGAAGGAAATTGCGCCTGAATGGCGTGCCAAGGTTTCGGCCCGGCGGCACCGTACTGCGGTGACTGCCGGTTGAACGGGGAAATATACCGAGACCGCGCGCCAAAAGCATTTCCAAGGGCACGGCTGCATTGATTTTGGACCACAAGTTCAAATAGACGCGGCAACAGGCTGATTCCGGAAATGGACAAACAAACCATAACCAGACAGGCGGCGCAGTGAAATCAATCGTAGTGGAGGCACACCCTTTGGTGCGTGCCGGCGCAACCCATGTGTTGCAATCTCTGCCGGCCATTACCGAGGTGGTCAGCGTGGAGCCGGACGAAGCCCTCTTTGAGAATCTCGCGGCGCATGCGGACGCCGAATTGGCCCTGATCGGCCTGCCCTTGCCGGGCATCGACGATCTGCCCGCCCTCTCGCGGCTGTTGCAACAGCCACATCCCCGACATGTTGCCGTGCTCGGTGAAACCGATTCCGCCGCGCATGTGCGCACGCTGATGCAATTGAATGTCTCGGCCTATCTGCTGAAGAGCTATTCCGGCAAATTGATTGCGGCGGCATTGGAATTGGTGCTCGCCGGCGGCCGTTATGTGCCGGCGTCGATTGTGCTGACAAGGCCCGAAGCCATTGCAGCAGGTTCGTCCGGCTCAAATGGTAATGACGATTGCGCCTTGCTCGGCCTGACGCAGCGTCAATATGAAATTCTCGTCTTGCTGTCACGCGGGCATCCGGTCAAAACCATCAGCCGCATGCTGAGCATTTCCGAGGCGACAACGAAGGCGCATATCAACGCGCTGTATCGCCGATTGGAGGTGCGCAGCCGCACCGAGGCCGTCTTCGTGGCCACGCAGCGCGGCGCCATGCTGCTGAATCAGCCGAACATTGGGGCAGAGTCCTCTTCGCCCCCCTCACCGCCGCTGCGCCTGGCCCGCACGGGCTGACCCTCCGCCCTCACCCGTCTTCCGCACAACAAAAAACGGCGCCCGAAATTCGGACGCCGTTGCAAATGGCCGCCCACGCTGTCGAAACGCGGGCGGTGACAAGGAAAGCAGAACGCGAAAGGCTTAGAACTTTGCGCGGATGCCTACGCCGAAGGTGTCGGCCGTGGACAGGTCCGACACTTTGTCGCGGAAATACGCCGCATACACATCGGTGCGCTTGGACAGCGAATAGTCGTAACCGACCGCCCAGGTGTTGCGCTTCACGTCGGCCGCACCCGAGGTCTTCGTGTACGCGTACGACGCCAGGATGCTGCCCGGGCCCACGGGAATCGACACGCCCAGCTGGCCGCCGTTGCTCTTGGCGTCGCCGGTGCTGATCGTGTTCTTGATGTACTGGTATTGGCCGTACAGCTTGACCACGCCAAAGTCATACGTCGCACCCAGCTGCCCCGCCGTCTGGCGCGCAAAGCCCGCCACCAGGCTGTTCAGATCGCCCGGCGCGCCGTCGTAGCGCACCTGCTGGAACGCCGCCGTGGCCGCAAAATTGCCGCGGAAGAACAGCAGGCTGCCGCCCCACTTGTTCTGACCGTTGTGGCCGGCTTGCTCGCCAGCGCCGTAGATCAGGGTGCCCGTCAGGCCGCCCATGTCCGGCGTGGAATACATGATCGAGTTATCCCAGCCCGAATCGCCTACCAGGCCCGAGATGCCTGCTGCGCCCGAACGGCCGTTGCCGAGGTAGGTGTGGAACACCATCGGCGAGAACGTGTACGAATCGATGAACGGGTTAAACAGGATCGTCGAAACGAAGTACGGCGGCGTGTTGCGGCCCAGCTTGATCGAGCCCCAGCTATTCGACTGCAGGCCGACAAACGAATTACGTGCGAAGAAGTGGTCGCCGTCAAAACGGCCGGACTTGCCCGTATCGGGGCGGAAGAACGCTTCGAGCGTGAAGATCGCCTTCAGGCCGTTGCCCAGATCCTCGCTGCCCTTGAGGCCCCAGTACGACGTCGACATGCCGCCCGAATTGACACCCCAGGCGCGGTCCTGGCCCAGGTTCTTGGTGGCGCCCGCCCAGGCGTCCACCTGGCCGTACAGCGTCACAGACGATTGGGCCTGCGCTGCGCCTGCGGTCAAACCGGCGGCGGCAGCCAGCACGGCCAGCGAAAAACGTCGCTTGAGTTGCATTGTTGAGTTCTCCCTCTTGTGGTTCCGTTGTGTTGAATCGACTGAATCAGCGTGGAGGCGGCAGGTGGCTCAACCCGCCGCCGCTGAGATGGCGCCGTGAATGCAACTGCCGTGCCAATACGCCGTCGGCAAAGCGTCGCTTCACAAATGAATGTGTTTTCTCGGGAAGGGGCGCAGACTAGCTTGAATACCCCAGGCGGACAAGTCCCCATTGCAGGGTGTGTGGCGCCGTTTCTGCACCGGTCTGGCGCAGTGCGCTTTCAGTCGTTTTGAAGCACGCGGATATCGACTTCGCGCGTATAACGCTCGGGCGAAAAATCGCAGTACGTGAGGGAAATGGGCGTGTCCGCGACGCTGTAACCGATGCGCCGCACGCGCACCAGCGGCACGCCCGCATCCACACCCAGCTGTGCGGCCTGGTGGGCATCGGCCACACACGCCAGGGGCGCCTCGCGCGAGCGGGCGATCGTCAGGTTGGCACGCTGGAAGACCTGCACGAACAGGCGATCCTCAAAGTCGCGCGCCTCGAGCATCGCCGCCAGCCGCGACGTCAGCCAGGTACGCAGCAGCATGATGGGCTGCCCCTCGACCTGGGCACGGCGCTCCACAAATGCCACCTGCGCGCCTACCGCCAGGTCGAGTGCGGCCGCCACGGTCGCGTCCGCCGCTTCCAGTCGAAAAGCACTGACCGTATAGACAGCGCCCGGCACATATTCCAGCGCCGCATCGGACTGGCCCGGCGCGTACAGCACCGGCCGATGCGGCCCCACGCGATCGAGCACCACGCTGCGCTGCCCCCGCGAGCGCTTGAGCAGACCACGCGCCGCCAGCTCGTTCAGCGTGCGGCGCGCCGTCAAACGGGATACGCCGTAGCGTTGGGCGACTTCGTTCTCGCTGGGCGCGATGCTGCCGGCCGGCAGCGCTCCGTGCAGGATGTCGAGCCGAATGCGATCGGCCAGTTCGAGGTATTTGGGCAGGCGGGGCGTCATGCCGTCGTTATACAGGAACGATCATCGCGTGCCGCAATGCAAATGGCCCACCGGGCAGGTGGGCCATTTGCATTGCGGCACTTGCGCGTCAGGCAGGGCCGACAGATCAGGCGATCAGGAATTTATCGCGGTTCTTGCCAATCCAGGCCGGGGCACGGCCGCGGCCGGACCACGTCGCGCCCGTCTTCGGGTCGCGATACTTGGCCGGCACCGGAGCCTTGGCACCGGCACGACGGCCACGACGCTGGGCCAGGCCCAGGTCTTCAGCCGTCAGGCCATATTCGGCAACCGTCTGGCGCACTTGCTGGATCACCGCTTCCAGCTCCTTGGCGCGCGCAGTTTCGATCTGCTCTTCCAGTTTGGCCTTTTGTGCAATCAATTCCTTGTATGTCGCCATAGGGGCTCCCGATAAAGTCTGGTGTGAAATCTGGTGCGAACCAGATATTAGATCAATTGTATTCATAACTGAAATCAAATTTCAATATTTTTGATCGAGGCCCTTCAAAGAACACCACTCCGCCAAGAATCAACTTGTGGCACGCCCGATGCTCAGTTTCAACCGGAAAGTCAGATTGACGCCTCGGATTAGCGTACGAGATCATTCAAGCTACAAGCACGTATCGCATTGCTTTTCAGTGCCACCACCATAGCAAGCGCTACCGGGTCCCGCAATTCTGGTTTTTTCCCCGGGCGGCAGTCTGCAGCAGTCCAGCAAACGCAATACCGATTCATCCGCACGGCGCCGCGTGCCGGCACGCCATCGCACCGCGATTGCAGCGATGCGGCATGTCCATTTGGCCCGACGGTAAAACGATTCAAAACAGCACACCCTTGGTTGCAGTTGGATGAGACAACAATGAATTCGCTCTTGCCGCGTCGTTTTTACTATCTGCTTTTGCTCTTTGGCCTGCTGGCAGGCACCCTGTTTGCCGCCGCGACTTTCTTCTTTCCGGAACGTTCGATCGAACGGATCAGCGCCTATTTCATCCTGACAATGGGAACATGCGTTTTGATGTGTGCAATCGGGCTGACGCTGGCGCATCGCTGGATGGATCAGCATTTCGCCGCGCGGGAAAGTCAACATGGCGCCAGTACTGAATTTCCACCGCCGCAGGCCTCGGCATCCGAGCCACCCGTTTTGAAACCCGCGCTACAAACAGACAACGGCGCGGCTGACAAAACGAAATCAGAATGTGTTGTATCGACCACAAACTAGACTTTGCGCCGCGCACGACTTTTGCGCATCATGAAGAGCATTGCCCCCGACTTCCGGCAGCCGGCGCGTTTTTGCTTCCCTCGCCCGAAGTCCCTGCTTAAAGAGATGACCGGGAATACCTCAGGTTGGAGCGCGGGATGCAAGACGAAATTTCCTACCCGTTGTCGGCACAAAGCCTTCCGGTTCCGCTCTATGTGGTGCTCGAAGGCCGCATCGTCTTTGCCAATGCCGCAGGCGTTTGCATGGTGCGGGCGCTGTCTGCCGATCAACTGCTGGGCGAGCCCTTCTCGCGCTTCTTCCAGGATGTGCCTGCGTGGCTGGGGCGGCCTACCGAAGAAGACGCCGACGCCATGCCGTCAGACGGGCGGGGCATCCCGGCGGCGCAGCTCGTCGCAGCCATCTCCGCCGGCGAACCCCACGAGGTTGTCAGCGTCCGCCTGACAGTCACGCCGACCCGCTTTGACGGATTGCCCGCGCAGCAGGTCGTCGTACACGGGTTGCCGCTGCCGCTCGATGCGCAGCTGCCGGGCAAGGCCGGCGAGCGCATGCTGAGCGCCGACGCCATCGGTGCCGCGTTGCCGCACGAGCATCTCGATCATCTGCTTTCCACGCTGCCTTCCGCCGCGACGCTGGGCGAGCGGCTGCATGCTGCGTTGCGCGCGCTCGAAGCCGCCTTGCCATCGGCGTTGTGTGTGGTGGTGCGTGTCGTTTCCGGCCGGGCGCGGCTCTATGGCACCCAGCGTGCCCGCGCGCAGTTGGCGCTGCAGGACGACCATGCCGCGCATTTGTCGGCCGCGGCGCAGGGCGAAGTCGATATCGGGCTCGCCCGCATCGCACCGTTGCTCAATGAGCTGGCGCCGATCGAACTGGTTCGCGAGGCCAATGCGCCCGCTGCGTTGCGCGACGCGCTGACCCGCGTGTTGGACACCGCGCAGCCGGCATGGCTGTGCCGCATCCCGGCCCAGCATGGCGGCATGGCGGTCGCCGATGACCTCCTCTGCCTCTTCTTCGCCACCGCCGATGCTGCCACCCCGCCCGACGACGCGGCGTTGCGCGCAGAGTGCGGCCGCTATATCGCCGCGCTGGTCAAGCTGCTGCGCCTGGAAAACGAATATCGCCAGACCCGCGAGTTGCGCGATCAGTATCGGCTGGTCGTCAACCATCTGAGCGAGGGCGTGCTGACGCTGTCCACCGATGGCCGTGTGCTGTCGTACAACCGGAGTGCGGCCGAGATCCTTCGCATGTCGGGGGCCTCCTGGAAAGGCCGACCGCGCGCGGCGCTGAGCGACATGATGTTGGGCGAAGACGGCGCGATCCTGCCGCGCGCCGCATGGCCTTCCACGCTGGCTGCGCGCACGGGGCGCGCCATCAGCAACGTCGTGGTGGGCGTGCCGGCAGGCAATGGCCAGATCGTGTGGCTGCGCGAATCGGTGCTGCCGATGTTCTCGCCGGACAGCGCATCTCCGCACGCGGTGCTGGTCATCTTTACCGACATCACGGCCGAGCGCTCCGCCTACGAGCAACTGCGCCTGCTGGAAACCAAGGATTCGCTCACGGGGCTGCCCAATCGCGCGGCGTTCATCGAGCGGCTCGATGCGCGGCTGGCGCTGCCCTCCACTGGGGAATCGGCGCTGCTGTATATCGGGCTGGACCACTTCAAGACCGTGAACGAAGCGATCGGCCACCACATGGGCAACCAGGTGCTGAACACCGCGGCGCAGCGCATCCGTGCCCAGGCGGGCCAGCGTGCGTTGCTGGCCCGCCTGGGCGGCGACCAGTTCTGCGTGGCCATCGACGATCCGAACGCCGCCGACACGCTCGCGCAACAGGTGCTCGACGCGCTGGCCCGCCCCTTTACCGGCGGCGACCGCGAAGTGCATCTGTCGGCCAGCATCGGCGTGGCGGCCTACCCGGAAGACGGCGACGATGCGGCCACGCTCGTCAGCCATGCCGAAGCCGCCATGTACCGCGCCAAGGAAAGCGGCCGCAATCGCATCGCCCGTTATTCGCGCGCGCTGGAAACGCAGATGCTGCGCCGCTTCACCCTCAACGAGCGCATGCGGCGCGCGCTGGGGCGCGGTCAGGTGCGGCTCGTGTATCAGCCCAAGTACGCGCTGCATTCAGGCGAGCTTGTGGCGGTTGAAGCGCTGATGCGATGGTCCGACCCCGAGCTGGGCGCCGTGTCACCGAGCGAGTTCATCGACGTGGCGGAAGAGTCCGGCTACATCCTCGAACTCGGCCGCTGGGCGCTCATGCAGGCCTGCGCGCAGGGCGAAGCATGGGCGCGCAAGTTCGGCTTCACGGGGCGCATGGCGGTGAATGTGTCCGCGCGGCAATGCGATGCCGGCGTGATCGAGCGCGACGTTGACGAGGCGCTCAAGGCCTCGGGCATGGCGCCCGGCCGGCTGGAGCTGGAATTGACCGAAAGCGTACTGCTGGCCGACCGTCAATCGACACAGCGGCTGCTGATGAGCCTGGCCGCACGGGGCGTGCGCATCTCGCTCGATGATTTCGGCATCGGGTTCTCATCGCTGTCGTATCTGCGCAGCTTGCCGATCCACAACATCAAGATCGATCGATCGTTCATCAGCGGCGTGCCTGGGGTGGCCGACTGCGTTGCGCTCACCAAGACGATCATCGCGATGGCCCGCGCGCTGAACATGACCGTCACGGCCGAAGGTGTGGAAACGCCCGAGCAAACGGCCTTCCTGACGGCGCATGCGTGCGACGAAGTGCAGGGCTTTCTGTTTGGGCGCCCGCTGGAGGTGTCGGCCGTGGAAGACCTGCTGCGCACGCGAAGCCGCGCACAGGCATAAAAAAACGGACCCAAAGGTTTGACCTCGGGTCCGTTTCTTTTTGGGGCTCGACGCGCAGGTCGAACCGAAATCAACGCGTCGATACGTTGCCCACCAAGCCGCCCAGTGCGGCACCGCCCAGCGTGGCACCGGGGCCGCCAATCAGCGCAGCGCCGGCCAGCCCGCCCACACCCGCACCGATGGCGGTATTGCGTTGACGTGCCGTCATGTCGGCACAGCCGGTTGCGCTCAGCAAGGTGGCACCGGCCAGCAGAATCGTCAGTACCCGAACCATGTTTTTCTCCTTGAATGCGTCGGTCGCGATCAGCAATCGCGTATCGGGAGTGTGGTCAACGGGTGCGCGACATGCTGTTTCAAGTTGTAATCAATCGTTGCAATGTGCAGCGCCGGGGCGGCTGAGCAGCCGTGCCGCATTCGCAAGCAGCGCCGACCGAAAGCCGTCGCCACGCGGCTCGGATGGTGTTTCCCACAGACTTATCCACATGTTCTGTGCATAACCCGCCCGGTCTGCCAAGACCCAAGTCACAAAAGGACTTGACGGGTGTGGGCAAACATGCAGATCACATGAAACCGGTGCACCCGCACAAAGTTATCCACATCGGACGACGCTGTTACAGCGTGCAACAAACCCTTTTCCGTCAATTGGTTGCGGTGGGTTTTGCAAGCGGTGTGCGCGTTGCTGTGGACAAGTGGGGGGCGGCTGGCGGCGCCCTTGTGAAGCGAGCGATTCGTTGCCGCTCGGCATGCACGGATTGACCATCGCCCCGGCGATGCCAACGTAGCCGCGCCCGTTCACTGCCGTCATCTCACTTCGCCCAGTCCAGACCGTCGTATCGCAATCGTAGGCACTGCGTCGGTGCTTCAACGCAGTGCAACCGGGGAACATTCTTCCGTTGCGCTAATGCAGTCGAATGTATGACGCCGAGCGGCACAGCATATTTCCGAAAAAGAGCCTTAAGAGGCCCAAACATTCGCCGATAAGACTATGTTGTGGCGAATATCCTTGCGCGGCCAGGCCCTCCCGTTTCGCAGCGGTATTTAAGCGCCATCCCTTTCACAGCAGTGCAAGCTGCCGATCTGGTTCAGTCGGGCGGCAATTTCAATTGATCCCGTACGCCTACTAGCGCCGTCCATTCCTGCCATCCGTCCGATTTCATGCTCAATCCTGATGTCCTGATAGGTATCGTGATGGTGTCTTGCATGATGAGCGTCGCCATCCTGGGGTCGCTGCTTCGGACAGCGGTGCCCGGTATCGCTCGGTGGTGTTTGGCTCATGGGCTATTGGCAATCGCATCCGCCTCGGTATTGATTGCCGGTACCCCGCCCAAGCAGGCCGTCACACTTTGCGCTGGACTGATTACGCTGACCGCCGTGCTGTTGCTCGTACACGGCATGCGTCAGTTCTTCGGCAAAGCGCCCGGGCGGCGGATCGAAACCTGTGCGTTCGTCATGGCCGCCGCTGCGCTGGTCTACCTGACGACCCAAACGCAAAACACCGCTGCGAGGATCGGCGTCCTGTCCTTGATCCTCGCCTATGGGCGAATCACCGTTGGAACCTTGGCCTTGCGCCACGCGCCCCCGGATGGCGCGCGTTACCCATATCGATTTGTTGCGGCGGCCGCGTATCTGGGCGCGCTATTCCACCTCACGCGAGCGATTGCCATCGCTTTCGGTATGCCGCAAACGCCTTTTCTCCAACCATCTGCCTGGAACGTTCTTTCTCTCGGACTGGCAATCGTCACGTTGCCGTGCCTGTCGACAGGCATGGTGATGCTCGCGCACGATCAACTCGCCCGGCGGATGGAGCAGCTCGCGAATATTGACGAACTTACGGGCGTACTGATGCGGCGCGCGTTCATGGCAAGGGCCACCGACTTGCTTCACAAAGCGGTGGCAGGCGGGAAACCGCTGTCGATTGCCGTCCTGGACATCGATAAGTTCAAAGCCGTCAACGACGACTTCGGCCACGCGGTGGGGGACCGCATCCTCACGCACGTCACGTCGGTTGTTTCCACGCGGCTGAAGCCGGGGGACCTTTTCGGCCGCCTCGGTGGCGAGGAGTTTGCGATTGTGTTGGTCGATACCGGAAAGACCGCCGCTGCGGCCGTGATGGATGAACTCCGGCTTGCGGTCGAGCAATCGCCAAGAGAAGGTGTGCGGTGCACCTTCAGCGCGGGCATTGAATGCGTCATGCCCGGAGACACGTTGGCCGGCACCCTCGGTCGCGCCGATGCAGCGCTCTATGTGGCGAAGGCGAAAGGGCGTAATCGGGTCGTCATGGCCTCGGAGGTCGACGTGCCTGAAGTGGTAACGCAGTGACTCTCCGAACAAATCCCCCTCGAGCACCGGTCGCCCACAGGCAAACGTCAGCCTGAAACCGCCGTGCCCGAGCCCTTGACGCCGGAACATGCCCCTCCAACATCCGGCATCGACCCTCAGCGGGTGGAAGACGCACCTCAAACACTCGCCTTCCGCTCTTCAAGCTCGAGATTTTCGACCTCCGACAGCCGCCTTCGAGCCTCGGACGGTGGCGCTTCAGCCTCAACAGGTCAACGTCGAGTCTTTGACGGCGAAGCTCGGCCCTCGAAGCTCCGATGGGTCGGATGTTTTTGGGCCGCGTTCGGGCCTCTGAGGGCCGCGCGCCACTGTTTGACGGTGGCGCGCCGGTGTTGGACTGTCGACATCGGAGGTTTGACATCGGCATACGCGCCCAACACCGTCGCGCTCGGCGCTCTGAAAGAAGACGACGTGGCGCGACGGGCCCGGTTCGCCGCTGCCGGCCCGGCGCATTCCCGCGTCGAGGCGGAATGCCAACCCGCAAGGTGGGCGCCCGACGCATGCCTGCATTCCCGTTACCTCCGGGTCAGCCGTGGAAGGCGTATGGCTCCCGTGCCGCATGCCTTTTGCGCCCTTCCCCCGTTTTAGAACCGATACCCCACCGACAGAAAGCTCGCCAACGGGTTGATCCGCACCTTCGTCGTCGTTGTCACGGTGCCCACGGGCGCTTGCGTCGTCAGCGTGGTCTTGGTGGATAGCCACATATACGACACCGATGCGCCGATCGACCAATGTGCGTCGAGGTTGTACGTCAACCCGGCATTGACGAGAGGCGCGAACGACTTGCTGAGCGATGCCGTGGTCGGGCCGACCAGCATGGAGCCCGTGGTTGGCGAGGCGAGAATCTGCCCCGTTGCCAGCGGCCGGCTCAACTCGATGTCCCGATACCAGACATAGGCCAGCCCCGCACCAAGATACGGCCTGAGGCGCGCATCCGGTTCGCCAAAGTGGTATTGCAGTTGCGCGGCCGGGCTCCAAGCCCGTGCGGTGCCCATTTCGCCGACCGCCGCCAGCGATCCGGTGCCGCGCAGGTGCAGCTTGGGCGGAATGCCGAACACCGTTTCCAGCGCTACATGGTCAGTGACGAAATACCGTGTGGTGAGCGCAAAGGTATTGGCATTGGCCAGCGTGGACCCGCTGCCGGGCACCACGGCAGATTGCCCGAGCGCATTTACCGTCAGCGGTTGGCTGGAATCCTGAGGGGCAAGATGCACCCAGCCCGCGTTGACGACCCACTGCCCTGCCGACTGCGCATGGGCGAGCGAGGTCGCCGCGAGCGACAAGAGCATTGCCGCGCGTGTGGTCTTCATGTTGTCTCCGTTTTTTTAATGTAGGGACTGCAACTGCTGGAATGCGCCGTGATGCGGCGCGGGGCACTTCACCCGCTCATGCGACATTGGATGCGACGGTGGGCGGGCGAGGAATTCCTCCTTCGTTTCGATGCGCCAAGTCGCTGGCGCCTCCGCACTTCAATTGACGGAAAAGGGAAATGGGAAACGTCCAAGCACTTCACGCGCGGTGGCAATCGATGCGCAGGCGTCGAGCTTGACCGACGCAACGAGACCTCTGGACTTGTCTTCCGCCACCTCCAGCGCCTCAAATGCGATGCCCGCATCCTGGAGCGCTGCAGACAGGGCATCACGCGTTTCACGGTGCTTGAGTGCCGGCTTGAAGATCTTGCCGACCGCGGTCAGGGGCATCGTTTCAATGATGTTGACCTGCCGGGGCAGCGCCGCACGTTCGGCAATTTCCGCCTTCAGGAAGGCGAGCAGGTCGGCTTCCGTGGCGGACGCACCGGCGCGCAATTGCACGTAGGCAACCGGCAACTCGCCCGCATGCACATCCGGGCGGCCGACGGCGGCAGCAATCTGCACGGCGGGGTGACGATGCAGCGGCGCTTCAATGGTCTGCGGATCGATGTTGTGGCCGCCGCGGATGATCAGCTCCTTCTTGCGGCCCGTGAGCCAGAAGTAGCCCTGATCATCCTGCCGAGCCAGGTCGCCGGTATTGAGCCACCGCCGGCCATCGCCCGTATCGATCCAGAGCCCCTCGTTCTGCGCGGCCTGGCGGTAGCCCGAAAAGACGTTGGGGCCCGACACCAGCACCACGCCCACCTCGTCTACCGCGCAATCCCGCAGGTACGCGCCCCCCTCGTCCAGCACGACGGTCTTCATCGGCTGCATGGGCACGCGCAGGCCGATGGAGCCAAGACGGCGCTCGCCCATGGGCGGGTTGACGCTGCTCACGCACGTCGCTTCGGTCAGCCCATAGCCTTCGAGAATCTTGATGCCGGTCTGCTCCTGGAAGCGGCGAAAGACCTCGACCGGCATGGGCGCGGCGCCGCAGAGGCCGTATTCGAGCGATCGCACATCGCGCTCGCCAACGGGCACCTGCAACAACGAAGCGTAGAGCGTCGGCACGCCGCTGAAGAAGTTCACGCGGTGGTGCTCAACGATCTCCCAGAAGCGCTGGATCACGCCGTCGCCGCGATAGCCTTGCGGCGTGCCAAGCACGACATGTGCGCCCCTGGAAAACGGCAGCAGCCCAGTCACCAGAACGCCGTTGACGTGGAACAGCGGCAAGCCGCAAAACACCACCTTGCCGGGGCCGATCCCGTCGCCTAGTACCTGCGCCGTGCTCCACGCGTTGGCGACTTCATTGCCATGCGTGCGCATCGCAATCTTCGGCAAGCCCGTGGTGCCGCCGGTGCAGAAGTACGACGACGCATCGTGTGCAGCAATGTGCCGTCGGCTGTCCAGGCCATCTGCACGCTGCGCCTGGATCGCGCTGTTGAAATCGTGGATGCGCACCCACACCGGGACGGCACCATGCACGCCCTGCGGGCCCAGCAAGCGCAGCGCTTCGTTCTTTTGGATCTGCGCAGCACATTGCGCCGCGCCATGCACGCGGTCGGCCAGGTTCACCAGCACCAGGTGCCGCAGGCTCTTGATGGCGGGCAAGTGCGGCTGCAACTTGACCCACGTATCGGTGCCCGGAAACGGTGCCAACGTGACCAGCACCGACGCACCGGCGGCATTGAGCAGCTCGGCCAGCGCGAGCCCTTCGAGCAGCGGATTGAACGCCGCGACAATGCCGGCCGCCTGGCCGCCCCAGATCACGAAATGTGTTTCCGGCAGGTTGGGCAGCACAAACGCGATCACGCTGTCTTTCTTGACGCCGATGCTGTCGAAGAAATTGGCCGTCTGCGTGATGCGTTCAAGAAGCGCCGCGTAGCTCCACGTCTGCGGGGTGCGGTGGTCATTGACGCTCAGAAAGAAGCTCAATGCCGGCGCCTGCGGATTCAAGCTGGCGCCGCGACGGATCATTTCGTAGGTGCTCGACGGAAGATCGAGCGGAAGCCCCTGCCCTTCCGCGGCTTCCACGTCCTGCAGGCTGGAAAAACCGGACATGGCGCTTACTCCTCGGCAACGATGCGATTGCGCTGCATACCCAGATCGATCCGCCCATCCGCCGAGTGGATCCGTGCTTCCACCACGTCGCCCGGCTTCAGGTACTGAGGGCGCGCGGCCTGCACTTTCAGGAACATCTCCCACTTCGCCTTCTCGGGCAGCATCGCGGCCATCTTCTGCTTGGTCGGCGACGGAACCGACAACGCGCAGCCCGCCGGCGTGCCCGTGGCCAGCAGATCGCCCGCTTCCAGGTCATGCACGCGGGACAGCTCGGTCAGCGTCTCGGCCGGGCCGTAGACGAGGTTGGCCGTCGTGTCGTTCTGCCGCAGCTTGTCGTTGACGGTCAGCTTGAGCTGCAGGCTCCTGAGCGCCGGGATCTCGCGCGGTTCCAGCAGCGTGAGCCATGGGCCCACCGGCCCGAACGTACGGAACGACTTGCCCTTGTAGAACTGCATCTGCGGGATCTGGACGTCGCGCGCGGAATAGTCGTTCACGATCACGGCGCCCGCCACATAGTCGTGCAGGTTGTCTTCGGTCACGTCGACTGGCCCATGAATCGCCTTGCGCATCACCAGGCCAAGCTCGATCTCGTAATCGAGAAACTGCACGCGCTGCGGTTTGATCACGTCGCTGTCGGCCGCGACGATGCAGCTCGATGCCTTGGTGAAGATCATGTTGTACGTCTTCACGTCCGGGTCCATGCCGGACTCGATCATGTGCTGGCGGTAGTTCGCGCCCTGGCAGATGAACTGCTGGTTGCGCGTGACCGGAGACAGCAGCTTCACCGCCGACACAGGCAGTGTTTCTCCACTCAGCGCGGCAAGCTCGGCAAACGTGGTGTTGCGAACCAAGTCACCCGTCGTGGCATAAGTGCCGGGCACGGGCGTGATGCGGGTATCGCGGATCACGCCCCATCGGGTCTGATCCTGGTATTCAAAGCGAACGATATTGATGGACATGGCGAACGATGCGTTGGATGGATGACGGCCGACGGCGCTTGTGCGGCCTCAGGCAAAGATCCGGGCGAGCGTGACGAGCTTGCGCAGCGTCAGGTCGGGGCTGCGCCGCAGGTTGCGGATCAGGGCCGCAATGGCCGCCGGTGTCAGCTTCGGCTTGGTGAAGCTGGCCGGCATGGCCTGGCCCCACTGCGACATGGCCTCGCGGCTGACGGGGTGAATGCCGGTGGGCAGATCGGCGGTGAACAGGTCACCGTCGCAGTAGTGCTCGTGCTTGTCGCCCCACGGGTCTTGCCAGTAGTCGAAAATCTGGCTGCCGAGGATGTGCCGGCCCAGCCCCCAGGCGTGCTTCCACCCCTGCTCGCGCAGCATGCGGTGGCCCATGCCGACGGCATCGGCGTCGATCAGTTCGAAGGCGCTGTGGCTGTACTTCGACACAAAGCCCTGCGCCAGCGCGAGCGTGTGATGGTCGGCCGGCGTATCGCCCAGATCCAGCCGCATGAATGCAACCGCTGGCGAGCCGTCGGGCAACACCTGCACGTCGCTCGGGATGAAACCGAAGTGCTGCGTGTACCAGGCGCAGGTGGCCTGAAAGTCGGCCAGCTCCAGGACGACATGCCCGAGGCGAATCACCTCAGGCGTGCCCACGGGTGGCCGCTGCGTTGCGTTGATGCGCACGGCGGCGTCTGCTGAGTTGAGCGGCAACGGTGAACGGTGCGGCAACTCGGTTGTCTGCGCCTGACCCGCAATCGCATCGACGCGGAACCCGGACGGATCGACGAGTCGCACGCGATCGCCACCACCCGGCCAATTCGATGGCTCCACGGTCGAGGCTCCGGGTAGTTTCGCCAGGGCATCCAAGGCGGCGCGTCCGGCCACCTGCAAGCCGAAGCCGGCAAAGGCGGCCTTTGGCGCCTTGCGCACGACATAGCAGAACGGCGCGGAGCCGGTGCCGCGCAAGAGCAATGTCGCCTCGTCGCGCTGAACCGTCACGAGACCAAAGTCATTGAGGAACCGCTCGGCGCGCTCGAGGTCGGGCCGATCGAACATCAGGTAGGTCAGCGCCAACGCCTTGGTCGTCGGCTGCGGATGGCGTGCAGGCTGTGCTGTGGTGAGTTTCATGGCGAGGCACTCAGGCGGATTGAACGGCAGCCACGGCAGCGGCGGTGTCCGCTGCGGGCATGGGCGCAGGTTGGTCGCCGAGCAGCGCCAGGCTTTCGCAAACGAGGCGGTCTGCCTCGGCAGCGGGCCCGTCATGGGCGACCGTGCGGTCCGGACGCACGACGGCCGCCCAACCCACCGGCACCGCGTCGGGAAGGAACGTGCCGTTGAGGTCTTCCCAAACGCCGGGCACCTCGCGGTGCAGAGGCTGCCCGCGATGCGCGATCCGAACGAACGTGCCGCCCAGGCGTTCGAATGCCGCTGCCGTTGCGGGCTCCAGCGCCGCGCGGGCGTCGCAGCCGAAACCGACGAGCGTGTAGCCGTGGCCGAACACTTCGTCGCTCAGGCACGTGTGCCCCTCGGCATTCCTGACCCAGCCCTGCGGGATCACGCCACCGCGCATCAGCTTGGTTGACGAACATCCTTTGACGAACAGCCCGGTCTTGAACGCGTTCTTCGGCTTGATGCGCAGCTCTTCAAACTGCGAGCGCAGGCCGGGCACTAGCCGCGTCAAGCGCATCAAGCCGTGCGTCAGCAGCGCGATGGGCGCACTGCGCGGCATCACCAGCTTGCCCATGAACCGCGCGAGATTGATCATGGCTTTCGCGTGCGGGCGGCGTTCCTCGTCGTAGGTGTCGAGAATCCGCGCATCGGCCCGTCCTTGCAGCACCCAGGCCAGTTTCCAGCTCAGGTTGGCGGCGTCCCGCAGCCCGGCGACCAGCCCTTGGCCGACAAACGGCGGGGTGATGTGCGCCGCATCGCCAACGAGGAACACCCGGCCAACGCTGAACCGGTCGACGGTTCTGGCATGAAAGCGATAGACCGCCTTGCGTTCGATCGTGATGTTCTCAACGTCGGTCCACGGTGCCAGCAGGTCGCGAATGCGGCCGTCCGATTCCATCTCTTCACGTCGCTCGCCCGGCTGGAGCATGAACTCCCAGCGCTCGCGCGCGCCTGGGGCGACCATGTGCGGCGTGGGGCGCCGGTGGTCGCAGAGGAATTCCACATGGTCGATCGGCCGTGGAACGTGACGCGCATCGACGATGAGCCAATCC
The DNA here is from genome assembly GCF_958439105.1 of Ralstonia flatus. Classification (NCBI taxonomy): domain Bacteria; kingdom Pseudomonadati; phylum Pseudomonadota; class Betaproteobacteria; order Burkholderiales; family Burkholderiaceae; genus Ralstonia; species Ralstonia flatus. The sequence continues at coordinate 224,195 of NZ_CAUDLI010000004.1, read as the reverse complement.
TCCGCATACGTGGTGCCGCGAAATTCCTGCCCGATCAGGTGGCGCACGAGCGAACTCGCCCCGTCTGCGCCCACCAGGTAGCGAGCGCGGACGCGACGCACCTGCCCGGAGCCGACGTCCAGTGAAGCCAGTACGCCATCCGGCAGATTCGTGAGACTGAGCAGCGTGGTGCCGAGCGCGACATGCACATCACTGTGCGTGGCCAGGCGTGCGCGCAGGCAGCGCTCCAGATCGGGCTGATAGAACGTGACGAGTTTCGGATGGCCATCCAGGCTGCCCAGCGTGTTGACCCGCCCGAATTCGCCCAGCCACGGCGAATGCATGCGGACGTGGGGAATGGCCACCGTTTCGAAATCGCCTTGCCCGATGCCGGCCTGTTGCAGGATTCGCAGGGCCTCGTTATCCAGCGCAATGGCACGCGGGGCCATGTAGATGTCGGGCGCCTTGTCGATCGCCATCACGCTCACGCCATGGCGCGCGAGCAGATGCGCCAGCATGGCCCCCACGGGGCCGAGCCCGACGACAAGGACGTCCACCTCAGATGGCAACGTGCCGGCCGCCTGGAGGCGTGCGCCATCCGTGGCGCGTGAACTGGCACGCGCATGTGCATTTGTCTCCACCGCTACTCCGTTTCTTTGTCTACGTCTCGGTCAGGTTTTTGTCACCTTTTTTGACATTAAAGTCATCCCTGATGATTTTGTCAATATCGACATTCGAATCTATAATTGCGGCCACGACAAGGACCACAGGACGGACCCCAAGACCATCATGGCCACCACCGAGACTCGCCGAACCCCGAAGCGCTCCGTCGCAAAGACGCCTACCCCTGCGGCGCCGGCCGCCGACGAGCGCGAGCCGCGCGGCGCACGGCGCAAACGGGAAACGCGCGCGCGGCTGCTCGACGCCGCGCTCCGGCTCATGGCGGATCGGGGCATGGAGGGCGTGGCCATCAACGAAATCACCGAGGCCGCGGATGTGGGTTTCGGGTCGTTCTACAACCACTTCGAGTCGAAAGAAGCCATCTACGCCGCGCTGGTGAGCGCGGTGTTCGAGGAGTTCGCCGATTCGCTCGACAAGCTGACGGAAGGGTTGTCCGACCCGGCCGAGATCATCTCGGTGTCGGTGCGGCATACGTTGGTTCGGGCGCGGCGCGAGCCTGTGTGGGGACGCTTCCTCATTCGCGAAGGCTTCTCGGCGCGCGTGCTGACGCACGGCCTCGGTCAGCGCCTGCTGCGCGATATCGAGCGCGGCATCGCGGCAAAGCGGTTTGTCGTGGTGGATCCGTTCATCGGATTCCTGTCGGTCGGCGGCACCGTGCTGACCGCCATCTCGGCCGAACTCAACTTTCTGGCGCCCGGTGCACCGGCCGCGGATGTCGTCAAGGAGCTGGGATTTTCTGGGGACCATTTCCCCGAGCGCACGGCGGCGGCGCTGCTGCAGACGCTGGGGCTCAAGCGCGCTGAAGCCGAAAAAGTGGCCGCCCGGCCGCTGCCCGTTGTGGAAACAGCCGACAGCGCAAGCTGACCTGAGCGCCCGCGTTGGAACGCGGGCGTCTACGCAAATAACCTTACTTGGCGACGGTACTGGCCGCCGAATCCACGCAATCTCGCTTCGATCGCGCGTCCTCTGACGGTTCGGCAGCGTCAGCCACCACCGCTTCGGCCATCTGCGAAGCGAGCGCCTTCAGCGCGCGCCGATGGCCTTCTACCACGCCGTCAATACCAGCGGAGACGTCCTCCTGGACGACGCTGCGGCACGTCAGCAGTTGACGATCTTCCGCAGTACGAATCGTCCAGACGGCATCGATCAGGACGTGCGAGCCGCGCCACGCATCAAACAGCTGTACATCCACGGCCACGCGGTAGATCGGCCTTTTCGCATCGTAGGGAAGACCGTGCAGATCCATCGCGCGGGTCTGCAACGCCAGCCCGGACGACAGCGCCGCACGGATCTCATCGCCCACGGGCGACGCCCAGCGGTCCATTTCCAGGACGTCGACCTGCCCTGAACCGGCCTGGACGACCAGCCGCCTGCCCGCCACCGACGGCGGAACGCGCACCGACACCACATCAACGAAAAAGGCGCGTGCAGGTGCCTGTGCCCGCGCGGCCACCGCAACGCTGTCGGCATCACCACCTAGCAAGCTGTGAAAGCGCGCCGGCGGCGAGCTGCATGCCGCGAGCGCTGCGCAGACAACCACGCCGGCAACGACGCGGCAAATTGGGAGCCACGACACCATCACCGTGCATCTCCTTTTTTGCCAAACAACAGCGATTCCGGGTGACGCTCCAGATAGTCCGTTAGCGCATTGACCGATTGAAGCGTGCGCGTCAGTTCCTGCATCGCGTCATGCACGTCCGACTGGAGCGGTGAGTCCTGCCGCAACGTCGCCTGCGCTGCATTGAAGGTCTGCTGTGCGGAGGCCAGCGTGTCCCGCGCCTCCGGCACCACGTCTGCGTCGAGATGACCGAACAGGCGGTTCGCATTTTCGAGCGTGCCATTCAGGTTGTTGCCGATCTTGTCGAACGGCACCTGGTTCAGCTTCTTCGCAATGTCGGCAAGCTGCACCTGCAGTTCATCCAGCGAAGTCGGCACGGTCGGCAACTCGACCGGCGACCTGTGGACATCGACCGTCGCACGTGGCGCCTTGGGGAACATGTCGAGCGCCACGTAGAGCTGTCCCGTCAGGAGGTTGCCCATGCGCAACTGCCCGCGCAGCCCTTGCATGACCAGGTGCTGCAGCAGTTCATGGCCGCCTGGCGTATCCGGCGCGGGAAGCGAGGTGTTGGTGCGCCGGCTCAGCCGCGATGGATACAGCGCCATCGTGACGCGCATGCTGAATGTTTTGCCAGCCTCGTCGTATTCGATACCGATGTCGGTAACGTTGCCGAGTGCAATGCCGCGCAGGTCCACGGGTGCACCAACAGACAGGCCGCGCAGCGACTGGTTGAACCGCATGACCACAGTCAGCGGCGCACCGTCGGGCTCGCGCATGGCGTCGGCTTCATCGGACGCCAGCTGGAACACGGTGCTGTCCGGCGGCGGTGGCCCATCCGCCTGGCCTTGCGGCGACTGAAACGCCAGACCGCCGACGATGACGGTCGCAAGCGACTGCGTATTCAGCTTCAAGCCGCTGGAATCAAGGCGCAGGTCGACCCCGCTGGCATGCCACCAGCGCGTGTTGGTACCGACGTATTTGTCGTAGGGAGCGTTGACGAATACCTTCACCTGCACGCCCCCGCCTTGCTTGTCCAATGCAAAACCCACCACCTGCCCCACTTGCAGATGGCGATAGAAAACCGGCGCACCAATATCGACCGAACCGAGCGAATCGCCGTGCAGCGAAAACTGGCGCCCTTGCTGATCGGTGGTGACGGATGGCGGACTCTCCAGCCCAACAAACTGGGTCTGGCTATCCTTGGAATGCCCAATATCCACGCCGATATACGCGCCGGAAAGCAACGTGCCCAGCCCGGAGATGCCGCTCGCGCCCACACGCGGGCGGACCACCCAAAACCGGGTGTCCTTGGCCGCAAAGCGCTCGGCTTCGCGCGCCAGTTGAATCTTCACCATCACGCGCTTCAGATCCGGCGTGAGCGAGATGGCCTGAATCGTGCCGATCTCGACATCCTTGTATTTGACCTTCGTCTTGCCGGCCTCCAGGCCTTCGGCATTGGCAAAGGTGACGGTGACGGCCGGGCCTTTCTCGGAGAGGGTCTTGGCGACCAGCGCGAGCCCGATCAGCGCCGCAATCAACGGCACGAGCCAGACAATGGACGGAAGCCAGCGCCGCGGCGGCGTGATGTCGGGAAGGGGGAGATCGATAGGACGCATTGCTTGCTAAGAAGAGGAGGCGAACGAAGAGTGGGCGCGGGATGCGTTCAGGAGTCGCTTTGCGCGGCGTCGGCATCGGCGATCGGGTCCCAGATAAGCCGGGGGTCGAATTGCATGGAGGCGATCATGGTCAGGATCACCACCGCGCCAAAGGCCAGTGCGCCGGGGCCCGCGGTGATGACGGCGAAGGAGCCGAAGTGCACCAACGCAACCGTGAGCGCCACGACAAACACGTCGAGCATCGACCACCGGCCGATGCGTTCGACCAAGCGATAGAGCCGTGTCCTTTCGTGCGGACGCCACGTGGAGCGCCGATGTGCCGCGAATACCAGCACCGCAAGAATGGCGAGCTTGAGCATCGGCACCACCACGCTGGCGATGAAGACGACGGCGGCCAGACCCCAATCGCCGGAGGTCCAGAAGTACGCCACGCCACTCAGGATGGTGTCGTCTTCCGAACGGCCGAGCGAGGTGCTGTGCATCACCGGCAGCAGGTTGGCGGGGATGTAAAGCAGCGCAGCGGCAAGCAGCAAGGCGGTTGTCCGCGAAACGCTGGCCGGGCGGCGCTCGTGCAGGGTCGAATGGCAACGATGGCACCGCTGGTGTGCCTCGCCCCGCTGAAACGGTTGAACGCTGCCGCATGTGTGGCACGCCACCAGCCCGACATGCTTTGCGCAGACGCCCTTGACCGGGTCGGCCACGACGGCTTCGTTCTGCGGCGAGTCAGCTCGCAGCTCGGCAGGCGGCGTTGCGCCATCCCCTGCCCTGATCTCGTCGCAGGCATGCCAGAGCCTGTGTGGATCGAACCGCGACACAAGCGCCAGCAGCACCGTCAACGCGGCGAATGCAAACAGGCCGGCACCGGGAATCACCCGCGCGAGGCTGATCATCTTCACCGTTGTGACAAGCACGCCCAGCATGAACACTTCGATCATTCCCCAAGGCCGCAGCCATTGCAGAAAGCGGATGACGTGGCGAAAGCCTGGCGGCACAGTCCCCGCGCGCAAGGGAAGCAACACGTAGAGCAGTGCAACCAGCTCCATCGACGGGAACAACGTGGTCGTGAACAACACGACCGCAGCCACGACGCGCATGTGCCCCGCCCATAGCGAAGACACGGCATCAAACAACGTGGCTTGCGACGTCATCCCTTGCGCATTGAGGGCAATGATCGGGAAGCATTGCGCAATCCCCAGCGTAATGAGCGCCGCAACCGCCATTGCGGATACGGCGTCGAGTGTTGGGCGGGCGCTGTGGGCGCTGCTCAGGTCGCTCGCACAACGCGAGCATCGGACGTTCAAACCGTCCGACCGTGGCGGCCGCCGGAACATGCGGTCGCACTCATGACAGGCAATCAGGTGGGCGGATTCCATGGGCGTGGACTAGGCCAATCGACAAGCCAATCGACATTGCAGGCGAAGCACGGCACTCCACGCGCGTGGCGTGGAGGCCGAGCCCAACCAAAGGCAAGGTCAGTCTTTGGCGATCGTCTGAACGGTGGTTGCGGGCAGTTCGCCCATGGCCTGCAGCAGCGCCGCCGTGTCGCTCATCCGGCGGCTGGTCGCGCGCACCGTGTCGAGCTGCGCAGTCAGGTACTGCTGCTCGCTCGACTGCTCCGCGGACGCCGGCAGCGCACCGAGGCGGCGTCGCGATGCGGTCTCGTTGAACGCGGTACGCGCTGCGGTCGACGCCACTTCGGCTGAAGCGAGCGACTGCGCATCGTTCTCGAGCGCGGCCAGCGTATCGGCAACGTTCTCAAATGCCGACAACACAGCCGACTTGTATTGCAGGACCGTTGCGTCATACAGCTCCAGCTTGGCCCGGCGGTGCGCCATCAATGCGCCGCCGTGGAAGATCGGCTGCGACAGCCCGGCGCCCGCCGCCCATAAGCCGCCTGCACCTGAGAGCAATGCCGGCCAGCTCAACCCACCGCGACCGAGCGAGGCTGTGAGCGACAGGCTTGGGAACAGCTGCGCGGTGGCCTCGCCCGCGTCTGCGGACGCTGCCCTGACTGCAGCGGCGGCAGCGCGGATATCCGGCCGTGCCCGCAGCAGATCCGACGGCACCGCCACAGGCACCTGGTTCGGCAACGAAAGGCTGCTGAATTCCGGCACCGCGGGCGCTGCGTCCGGCGTGCGGCCCAGCAACACAGCCAATGCATGGATGGTCACGGCACGCTGTTGACGCAGCTGAGGCAGCGTCGCCGCCAGCGACGCGGCGCTCTGCGTCGATGCCAGCGCCTGCGCATGCGAGAGCGCGCCCAGCTCGTACCGCCGCTGGCTGTCCCGCGCCGTGGCGTCTGCCACCACAACGAGACGTTCCGTCAAGGCGATCTGCTGATCCAGCGCTGCCGCGTTGATCACCGTGCCGACAATATTCGCGGCGAGTGCACGCCGGGCTGCCTCCAGTTCGCAGCCCCGCACATCCACCCGCGCCGCGCTCGCGGCATTGGCATAGCGCGTCGCACCGAACAGGTCGAAGGTGTAATGCGCCTGCAACTGGCCAACAAACACGTTGTAGCGCAGCGCATCGGGGCCCACGCCCGTGAAGTTTGGCGTGCGCTGGCGTGCAACCTGCGCCCCGGCGTCCACGGACGGCAATGTTGAAGCCCCCACCTGTGCACGCAGTTCCTCTTGCGCGGCGGACAAGGTCTTCTGCGTAGCAGCCAGCGTGGGGTTGTTGCGCAGCCCCTCTTCCACCAACGCGTTCAGCGCATCGGAGCGATAGAGCTTCCACCATTGCGGCACGGGCGCGGCCCCCACATCAAACTGCTGGGCAACGCCGGCCGCTTCCACCGTCTTGGCGGCCTGCGTGGTCACGCCGTAATGGTCCGGCGACGGCGTGGCAGGCGGCACCGCGGTAGGCGCCAAGGAGCACGCCGTGAGAGCCAGCACCGACGTCGCCGCAAGCGCATACGTCATACGAGAGAGTTTCATGATCAATTCTCCAGGGCTGCAGTGCCGGTCGGAGGCACTTCCCGTTCGTCCGGGCGCACCTTGAAACACGCGGCATACAGCGCCGGCAGGAAGAAGATGGTCAGTACCGTGGCGATGGTGATACCGCCCATCAGCGCGGTGGCCATCGGCCCGAAGAAGCCCGAGCGCAGCAGCGGAATCAGCGCCAGCACAGCGGCGGCCGCCGTGAGCATGATGGGTCGGAAGCGCCGCACCGTTGCGCCGATGATGGCGTCGAAGCGTTTCTGGCCGGCCGCGATGTCCTGGTCGATCTGGTCCACCAGGATCACGGAGTTGCGCATGATGATCCCGAACATGGCAATCACCCCGAGCAGCGCCACGAACCCGAACGGCTTGCCGAACAGCAGCAGCGCAGCCACCACGCCAATCAGGCCCAACGGTGCCGTCAGCACGACGATGAACGTGCGCGAGAAGCTCTTGAGCTGGATCATCAGCAGCGTCAGCACGGCAATGATCATCAGCGGCATCTCGGCATTGATGGACGTCTGGCCCTTCACGCTCTCTTCCACCGCGCCGCCAATCTGGATGCGATAGCCCACCGGCAGCTTGGCGCGTTCGGCGGCCAGGGCCTGGTCGATGTCACGCGTCACGCCAATGCCCTGCGCGTTGCCGCGGACGTCAGCCTGCACCGTGATGGTCGGCTGGCGATCGCGTTCCCAGATCACGCCGTACTCGAGCTTGTTCTGCACATGCCCAAGCGCGCCGAGCGGAACCGGGCCATTGGGCGTAGGCATGGCCAGCCCGGCCAGCCTGGCGGGATCGACGCGTTCCGTCTTCGGCGCCCGCAGGTCGACGTTGATGAGCTTGTCGCGTTCGCGATACTGCGTGACCGTATAGCCGGACAGCGTCATGGCGAGGAAGTTGGAGACATCCTCCGACGTCACGCCAAGCTGACGCGCCTTGATCTGGTCGATCTCGAACGACATCGAACGCTCTGCCGGTTCATCCCAGTCGAACTGCACGTTCTGCGTGCGCGCGTCGGCACGGACCTTCTCGGCCACCTTGTCGGCGATGCTGCGCACGGTCGCGATGTCGTCGCCGCTCACGCGGAACTTGATCGGGAAGCCCACGGGCGGGCCGTTCTCGAGCTGGGCCACACGGGTGCGCACGCCGGAGAAATCCTTCTCGAGCGTGGCGTTGAGCCAGCGCGAGAGCGCGTCGCGTTCTTCAACGTTCTTGGCTGTGATCACGAACTGCGCGAAGTTCGGCTGCTGAAGCTGCTGGTCCAGCGGCAGATAGAAACGCGGAGCGCCAGTGCCGACGTAGTCGACAAAGTGTTCGATCTCCTTTCGACCGTCGAGCGCTTTCTCCAGGCGCTTTGCCTCGCGCAGCGTGGCGTCAAACGACGCCCCTTCGGGCAAGCGCAGATCCACCAGCAATTCGGGGCGTTCCGAATTCGGGAAGAACTGCTGGGGCACGCGCGTGAACGCCGCCATGGCCAGTGCGAACAGCACCGCCGTCACACCCAGGATCGCCCATCGGCGCTGAATGCAGAACGAGATCCACCCCGACAGGCGCTGATAAAAGCCGGTGTTGTAGATGTCGTGGTCATGGCCATGCTCAGAGGCGCCGTTCTTGTGCTCGGGCAGCATGTGATAGCCCAGCAGCGGCACCAGCACCACGGCAGCAAACCACGACACGATCAGCGAGATGGCCGACACCTCGAAAATCGAGCGCGTGTACTCGCCCGTGCTGGACTTGGCGAGCGCGATCGGAAGGAAGCCGGACACCGTCACCAGCGTGCCGGTCAGCATCGGGAATGCCGTGCTCGAGTAGGCAAAGGCGGCGGCACGCAGGCGGCTCCACCCTTGTTCCAGCTTCACGGCCATCATCTCGACGGCAATGATGGCGTCGTCCACGAGCAGGCCCAGCGCCAGCACCAGCGTGCCGAGCGAAACCTTGTCGAGCCCGATGCCGAAGATGTGCATGCACAGTGCGGTCACCGCCAGCACGATGGGGATGGAGATCACCACCACCATGCCCGTGCGCAAGCCCAGCGATACAAGGCTCACCACCAGCACAATCGCCACGGCTTCACCGACCGACCGCACGAATTCGTCCACCGAGTGCTTGACGGCATGCGGCATGCTCGAAATCGGAGACAGCTTCAGCCCTGCCGGCAGCGTCGCCTGCAGTTCGCCCGATGTCGCATCGAGCGCCTTGCCGAGGTCGATCACATCGCCGCCTTTTTGCATCGTGACGCCAATGCCCAGCACGGCATGGCCGTTGGCGCGCATCTGCGTCACGGGCGGGTCGTCATAGCCGCGCGTGATCTTGGCGATGTCGCCCAGCCGGAAGGTCCGCTTGTTCACGGTGATCAGCATGTCGGCCAGCGCCTGCACATCCTTGAACGCGCCGGTCGGCCGCACGAAGACGCGGTCATCGGCGGTCGTGATCGTGCCGACCGGTGCCACGGTGTTCTGTGCGTCGATGGCCTGTGCGATCTGCTGCGGCGTGATGGCGAGCCGGGTCAGCTGCGTGTTCGAGATTTCGATGAAGACGTGCTGTGCCGGATCGCCGAAGTAGTCCACCTTGGCGACGCCGGGCACGCGCAGTAGAACGGTCCGCAGCTTGTCTGCATAGTCGTGCAGTTGCGCCGGCGAGAAGCCATCGCCTTCCAGCGCATAGATATTGGTGTAGACATCGCCGAACTCATCGTTGAAGAACGGCCCGACCGTGCCCTTGGGCAATGTCGCGCGGATGTCGCCCACTTTCTTTCTCACCTGATACCAGGTCTCGGGCACGTCCTTCACGGGCGCCGAGTCCTTCATGGCGAAGAAGATCATCGACTCGCCGGGGCGCGAATAGCTCTTGATGTTGTCGACATACGGCGCCGCCTGGAGCTGGCGCCCGATGCGGTCGGTGATCTGCTCCTGGACTTCGCGCGCGGTGGCGCCGGGCCAGTACGTCTGGATCACCATCGTCCGAAACGTGAACGGCGGATCTTCAGACTGCGCGAGATGCGTGTAGCCAATCACGCCAAAAAGCGTCGCCAGCCCAATCAGGAAGATCACCAGCTGCTGGTGGCGCAGAGCCCATGCCGACAGGTTGAAGCCGCCTTCGTCCGCCTGAGATGCAGACGCCGCGGCCGGCGCCGTGCCTTGCACGGTTTCGCGATCGTCGGCGCTCATGATGCGAAGTCCTCAGGGTGCAGCGGGGCAACCACTTGCACATGTTGGCCGGCGTTCACGGCGTGCACGCCCTGCATCACAACGCGATCGCCGTCGCGCAGGCCGGAGGCGACCAGCACGCTGCGCTCGTCGTAACGCGCGATGGTGACTGGGCGCAGCTCCAAGGTATCTGTGTTGGCGCGCACCACCCAGACTGCGGGCTCCTCGCCACGGTGAAAGAGCGCCGTGACCGGCAGCTTGAACGGGCGCGCGGCTCCCGCCTCGCCCTTGGCGTCGAAAGCGATCGTGGCGGTCATGCCCATGCGCACCGCCGCGTTCGGCGCCACGAGAGACAACTTGACCCGCCACGTCCGGCTTTGCGAATCGGCCGTCGGCGATACCTCGCGCACGCGCGCCTCGAACGTTTGCGAGGGCGCGGCGGGAAGGCTCACGCGAGCCTTGCTGCCGACGGTCAGCGAGGACAGTGCGCTCTCGGGTGCATCGCAAACGATGTCGACGTCGCCCGTCCAATCGAGGTGATAGACCGATTGACCTGCCTGGACGTTCTGACCGGTGTCGGCGTCCTCCGACGTGATGACGCCATCGTGGTCTGCCACCAGCGTCGCGTAGCGCAGGCGATCGCCAACGAGTGCAGCCTGTGCGCGCGCCGAATCGCGTTGCGCAAGCGCAGATGCGTAGGCGTCCTGCGTCTGCTCCATCTGCGCCGGCGCAATCAGGTTCGCCTGCGATTGCGCACGGTCGCGGTCAAGCTGTTGCTTGGCATAGACGAGACGATGTTCAGCAGCTTCCAGCTGGGCCCGAGCGTTGGCAAGGTCGTTGCGCAAGTCGGCCTGATCGAGCATCGCCAGCACCTGGCCTTGCTTGACGGTATCGCCGATGCGCACGCGGCGCTCGACCACTTTGCCGGCAACACGGAACGACAGCGGCGTGGAGTACCGCGCCTGCACCTGCCCCGGCAGTGTGTTGGCAACGGCGTTGCCGTCCGGGTGCAGCGTCAGCGCAACGACCGGTTTGGGCGCGCTGACCAGGGTTTCGCTGTGGTGACAGCCCGCGAGCAGTACAGCGCAGCAGGCAGCAATGACAAGGGGCGCACGTTTGGAACGCCCGACAACGGACAGGTGGGGGCGCGCTGTCGTTTGCGCATGACGACCGGGATGTTTCACGATGTTTCCAAGCAAGTGATGGCCTAACGAACAATGGGTAACGCACACCCAGGAGCCGCGCCTCTTCTGCGCGATCGGCTCTCGGGCTACGCGTAACGGAACTCGGATGTCGGGTACGCGAGTCGCCTGTCTCCACGGCGTTCAGGAACCACTTCTCGGCGAATGGCTGCACTCAGCCGGCAAGCAACGGCGGACGGCTCTCTGGCCTTTTCGCCTTGGGGGCTTGCCCCATCACCGCGTCCTAACTCAGGGCGCATCACCCTGATCGACCCTACATTTCGACATTAAACTCATAACTGATAATATTGTCAACTATGACGTGAGACACTATCATCGCGGATGAGAACACCATTCCAGACCCCTATGCGGAACCTCACGAATCGCGTGGCAGAAGGCTGCCGCGAGCGGCGCGGCACACGGCGCAAACAAGAAACACGGGCACGTCTGCTTCAAGCGGCGTTGCTGCTGTTGTCTGAAAGGAACATCGAGCGCGTCGCCATCAACGAGATCACCGAAGCCGCCGATGTGGGCTTCGGCTCGTTCTATAACCACTTCGAATCGAAGGAAGGGCTCTTTGCCGCGCTCATCGACTGGGCGTTCGAGGACTTTGCCGACAGGCTGGATGGCATTGCGCATGGCCTGACGGATCCGGCCGAGGTCGTTGCCATCTCGGTCCGGCACACGTTGCTGCGGGCGCAGCGCGAGCCGGTCTGGGGCCGGCTGCTGATGCGCGAAGGCGTGTCTACACGGGCCCTCACCCGCGGCCTGGGCTTGCGCCTGCTACGCGACAGCAAGCGCGGGCTTGCCGCCAAGCGCTTTGTGGTGACCGATCCGCTGACCAGCGTGGTTTCCGTGATTGGGACGGTGCTGGCGGGTGTTGCGGCCGAACTGCACTTTGCGGCGGCCTCGGCCGTTCCTGGACGCAGCCGTCAGGCCGCTTCGATGCGCGTCGAGCATTTGGCCGAACGTGCGGCCGTCTTCGTGCTCCAGGCACTGGGCGTCAAGCGTGCTGAAGCAGAAAGAATTGCGCAACTGCCGCTGCCGGCGGTCGCAGACGGTGACGCGGCGGTCGCTGTGTGAGCCCTCGCGCTGTCTGCCGAGGGCGCACATCGATCAGGCTTGATAGAGGTCGCTCGCCAGATAGCGGCGGCGCAGTTCGCGCAGCGCGGCCGCAAGAATGGCACTGGCGGGCAACGCCAGCAGCACGCCAAAGAATCCGAACAGGTGGCCAAAGGCGAGCAATGCAAAGATCACCGCCAATGGGTGCAAGCCAATGCGCTCGCCGATCAAGCGCGGCGTGAGGAAGACGTTTTCAAGGATCTGACCCAGTCCATACACCACGGCCACGGCGCCGAGACCGTAAAGATCGCCAAACTGCAGCACGGCGGCCAACACGGCGAGCGCAAGGCCAGCGGCAAATCCGACATAAGGAATGAACACCGCCAGTCCCGTGAACAAACCCAGCGGCAGGGCGATGTCGAAGCCAGCCAGCGCCAGCGCGAACGGGTAGAACGCGGCCAGCACGACCATCACCAGAAGTTGCCCGCGCAGGTATTGCGACAGCATGCGGTCGATGTCGATGACGAATGCCCGCGTCGTGGCCAGCCACCGGCGAGGAACCAGGCTTTCCATGCGCCGAAACATCTGGTGGCGGTCGTAAAGCAGATAGAACAGCACCAGCGGGACCAGCACCACGTTGCCCACCACGGTCAACATTGCGTTGCCGCTTGAGCGCAGGTATTGCCAGATGGCAACGGCAGACGCGCCCTCGCCACCGTGGCTTGGCCCAGCCAGCAGATCGCGCAGATGCGTCAAGTCCAGGTCCACGCCAAGCCCGACAACGGCCAGCTTGGGCTGCAGCCACGCATTCAGATTGGCAAGCAGCACGGGAATCTTCGCCTGGAGTTGCGGACCTTCGGTCTGGACCACCGCGAACATCAGCGTGACGAGCAGCGCTGCCATCGCCGCAAAGCAGAGGATCATCGCCAACGCAGCCAGCCAGCGGGGCACGCGATGACGCGCCAGCCACTCCACCCCGGGCTGCAGCATGTATGCAATCAACGCGCCGAGCAGGAACGGCGTCAGCACCGGCCGCAGCGCCCACATCAGAACGCCGATGGCAAGCGCGACAAGCCCCCACAGCCAGGCCTGGTGCCGTATCAGAGTAGACACCAACGTGTTCGATAGACGTGCGCTACCCCGATGATGGACATTGCACCGTTCGCACAGGGCAGCGGTGCCTGGCCGAGGAGACGGAACCCGCAACTCACTTCTCCTCAAAATACGCGACGGCGTGGTCGATGAATGCGCGGACCCTGGCGGGAACCATCGATCGGCTCATGTAAGCGAGGCGAACCTCCGCTGCGGTATCCAGGATTTCATGTTCGCCAAGCAACCGGACGAGGCGCCCTTCGCGCAGATCGTCTTCAACCAAGGCCAATGGCAACAGCCCCATGCCGAGTCCGGCCAGCACGACTTCACGGTTGAAGGCGGCGTTGTTCGACGTGATTTCATACTGCAGTGGAACCACGAGCGGCGCCCCCTCTGCGCGGAACGTCACGACGGGCTTATGCACCGAAGGCGGCACCGTCACGAAAACGTGGTCCGACAGATCGACCGGGTGACGCGGGTGCACATGCGAATCCAGGTAGTCGGGTGCCGCCACGATGGCCAATGGCAAGCGCTGCAGCATGCGGGTCACGGCCAGATCGGTTGCCAGCATGAACGGCAAGACCAGGCCGATGTCGTAGCCCTCGGTCGCAAGGTCGACAATGCCCTCCGCCAACGTCACATCCACCATGAGGTTTGGGTGTCGCCGCTTGAAGGACGCGACCAGCGGGGCCAGCCACGCAGATGTTGCCGTGGTATGAGCGACGAGCCGGAGCACGCCGACCGGCAGGTGCCCCTGGCTGCGTGCATCGGATTCAAGGCAGTCCAGATCGTCGAGCACGCGGCAGCATCCGTCATAAAACCGGTGCGCCGCGTCCGTCAGCGAGAACTGCTTTGGCGAACGGTGGAACAGGCGCGCCCCAAGCCGCTCTTCCAGGGACGTCATCGCCCGCGAAACGACAGACGGGGACACCCCGAGCATCTGCCCCGCCCGCCTGAAATTCCTGACCTCAACGATCGTACGAAAGAGTCGCAAGCTCTCGAAATGATCCATAAGCACCTCAAACATGGCTCGCAGGCAGCACTCAGCAGATGGCGGCCCGGCTTCGCCGCGAGTATGCTTAATCTAGTCATAGTTGATATTATTGTCAACTATGATGATTTATGGATTATGAGGCTCTGGAGACTACGACGAAGCGCCTGTCATTAGCGGGCGAGATCGGCCGGCGTATCGACATCGCGCAGGATGCCGGCATCCTCAGTCTCGATGCGGATGAGCTTCGCAGGATCAATCAGCCGCCGCGCGCCCTCGTCGCCGTCGAGCGATGTCAGGCCCGCGAAGAAGTCGATGCCGAAGCCGATCGGGTGGCCCCGCTGGCCGGCATGAAAGGGCGCCACGCAACGGCGTGGGTCCACTGCGTTGGCGATTTGGGTGATGGTGTCCGGGGCAATCCACGGCATGTCGGCCAGGGCGATGATCCACCCGCCGGCTTGGGGGCGTGCGGCTACGCCGGCAGCCAGGCTGGCGCCCATGCCGCGTGCAGCGTCGGGGCAGCGCAAGACTTCGCAACCGGCCTCGGCCAGCAACGCGGCCAGTTGATCGACCTGCGCGCCATGCGTGGCAGCGGCGGGCACCACTGCCACCACGTCGCCCAATGCCTGCTTCAGGTGCCGCGCGGCCTGCACCGCCACGGGCGTTCCATCGGGCAGCGGGGCAAGCAGCTTGTTGGCCACGCCCGCCGCATCAAACCGGCTGCCGCGGCCCGCGGCCAGCAACACGCCAACAACAGGCCGCTGCAGCATCAGACCACCTCGGTCTTGAGGGTGACTTCCACGTTGTTGCGCGTGGCGTTCGAATACGGGCACACCTGATGCGCCTGGGCCACCAGCTTCTCGGCATCGGCTTGCGACAGCCCGCTGATCCGCGCGGTCAGCCCCACCTTCAGTCCGAAACCGCCTTCATCGCGCGTGCCGATCCCGACATCGCAGTGGATCTCGATGTTGCTTGGATTCAGCTTGAGCATGCTCTTGGCGACAAAGTCGCACGCCGAGCCGAAGCACGCGGCATAGCCGGCGGCAAACAGGTCTTCGGGCGTGGTGGTATTCGGCTTGCCGGGGCCGCCCATGGCCTTGGGCACCGACAGGTCGTGCGAGACCTGGCCGTCTTCGGTTTGCGTGTGGCCGTTGCGGCCGCCTGTGGCCTTGGCGTGGGCGGTGTACAGGATATTCAATGCCATGACATGCTCCTCCGTGGGTGAACGATGCAATCGCGGACGCAAGAATCGGTCCGCAAAACTGGGGGATACGAGGCTGCAAGAACAAGAAAGCCGGCACACAGGACTGCATGCCGGCTTCCATCTCATCACGCGATGATGACAACTACACCGTGTCGAACGGCAGCTTGCGCTGACGCTTGCCGGTCAGCGTGAACAGCGCGTTGGCAACCGCCGGTGCAATCGGCGGCGTGCCGGGCTCGCCCAGGCCCGTCGGGTTGTCTTCCGACGGCACGAAGAACACGTTCACCGGTGGTGCGTCCGGCATGCGCACGGGCGGGAAGTCGGTGAAGTTGCTGTTCTTGGTGGCACCGTTTTCGATGTCGATGGCAAAGCCCGGCTGGATCATCGCCAGGCCAAACACGCAGGCACCCTGGATCTGCGCTTCCGCGCCCATCGGGTTGACCACGCGGTTGGCATGCACGCCGGCCGTGACGCGATGCACGCGCGGCTTGCCCTGGTCGACCGACACCTCCACCACATACGCCACCACCGACTCAAACGACGCATGCACCGCCACGCCCCAGGCCTGGCCCTTGGGCAGCTTGCGCTTGCCGTAGCCGGACTTGTCGACAGCCAGCTGCAGCGCCGCGCGATGGCGTTCATGCTCCTTGCCGGTAAAGCGCGCGAGACGGAAAGCGACCGGATCTTGCTTGGCCGCATGCGCAACCTCGTCCACCATCGTTTCCATCACGTAGGCCGTATGCGTGTGGCCCACGGAACGCCACCACAGCACCGGCACGTTCACGTCCGGATGGTGCACCGTCAGCTGCATCGGGAAGCCGTAGTCGTTTTCGATCACGCCCTCGACCATGGTCTCGTCCACCCCGTTCTTGACCATGAAGGCCTCGAACGGCGTGCCCTTGAGGATCGACTGACCGACGATCACGTGATCCCAGCCGACGACCTTGCCGCTGTTGTCCACGCCCACGTTGACGCGGTGCAGATGCATCGGGCGGTAATAGCCGCCGCGGATGTCGTCTTCGCGGCTCCAGATCACCTTGACGGGGCCGTTGTGTCCGGCGGCCGCATAGGCCTTCGCCACGTTGGCGGCTTCCACCACGTAGTCCGACGTGGTGATCGCGCGCCGGCCAAAGCCACCGCCAGCCATCATCGTGTTCAGCTCGATCTTCTCGGGCGACACGCCGAGCACCTTGGCGATTGCGCCTTGGTCGATGGTCTGGAACTGCGAGCCGACCCACACCTTCGCGCCCGTGGTCTTGCCGCCGTCCTTCTGCAGATCGATCGTGCAGTTCAGCGGCTCCATTGGCGCGTGCGCGAGGTAAGGAAACTCGTAGTCGGCCTGGATGCGCGTTGCGGCGGATTGGATGGCGCTCATGTCCGCGGCCTTGGCGACGGTGCCGGGCTGACCGGCGAGCTTCTTGTACTCCGCCATCAACGCCGGCGTGGACACCGTCGAGCCGGCGTCTTCCCACGTGACCTGCAGCGCGTCGCGGCCCTGCTTGGCCGGCCAGTATCCGTCGGCGATGACGGCAACGCCCGTGCCGCCCCGGTCGGTCGGGATCTGCAGCACATCGACCACGCCCTTCACCGCCTTGGCCGCCGCCGCGTCGTACTTGGCCACCTTGCCGCCAAAGCGCGGCGGGCGGGCCAGCACGGCGACCTTCATGTTGGGCAGGCGCGTGTCCAGACCAAACTTGAGCGAGCTGTCGAGCTTCGCGCGCGCATCGAGGCGCGGCGTGGGCTTGCCGACAATGCGGAACTGCGACGGGTTCTTCAGCGTGACCTGCGCCGGCACCGGCAGCGCCATCGCGGCCTGAGCAAGTTCGCCGTACGTGGCGCGGTGACTGCCCGACGTGACCACGCCATTGGCGGTGCGGCATGTCGACGGATCGACCTTCCAGCGCTCCGCCGCTGCAGAGATCAACATGGCACGCGCGCGACCGCCCAGCTCGCGGTATTGCTGGAACGAGTGATTCAGCGCCGTCGAGCCGCCCGTCATCTGGATGCCGAAGCCCGGGTCCTTGTACGGATCGCCTGCGGGCGCCAACATGCCGCGCACGTTGCGCCAATCCACGTCGAGTTCTTCGGCCAGCGCCATCGGCAATGCCGTGTGTACGCCCTGACCGAACTCGAGCCGGTTCACCGCCACGGTGACGGTGTTGTCCGGCGCAATGATGATGAATGCCTGCGGCGGCGATGGCGGCTTGGCCTTGGCGTCCTGCGCGCCCGCCAACACCGGCACCACGCCCAACGCCAGGCCGCCGCCGGCCAGCGTCGTGAGCTTCAGGAAACTGCGTCGGTCAAGCGTGGCCGACCCGGCCTCCGCAGACGCCGGTTGATGTTGCGCGCCGCCACCGGCCAGCGCTTCAAGATTTCGAATACGCATCGTGAATTCTCCGGTGGACTCAGGCCAGCGATTTCGCGGCGTCGTGAATGGCCGCGCGAATGCGTTGGTACGTCGCACAGCGGCAGAGGTTGCCGGCCATCGCGCTATCGATATCGGCGTCGGTCGGCTTCTTCTTGGTGCGCAGCAAACCCACCGCGCTCATCATCTGGCCGCTCTGGCAGTAGCCGCATTGCGCCACGTCGTGCTTGACCCAGGCATCGAGCACGGCCTTGCCGACCTTGTCATCGGCGATGTGTTCTGACGTGGTGATCTGCTGGCCGGCCACCGCAGAAATCGGCAGCACGCAGCTGCGCGTGGGCTGGCCGTTCAGGTGCACCGTGCAGGCGCCGCACGATGCGACGCCGCATCCGAATTTCGTGCCGGTCAGGCCGAGGTTGTCGCGCAACGCCCAGAGCAGCGGCGTCGACGGATCGGCATCAACTTCCACCGGTTTGCCGTTGATGTTCAACGTGACCATTGTGGGATTCTCCTTGTGGGGCGTGAGGGAGTCTTGCCGTTATAGACCCCTTGATATAGCGGGCTGGCGGCATGGACGGGGTGTATTAAAGCAGGTTCGGATGGGTTCTGCTGGCGCCCACATCACATGGCTTGTGGCGGGCTGCACACGTTTTCGTCGGCTCTGGGTCTGGCGTTTCATCTGCCCCAAAAAACCGTCCGGAACCCGCCCAGGCAGCTTGACAACACCCCGCCGCCGCCATCACTATCGCCAAATGCATTCTCAGCAGACCACCCTCCGTACCGTTCCTGCCCGCACCCTCTCGTGCGTGCGCGGTCTGCTGTCCGCTTCTCTACTACGCGTGTAAGCGCGTAGATCTCTCTTTCCCCCTCGTTCCGGTGTTTGACCGGTCCGTGCCCTGAGCGGCGACGGGCCTTGTGTGTGGCGCAGTCCGTGCGCCGAATCGTTGGAGCTTTCTCATGCCTGCCTCGATCCCGCTTTCGCTACGACTACCGACCGGTTGCCAGACCACGCGCCCGTGGCTGTCTGGCCGCCACCTCCCGACCCCGATTCCGGCCACCCCGGACGCTGCCCGCGCGGCCGTCCCCGTTGTACGAAACCGATCTCGATCTCACAGGACGCACTCACCATGTTGAAGAACCCCGCCACCAAGTACCGCCCCTTCCCCGCCATCGCCCTCGCCGATCGCACCTGGCCCAACAAGACGATCACCCGTGCCCCGATCTGGATGAGCACGGACCTGCGCGACGGCAACCAGGCCCTGTTCGAGCCCATGAACGCCGAGCGCAAGATGCGCATGTTCAAGATGCTCGTGCAGATCGGCTTCAAGGAAATCGAAGCCGCTTTCCCCGCTGCCTCCCAAACCGATTTTGATTTTGTCCGCGAGCTGATCGAGGGCGGGCACATCCCCGACGGCGTGGCCATCGAAGTGCTCACGCAGGCCCGCGAAGACCTGATCCGCCGCACGATGGAATCGCTGCGCGGCGCCAAACGCGCCATCATCCACGTCTACAACGCGACCGCGCCGGTGTTCCGCCGCACGGTGTTCAACACCGACCGCGAAGGCGTCAAGCGCATTGCCGTGCAAAGCGCCAAGCTGATCCGCGAGATTGCGGAGACGATGCCCGAGACGCAGTGGACGTATCAGTACAGCCCCGAAGTCTTCAGCGGCACTGAGCTGGATTTTGCGCTGGAGGTCTGCAACGCGGTGACCGAAGTCTGGGAGCCGACGCCTGAGCACAAGATCATCTTCAACCTGCCTGCCACGGTGGAGATGGCCACGCCAAACATCTACGCCGACCAGATCGAATGGATGCATCGCAACCTGGCGCGCCGCGATTCGATCATCCTGTCCGTGCATCCGCACAATGACCGCGGCACTGCCGTGGCAGCGGCTGAACTGGCCGTGATGGCCGGCGCCGATCGCGTGGAAGGTTGCCTGTTCGGCAATGGCGAGCGCACCGGCAACGTGGATCTCGTCACGCTTGCGTTGAATCTGTACTCGCAAGGCGTGGATCCGGAGCTGGATTTCTCGCACATCAATGACGTGGCACGGACCTGCGAGGACTGCACGCAACTGCCCGTGCATCCGCGCCATCCGTACGTGGGCGACCTGGTGTTCACGGCGTTCTCGGGCTCGCACCAGGATGCGATCAAGAAGGGCTTTGCGGTGCAGAAGCCCGATGCGCTGTGGGAAATGCCCTACCTGCCGATCGACCCCGCCGACGTGGGCCGCACGTATGACTCGATCATTCGTGTGAACAGCCAGTCCGGCAAGGGCGGCATCGCCTACCTGCTGGAATCCGGCTATGGCGTGGCCATGCCGCGCCGCCTGCAGGTGGAATTCAGCAGCACCGTGCAGCAGCTGACCGATGAGAGCGGCCGCGAAGCCACGGGCGCCGACATCTGGGCGCTGTTCCAGCAGACCTATCTGCGCGGCGATGGCGCGATCGGCTACGTATCGCACCGCCTGACCGAGCGCGATGATGGCAGCCAGCACATCCGCCTGGTGGTCAACATTGCAGACCGCGAGCACATCTGCGAAGGCACCGGCAACGGTCCGCTCGATGCGCTGGTGCATGCGCTGTCGCACGTGCTGGCAGCGCCCGTGTCGATCCATCACTACGAAGAGCGCGCGTTGGGCCAGGGCGCCAATGCCGATGCCATCGCGTTTGCCGAAATGGCCGCGCCGGGCGTGGCGGGCAGCGTGTTCGGCGTGGGCGTGGATGCCAACCTGACAACGGCCTCGATCCGCGCCGTGGTGGGCGGCGTCAATCGACTCATTGCACGTGCCGGCAACGGCATGCTGCGCAGCGGCAAGAGCGAGGCAGAAGCGGTATAAAGCACAAGTCGGGCTCACGCAGTGGAGCGCGAGTTGCTAAATTGGAGAGATGACGCTCGGGCCACGCCCGGGCGCATCCCTTGCCAAGCGCGCGCGCGTGCACATCCACTGCCACAGGAGAACCGACATGACCACTCGTCCGACCGCGAAAGAGAATGCCAAGCGTTTTGCCAGTGTGATCCAGGCGCTGCAGGCATGCGAGGCCGCTTGCACTCACTGCGCGACGGAATCCGGCAAGAACGGCCACGCCGAAGCCATGGCGCGCTGCATCGGCGTGTGTACCGATTGCGCGGAATACTGCGCTCTGACGCGCAAATTCCTCGAGCGCAACAGCGAATTTGCAGAACTGCTGCTGGAAGACTGCGCCGAGATCTGCTCCCAGTGCGCGGAAGAATGCGATCATCACGGCCAAGGCCATTGCAGCGCCTGTGCAACGGCCTGCCGCGCCTGCTTGGACGCCTGCCTGAAGGTCGCCGGCGTCGAAGCCATCACCGCCGAGCCGACTGTCTTCTGATTCTTTTTCAACGCGTATGAAAATTGGCGAACTCGCCCAGCGCACGGGCATCAGCATCGAGACCATCCGCTTCTATGAAGCGCAGGGCCTGCTGCCCCCGGCTGCGCGTGCCGCCAACAACTACCGCGTCTACACGCCCGAGCATGTCGAGCAGTTGGCCTTCATCGCGAAGTGCCGGTCGCTCGACATGGCGCACACTGAAATCCGCCGGCTGCTCGAGCTGCAGGCCAATCCACAGGCCTCCTGCGAAGAAATCAACAACCTGCTGGACGAGCACCTGCGCCACGTTGAAGCGCGCATCGCCGAGCTGACCGATCTCAAAGGCCAGATCGAGGCGATCGGGCAACGCTGCACGACGGCCGCGTCCGTGGCCGAATGCGGCGTGCTGCAATCGCTGCACGAAGAGCCGGTCGCTGCCCCTCATCAAGGCCACAGCCACGAACATGGCGAGGGCGAACACGCGCACCGGCATATTCGCGGCGTGCATCGCTGAACGGTCTTTTCCCCTGCGGGGCACGTCACTTTGACGTGCGCTTTGACGTGCGATACTCGCCGCATTTCACGACACGTGGGTGGGGCGATGAAGACAAAGCCGGCTGCAGCAACACGATTCCAGCATCGACAACGCATGGCATGCGCCGCGCTTGGCGCCATCGCGTCTGCTGCGGCTGTCATGGCGCAGGCAGCGACGCCTTCGCGCATCACCGATGTCACGTTGTATCCGGATAGCGCCACCGTCGTGCGCACGGCCACAGTCGCGCCGGGCGCCCGCAGCGTAGAGCTGGCCTGCCTGCCCATGACGTTCGACGCCGACAGTCTGCGCGTGGAAGGCGACAGCAGCATCCGCGTGGGCGATGTGCGTGTGGAGAGCGTTCCCAGCGAGGGCAGCGGCTGCGCCAGAACGGCACTGGACACACAAATCCGCGCACTGGAAGACCAGCGCGCCGCGCTTGGCGTGCAGATCCAGGCGAATGCGCTGTCGGCCAGCTACCTGAAGGCCGTGAGCGAACGCACGGGCGGCGATGGCCGTGCGCCGGCCACCGATTTTTCCACGCTGGGCCGCGCCACCGACGCGCTGGCCCGTAATGCGCAAGACGTCTTCACCCGCCAGGAACAACTGAAGAAGCGCGACGCCGAACTGAAGGCGCAGCTTGACGCGCTGCAACGCACGCACGGCTCGGCGTCCAGCACGCTGCGCACCGTGCGCATTGCCGTAGCGGCGCCGCGCGGCGGTGAATTGCGCGTGAGCTATCAGACATCGCGGGCTGGCTGGCGGCCCGCGTATCAGGCGAGCGTGGATTCGGTACGTTCGAACGTGGTCGTCGAGCGGCAAGCCACGCTTGCGCAATCCACCGGCGAGGACTGGCGCGGCGTGCATCTGCGCCTGTCGACCGGCCAGCCGCGCAACACGCCACGCGGGCCGGAACCGTATGCGTGGCAACTGGATATTCAACCGCCGCCGCAGGCCATGCCCTACCCCGCCGCACCCGCAGCGGCGATGGCGCCAGCGCCCAACGCTCAGCGTTGGGGGTTGCGCGAAACGGCCGACAGCGAACCGCTTTTTGAAGTGAACGCCGTCCAGACCGCGTTTGCCACGGAGTTCGACGTGGCGGGCGCGACCGAACTGCCCTCCGACGCCCAGAAGGTCACGCTCACGTTGGCCAGCGAAACGCTGCCCGCAAAACTTGCTGCGCGCAGCACGCCGCGCATGGACGCCACCGCCTACCTGGTCGCCACGGTGGACCGCCCGCAAGGCATCTGGCCCGCCGGCAACATGCAGTTGCGCCGCGATGGCGCAGTGGTTGGCAGCACGCAATGGAATCCGGCCGGCGAAGACCAGAAGGTCACGCTGCCCTTTGGCCGCGATGATCTCGTCAGCGTGGTGGTGGAAACGCCGAAGACCTTCCAGCGAAGCGTGGGCCTGCTGGACAACCGCAACGAGCGCCAGTTGGCGGTGCTCTACACCGTGCGCAACCGCCACCGCGACGCTATCGACGTGCAGATTTTGGAGGCCACGCCGGTCAGCCAGTCCGACGATATCAAGGTGCGCTCCACCTTCACGCCGGAACCTGCCAAGCGCAACTGGGAACGCCGCGCCGGCGTGATCGCGTGGGAGCAGACCATTCCGGCCGGCGAGAGCGCGCGCTTCTCGGCTGACTACCTCATCACCTACCCGAAGGACGCGCGCATCACCGGCCTGCGCTGATCGCGTCGGCCCCGCACGCGCGCCGGCTGATCACGCGCGCGTGCGCATCACCCGCAGCCCGTTGAACACCACCAGCAGGCTCGCGCCCACATCGGCAAAGATGGCCATCCACAGCGTTGCATCGCCCATCACGGCCAGCGCCAGGAATACCGCCTTGAGGCCCAGCGCCAGCACGATGTTCTGACGCAGCACCGCCACCGTGCGACGACTGATGCGGATAAAGCTGGCGAGCTTGCGGGGGTCGTCGTCCATGATGGCCACGTCGGCGGCTTCCAACGCGGTGGCCGTACCAGCCGCGCCCATGGCGAAACCGATGTCGGCGCGCGCCAGCGCCGGGGCGTCGTTGATGCCGTCGCCGACCATGCCGACGAAGCCGTGTTGCGCGGCCAGCTCGCCCACGACGCGTTGCTTGTCGGCAGGCAGCTGCTCTGCGTGCACGGTGTCGATGCCGACCGTCTTGGCGATGGCCTGTGCGGCGCGGCGGTCGTCGCCGGTGAGCATGACGGGCGTCACGTCAAGCGCGCGCAATGCGGCGATGGCCTCGGCGCTTTCGGGGCGCTCGCGGTCGCGCACGCCAAAGAGCGCCACGGCGCCGTTCGCATCGCATAGCGTGACGGCAGACATGCCTTCCGCTTGCAGCGACTCGGCAGCGGCACGCCAGGCGGAGGTATCGAAGCCACGCTCTGCGACGAGCGCCGCGTTGCCCAGATGCCAACGTACGCCGCCCAGCGTGCCGGCCACGCCACGGCCCGGCAGCACCGACAGGTCTTCCACGGCATTTGCGTCGACCGCGCCATGCGCCGCCGCGGCCTGCACGATGGCCACGGCAATCGGGTGCGTGGTGTTGGCATCGAGCGCTGCGGCCACTGCCAGCGCATGCAACGACGTCGCGTCGGTCGCGGCGTTCAGATCCGCGACGGCGCGGCGTGCGCCGTCGGGCAACATCACCGCATCCAGCACGGGCCGGCCCGCGGTGAGCGTGCCGGTCTTGTCCAGCGCCAGCGCGCGCAGGCGCCGGCCGCTTTCCAGATACACACCGCCCTTGACGACGATGCCGCGGCGTGCGGCGGCGGCCAGGCCGCTGACGACCGTGACCGGCGTGGAGATGACCAGCGCGCACGGGCACGCGATCACCAGCAGGACGAGCGCGCGATAGGTCCACGCCAGCCAACCATCGGCGGTGACGAGCGGGCCGATGACGGCCACCGCCAACGCCAGCAGCATCATCGCGGGCGTGTAGATGGAAGAGAACTTGTCGACAAAGCGCTGCGTGGGCGCGCGCTGCGACTGCGCTTGCTGGATGGCCCCGGCAATACGCGCCAGCGTGCTGTCCGCTGCCAACGCCATGGCTTGCGCCTCGACCACGCCGTCGGTGACGATCGTGCCGGCGAGGATGGTGTCGCCAACGGTTTTTTCCACCGGCAGGCTTTCGCCGGTGACGGGCGATTCGTCCAGCGCGGCGCGGCCGCTCACGATGCGCGCGTCGACCGGCACGCGGCTGCCGGTGCGTACACGCAGGCGCGCGCCGACGGCAACGCTGTCGACCGCCACATCGCGCCAACCGCCTGTGCCATCGGCCAACTCTGCGGTGTCCGGCGCGATGGCCGTCAGCGCGCGCACGGCATCGCGAGCCCGCACCAGCGCGCGGGCCTCGATGGCTTCTGCCACGGCAAACAGGAAGATCACCATGGCCGCTTCGGCCCACTTGCCGATCAGCAGCGCGCCGATGACGGCCACCGCCATCAGGAAGTTGATGTTGAACGTGAGCGCGCGCACGGCGATCCAGCCTTTGCGCAGCGTCGGGCCGCCGGCCAATGCAATGGAGGCTAATGCCAGCGCCAGCACCGGCCACGCGTGATCGCCGAGCGACCAGGCGATGGCCTCGGCGCCGAATGCGGTCACGCCACCGATGCCGAGCAGCCACGTGCGGCGCGAGATGCGGGTCGGCTCAGCGGGTGTGGCGGCCAGGCGATCGCGCTGCTCGAGCACCTCGCCGTCCATGCCGATGGCGCGCAGCGCTTCCAGGAAGGGCGCCACATCGTCAACGGTGTGGTGGATAGTGAGATGGCGCTCGAGCAAATTGAAATCCAGCGCGACGACGCCATCCGCACTGCCCAGCTTGGCGCGGATCATGCGCTCTTCGGTCGGGCAATCCATCTGTTCGATGCGCACGACGGTGCGGCCGGTGGCGGCTGCGCGTGCGGCGGCGTCGACGGGGGCAGCCGCTACCGGCGCGTGGCCGTGACCATGATCGTGGTGGTCATGGCCGTGATCATGATTGCCATGGTCATGGTCATGGGCGTGTTCAGCGACGTCACTGGCGACCGGTTGCGCATGACCGCAGCAACCGCCGCAGCCGGAGGCTTCCGGCTTGGCGTGGTCGTGGATAGGCAGGGCGGAGGCGAGATCGGGTTTCATGCCTCCATTCAAAACCCTAAAGAAGCTTCAGGGTCAAGCCCTGCATTCTGGCGACCTCAAATAAGATCTTTCGTCCACTTGGTGACGATGGCGCGGGCTTCCGGCCAGTCGCCCAAACCCGATTCGGCATTGATATGACCGCGCGCGCCGACGTCGACGGGCTCCGCACCCCACGCTTGGGCTTGGGCGTGGCTCCAGGCGGCGTCGCTGAACGGGTCGTTGGTGCTGAAAACAAGCACGGCGGGAAACGGCAGCCGCTGCTGCGGAATGGGCCGAAAGTCCGCCAGCTCCGGCGGCATGTCGGCACGATCGAGCTGCGGAGGCGCGACCAGCAAGGCGCCGCGCACGCGCACCGCACGGGCGGAAGTGGCCGCCCAATGTGCCGTCAGCACGCAGCCGAGGCTGTGCGCCACCAACACGACATCGCCTGGCGCAGCGCCGACTTCAGCTCCCAGCGCCGCCACCCAGTCGGCACGCTTGGGGACAAACCAGTCGCGCTGTTCGACACGGCGATCACCATGCGCGCGCTCCCAGCGCGATTGCCAATGCTCGGGGCCGGAGTTCTGCCAGCCCGGCAGGATCAGGACGGTGGGGGTAGCGCTCACGGTGGCTCCGTCAGTGGAAGGTTGGATTGGAATGCAGAACATTCTGCCGCGATTTGGCGGGCGGCGTTGGCACCACTCATCGACAAAACCGCTCAATCGATCCAAATATTCTGTTTCACAGGCAGATCGCCAACTTCTAGAGTCGCTCTGAAATCCCGCCAACAGGGATTCCGAATCCAAAAAAACTCGGAGGAGACCATGCTCGCACTGCTCGGGCTGCTGACCATCGTCGCGCTGTTTGTCGTCATCCTGACGAAGCGCATGTCGCCGCTGGTTGCGCTCATCGCCATTCCCGTCATTGCCGCGCTTGTGGGCGGCTTCGGACTGAACACCAGCAAGTTCATCATCGGCGGCATCAAGGACGTCGCGCCCGTCGCGGGGATGTTCATCTTCGCCATCCTGTACTTCGGCATCGTCACCGACGCCGGCATGCTCGACCCGATCATCGACCGCATCCTGCGCACCGTGGGCAGCCGCCCGCCGCGCATCGTGGTTGGCTCGGCGCTGCTGGCGCTGCTGATTCATCTAGATGGCTCGGGCGCGGTGGCGTTCCTGATCACCATTCCGGCCATGCTGCCGCTGTACGACCGGCTGGGCATGGACCGCCGCATCCTGGCGTGCGTGACGTCGATGGCGTGCGGCGTGAACTTCCTGCCGTGGACGGGGCCGATGATTCGCGCATCCGCCTCGCTGCACATGCCCGTGACAGACATCTTCAACCCGCTGATCCCGGTGCAGATTGCGGGCCTCGCTTTCGTGTTTGCGTGCGCATGGCTGCTGGGCAAGCGCGAAGAAAGACGCCTGGGCCTCGCCGATCACGCCGGTGGCGCGCAGGTCGTCGCGCGCCCGCTCTCAGATGCGGAACAGGCGCTGCGCCGCCCGCGTAACTTCTGGATCAACCTCCTCCTCACCGTCGTCGTGATGGGCGTGATGGTGAGCGGCAAGGTCGACCCGGTGGTGATGTTCATGCTGGGCGTCGTGGCCGCGCTGCTGATCAACTACCCCAACGTCGATCAGCAACGCCAGCGCGTGGACGCCCACGCCAAGGCCGCATTGATGATGGCGAGCATTCTGCTGGCCGCCGGCGTGTTCACCGGCATCATGAGCAAGTCCGGCATGCTCACGGCGATGGCGAAGACGGCGGTCGATTTCATTCCGCCCGCCATGGCGCACCACATTCCGGTGGTGCTGGGCGTGCTATCGATGCCGCTGTCGCTGCTGTTCGATCCGGATTCGTTCTACTTCGGTGTGCTGCCCGTCGTGGCCGAAGCGTCGAAGATGCTGGGGGTGGCGCCGGTGCATGTCGCGCAGGCTGCCGTGCTCGGCCAGATGACCACCGGCTTCCCGGTCAGCCCGCTTACGCCGGCGACCTTCCTCGTGGTGGGCCTGTGCGGCATCGAGCTGGCCGACCATCAGAAATTCTCGATCCCTTTCCTGTTCGGTGCCTCGCTGCTGATGACCGCAGTGGCCGTGGTGCTGGGCGTGCTTCCGTGGTGATGGCATGAAGACCGCGTTGAAAACACTTCGCATCGGCGGCGGCGCCGGATATTCGGGCGACCGCATCGAACCGGCGCTGGAACTCGCAGAGCACGGCGACATCGACGTGCTGATGTTCGAATGCCTGGCCGAGCGCACCATTGCGCTCGCACAGCAGGTGCGCCGCAAAGACCCCTCGCACGGCTACGACCCGCTGCTCGAAGCGCGCATGCGGGCCGTGCTGCCGGCGTGCGCGGCGCGCGGCATCCGCATCGTCACCAACATGGGCGCAGCAAACCCGCAGGCGGCGGCCGAGCGCACGCGCGATATCGCCCGCGAGCTGGGCCTCAAGCTGCGCGTGGCGGCCGTGACGGGCGACGACGTATTCGACCTGCTGCAAGCCCGCGGCCACGACTTCACGCTCATGGATGGCGGCGCGCCGGTCGCATCGCTGCACGCGCGCATGGTGTCGGCCAATGCCTATCTGGGTGCGCAGGGCATTGTCGATGCGCTGGCGCAGGGCGCGGATGTCGTCATCACGGGGCGCGTGGCCGATCCTGCGCTGGCGGTAGGGCCGCTCATTCACGCGTTTGGCTGGCGCATGGACGACTGGCACCGCCTGGGCTGCGGCACGCTGGCCGGCCATCTGCTCGAATGCGCGGGACAAATCACGGGCGGCTACTTTGCGGACCCCGGCATCAAGGACGTACCCGACCTCGCTCGTCTGGGCTTCCCCATTGGCGAAGTCGGTGAAGACGGCTCGGTGCGCATCACCAAAGTCGCCACAGCCGGCGGTCTCGTCACCGAAGCCACGTGCAAGGAGCAGTTGCTGTACGAAATCCATGACCCGGCGCGCTACCTCACGCCCGATGTGGTGGCGGACTTCTCCAACGTGCGCATGCACGCCGACGGCAAAGACAGCGTCGTCATCGCAGGCGCCACCGGCACGCCGCGCACGGGGCAGTTGAAGGTTTCCATTGGCTATCTCGACAGCTATATCGGCGAAGGCCAGATCAGCTATGCCGGCCCAAACGCGGTGGCGCGCGGCAAGCTGGCGCTCGACATCGTGCGCGAGCGGTTGGCACTCACCGGCGTGCAGATGACGGAAACGCGCTTCGAGCTGATTGGCGTGGATGCGCTGCACGGTGCAGCCCTTTCGCGCGCCGATGCCGAACCGTACGAAGTGCGCGTGCGCGTGGCGGCACGCACTGAATCGATGGCCGAAGCCGTGCGCATCGGCAACGAAGTTGAAACACTGCTGACCTGCGGCCCGTCCGGCGGCGGCGGCGCAACGAAGAGCGCGCGCGAAATCATCGCCGTGGCATCGACGTTGATTCCCGCAGAACTGGCCCCGCACGCCGTGCACATTCTGGAGAGCTGACATGCCCCGCACCCTCCGCGACCTCGCCCACACACGCGCCGGCGACAAAGGCGACATCTCGTGCATCTCCGTGATCGCCCTTCGTCCGGACCGCGCCGAAGACTTCGCCCTGCTCGAACAACACGTCACGGCCGAGCGCGTGCGCGCGCATTTCGCTGAACTCGTCCACGGCGAGGTCGAGCGCTACGTGCTCCCGCAGCTGGGCGCGCTGAACTTCGTGCTGCACGGGGCGCTGGCCGGCGGCGTGACGCGCTCGCTGGCGTTGGACGCGCATGGCAAGTCGCTGTCCAGCGCGCTGCTCACGCTGGAGATTCCAGGCTAAGCTGGCGCACCACGCCCGGCATCGCCATGAACCTCTCCGTCAAGCAGCTCCGCGCCTTTGCCGCGCTGCGCGAGCACAAGAACTTCACGCAGGCGGCACAGACGTGCCACTTGTCGCAATCGGCCTTCAGCGCGCTGATCCAGAACCTGGAGGCCGACGCCGGCGTGCGCCTGTTCGACCGCAATACGCGCCATGTCGAATTGACTCCGGAGGGCGAAGCCTTTGCCGAATCGGCCCTGCGCCTGCTGGCCGATTTCGAGGCGACGTTCTCCGAGCTGCGCGATCGCGCCGCAGCCCGCACCGGGCGGGTGACGGTGGCCGCGCTGCCGTCGATTGCCGCGGGCATCCTGCCGGGTGTGCTGGCCGCGTTCTCCGCGCAGCATCCGGGCATCCAGCTGGCGCTGCACGATCAACTGTCCGACTCATGCATCGACATGGTCCGGCGCGGGGCGGCGGACTTCGCCATCGCGGCCATGGGCGCCGACATGGCGGGCTTGGCCGCACAACCGTTCTGCGCGGACGACTTCCATCTCGTCTGCCACGAGGCGCACCCGTTGGCGCGCAAGCGGGCCCTGGCCGTGGGCGATCTTGTCGATACGCCGTTCATCCACCTCGCGCGCAACACCAGCATCCGGCAATACCTGGATGCGGCGCTGCATCCGACCAAACTGCGCAGCGGCATGGAAGTCGAGCACCTGGCCACGGCGGCCGCGCTGGTGGCGGCCAACCTGGGCATCACCGTCATTCCGGCGTTGGCGCTGTTCCAGTTCCGGCTGCCCGAGCTGGTGGTGCGGCCCCTGCCGCTGCCCGGGTTGGTGCGCACGTTGTATGTCATCCGGCGCGACGGGCGCAGTCTGTCGGTGGCGGCGCAAGGGCTGCTCGACTTGCTGCTGGCGCACCCAGCGCGCACGACAACTCCCGTTTGACGACGCGCAACCCCGGGCACATCCGGGGTGCAGCATCGCCCACCTGCGCTGCTACAGTGAGGCATTCCTATTCCGATTCTACGGAGCGCCCCATGCATCAGCGCATTCTTGCCGCCTTCGACGGCACCCATGAATCCCACTTGGCGGTGGAGGAAGCGGCTGCCCTCGCCCGCGCATTCAACGGCCGGGTCCGGGTCGTCTGGGCGATCGGCTCGCCGGCCATGCCGGAGTCGCGCGAAATTTACAGCGTCGACACGTTGCGCGAAGAGGCGCACCGAACGGCGAGCGCATCGCTGGTCGAATTGCAGCGCCAGTTCGACGCTGACGGCACCGCTGCTGAAACCGGCGTGCTGCTGCTCGACGCCACCGACGACGACATCGGCAACGCACTCGAGCATGAAGCCGAGCGTTGGCAGGCCGACACCATCGTCGTGGGCTCGCAAGGCAAGCACGGACTCGCGCGCATTCTGCTGGGCAGCGTGGCCGAGCGCACGGCGCGCCTGTCGCACCGCACCGTCATCGTGGTACGTGCACAGCACCCACAAAGCGCTGTCGGCTGACCTCGGCTGAAGTCGAATGGCTCTACTATGCAACTTGTTGCATAGAGAAAGTTGGCTGTGCTATGTTGCATGCCACGTTGATGCAATCCGTTGCACTTTCTGCCCAGGAGCCAGCATGCCGCAGCCGATTCCCCAGACACTGAACGCCCCCGCGCAGGCCACGCTGGAGGCTTGGCACGCCATGCTCGAGAGCGGCAACATGGACGATCTCGACCGATTGTTCGCCGACGAAGTGGTCTTCCGCTCGCCCGTGGCGCACACGCCTTACCCGGGGCGCACGGCGACCACGCTGGTGCTGCGCACCGTCAACACCGTCTTTGAAGACTTCACTTACCACCGCAGCTTCGCCACCGACGACGGCGCCAGCGTGGTGCTCGAATTTAGCGCGAACGTGAGCGGCAAGGCCCTCAAGGGCATCGACATGGTCCGCTTCAATGCCGACGGCAAGATCGTCGAGTTTGAAGTCATGGTCCGTCCTGCCACCGGGCTTCAGGCGCTCGGCGCGGCCATGGGCGCCAAGCTGGGCGACAAGATCGCTGCTCAAGGCCGAAGCCTGACCCGCTCACCTCGTCACCTCATTCCATAACGATTCCAACGGAGACTGCCATGTCGCTGCCGCCGATCCTGCAAAACCGCCTGTCCGTGCCCGTGGTGGGCTCGCCGCTGTTCATCATTTCCAACCCAGACCTCGTGATTGCACAGTGCAAGGCGGGCGTGGTCGGTTCGTTCCCGGCGCTCAACGCGCGTCCGGCCGAACTGCTGGAAACCTGGCTGCAGCGCATCACGACGGAGTTGGCCGAATACGACGCGCAGCACCCGGACAAGCCGTCGGCGCCGTTTGCCGTCAACCAGATCGTGCACAAGTCGAACGACCGCCTGGAGCACGACTTGGAGCTGTGCGTGAAGTACAAGGTGCCCATCGTCATCACCTCGCTGGGCGCGCGCGAAGACGTGAACCGCGCGGTGCACAGCTACGGCGGCATCGTGCTGCACGACGTGATCAACAACACGTTCGCCAAGAAGGCGATCGACAAGGGCGCGGATGGCCTGATCGCCGTGGCAGCGGGCGCGGGCGGCCATGCGGGCACGACGTCGCCGTTTGCGCTGATCCATGAAATTCGTGAGTGGTTCGATGGCCCGCTGCTGCTGTCGGGCGCTATCGCCAACGGCAACGCCATTCTGGCGGCGCTGGCGGCCGGCGCCGACCTGGCCTATGTCGGCTCGGCCTTCATCGCCACGGAAGAAGCCAACGCGGTGGAAGGCTACAAGCAGGCCATCGTCGAATCCAACGCCACCGACATCGTCTACACGAACCTCTTCACGGGCGTGCACGGCAACTACCTGCGCAAGAGCATCGAGAGCGCCGGACTGGATCCGAACGCGCTGCCGGAATCGGACCCGAGCAAGATGAACTTCGGCTCGGGCGGCGGCGCGAAGGCCAAGGCATGGAAGGACATCTGGGGCGCCGGCCAGGGCGTGGGCGCAGTCAAGCGCGTGGTGCCGGCCGCGGAACTCGTCAAGCGCTTTGCCGAGGAGTTCGAAGTGGCACGCCGTCGCCTGAACAACATCGAAGCGCTGCGCGCCCCCACCGATAGCACGGCAACGGCTTAACTCTTAAGCAGTCACTGAGGCTGGCTCCAGCAACGGCAGCACATCGTCTGCCCACGCGAGCCAGCCTTCTTCGTAAACGATGCCGCGCTGAAGCACCGCGTGCTGCAGCTGCTGCGCACGCGTGAGATCGGGCCGCGCAAAATCGCGCTGCTCGATTTCGCGGAAGGTGTTCAGCCGCGTGCGGTGCTGCTCGATCAGGCGCTGCATCTCGTCAGCAAAACCGAGCGGGCCGATCACGGCGTCGGCGCGCAGCTTCACCAGCACTTCTTCGCGGTTGTCCGACGACACGGTCGGCTCCAGCACCCAGCGCGCGAGTTCGTCCCGGCCCGGCGGCAGAACGGTGTAGGTCTTCTTGCGGCCATCTTCCTCTTCCTCCACGCTCACCCAGCCGGCTTCGGCCATGCGGCCGAGTTCGCGGTAGATCTGCTGATGCGTGGCGCTCCAGAAATAACCCATCGACTTGTCAAAGCGTCGTGCAAGCTCGTAGCCCGACGAGGGCTTTTCCAGCAGGGATGTCAGCAGCGCGTGTTGGATGGACATGGTGGAGTGTTTTATGTAAGCCGTTGATTCTAAATGCAGAATACCGGCTTCGTGGAAGATTTTTTCCCACGGAATCACGGTGTTCGTTCGCAATACAATCGACGACTGGCGATGGCGTTTCGAACGGCAATCGCCCTGACCTAAATTCGTGGAGTCACCGTATGTCCGAAGCAGCCGCGCACGCCGGCAGCGTCACCGTCGAGGTCTTCAATGCAACGCAACAGCAGCAAGTCATCGACACCATCCTCTATGTGCAAAACGTTGAGTTCAACGTGGGAATTTCGCTAGAGGACCAGCCCGACCTCTTGGACATCGAGACGCATTACGTAGCGCCGGGCGGACAATTCTGGGTTGCCCTCGCGCAGGATGGCCGAGTCGTCGGCACCATTGGCTTGCAGGCAAAGCCGAATGGCATCGGCATTCTGAAAAAGCTGTTTGTGCTGGCAGATTACCGAGGCAAACAAACGCAGTGCGCAGCGAAGTTGTTTAGCGCCCTCATCGCGTTTGCTCGCGCGTCTGGCATGGTCACTATCGTGCTCGACACACCATCGCTAGCAACGCGCTCTCATGCCTTCTACAAGGCAAATGGATTTCGGGAGATCCCGCAAAGCGAGGTGCCCGTGAAGTACGACTACCCCGACCGCAATTCGCTCTTCTTCCGCCTCGATCTCAGCTGACACCGCGAGCCCGTCATTGACATCGGAACCGATCGGTCCATATAATCGATTCCACTTTCAAACACCGCATCGTTTGCGCACGGATCGATGGCTAATTCGGCTGGCGTGGGCCGCCCCCGCGAATTCGAACTCGGCGATGCCGTGCGTGACGCCATGGACGTTTTTTGGGACCGCGGATATGAAGGGGCGTCCCTGCCCGACTTGATGGCCGGCACCGGCTTGTCGCGCGGGAGTCTCTACAAGGCATTCGGCGACAAGAAGGCGCTGCTGCTGGCGGCGCTCGACCTGTACATGGCCGACGGGCTCAAGGCGACAGCGGACATCCTTTCGCAACCCGGCCCCGTGAAGGATGCCATTCGCGACTCGCTGTTGCGCTATGCGCGCCTGTCCGTCGGCGAGGAAGGCCGGCGGGGGTGTCTCGCGGTCGCGATGACCACCGAACTGGCCGCTCGCGACGCGGGTGTCGCGGAGCGCACGGGGCGCATGTTCCGGCGCCTGCAGCAGCTCTATGCGGGCGCGATCGTCCGCGGCCAGGCGAGCGGCGAGATTTCCGAGCAGGACGAGCAGGTGCTGGCGCGTTTGCTCGTCTGCCAGGTCGAAGGCATGCGCGTGCTGGGGAAAACCGGCGTGCCCGAGCGCGACATGCTCGCGCTGGTCGACCGCACGATGCGCCTCCTCGACTGAATTTTTTTACTCAATTTGGAACTGATTGGTTCCGTATGGGAGTGGTCCATGCTACGAAATGATCCCGCCTCACCCGACCCGCGTCGCTGGGCCATGTTTTCCATCCTGCTCGTCGGCGCGTTCCTGCCGCCGCTCGACTTCTTCATCATCAACGTCGCACTGCCGTCGATCCGCACGGACCTTGGGGCCTCCTCATCGGCTGAGCAACTGGTCATTTCGTCATATGCCGGTCTGTACGCCGTGACGCTGATCACCGGCGGGCGGTTGGGCGATCTGTTCGGCCGAGGCCGCGTGTTCTTTCTCGGGCTGATCGGATTTGCGACGGCCTCGATGCTGTGCGGCTTTGCGAACTCGCCGTGGACGCTCATCGTCGGTCGTGCGTTGCAAGGCGTGACAGCCGCGATCATGGCGCCGCAGGCGCTCGCTTCGATCCAGGCGATCTTCCCGGAAGCGGAAAAGCCGCGCGCGCTCAGCTTGTATGGCGCGGTGTTCGGCCTCGCCGCCGTGGTCGGCCAGGCGCTGGGCGGCGTCCTGATCTCGTTGAACCTGTTGAATCTGGGTTGGCGCACGATCTTCCTCGTCAACCTGCCGCTGGCGATCCTGGTCGTGCTGTTCGGCGTTCCGCTATTGAAGGAAACGCGTGCGCAGCATGCGCGCAAGCTCGACCTGGGCGGCACCGCGCTATCGATGCTGACGCTGGGCGCGCTGATCGTGCCGCTGATCGAGGGACGCGAAGCAGGCTGGCCCGTATGGGCATGGGTGTCGCTGATCGCCGTGCCGGCGCTGGCCGGGTTCTTCTGGCGCTACGAGCGCAGGCTGGGCAGCCGGGGAGGCGCCCCGCTGCTCGATCCGGCCGCGCTGCGCGCACCGGGCCTCGGCCGGGCCTTGCTGATCGCGCTGCTGCTCTATGCGATCGGCGCGTTCTTCCTGCTGTTCTCGGTGTATCTGCAGAATGCACTGCACGTTGACGCACTGAGCGCAGGCCTGGTGTTCTTGTCGTTCGGCTTAGGGTTCCTGTTCGGCCCGTTGTCGACGCCGTTCTGTGCACGACTCATCGGCGCCTATGTCAACCCGTTCGGCATTGGGCTGGAGGTCGCCGGGCTCGTCGGCCTCGCATGGTTGATCGATGCCACGCCGGCCGGGATGCCGCTCGCGTCCGTGCCGCTCGCCGTCGCACTGTTCGTCATCGGCTTCGGACAGGGGCTCGCGCTGCCCACGCTGATGCGCATGGTGACCGGGCGCGTCGCACCGGCGCTTTCCGGCATGATCGCCGGCATCGCGAGTTCGACGCTGCAGGTCAGCACGTCGCTCAGCGTCGCGATCATCGGCGGAATTTTCTATACGGTCCTCGGCACGCGCCAGGATCCGGCCGCCATTGCGCACGCGTTCGTCGTCGCGCTTCTCTCGATGGCGTTGTTCCTCGCCGTCGGCGCCGCGCTTGGCATCTCGCTCGCACGGGCGCCCACCGCGCCTAGTGCAAACCGAGCGGCCCGCGCATCTGCGCCGAGTGGTACGCGCCCGTGATGTGGAGAACGGCCGGCGCATCGCCAAACCCGACGGCACTCCGGCAGCGCCTACTGACATCGACTCAGACACCGATACAGAAGAGACAACCATGCGATGTCGACATCCAATGACCAAGCTGTTTGCGCTCTGTAGCCTGCTGGCAATGTCCCTGCTGCTGCAGTGCGCAGCCCACGCGGCCGCGCCTTTTGCACGTACCTCCGCGCCAGGCTTCTACCGTTTCATGCTGGGCGGTTATGAGATCACCGCACTGAATGACGGCACGCTGGAATTGCCCGTTGACCAGTTCCTAACGAACACCACACCGCAAAAGGTCAACGCAGCGCTGGCCAAGAATGACCTGCAAAGTCCGCTCGAAACGTCCTACAACGCGTTCCTCATCAATACCGGCGCCAAACTGATTCTGGTCGATACCGGCGCAGGCCACCTCTTCGGCTCGCACCTGGGGCGGCTGTCAGCCAACATGAAGGCCTCCGGTTACGCGCCGTCCGAGGTCGATGAAATCTACATAACGCACATGCACGCAGACCATATTGGCGGGCTGACGACGGATGGAGAGATGTGCTTTCCTAATGCGATCGTCCGCGTCAATCGTCGTGAGCTGGATTACTGGCTAAGCGAGGCGAACATGGCCAAGGCGCCCGAGGGCAATCGCGGCGACCAAAAGGGCACCTATCGTCGCGCCATGACGATCATGGCGCCCTACATCAAAGCGGGCCGCGTACAGCCGTTTGACGGCGAGCAAGCGCTGAGCCCCGGCATCCGTGCGTACCAGAGCGCCGGACATACGCCCGGGCACGTGGGCTACATGATCGAGAGCGAGGGAAATCGCTTGATGGTGGTGGGCGACATCGTTCATGTCGCGGCCGTCCAGTTTGAGGATCCGACCGTTACCGTTTCGTTCGACAGCGACAGCCGGTTGGCGGAACAGGAACGCATCCAGGAATTCAATCGCATCGCACAGGACAAGATGCTCTTTGCCGCCGCGCACGTTCCTTTTCCCGGACTCGGGCGCTTGCAGGCGGACCAGCGCGGCTTTCGCTGGATTCCCGTCAACTACTCGGCAGGCAAATAAGCGCCAACGGGTTTCTACCCCTTCGCGAAAACGCCACACCTCACTCCGCGCCCTGCGTCGGCATGAAGTCCTGTGCCGCTTTCACAAGCCATGTCCGCAGCGCCTGGAGCGGCGGGTAGTCGGCACGGCTCGTCGGCCAGGCGAGGTAGTAACGCTCAGCGCTCTCCATCTCGGGCACATGCGGCAATGCACGCACCAAATCGCCTTGCTGCAGTTCGTGGGTGATCAGAAAACGCGGCAGCAACGCCACGCCGAGCCCCGCCACTGCAGCTTGCGCGGCGGTGGCAAATTGGTCGAACAGCATGCCTTGGGGTTCTGCACCTGCCACCTGATGGCTCGCCAGCCAACGCGGCCAGGCATCGGGACGGGAGGCCAGATGCAACAGCGGCGCATGCAGCAGATCCCGCGGCTGCGCAAAGTCGTAACGGGCCAGCAGCGCCGGGCTGCAGGCGGGGACGACGGTTTCGCTCATCAGCAAGGCCAGCTCTGCCCCCGGCCAGTGCGGCGTACCGAAATGGATGGCCGCGTCCACCGCCTCCAGTTGAAAGTCGAACTGCGACAGCCGCGTCGTCAGATTGATGGTGATGCCGGGGTGCTCGTCAAAAAACGCCGGCAGGCGCGGCGCCAGCCAACGGGTGCCGAAGGTCGGCAGGATGGCCAGATTCAAGCTGCCGCCCTGCGGATTGGTACGAAACCCCACCGTGGCGCTGGAGATGCGCATCAACGCGCCGCGGATTTCCTCCGCATACGCCTGGCCTGCCGCGCTCAGCCGCACGGTCTGGCGTTCGCGCACGAACAGTTCGGCGCCCAGGCGATCTTCCAGCGCGCGGATCTGGCGGCTGACGGCGCTTTGCGTGAGGTGCAGCTCGGCGGCGGCCGCCGTGAAGCTCTGGTGGCGCGCGGCGGCCTCGAACGCGCATAGCAGGGACATCGGCGGCAGAAAGCGGCGAGACAGGAACATGGAAGCGCAGAAGTTGTGCGGTGCGAAAGTCGCCCGGTCATTCTAATTTGGAATGACCTCAGGCCGGATTATCGTTTGACCGCCGCTCATTAGCCAACCTAGCATCGCTTCACCACTGCCCAATCCAACTCAGTCATGAGCGCTGCGCATCAACTTCCCGCGTCGAACTTCATCCACGCAAATGAAATCCGCTCGCGCTTTTCGCGGGCCATGTCGGCCATGTACCGGGAGGAGGTGCCGCAATACGGCACGCTGGTCGAGTTGGTGGCAGACATCAACGCCAGCACGCTGGACGCCCAACCCGCGCTGCGCGCGCAGATGGCGCAGTCGGGCGAACTGGAGCGGCTGGATATCGAGCGCCACGGCGCCATCCGCGTCGGCACGGCCGCCGAGCTGGCCACGCTGCGCAGGCTGTTTGCCGTCATGGGGATGGAACCGGTGGGTTACTACGATCTGTCGGTGGCCGGCGTGCCCGTGCATTCGACGGCGTTCCGCCCAGTGACCGACGCCGCGTTGCTGGCCAACCCGTTTCGCGTGTTCACCTCGCTGCTGCGGCTTGAGTTGATTGCCGACGCTGCCCTACGCGACAAGGCCGCTGCCATCCTGGCGCGCCGGCAGATCTTTACCCCGCGCGTGCTCGAATTGATCGCCCAATGCGAAGCGGACGGCGGCCTGTCCGACGCAGATGCCGACACGTTCGTACGCGAGGCGCTCGAGACCTTCCGCTGGCACAGCACCGCCACAGTCGACGCCGAGA
This sequence comes from Ralstonia flatus, assembly GCF_958439105.1. Lineage (NCBI taxonomy): Bacteria > Pseudomonadati > Pseudomonadota > Betaproteobacteria > Burkholderiales > Burkholderiaceae > Ralstonia > Ralstonia flatus. Next base: position 185,304 of record NZ_CAUDLI010000004.1, on the reverse strand, counting down.
CGTATCGCGCGCTGCAAGCCGCACACCGTCTTGTGGCCGACGTCGTGTGCTTCCGCGGCCCGCACATCAACCACCTGACACCGCGCACGCTCGACATCGACGCCGCCCAGGCCGCCATGCCCACACGCGGCATGGATGCCAAGGATGTGGTGGAAGGCCCGCCGCGCCGCGACTGCCCCATCCTGCTACGCCAGACCAGCTTCAAGGCGCTGCAGGAAGCGGTGCGCTTTACCGACGATGCAGGCGCCCACACGGCGCGCTTTGGCGAAATCGAGCAGCGCGGCGTGGCCCTCACGCGCACGGGTCGCGCGCTGTATGACCAACTGCTGGCCGAGGTGCGCAGCATGGGCAATGCCGGCAGTGCCGCACCCAACTACGGAAGCCGATTGGCCCAGGCGTTCCGCGCCTTTCCCGACAGCCATGACGCGCTGCGTGCGCAAGGGCTGGCGTTCTATCGCTACACGCTTACGCCGTCGGGCCATGCAGAGGCCGACGCAGCCGCGGCAGCCGATTTGTCGTTGGATGAACTCCTGGCCAAGGGCTGGGTGCAGGCCGACCCCATCACGTATGAAGATTTCCTGCCGGTCAGCGCGGCCGGCATCTTCCAGTCCAACCTGGGTGGCGAAGAGCAGAAGCAGTATCAGGCCCACGCGGCGCAGCAGGCCTTCAAGGCCGCGCTGGGCGCACGCGTGCATGACGAAATCGCGCTGTACGAAGCCGCGCAGCAGCGCTCCATCGATCAGGTGCGCGCCGTGCTGCACGGCACGCCCGCGGTGGACGCCGCATGACCGGCCCGCACACGCCTGCCGCCATGCCCGGCTTTGCCGCCCCGTTTGCAAACCCCGCCGGCTCGCCCATCCGTGAACTGTTTCCGTACCTCAGCCAGCCGGGGATGATCTCGCTGGCGGGCGGTTACCCGTCGCCCAGCCTGTTCGACGCTGAAGGCCTGGCGCACGCCGCCGCGCAAGCCATGACGGGCGATGCGCAGGCCTTGCAGTACGGCGCGACTGAAGGGCTGCCCGTCCTCCGCACAGCCCTCGCCGCATTGATGGAAGCACGCGGCATCCAGGCCAGCGCCGAACAGGTGATGGTGACCACAGGCTCGCAGCAAGCCTTCGACCTGCTGGTGCGGGCGTTGATCGAACCGGGGGATACGGTGCTGGTGGAAGTGCCGGCCTACCCTGCCACGCTGCAAGCCTTGCGCTTGGCGCAGGCCCGCATCGTGCCCGTACCGATGGATGAACACGGCCTGCAGACCGATGCACTGGCCGACCTGCTGCATCAACTGCCTGCCACGCAGCGCCCCAAGCTGCTCTACACCGTCCCGAATTTTTCCAACCCGCGCGGCACGCTGCTCGCCGCCCAGCGGCGCGAAGCCCTGGTGGAGTTGGCCTGCACGCACGGCTTCTGGGTGGTGGAAGACGATCCCTACGGCGAGCTGCGCTTTGATACGGCAGACGGCGACGCCGCTGCCATGCCACCCACGCTGCGCGCAGTGGGCGATCGGCTGGCCGTCGGCGACATGAACCCGGTGGTGTATCTCTCCAGCCTTTCCAAGACCGTCGCACCTGCGCTGCGGATCGGCTGGATGCTGGCCGATGCCGGCCTGCTGCGCCGCTGCGCCATCGCCAAGCAGACGGTGGATCTGTGCACGTCTCCTCTGGCGCAGATGGTGGCGGCGCGCTACCTGGAAAGCGGCCGCTATCCGGCCACGGTGCAGCGCACACGCGTCGAATATCAGCGGCGCATGCAGGCGCTGGTGCAGGCCATGGCCACGCAGCTGGATGGCCGAGTGCAGTGCGCCGCGCCGGCGGGCGGCATGTTTGTCTGGGCCACGTTCTTACCGTCGATCGACCCGCAGGCGCTCTTCGACGCCGCCGTGTCGCAGAAGGTGCTGTATGTGCCCGGCAAGGCGTTCTACCCGGACAACGCGCAACTCAACACCATGCGCCTGTCGTTTGCCGCGCCCGAGGTGCCGCAGATCGAACAGGCAGTGCAGCGGCTGGCGGCCGCCGTCGCGCTGGCCATGCGTTGACGCCTCCTCAGACAGACACCACCTTCATCGCATTGCCATGACTCCCGACAACCTGATTCCGGCCTTGCGCGACATCGTGGGCGACGCCAACGTTCTGACCGGCGACGACTGCGCCGAATACGAATCCGATTGGCGCCAGCGCGTGCGCGGCAAGGCGCTGTGCGTGGTGCGGCCCGACTGCACGGCCGATGTGGCTGCGGTCGTGCGCGCGTGCGCACAAGCCGGTGTGTCCATCGTGCCGCAGGGTGGCAATACAGGGCTGGTGGAAGGCTCGGTGCCCGATGCCAGCGGCGAGCAAATCATCCTGAGCCTGCGCCGCATGCAGACCGTGCGCGCCATCGACGCCGCCAACATGACGATGACGGTGGACGCCGGTTGCGTGCTCCAGTCGCTGCAGGGCGTGGCAAGCGATGCCGGCATGCTGTTCCCGCTGAGCCTAGGTGCGGAAGGCAGTTGCACCATCGGCGGCAACCTGGCGACCAACGCGGGCGGCACGCAGGTGCTGCGCTATGGCAATGCGCGCGAGCTGTGCCTGGGGCTGGAAGTCGTGCTGGCCGACGGCCAGGTCTGGGAAAACCTGCAAGGCCTGCGCAAGGACAACACCGGCTATGACCTGCGCAATCTGTTCATCGGCAGCGAGGGCACGCTGGGCATCATCACGGCGGCCACGCTGCGGCTGTATCCGCAACCGGCCGCGCAATTGACGGCGTGGGCCGCGGTGCCTTCGCTGCAAGCCGCCACGGCATTGCTGGCGTTGTCGCACCGGCATCTGTCTGCGGCGCTCACGGGTTTTGAGGTGATGAGCCAGGAAGGGCTCAGGCTGGTCGACACGCACTATCCGCAACTGCGCGTGCCGATGTGGCGCGAAACGATGTGGTGCGTGCTGCTGGAAGCGTCCGACAGTGAATCGGAGGCGCATGCCCGCGCACAGTTCGAACACCTGCTGGAAACGGCGATGGAAGACGGCATCGTGACCGACGCGATCATTGCCGAAAACATCCGGCAAGCGCACGACCTGTGGCACATCCGCGAGAGCATCACCCTGGCCCAGGCCGCCGAAGGGCCCAACATCAAACACGATGTCTCGGTGCCGATCTCGCGCATCCCCGAGTTCGTGGCGCAGACCGATGCGCAACTGCACGCGCTCGCGCCCGGCCTGCGGCTCATCAACTTCGGGCATCTGGGCGACGGCAACCTGCACTACAACGTACAGCCGCCGGCCGGTGCGGACGCTGCGGCGTTCGTTGCCGCGCATGAGGCTGCGATTGGCGATGCGGTGTACCAGTCCGTCCACCGCTTTGGCGGTTCGATCTCGGCCGAGCACGGCATCGGCGCGCTCAAGCGCGACCACCTTCCGCACTACAAGGCGCCGGTGGCCCTGCAGTTGATGCAGACGATCAAGCAGGCACTCGACCCGCAATGCCTGCTGAACCCGGGGCGCGTGCTCGAACGGCGGCCGGGTCAGATGGCGCGATAGGTATCGCTCACGGCCATCGACTGCATCGGGCGGCGCAGCGTCGGATCGAACGGATTGATCTGCGTAGTCAGGCGATTGGCCTCGCGCAGCAGCATGTCGTAGACGATGGGCAGACGATCGGCGCTCAGGCGGTTGGCGAGCGTACCCACGGAAAGCGCGGCGACGACGTTGCCGTTGCGATCGAACACGGGCACGGCAATACCGGCCATGCCTTCGAGCAGCCCGTCCGTCTTGGCGCTGTAGCCGCGCTCGCGTGCCTTCCTGACCTCGGAGCGCAGATAGACCTCGTCGTAGACGCTGTAGTGCCGGATGCGCGGCAGGTTGTAGCGCAGCACTTCCTCCTGCTCGGCCTCGGGCAGGTGCGCAAGGATCACCAGCGCGCCCTGGCCGACGCCGAGTTCGATCCGGCCGCCCACATCGCCGGTGAAGGTTCGAATCGGGTATTGCCCCTCCACGCGGTCCAGGCATACCGCATCGAAGCCCGAGCGCACCAGCAGCAGCACCGTGTCGCCCAGGCTGGCATTCAACCGCAGCAGGGCCGGCCGGGCGACGGAGCGCAAGTCGTTGACCGCGCCCGCCTGGGCCGCCAGGCAGAAGAGATCCAGGCTCAGGCGGTACAGCTTGTTCTGCTGATCCTGCTCGACCATGCCCTCCTGCGTCAGCCCCTGCAGCAGGCGGTGCGTGGTGGCAGGCGTCATTCCCAGCGTCTTGGCCAGGTACGTGACGCGCACACCTTGGTGCTGCTGCTCCGCCATGGTGCGCAAGATCTGGAAGGTGCGGTGCATGGCGCTGCGCTGATGCGCGTCGTCGTCGGAATCTACGGACATAAAGCTGGAATGGACTGAATTTGGTTGATCGATTGTATTCCGATGAACGGAATAAATACGAGAAAAATTCCAACTACAGCGTATACACCTAGGCGAAATCGATGTTTTGGCACACCTGTTGCAATAGCATATTCATATTGTTCAATTGGAAGAGTCTGGCGACGCCCCCGGTCGCAAAGGATCACCGATGAGTTTTCTGCGCCTGAACCATGTCTCCAAGCAGTACGGCGACCTCCGGGTCGTCCAGGACTTCAACCTGAACGTGCACAAGGGCGAATTCGTCTCGCTGCTGGGCCCATCCGGCTGCGGCAAGACGACCACGCTGCAGATGATTGCGGGCTTTGCAGAGGTGACCGAGGGCTCGATCGAGCTGGACGGCAAGGACATCACCCGCGCAAAGGCCAACGCGCGCGGCCTGGGGATCGTGTTCCAGACTTACGCGCTGTTTCCGCACATGACGGTGCGCGAGAACGTGGAGTTCGGGCTGGAGATGCGCAAGTGCCCGGCAGCGGAACGCCGCGAGCGCGCCCTGCAGACGCTGGCGCTCGTGCATCTGGACAAACATATCGACCGCTACCCGCGTGAGCTGTCGGGCGGCCAGCGCCAGCGCGTGGCCCTGGCACGCGCGCTGGTCATCAAACCGCCGGTGCTGCTGCTGGACGAGCCGCTGTCGAACCTGGACGCCAAGCTGCGCGAAGAGATGCAGTTCGAGCTGCGTGAAATCCAGCGCAAGGTCGGCACGACCACCATCATGGTCACGCACGACCAGGCCGAAGCCATGTCGATCAGCGACCGCGTCGTCGTCATGGAAGCGGGCCGCATCACGCAGGTGGATACGCCCCTGGCGGTGTACGAGCACCCGCGCAACGCGTTCATCTCGACGTTTGTCGGCAAGGCCAACCTGCTGCATGCGGCAGTGGTGTCCGGTGCCGATGGCGAACGTCGCGCAACGGTCGGGGCCGTGCAACTGGCACTGCCGCCTGGCACGCCCCTGGGCAACAAGGTCGTGCTGGCGCTGCGCCCCGAAAAAATGACGTGCAACGCCGACGGCACCGGCCGCTGCGAAGGCCGCGTGACCGAACGCTTCTTCCTCGGCAATCAGTGGATGTACACCGTCGACACGCCGCTTGGCGCGATGCTGGTGTCCGCCGTGAACGATGGCGATGCCCCGCGCGAAGTGGGTCAGACCGTCGGCGTGGATTGGGAAGACCGCTATGTGCGCGTGATCGGCACCCAGGGGACCGCAGCATGAGCCGCAGACCGATCTGGGTGCCGTGGAGCATGACCGGCCCTGCGCTGGCGCTCTTCGGCGTGATGCTGTTCGTGCCCCTCGCGCTGAGCGTGATGCTGTCGTTCAACGCATTCGACGCCGACAAGGGCCCGATTGCGGGCACCTTCACGTTTGCGCACTACCTGCACGTGGTGCAAGACCCGTACTACTACGAAATCTTCTGGCGCACGCTGCGCGTCTCGGCGCTCGTGACGCTGATCTGCATCCTGATCGGCGCGCCCGAGGCCTACATCCTGAGCCGGATGCGCAAGCCCTGGCGCTCGATCTTCCTGCTCATCATCCTTGCGCCGCTGCTGATCTCGGTCGTGGTGCGCGCATTCGGCTGGAGCATGCTGCTCGGGCCCGAAGGCCTGATCAATGCGGCGTTCAAGGCGGTCGGCATCGGCCCGGTCAAGCTGCTGTACAACGAGACGGCCGTGGTGATTGCGCTGGTGCACGTGATGCTGCCGTTCATGGTGATTCCGGTGTGGACGTCACTGCAAAAGCTCGATCCGTGGGTGGAAAACGCCGCGCTTTCATTGTCCGCATCGCACTTCACGACGTTGCGCCGTGTGGTGCTGCCGCAGGTCATGCCGGGCATTCTGTCGGGCAGCCTGATCGTGTTCGGCCTGGCGGCCAGCTCGTTCGCCATTCCGGGCCTGCTGGGCGGGCGCCGCGTGAAGATGGTCGCCACGCTCATCTACGACGAATACCTGAACGAACTGAACTGGCCGCTGGGCGCAGCCATCGCGCTGATCCTGCTGGCGGCCAACCTCGTCATCATGCTCGGCTGGAACCGCATGATCGAAGGCCGCTACAAGAAGACGTTGGGCTGAAGGAGCGCACATGCAAAAGAACGGACCGCTCGCGCTCATCTTCAACGCGCTCGTCATCACCTTCATGCTGGCCCCGCTGGTGATCGTGTGCATCGTCGCCTTCACGCCCGAAGAAACGCTCACGCTGCCCACCAGTCATTTCTCGCTGCGCTGGTTCGACCAGGTGCTGCATCACCCCGACTTCGTGCAGTCGTTCTGGAACAGCCTCTGGCTGGGCCTGGCGGCAGCCACGCTGTCGACCGCACTGGCGGTGCCGGCAGCCATGGCCATCGTGCGCTACCGCGCGCCGGGGCTGCAGTATCTGCAAGGCGTGTTTCTGTCGCCGCTGATCATTCCGCACCTTGTGCTCGGCGTGGCGCTGCTGCGCATGTTCTCGCTGGTGGGCGGGCAAGGCAGCTTCGGCTGGCTGATCTTCGCGCACGCGCTGATCGTCACGCCGTACACGATGCGGCTGGTGATGGCGGCGCTGGTGGGCTTTGACCACTCGGTCGAGCACGCCGCCTATTCGCTGGGCGCAAGCAGCTTGACGGTGTTCCGCCGCATGACGCTGCCGATGATCCTGCCGGGCATCACGGGCGGCTGGCTGCTGGCCTTCATCAACAGCTTTGATGAACTGACGATGTCGATCTTCGTGGTGTCGCCCGCCACCGTCACGCTGCCGGTGCGCATGTACATGTACGCCACGGAATCGCTCGACCCGATGATGGCCGCCGTCTCGGCGCTGATCGTCTTCCTCACGCTCGCGTTGATGCTGCTGCTGGACAAGGTCTACGGCCTGGACCGAATCCTGATCGGCAAGCATTGAGACAGAGATCACGATGAATGCTCCTGCAAACCGCTCTGCCTGCGCGCAGCTCCAGCGCCTCAAAGAGCGCAACCGCCCCACGGTGGCCTTCGTGCTGGACGGCCAGCCCGCTGAAGCCCTCGCCGGGGACACCGTCCTGACAGCCGTGCTCACGCACACACGCCAGTTGCGCATCAATGAATTCAGCCAGCAGCCGCGCGCCGGCTTCTGCCTGATGGGCGCATGCCAGGACTGCTGGGTGCGGCTGGCCGACGGCAGATCGCTGCGCGCCTGCCAGACCATGATCGAACCCGGCATGCACATCTGCACGCAGCCGGCCGGCAACGAGGGAGCCGCGTGATGACGCAACCCGCCCCCACGCTGCAGCGGCAATCGCAAGTGGACCTGCAGCCCGTCATCATCGGTGCCGGGCCGGCAGGTGTGCGTGCGGCACAGACGCTGCTGGCGCACGGCCTCAAACCCGTCGTGCTGGATGAAGCGCCGCGCTCGGGCGGCCAGATCTATCGCCGCCAGCCGGACGGCTTCGCCCGGAGCGCCGCAGATCTGTACGGCACCGAAGCCGAACGTGCGCAGGCAATACACGCCACCTTCGACCGCCTCCAACCGCAGATCGATTACCACCCGCAGACCCTGGTCTGGAATGCCCAGCCCGATCTGCTCGACCTGCTGCACGTGCCAACGCGCGCGGTCAGCAGCCTGCCCTGGCGCGATGTGATCGTCGCGACCGGCGCCACCGACCGCGTGCTGCCCATCCCAGGTTGGACGCTGCCCGGCGTCTATACGCTGGGCGGTGCGCAAGTCGCGCTCAAATATCAGGGTTGTGCGATTGGCGATGCCGTGGTGTTTGCCGGCACCGGCCCGCTGCTGTATCTGGTGGCCTGCCAGTACGCGAAGGCCGGCGCGAATGTCGTGGCGGTGCTCGACACCGCACCGGTCTCCGCGCGCTACAAGGCGGCACCGGCCATGCTGGGCCAGCCCGCCGTCATGGCCAAGGGGTTGGCGCTGGTCTGCTGGCTCAAGCTGCACGGCATTCCCATGCATCATGGCGTGCGACTGCTGCGCGCCGAAGGCGATGCGGCGGTCGAGCAGCTCGTGTGGCAAGACAGCGCCGGCCGCGAACAGCGCACGGCGTGCTCCGCGGTGGGCCTGGGCTACGCGCTGCGGCCCGAAACCCAACTCGCCGACCTGCTGGGCTGCGCGTTCGAGTTTTCTGCGCTGCACCGCTGCCATGTGCCGCGCATCGATGCGATGCGGCGCAGCTCCGTCGCGGGCGTGTATCTGGCGGGCGACGGCGCGGGCATCATGGGTGCCGACGCAGCCGAGTACTCCGGTGAGTTGGCCGCGCTCGCCGTGTTGCAGGATCGGCAAATCACCGTCGATACCGATCGTGTGGCTGCGCTGCGCCAGCGCCTGCAGAAGATCGAGCGGTTCCGCCACGCGCTGGAAATCGCCTTCCCGTTTCCCGATGACTGGGCCGCGCACGCCAGCGACGACCTGGTGGTGTGCCGCTGCGAAAACGTCACCGCGGGCACCCTGCGCCAGACGGCCGCGGAATGCGGCGTGCATGAACTGAACCGCCTGAAGGCGCTGTGCCGGGTCGGCATGGGCCGCTGCCAGGGCCGGATGTGCGGCGCGTCGGCCGCAGAAATCCTGGCGCACGCGCAGTCCGTGCCGCTGGCACAGGTGGGGCGACTGCGCGGGCAGGCACCGATCAAGCCGCTGCCGCTGGATGTGACCGAGGTGATCGAACCGGAGGACCACCATGCGTGAGCAGCTTGCATGCGACGTGGCCATCATCGGCGGCGGCATCATGGGCAGCGCCACGGCGCTGTTCCTGCGGCGGCGCGGGCTGGCCGTCACCTTGCTCGAACGCGACCTGTGCGGCTCGCGCTCCAGCGGCGTCAATTTTGGCGGTGTACGGCGCCAGGGGCGCTCCATCGAGCAGCTGCCGCTGGCCCAGCGTTCGCACGAGATCTGGGGGCGCCTGACCGAGCTGATCGGCACCGAGGCCGAGTACGAGCGCAGCGGGCACTTCAAGATCGCGCGCAGCGTGGCGGACATGGAATCGCTGGCCAGCTATGCAGCGCGCAGCGAGGGGTTTGGCCTCGGGCTGAAGCTCATCGAGGGCCGGGCCGCGCTGCAGAGAGTTTTTCCGATGGGCGGCGAACAGATCGTCGGCGGCTCGCTGTGCCCGGAAGACGGACAAGCCAATCCGCGCCTGCTGTCGCCCGCGTTCGCTCGCGCCGCGCAGGCTGCCGGCGCCGATGTGCGCGAGCACGCGCCGGTGCAATCGGTCGAGCACGATGGTGCGCGCTTCGTCGTCCATGCGCGCCAGCATGATCGCGATCTGGAGGTCAAAGCCTCTGCGCTCGTCAACTGCGCGGGCGCCTGGGCCGCCCAGTTTGCCGCGCAATGGGGCGAGCCCGTACCGATGTTCACCATCCCGCCCACCATGGGCGTGACCGAGCCGCTGCCGTTCTTCCTGCCCTGGAGCCTGGGCGTGGAAGGTGGCGGCATTTACTGCCGCCAGGTTCGGCGCGGCAATGTGGTGTTCGGCGGCGGGCGCGGCTACGTGCTGGATGACCAGCGCGCACGCTCGTCGCACGTGGCGATCCTGCGCCAGCTGCCGCAACTGGCGGCGCTGCTGCCGCAGCTCACCGGTGCCCACATCATCCGCACCTGGAGCGGCACCGAAGGCAACCTGCCCGACGACCAGCCCGTGATTGGCCCCAGTGCCCGCCGCCCCGGCCTGTTCCACGCGTTCGGCTTTGCCGGCGCCGGCTTCCAACTCGGCCCGGGCGTGGGCGATGTCATGGCCGAGCTGATCGCCGAAGGCCGCACCACCACGCCGATCGAGCCCTTTTCCATCCAACGCTTTCTGCCACCCGCAGCTTGATGCACTTGATGCCCCAGGAGATCACCATGCTTGTGAAACACGCGAAAACATCGTTCACGTCCGTCATTGCTGCGGCTGCCGGTATGGCCCTGCTCGCCGCGGGCGCCGCCCACGCCGACACCAAGACGCTATACATCGGCATGAACGGCGGCAACATGGAACGCACCTACACGCAGTTCGTATTCCCGCCGTTCGAGAAGGCCAACAACGTCAAGGTCGTCGTCGTGCCCGGCACCTCGACCGACATCCTCGCCAAGGCGCAAGCCACCAAAGGCAAGGCGCAGATGCACGTGATGACGCTGGACGACGGTGTCATGTTCCGCGCGATCGGCATGGGGCTGTGCGAAAAGCTCAAGCCCTCGGCCAACCTGTCGGCGGTGCCCGCCATTGCGCACCTCAAGGGGGACTACGCGGTGGGCTTGTCGATGGGCCTGACGGGCTTGGCCTACAGCACCAAGATCTTTGCCGACAAGGGCTGGACGCCGCCCACCTCGTGGGGCGACCTGGCTGACCCGAAATACAAGGGCAAGGTGGTCGTGCAATCCATGCCGGCTTCTTCGTTCGGGCTCGATGCCTTCCTGATGTTCAACCGCATGAAGGGCGGCACGGAAAAGAACGTCGACCCGGCCTTCAAGGCATGGCCGACCACCATCGGCCCGAACGTGGTCGAGTACATCCCCAACTCGTCGAAGGTGGTAGAGATGATGCAGGCCGGCGATGCGGCGCTGTTCCCGTACACGCTCACGCAGGTGGAGCTGATGAAGTCCAAGGGCATCCCGATGGAATTCGTCGCGCCCAAGGAAGGCGCCGTCGTTCTGCTCACAGCGCAGTGCGTGCTGGCCAACAATCCGGATGCCGAGCTGGCGCAGAAGCTGGCGGACTATCTGATCAGTCCCGAAGCTCAGGCGCTCGCCATGGAAAACGGCTCCTACAATCCAGTCAACCCGAAGGCCCCGCTCAAGGGCAAGGCGGCAGAAGAGCAAAACAAGATGAACACCATCCTGAAGACGGCCGTTGCGCTGGACTGGGACGTGATCAACGCCGAGCGCCCCGAGTGGAGCAAGCGCTGGAACCGCATCGTCGAGCGTTGAGCCTTACACATCACCGCATCGCAACAGTTTTTCGATTGAACACGAGAGAAGAGCAAGGACTCACGCCATGTCAGATTCCCGAACACGATTGCAGACCGTACTGAAGGCCCTCGGCCTGGACCTGAAGGCCTATGAAGGCACGGACTGGACGAGCCGCGCCCCGCGCGATGGCACGGTATTGGCGACCGTGAAATCGCATACCGCCGGCCAGGCCGAGGCTGCCATCCAGAGTGCGCATCAGGCGTATCTGGCATGGCGCATCGTGCCGGCACCCGTGCGCGGCGAACTCGTGCGCCGCCTGGGCGAGGTGCTGCGTACGCACAAGGCGGCGCTGGGCGAACTGGTGTCGCTGGAGGCGGGCAAGATCACCTCCGAGGGCCTGGGTGAAGTGCAGGAGATGATCGACATCTGCGACTTCGCCGTCGGCCTGTCGCGGCAACTGCATGGCCTGACCATCGCCAGCGAGCGCCCTGGGCACCGGATGATGGAAACGTGGCATCCGATGGGCGTGGTGGGCATCATTTCGGCGTTCAACTTTCCGGTGGCGGTGTGGTCGTGGAACGCCGCGCTCGCCCTGGTGTGCGGCAACGCCATCGTGTGGAAGCCGTCGGAGAAGACGCCGCTCACCGCCATTGCATGCCACCACCTGATGCAGCAGGTGGTCGACGCGTTCAATGCAGAGAAGCCGGGCGCCATTCCTGCCGGACTGAGCCAACTGCTGATCGGCGGGCGCGACGTGGGCGAAGCGCTGGTCGCCAGCCACCTGGTGCCGGTGGTCAGCGCCACGGGCTCGACGCGCATGGGCCGCCAGGTGGGCGTGAAGGTGGCGGAACGCTTCGGCCGCTCCATCCTGGAGCTGGGCGGCAACAACGCGATGATCGTCACGCCGTCAGCGGATCTGGAATTGGCGGCGCGCGCCATCACGTTTGCCGCCGTCGGCACCGCGGGCCAACGCTGCACGTCGCTGCGCCGTTTGATCGTGCACCGCTCGGTGGCCGATACGCTGCTCGCTCGCCTGGAAAAGATCTACCAGAGCATCGCCATTGGCGACCCGCTGGCTGACGGCACGCTGGTCGGCCCGTTGATCGACCAGGCCGCCTTCGACGGCATGCAGCAGGCACTCGCGCAGGCCCGCGCCGAAGGCGGCGAAGTGCTGGGCGGCGAGCGCGTGCGTGAAGACCTCGGCGCCGACGCCTGGTACGTCCGTCCTGCGCTGGTCAAGATGCCGAAGCCGACCAAGGTGATGGAAAGCGAAACCTTCGCGCCGATCCTCTATGTCGTGACGTACGACGGCGACACCGAACAGGCCATCGCGATCCAGAACGGCGTGCCGCAGGGCCTGTCGTCTGCGATCTTCACAGCCAACCTGAGCGACGCCGAACGCTTCATGTCGTCGGCGGGCAGCGACTGCGGCATCGCCAACGTCAACATCGGCACGTCGGGCGCCGAGATCGGCGGCGCATTCGGCGGCGAGAAGGAAACCGGCGGCGGCCGGGAATCCGGCTCGGACGCGTGGAAGGGCTACATGCGCCGCGCCACCAACACCGTCAACTACAGCGGCGCGCTGCCGCTGGCGCAGGGCGTTCGGTTCGACGTTTGATCCGCGTCTGATCGATGTGATGTTCGGGCGGCGGCGCGCGATGCTCCGCCGCCTTGATGGTCAACAGGCGCTCAACGCGCCGCGCCGCCCACGTCCGTGATCGCGCTGTAGACCAGCGTGCGCAATTGCCGCCGCACAGGGTAGGCAGACGAAGGCAGCACCTGCGTCAGGAACAGGCCGATCAGGTCTTCCTGCGGATCCACCCAGAAGAAGGTGCCGGCCGCGCCGCCCCAGAAGAAATCGCCCGTGCTGCCGGGAATCAACGTAGCGGCCTGCGAGATCGTGGTGGCGAAGCCCAGTCCGAATCCGACGCCGTCATACGCGGCCTCGCTGAACATCGAATGCGGCGACAAGCTCGACATGTCGGCCCCGCCCGGCAGATGGTTGGCGGTCATCAGCGCCACCGTCTTGGGCCCCAGCAGGCGCACGCCGTCCAGCTCACCGCCCTGCAGCAGCATGCGCGAAAAGCGCAGGTAGTCGGCCGCCGTCGAGAGCAAGCCACCGCCGCCCGAGATGAAACTGGGCGGCTTCAGATACGGACTGGTGCGGGGATCGTCCTGCAAGACCGGCGCGCGATCGGACACCGCGTTCGTGCCAAGCGCGCCCACGGCATAACACGCGCAGAAGCGCGACGCCTTCTCCTCCGGCACATGGAAGGCCGTATCGACCATGCCCAGCGGATCGAAGATCCGTTCCTTCAGGAACGTCTCGAACGGGATGCCGCTGATCTTGCCGACGAGGTAGCCGAGCACATCGGTGGAAACGGAGTAGTTCCACGCCTCACCGGGCGAGAACTCAAGCGGCACGCCGGCCAGCTTCTCGATCATCTCGTCGAGCGTGCCACCGGTGACGACGTCACCCAGTTTCAGCCGCCGATACGCCGCATCGACGTTGGTGTTCTGGTGGAAGCCGTAAGTCAGGCCGGAGGTGTGGCGCAGCAGGTCGACCATGCGCATCGGGCGCTTGACCGGGCGCGACTGGAAACCTTCCATGAAGCCGCCAACGTGCACGCCCAGGTTTTTCCATGCGGGGATGAATCTGCTGACCGGATCGTCCAGCGCGACCTTGCATTCCTCCACCAGCATCATGAACGCCACCGACGTGATCGGCTTGGTCATCGAATAGATGCGGAAGATCGAGTCTTCAGCCAGCGGCACTTGGCGCTCGCGGTCGGCCCAACCCAGCACGGAGTTCAACGCCAGCGCGCCGCGCCGCCACACCTGAGTGAGCGTACCGGGCAGCTTGCCGGTCGCAATGTAGGCGTCGTCGATAAAGCGCTCGACGCGATCGAGCCGATCGCGGGACATCCCCTGCGTTTGCGTGCCTTGCCTGTCCATGCCTTCTCCTTGCATTGATGCCAGACTCCGATCCGGCCTGCGCCGACGCTGACCCGTGCAGCGCGCCCAGCGACACTGTACAGCGCCGAACCATGGGCCGCGAGTGCGCCTGCCGGCGCCTATGCTTCAATGCGGTTCGACCGCAACCCCGTCCCGACATGAAGCGCTTCGACGACCTGTACCTCTTCACGCGCGTGGTGGAAGCCGGCGGCTTTTCCGCCGCCGAGCGCGCCACGGGCATCCCCAAGTCGCGCCTGAGCCGGCGCATTGCCGAACTGGAAGCGCAGCTCGGCACGCGGCTGCTGCAGCGCTCGAGCCATCGCGTATCGGTCACGCCGGTTGGCGAGGCGGTGTACCGGCATGCGCGCGACATGGCCGATGCGTCTGCGGCCATTGAAGCGCTGGCCGGTGCAGCACGCAGCGAACCGGCCGGTGTGCTGCGCGTCGGCACCTCGCCGTTGCTCGCTGAAACGCTGCTGGCGGGTTGGCTGGCCGAATTTGCCGATGCGCATCCGAAGCTGCGCATCGAGCTGGACTTGTCCAACACATACGTCGATCTGATCGAGCAGCGCATTGACGTGGCGATCCGCGCGGCAACCGGGCCGCTGCCCTCGCGCGATGTGGTGGCGCGGCATCTGGTGGTCTCGCCGCGCGTGCTGGTGGCCAGCCCCGCGTTGATTGCGCGTGTGGGCGAGCCGGACACGCCGGCTTCGCTGGAAGACTTTCCCTGCCTGGGGCAGGGCTCGCTCACCCGCAGCCGCGATTGGGTGCTGCAGGATGCGCGCGGCCATCGGCTGTCGCTGCCGATTCGCCCGCGCTTTGCCAGCGACAACATCATCGCCCTGCGTGAAGCCGCCATCGCGGGCCTGGGCCTGACCATCCTGCCGCAGCATTGCTGCCATGCGGCGCTTGCCAGTGGCCAACTACGCAGGGTGCTGCGCGGCTGGACGCCTGAACCGGCCGACCTGCACGCGCTCTATCCGTCGCGCGCAGGCGTGCCGCCTTCAGTGAAGGCGCTGGTGGCGTTCTTGCGCGAACGCTTTGCCGCCGAAGCCACCATGCAGCCGATGCCTTGACGCCGCACGTTACTTCACCGCGCGGCCAAGGAAGTCGAGCATGCGGGCACCAATTTCCGCATGGTGCGTCTCCAGCGCAACGTGGCCGCTGTCGACAAAGTGGATCAGCATCCGGCAGGTCGCGGTGGAAGGCCTCCGTGTCGGGCGGAATGAAGATGGTGTCATTGCGGCCCACACCGCGAGCAGCTGCTGCGGCGGCGGCGGACTAACTCCTTAAATTTAGTTTTTCAAGTTACATGAAATTTTCCCATCGCTCGCATGCCGATTTGTGATGCGAAACAAAACGGGCACGCCGTCTGGCGCGCCCGCGCGGGAAACAATGCAGCAGAAAAACTCAGGTGAGCCGCTCGAGCGCCTGTGCCGCAATGCGCCGCGTGATGGCTTCGGCCGAGTCTTCCGTGGCCAGCTGGCCGGCCTGGCCCGACCACAGATTGATGAAATCGCCCGAGCCGGTCGGCTCCGTCTTGGCGCGCAGCGGCGCCAACGCGCCACCGGCTGTCGGGAAGGCCGGCGCAAACGGGCTCATCGGGCCGATCTCGCGCATCAGCCGGTTGACGATGCCGCGCGCCGGCCGGCCGGTAAACAAATTGGTGAGCGCGGTGTCGGCATCCGTTGCCTGCTTGAGCGCCGCGCGATGAATGGCCGACGTCTTGGCCTCCGGCGACAGCATGTAGGCCGTGCCGATCTGCCCCGCCGATGCCCCCAGCGCCAACGCTGCCACCAAGCCGCGCGCATCGCCGATGCCGCCGGCTGCAATGATGGGCACCTTCACCGCATCGGCCACCTGCGGCACCAGCGCGAACGTGCCGACCTGCGATTCGATCGTCTTGGCGAGGAACATGCCGCGATGGCCGCCCGCCTCGTTGCCCATGGCGATGATGGCGTCTACGCCGCGTGCTTCCAGCCAGCGCCCTTCTTCCACTGTGGTAGCGGCGGAGATGATCTTCGCGCCTGCGGCCTTCACGCGGGCCTGCAGCTCCGGTGTCGGCAGGCCAAAGTGGAAGTTCACCACCTCCGGCTTCAATTCCTCCACCAGCGCGCAGGTCGCCTCGTCGAACGGCGCCCGGTTGACGGCCGGCGCTTGCGCATTCAAATCGATACCGAACTCGGCGTAGTACGGCGCCAGATGAGCACGCCATTTGGCATCGCGCTCGGGGTCCGGCTGCGGCGGCGTGTGACAGAAGAAGTTCAGGTTGATGGGGCCGCGCACGGCCGCCCGGAACTGCTCGACCTGCTGGCGGATCTGGTCGACGTTGAGCATCGCGCACGGCAGCGATCCGAGGCCCCCGCCCCGCGCCACGGCAATTGCCAGCTCCACGCCGGCCACGCCCGCCATCGGCCCCAGCACGATGGGCACTTCGATGTTGAACAACTCCAGCACGCGAGCATCGGGCCATGCGCTCATGATCGTCTCCGGCGAGTTACTTGGATGACACATGGTAATGCGGCAGGCTTTTCACCGGATGGAACCGCTGGAACGCAGTCGCAACAGGTAACCTGTATAGCGCGTTAACTTGGTTACAATTCAGCTCGCCGCCTTCCTTAAACACCGCCATGCCCGCACCCGCTGCTGCCGCCGATGCTCCCCTGCTGATCGCCGACGATCCGGTGCTGGACATGCTCAACACCGTGGCCAACGTCAACGGCCAGCCGCACGATTTCTGGCAGAACGACGTCGATGTCTCCGATTGGCTGGTGCGCGCCGGTTGGCTCGCGGAGCCCGTGGCAGGCGGCTATGCGCCTGGCGTACTGCTGGCCGTGGCGCGGCACCTGCGCGAAGTGATTCGCACCTTGGTGGAAGCACGCAAGTCAGGCCGTGCGGCCAACGCCGATGCGCTGAACGTGTTCCTGCGGCAGGCGCCAAGCCATCCTGTGTTGGTCTGGGAAAACAGCACCCCGCGCGTCGAGCGCCTGCGCCCCACCGATTCGGTCGAGCAATGCCTGGCGCCGCTGGCCGAAGCCGCCGCGCATCTGCTCGCCGAAGGCGATTTCCAGCTCGTGCGCGTGTGCGAACACCCCGAATGCACGCTGTGGTTTTACGACCGCACCAAGTCGCACAAGCGCCGCTGGTGCAGCATGGCCGTCTGCGGCAACCGGCATAAGGTGGCGGAATACCGCAAACGCCAGCAGGGCTGATCGCAGCCTCGGTCGTTCCAATGCTGGAACGCCGCGTCGCGGCCAAACGGGCTGCGCACAAGCTGGCGGGTTCGTAACCTGTTCTCCCGAAACATCGCACCCATTCAGGAGAACAGCATGTCCGAAACTCAAACCACCCCATCGACGAACGCGCAACGCCTGGCGGGCCGCACCGCCATCGTCACCGGAGGATCACGCGGCATCGGCGCCGCCGTAGCGCATCGACTGGCCGCCGACGGCGCGCGCGTGGCCGTGGTCTATCGCAGCAACGCTGCGGAAGCCGACGCCGTGGTGAACCGCATCCGCAGCACCGGCGCACAAGCCATTGCCGTGCAGGCCGACGTGAGCGACGCCGTGTCCGTTGACGCAATGGTGAGCACCGTGCGCGAAGCCTTCGGCGCCATCGACATCCTCGTCAACAATGCCGGCATTCTGGAAAACCAGCCGGTCGGCAGCATCGACCTCGCATCGTTCGACGCACAGTTCCGCACCAATGCGTTCTCGACGATTCTCGTCACGCAAGCGGTGCTGCCGCATGTGCCGGCACGCGGCGGACATATCGTGAACGTGTCTTCCAGCCTGGTGTACCGGCCCCGCGCAGGGCTGGCGGTGTATGCGGCAAGCAAGGCGGCCGTCAGCGCCCTCACCCACGCGTTTGCCATAGAACTGGGCCCCCGCAACATCACCGTCAACGCCGTGGCCCCCGCCCTCACGCGCACCGACATGACCGCCCCGATTCCCGATGAAGTGAAAGCGCGCATGCGCGAATCAACCCCGATGGGCCGCCTGGCCGAGCCGGAAGACATCGCCGACGCCATCGCCTTCCTGGCCTCGGACGACGCCCGCTGGATCACCGGCCGCACCCTGATGACCGACGGCGGCTTCATCTAACAACCCGCTCCTCCTGCCGAGGCTGGCTAAGACGCCAGCCCAGGTACACGGACGGTGTGGCCGTACCCTGCCCTATGCGGCGCCTTGAATTTTTGTGAGCGGGCGGAAAAAGGAAGGAGGCTGTCTGAGCGCAGCGAGTTTGCCTCCTTCCCCGCGCGGTCACGGAAATTCAAGGAAGGGGTCGCCGCATCGGGCGCGCCTTTCTTTGCTTACCTTTCTTTGGCAAGACAAAGAAAGTAAGTCGGCCCCGCCAGGGGCCGAAACCCAACAAAAACCAACACGAACAAGCCGCGCCCAACGATTTACTCAGCCAACTGCTTCACAAGCCGATAAAGAAACTCCCGCCCGTCATACAACCGCGCAATCTCGATACGCTCATCCAGACCATGCGTGCGCAGGTCAGCCGGCTCGGTAAACAACCCCGACACGCCATACATCGGAATGCCGGCATTGCGCATGAACCGGCTGTCCGTCGCACCGGTGCTCATGGCAGGAATCACCGGCACATTCCACATCTGCTGCGTCAGCGCTTCCACCGTCTTCACCAAGTCGCCATTGAGCGGCGACGCAGGACTCGCCAGCGGCTTGTTGATGTAGCGCACGCTGATCTTCTCGTTGCCGATCACCTGCTTCAGCTGACGATCGATATCCGCCGGATCATCGTGCGGCAGGATGCGGCAATTGACAGTGGCCTTGGCCGATTGCGGCAGCGCGTTTTCGGCGTGGCCGGCGTTGACCATGGTCGCCACGCACGTCGTGCGCAACTGGGCGTTGTAGAACGGAATGGCCGAGAGCCGATCGATCGCGGCCTGGTCCGGCTTGCCGGTGCCGACCGAACGCATGTCGTCCGCCAGTTGCCCCGTGGCCAGCGGCGCGCTGCGGGCAAAGTACGTCTGCGTCACGTCGGCCAGCTTGACGGGAAACTGATACGCCCCCAGCCGATCCAGCGCCGCCGACAATGCATAGATCGGGTTCGTCTTCGTCGGCACCGAACTGTGTCCGCCCACGTCGCGCACTTCCAACTCATACGTCGTGTACATCTTCTCGGCCACCTGAATGCGGTGCAGCACCGGCTTGCCGTTGCGCAGCTCGCCGCCACCGCCTTCATTGATGCCGAATTCGGCTTTCACCAGCTCCGGCTTGTTGTTGACGATCCAGTACGCGCCATTGGTCGGCACATCGCCGCGTTCCTCGTCGGTGGTCAACGCCAGGATGATGTCGCGCGACGGCTTGAAACCTTCCTGCTTGAGCTGCCCGAGCACTGACACAAAAGCCGAGGCCATCGCCTTGTCGTCGATCGCGCCGCGCGCGGTGAAATAGCCGTCGGTCTCCTGCAGCGTGAATGGGTCGGTCTTCCAGTCTTCGCGCTTGGCTTCCACCACGTCAATGTGGGCCAGCAGCAGCATCGGCTTCTTGGCACCGCTGCCCTTGAAGCGCAGCACCAGATTGCCCTTCTTCGGGAAGGGCTCCAACACCTGCATGTCGGCGGCGGCAAAGCCGGCATCGCGCAGGCGCTTTTCCATCGCACGGGCGGCCTTGGTCGTGTCACCGGCCGAATGCGTCGTGTTGATCTCGACCAGCTCTTTATAGATGTCGTGGTAGCGCTGCTGCTCGGGCGTGAGCGTGGTGGGCGCGGGCTTGCTGGCGGGAATGCTCTGAGCGAACGCGCCGGCGCTGCATGCCAACACGGCTGCAGACACCAAGACGCGAACGGGAACACGACGACACTGGAAACGCATGACACCTCCGAATAATCGTTATGTGAACCGGCTCATGGCTCTTCGCGAGCGGCTCGAGGGGCGTAGCAAGGCCATGAGCGGCTTCTGAGTGCACCGCATAAAACAAAGCGGGGCCGACCCGAAGGCCGACCCCGGAGTGTAGCGCCGCGGCAGCCATTTCGCTGCCGGGGCAACCCATCAGGAACGTGCTTTACATCGCCACACGGAACACCGCCACCGCACGACGCAACTCATCCGCCTGTTCTTCCAGCGCCTGCGCAGCGGCCGCGGCTTCTTCAACCAGCGCAGCGTTCTGCTGCGTCACGTCGTCCATCTGCGTGACGGCTTCGTTGATCTGCTCGATACCGGTGCTTTGCTCAGCCGAGCCCGCGCTGATCTCGCCCATGATGTCGGTCACGCGCTTCACGGCCACGACGATCTCTTCCATCGTCTTGCCCGCACGTGCCACCAGCGTCGAGCCGGATTCCACACGCGCGGCGGAATCTTCGATCAACGATTTGATTTCCTTGGCAGCACCTGCGCTGCGCTGTGCCAGCGTGCGCACTTCACCGGCCACCACGGCAAAGCCGCGACCCTGTTCACCGGCACGCGCCGCTTCCACCGCGGCGTTGAGCGCCAGGATGTTGGTCTGGAACGCAATGCCTTCGATCACGGCGATGATGTCGGTGATCTTGCGCGACGATTCGCTGATCTCGCCCATGGTGGTCACCACGTCCTGCACCACCGCACCGCCCTGCACGGCAATCTCGGAGGCGTTGACGGCCAGCGTGCTCGCCTGACGCGCGTTGTCGGCGTTCTGCTTCACGATGCTCGTCAGCTCTTCCATGCTCGATGCGGTTTCTTCCAGCGAGCTGGCCTGCTCTTCCGTGCGCTGCGACAGATTGGTGTTGCCCGCGGCGATCTGCTGCGTGGCGGAGGCAATCGACTCGCTGCCGCGACGCACCGTCACCACGGTTTCCTTCAGCTTGGCTTGCATCTGCTGCAGGCCTTCCATCAGCAGGCCCATCTCGTCACGCGAGTGGATGCGCACGTCGGTGGTCAGGTTACCGCCCGCAATTTCATGGAAGTGCACGAGCATCTCTGCGAGCGGGCGCGAGATGGCGCGCGACAGGACGAGGTAGCAACCGGCGGCCAGCGCGACGCCCACGGCAATCACGATGATGAACGCCCACACCAGACCGCTGAAGAACGACTGGGCATTGCCGTAAGCCGTCGCGGCAATTTCCGCCTGGATGGCGTTCAGGCGATCGGCCTTGACGGCGTACGGGACGAACAGTTCGTACAGCTTGTCGAGCACCAGCGGGCGCGCGGTGGCGTAGTCGTGGCTGTCGAACGCTGCCAGAGCAGGCTTCAGACCGTCGTTGAAGAATGCATCGCGCAGGCGCTTGGCCTCGCCAGCGGTCTGCTCCTCTTCCGGCGTGGCAAACGGCAGGGCGTTGTAGGCGTTCCAGCCGTCGTCGCTTGCCTTGATCTGCTCGCGGGCCGCCTTCACCAGGTCGGCGATCTTGGCATCGTTCGTCTCATAGACGGCTCGATCCAGCGCGGTACGGGCCTGCACCAGCCGCGAAATCGCCTGGCCCAGCGCACGCGTGGATGCGAGCTGGTTCGAATAGGTTTCCTTGAGCGCGTTGTTGGAGCGCATGTTGCCGTACAGCCCCAGCGCGCCGACGCCCGCCAGGAATACAGCCAGAACAAACAGGACCAGCGCCAGCCGGGCCTTGATGGAGAGCGTCTTCATATCTGCCGTGGATTGCTAGGAGTAAAACGTCGCGGTTGCCGGTGGGGCGCCGACCTTAGCAAAACTAACGACAGGTAGTCAGCAATCTTTAATCAAGTTCTAGTGGTTTGTACTGAATATACGGTCGGTACTGCAGCTGGCTGCACGCGCGTTCAACGGGTGAAACACTCGGCCTGCATCCGCTCCATCAACGCGTTATCCAGCGGAACACCGCGCACCGTCACGGTCTGGCGCACGACCACCCGAAACCCGTTGCTGGCAAAGAACGGCTCGGCGCTCAAACTCACATGCGCTTGCATGCGCGACACCTCACGCTGCGCCGCCAGCTCCAGGATGTGATGCATGAGTTGTTGGCCAATGCCTCGTCGCGCGTGCGCGGCTGATACGAAGAAGTGATCGATATAGCCGTTCGCCTGCAAATCGGCATAAGCGACAGGCTGCCCGTCGAGTTCCGCCACGAAGGGCTGGATGCGGCGGAAACGCTCATTCCATTGGGCGACGTCGTAGTCGGTCGGGGCCCAGGCTTCACATTGTTCGGGCGTGGAGCGCGGGTTCATCGCCAGCTCCAACAGGACGGATCAACAACGCTGGTAGCAACACGGCAACCCGTTAGACCGAAAGCGTGATGCCAGACATAAACAACTTGGCCGCCAGCCACAAACCAGTGGCAGAAATCACGACTAGAAAGAAGGAACCTAGAAACGAGCTGTCTAGGACGTATTTGAAGATCGCCATGCAGAGAAGCGGCGCCACAATAATCGCGACGGGACCGGCAACAAACAAGGATGCATAAGACGCCACCAAGGCAAGCACCAATGCGAGTGCGGAGCGGGGCATGGTCGCCCGATCTGCGCCCACAGCTTGTGCGCCAAACCAAACCGGCACAGTTGCAACTGCCACAAAGCCTGCTGCCCAAACCAATGCCGGAAAACCGGAAATATGAACCGACGCCACGTAACCCCCTTTTTATAGATGACTAGGCGTGGCGATTATGCCCGGGTTATCACTAAAAAATAATCTGCCCTTATTGCCCCGCATACGGCAAATCCATCGATGCCAGCACGTCCTTGATGTGCTGCGCCGCCTGCTGGGCATTCTGTGCAGCAGGCACCGGCGGCTGCTGATCGGTCGACAGGTTGCGCACGTGGTCGTCAATGCTGATGCCGGTGCCCAGCGGCGCCAGCATCGACGCCGACTCGTGCATGGCCCATTGGAAGTCGTTGAGCGGGGCGTTGCGGGCGGCCTGCAAACCGGCTGGGTTCGCGGCCATGACACGGGCCACGACGGGCTCGCGGTCGTCATCGGGCGCGCTCAATTCGAGCACGTGGCCGAGATCCGGCGCACTGGCGTCGCGGGCGGTGAGGGGAGTCCGGATGTTGTAGCGCATGCGCAGCGTCTTGATGATGGCGGTGTGATCGTACGGCTGCGCCACATTCGAGCGGAAGATCGTGCCCTTGGGAATCCACGGCGACACCACCACCGCCGGCACGCGCACGCCCAGCCGGTCGAACGCGAAAAGCTGCCCCGGCTGCGGCGGGCTGGGCGGCACCACGGCGGGCGGCGGCACGTGGTCGAAGCAGCCGCCGTGCTCATCGAAAGTGATGATGAGCAGGGTCTGATGCCACTGCGGCGAACTGCGCAGCGCGTTGTACACCTGCGCGACCAGGGCATCGCCGTAGCCGACATCGTGCGGCGGATGCATATCGTTGGGCCAGTCGAGATCGGCAAAGTAGCGGGGCTCGATAAAGCTGTACGAGGGCAGCTTGCCGCTGGATGCATCGTCGAGAAAATCGTCGAACAGATGAAAGTGGTCCAGATGCAGCCACAGCCGCGTGAGCGTGAGCGACTGTGCGAAGTCGTGGTAATAGACGGCCCAGTCGTCGGGCACCACGCCGTCGAGCGCGTTGAACAGCGTCGGCATCAAGTACGGAAAATGCACCGGCGAGTTGTTCGGATAACCGTGCGCGGTGCCGGTGTGGACAAAGAACCGGTTCGGCCACGTCTGGCACGGCGCCGAGGCAAACCACGCATCGCACACGGCGTAATTGCGTGCCAGCGTGCTGAGCGCGGGCAGCTGGTCCGACGTGAAGAAATGCATGATGTCGCGCGGGTCGCCACCGTTCTTGGCGTAGTTGGTGGTGAAGCCCTGCATGGTGGGCGTCTGCCCCAGCGGCATCTGCTGTCCGAAGAGCTGCTGGTTGATATCGGTGAAGAGTTCGCCCGGGTCGGGATTGGGCAGCGTCATCACGTTGGCCGGCGCGGGCGTCGTCCATACGCGGATCGGCTGGCCACCGCCGTCGGGGTTGGTCTCTTCGCCCGACAGACCGTCGAATTCCGCGCTCTTTGAATACAGCGTGCCGAACAGGTTGTCGAACGACCGGTTCTCCAACATCAGCACGACCACGTGGTCGATTGCGCCCAAGCCTGCCATGGTGCCCCCCCCTCGTTTCGTTGCGTTGCTTCGTTTTGCGGGGCCGCGGCGGGCGGCGCCCTGCGGCTCACTATAGGAAGAAACGAGGGGATTGGCGCTGCGTGCGCCTATGGACGCTGCGTCGGCAGCACACGCCACGCAACCAGCGCGCTGCCCGCGGCCACGAGCCACACCACCGGCCACGACGACCACGCCAGCACCTGCGGCAGACACAGCGACGTGAGCCCCAGCGCGGCAAACGCGCCTGTATTGCCAAGCCCCAGCGCCGTGCCGGCGCGCTGAGCACCGGCCAGTGTCGCCAGCTCGGTATAGCCCACGCCATGCCACGCCGATACGCAGATGCCGCCCGCCACCACAGCCGCCACCAGCGCCACGCGCATGACCGACGGATCGACCGACAGCGCCGAGGTCATCCATGCCACGCCGGCCAGCACGACGAACAGCGCGACGCTCAACCGCGCACACGCCAGCAGATAAGCGCGGCGATGGCCGTGGCGGTCGGTCCAGCGGCCGCTCCACACGCGCATGACGGCCGCCCCGCCCTGCACCGCGGCCATGGTCAGGCTGAGCGTCAGCACATTGGCGTGCGCAAAGTCGCGCAGGAACACCGTGGCGAACGCAACGACGGCCCCTTGCGGCACGCACAGCAGCCCGATGGCCAGCGCCATGCGCAACAGCGTTGGATCGCGCAGCGGGCCGGTGCTGCCCGGCGTGGCTGCTTGCGCAACGGCATTCACCATGTCCGGCGCGTCATGCACCCACAGCCACGTCAGCGCCGCAGTCAATGCACACGCCGCCGCCAGCGCGCCGTAGACGGCGGCAAACCCGGCATGCGCGGCCAGGCTCGGCAGCACGAGCGCCCCAATGCCGCCGCCCAGCGGTACGGCGGTCTGGCGGATGCTCATGGCCAATCCGCGCTCGCCTTCGCGAAACCAGCCCATGACCGCGCGGCCGCTTGATCCGTTCACGCTGCCGCCCAGCAGGCCGACGCTCAGCATGCCGCCCACCAGCCACGCAAGCGGCGGCACGTTGCCATGCAGCGGCACCACGCAACATGCCATCACGAACAGCGCCAGCGCGGTCAGCCCTAGCCCCGCCAGCAGCACCGTGCGATCGCCCCAGCGGTCGGTCAGCAAGCCCCACGGCAGCTCGCTGATGGCGATGCCCAGCCCCAGCGCGCCCAACGCCACGCCCAGCTCCGCATTGCCCAGGTGATACGCCGAGCGGATGAACACGGCCGTCGTCGGGATGCCCGAAAACGCGGCCGAAAAACTCGCATTGGCGGCCACCCCCACGCCCAGCACCTTCCAGCGGTGATGGCGCGACATCGGCGTCGACGTGGCCGGCAAGCACATCGCGGTTGTCATGATCGTCTCTCCAGAAATGCGTTTGACAGCAGCAGTCTGGCGGAGCAACATCAGGCCTAAATGACGTTAATCCCTCATTTCAAGCCATCATGCGCAGAATCGGCTTTTTGGTGTTTCCGGGCTGCAGCCTGCTCGATTTCACCGGCCCGCTGACGGCCTTTGACGTAGCGAACCGCCTGGCAGCCCAGCCGGCGTACCGGATCGACGTGCTGTCCGAAGGCGGCGCGCAGGTGCAAAGCGCGCCCGGCCTCGTCATGCAGACGCAGGGGCTGGACGATCCGGCCTTCGATACGTTGATCATTTCGGGCGGCAATGGCCCGCGTGAAGACGCGTTCTCGCCGCGGCTGATCGCTTTCGTGCGGGAAGCAGCGGCGCACTCGCGGCGCATGACGAGCGTGTGCTCCGGCGCGTTTGCCCTGGCGGCGGCAGGCCTGCTCGATGGCCGCCGCGCCACCACGCATTGGCGCATGGCGGCGCTGCTGCAGCGGCGCTATCCGCGCGTGCAGGTGCAGAGCGACCACATCTTCATCCACGACGGGCCGGTGTGGACGTCGGCCGGCATCTCGTCGGGCATCGACCTGGCGCTGGCGCTCATCGAGGAAGACCTTGGCGTCGACGTGTCGCGCGCCGTGGCCCGCGAGCTGGTGGTCTATCACCGGCGGCCCGGCGGGCAATCGCAGTTTTCAACCTTGCTGGAGCTGGACCCCGCATCGAGCCGCATCGCGCGTGCGCTGGGCTACGCGCGCGAACACCTGCACGAAGCGCTGGACGTCGACCGCCTGGCCGAAGTCGCTCACCTGAGCCGCCGCCAGTTCGACCGCGCCTTCGTGGCCGAGACCGGCCAGACGCCCGCCAAGGCCATCGAAAAACTCCGTGCCGAAATCGCCCGGCCGCGCGTGGAAGCCGGCGATGAATCGCTGGAGCACATCGCGCGCGCCGTGGGCTTTGCAGACCCCGAACGCATGCGGCGTGCGTTCATTCGCGTATTCGGGCAGCCGCCGCAATCGGTGCGGCGCTCGGGGCGGTCGGGGCACACACGTCTGGCCGCCTAGCACGCCACGCCCATGAATCCGCTACCCTGACGCGCCTGAAATCCGTAGCCCCGCATTCGTACCGATGTCCGACAATCCAGCCCTGCCCCTGCTCTACAGCTATCGCCGCTGCCCCTACGCCATGCGTGCGCGCCTGGCGATGCTGCAAGCCAATCGACGCTTCCAGACCTTCGAGATCGTCATGCGCGACAAGCCTGCCGAACTGCTGGCGCTGTCGCCGAAAGGCACCGTTCCCGTCTTGCGTTTGACCGACGGCAGCGTGCTGGAAGAGAGCCTCGACATCATGCAGTGGGCCTTCGAAGCACGCGACCCACAAGGCTGGTGGAGCCGCGCGCAATCCGACGAGAACCTCGCGCTGCTGCGCACCAACGATAGCGAGTTCAAGCGCCAGCTCGATCGCTACAAATACCCCGATCGCTATCCGCAAGAAACCGCGCCGCGCGAGACGGCCCGTGCCCGGGCAGCCGAAACGCTGCTGATACCGCTGGAATCCCGCTTGCTTGCGCAACGCTATCTTGGTGGCGCGACGCCGTGCGCCACCGATCTGGCGATCTTCCCGTTCGTGCGGCAGTTTGCGGCGGTGGAACCCGACTGGTTTGCCGGCCAGCCCCTGCCCGCGGTGCAAGCCTGGCTGGCCGAGTGGCTCGCCAGCCGCCTGTTCGAGGTGTGCATGACGAAGCAGCCCGTGCAGGCCGTTGCCGTATTTCCGGAGTATCACCAACCCGATTGATCAACTGACCAGCTCACCGGCAGGTCCACCGATGGAGGCGTGTGTGCAATGAACGACCCACAGACAGCATCCCCCGACAGCACCGCAGCGCGCGTCGCGTTGTGGCGCGCCTTGCACGTGCACAGCGATGCACCGCCGCACGTGCTGGAAGACGAGGTTGGCCTGAAGCTGCTCGCCCCGGAACCGGGCTGGCAACAACGTGGCGACATGGACCCGCAATTCACGCGGCCGTTTCGCGCGTCCATCGTGGCGCGTGCGCGCTTTATCGAGGACCTCGTCATCGAACACGCGGGCCGTGGCTGGACCCAGTATGTGATTCTTGGCGCCGGGCTGGACAGCTTTGCGCAACGCCGGCCCGATGTGGCATCGCGCATGACGGTGTTTGAAGTCGATCAGCCTGGCCCGCAAGGCTGGAAGCGCCAACGTTTGGCAGAACTGGGCTTTGGCGTTCCACAGTGGCTGCGCTTCGTGCCGGTGGATTTCGAGGCGCGCGAATCCTGGCAGGAGGCGCTGGTCGCGGCCGGGTTTGATGCAAGCCGGCCCGCCATCGTGGTGTCCACGGGCGTGAGCATGTATCTGTCGAAGGAAGCCAATGCGGCCACGTTGCGGCAGGTGGCGTCGCTGGCGCCCGGTTCGATGTTGGCGATGACGTTCCTGCTGCCGCTCGAAATGGCCGACCCGGACGTCCGCCCCGGCCTCGAGATGGCGGAGAAAGGCGCGCGCGCAAGCGGCACACCGTTCATCAGCTTCTTTACGCCGCCGGAGATGCTCGCGCTGGCGCGCGAAAACGGTTTTCGCGATGCCCAGCACATCTCGGCAGACATGTTGACGGAGCGCTACTTCGCGGGCCGGGCCGATGGCCTGCGCCCGCCGCGCAATGCAGAGGAACTGTTGCTGGCGACGGTCTAGACGCCAAATGCCTACCGGTCGCGCAGCGGCCCGGGCAGCGCCTTCAGGCCGATCCACAACACCACGATGACGACGTTGACCGGCACACTCAGCGCGCTCGGCACATAGAACAGCACCGACAGACCCGGCGTCTTGAGCCCAAGCTCAAGCACGCCGCCGAGTGCGTAACACAGCAACCCGCACCACAGCCAGCGCCGCATATACGCCAGCAGCCAGTGCGCGTGCGCCTGGTTGAAACGCCATGCCGCCGACCGTTCGAACAGGTTGCCGCGGCTGGCATCCTTGAACAGCCAGCCGAAGAAGAAGTAGCGATACAGCAGGGTGCGAAAGGCGAGCTCTTGCATGATGGCTCCCTCGGCCAAACGAGCTTCAGGCAAGCAAGTTTGGCTCCAAAATCGCTCGGGCGCCATGCCCTCTCGCACCGGGTCGACCATCGCGCACCCGGCTGTGCTGCCGGCGTGTCAGCTTGCCAGCTTCTTGAACGTTTCGAGCACGGCGTCGCCCTTGAACGGCTTGACGATCCAGCCCTTCACGCCGGCAGCCTTGCCGCGGTCTTTCATGGCGGGGCTGCTTTCGGTGGTGAGCATGATGACGTTGACGGTCTTGTTGCCCAGCTCGCCGCGGACCTTTTCGACCATGGTCAAACCGTCCATGTTGGGCATGTTCACGTCGCTGATGACGAGTTTGACGCCCGGGTTGGCCTTGATCTTCGCCAGACCGTCCTTGCCGTCCACTGCGGTGTCGACCGCCAGGCCGTGCTTCTTCAGAAAGCCCGCCACCTCGTCGCGCACGGTGCTCGAATCGTCGACAACCAGAATCTTGCTCATGACTATTCCTTCCTCGCTCTCACTCTTTCCAATCAAAACAATTCCAGCTCGCCACCGGATTCCACTTCGTCGCTGACATCGGCCACGAAGTCCAGCGGCGCATGGGCGCACACGCACACCGTGGCATCCACGCGTACGGTGTCGTTGATGGTCACCGCATAAGCGGCTACGTAGCCGGGCTTGAGCACGTCCAGATACGGCAGGCAGCGCGCGCTCACCACATAAGGCGTGGACATGCCCAGGTCGGGAAACACCTGCAGCAGTTCCTGGTTCACGGCGCCACAGCAGAGGTTGCCGATTTCCAGGCGTGCCTCTTCAAAGGAACGCCCGACGCCGTCGCCCGTGAAATACGCGCGCGTGGCCTCGGAGGCATCAAAGCGCAGCACCAGCAGCAGGCGGAAGGCGATGGACGAGATGGTGAGGATCAGGGCCTCGTCTCCGCTGAGCGTGTCGCCTTCTGCGGCGGTGTCGATATGACACGTGTCGCCCGCCTGCCGGACAAGCCGGGTACGCGCGGCCTTGCGGAAGATGCGATCAAAACTCTCTTGTGCGTTGCTGCGGATCACGTCGGGCCTGCCTAGTGAAGCTGGTGTTGAAACTGGCTGGCCAGCGCCTCGACGCTCGACAGCGACGCGGTGATCATCTTGCCGCCCGCCTGGATGTCCTGGAACGTGGCGGTGGTGGTCAGGTCGTTCAGGTGCAGGCTGTTGCGATAGCTTTTCGACAGCTCTTCCGAACGTGCGGCCAGCGCGCGCACCTCGCTGGCCACCACGGCAAAGCCGCGCCCCGCCGTCCCCGCACGCGCAGCCTCGATGGACGCGTTGAGCGAGACGATCACCACATGCCGCACGATGGACTGCAGCTCCTGGTTCTTGGCGTGCATGTCGTGGTTCTGCTCCATGAGCGAGATCATCTGCTCGTGCCAGCGTTCGAACGTCAACGCCAGGCCGCGCAGGCGCGCCGCTTCTTCGGCAATCTGCCGGGCGCGGCCCGCCCATTGTTCCTTGGCTGCCGTGGCCGACTGCAATTCGGTACGCAGTTGCTCGATGACTTCCAGTTGGTCGGCAGCAGCATTGCGCATCTGGGCCACGGTGGTTTCCAGTGCGGCCACTTCCCGCCCACCCGTTTCCAACTGCGCGGCGTGCTTCGCAAGATCGGCCGACAGATCGGCGATGCGGCGATCGGCATCGCTCAAGGCGCGCGTCATCGCATTCACTTTGCGCTGACGGATCAGCCACACCAGCACGCCAGCCACCACGCCGCCAGCGATGAAACCCAGAACAATCGTCCCCATCACGATGCTTCCTTGTCGAGATCCACGCGTACCGCAGGCGGTGCGCTCAGCGTCGCGTTCACGCTGTCGACCGCAAAACGTTCCGGCAGGCACACGACCGTCTGGAACTGGCGGAATGCGGCGCCCTTGCGGTCGTCGGTAAAGCGCAGTTCGATACGGCCCTGCTCGCGCTGGAGAAACGCCTGCACGGCATCCATGCCCACACCGCGCCCGGACACCTCCGTCACCTTGTCGGCGGTCGAGAAGCCTGGGCGGAAGATGTACTGCGCGATGTCTTCGTCGCTGGCGTGTTGGTCTGCACCGATCCAGCCGCGCTCCACGGCGATGCTGCGGATGCGGTCGAGCGCGAGGCCGCGGCCGTCGTCGCACAGCGTGATCTGCAGCATGCCCTGGTCCACACCGACTTCGATGTCGATCGTGCCGGCAGCCGGCTTGCCGTGCGCGATGCGCTCGTCGGCGGGTTCGATGCCGTGGTCGATCGAGTTGCGCAGCAGGTGTGTGAACACGTTTTGCAGGATGCTGCGGGCCTCCGTGCGCACGCGGTAGCCGTTGTCGTCGATGCGCACCGCCACGGGCTCCTTGCCCAGCTCCTGCGCCAGCGACGGCAGCGACTGCAGCGCGCCGGACAACAGCGCATCTACCGGCTCGCTGCATAGCAGGCGCAGCTGTTGATGGACGGAATCGCGCATCGCCACAAGCTCGTGCAGGTTGGCCGGGTTGGCCGATTCCAGCAGGCGCAGGCTTTCCTGAATGCGCGTCGTCACCTCCGGCACTGCCTGCATGGCCCGGCCTGGCGACGCATCGCCCTTGCGGCCCAGCTTCACCTCGTTGAGACGGGCGTAGTTTTCGATGGCTTCGCGCACGCGCGTCAGTTCTTCCATCAGCCAGTCCTGGTCCCACGTGTGTTCGCCGTCGGGTTCGCGCAGCGCGTGGTAGGTCTGCTCGGTCTCGTGCACCACGTTGGTCAGGTGCTGCAGGTTGTACGTGCGCGCATTGCCCTTGATGGTGTGCATGTTGCGGAACAGCGCCGCAATGGCCGCGCTGTCCGCCTGCGAATACTGGCGGATGATCCGTTCGTTCTCGTGCACGAAGGTGGTGGAGCTGTCGATGAAGTGCTGGAACTTCTCCTGGCTCACCGCCAGGATCTCGCCAATCATCTCCAGGTTGCGGCGTTGCTCGCTGGCTTCGGCCGCCAGCTTGCGCAGCTCCGTCACATCGCGCACGCACAGCATCAGGCGCAGGATGGTGTCGCTCTCATCGGTGATGGCCGACCACGACAGGTCGAGCGTCTTCGTGCGCCCGTCCGGCATGCGCTTTTCCACCTCGCTCGCCAGCAGATGCTGGTTGAACGCGAAGTTGATGATGTCCTGCCCGAGGCACGCATCGACCGCCGCCTCCACCTGCGACAGCGTATCGGCGCCCAGGCTGGTATCGGCAAAGATCAGCTCCATCAGCCGGCGGCCGGCGATGGCCTGCGTCTCAAAGATCGATTCGAGGTAGACCGAATACTCCTCGTGCACCACGCCGCCCTCGACCACGGTCAGGATGCCCTGCTGCATGTTCTGCAGCATCGCCTGGATGTCGGCCGTCTTCTGCTTGAGCAGCGCCGCGTTCTCCTGGATCTTCTCGATCATCTGGTTGAACGCGACGACCGAATGGCCGATCTCGTCCATGCGGCCCACCGGCACGCGGCGCGTGAAGTCCTGGCTGGCAGCAATCTCGCTCATCTCGGCCTGCATGCGCGTCAGCGGCCGGGTGATCTGCCGATACAGCAGCATGCCGATGGCGGTGAGCAGCACAACGGCCACTCCGCTCACCACGCCGATGGTGGTGG
Source organism: Ralstonia flatus (assembly GCF_958439105.1). Lineage (NCBI taxonomy): Bacteria > Pseudomonadati > Pseudomonadota > Betaproteobacteria > Burkholderiales > Burkholderiaceae > Ralstonia > Ralstonia flatus. Next base: position 153,106 of record NZ_CAUDLI010000004.1, on the reverse strand, counting down.
CGGTGCTCGCAAGCTTGCCGTTCAGGCCCGCAATGGCTTCGTCCTTCTCGCGGTTCTTCTCGATGCGCAGCGTCTCGACAATCTTCTCAAGCACGTCGCGGTAACTGGCCACGTTGGCAAACAGGAAGGCCTGCGCCAGTTCGTCCTTGCCCGCAAGCTTCATGTCGGTGGTCTGCTGGATCGCCTCCACATAGCTGTCGACGCTTTCCTTGGCCTGCGCAACCAGGCCTTCCTGCGCGTGGCTGTTGGCGCGCTTGGCCTGCACGTCCAACGCTGCGCGCAGGGCGGCTTCTTTCGCCTTGAGATCGTCCTTGGCCTGCGCGACGATGTTGGCGTCAGGCGCATACACCAACACCATCGTCGCCAGCTGCACGTCCTTGACGAGCGAGACAAGGTCCGCCGACGCCAGCGCGCTCGGCACCACGCCTTCCGTCACCTGGCGCACCTCAGCCGCGCTGCCGCGGGTCTGGTAGACCGCGTATCCGCCGATGGCCGCCAGCGCGACAAACATCAGCACCACCAGCAATGTAATGCGATGACGAATGGTCATTTGAAATTCTCTCGATTCAACCACCCCCTGAAAGAAGGGGGTCATTCAATATGCTTGCCTAAACATCGGAGGCGCAATTATTAAAGTCGAAAGATGAACATTCGATGACCGCCATCCGGCTCGTCGGGGCATTGCGACATCGCATGGATGCAAACGGACATGACGCTTCAAGCCCGCATCAAGCCTGGATTTTCGGCAAAAGCGCAGCGCACGCCCTCTTAGCACCCCCCTCAAGTGGGGAATTTAGAAAGCGCGCTAAAGTTATTTGCCGGCTCGCCGTTTACTTGCCGCCGCTTTATTTCCGTTTTAATTTCCGCCGGTACTTTTTTACCGATATTTCAAATACGGAAAAAAGGCATTTCCAAGTTTCCATTCAATGGCCGGCGCAGTTCCCCTCACGTCAGTGCCGGCTGGCTGCCGGCCTGTGTTCCTGCCAGAATGGTCTGCTGGGTCAACCTGGAGGCAGACATCCGTGAAGAAAAGCACGCAGGACACCGCACCCGCGTCCGAGCTGATCGACGCACGCATTGCAGAGCTGAACGACTGGCGCGGCGACATGCTCGCCCGCCTGCGCGCCGTCATCCGCGCGGCCGATCCCGACGTGGTGGAGGAATGGAAATGGAGCGTGCCCGTGTGGTCGCACCATGGCCTGATCTGCACCGGCGAGGCTTACAAGCAGACCGTCAAGATGACGTTTGCCAAAGGTGCCTCCGTGCCCGACCCAGCGGGCCTGTTCAATTCGAGCCTCGACGGCAACACGCGCCGCGCCATCGATTTCCGCGAAGGCGACAAGGTGAACGAGAAAGCGTTGAAGGCGCTCATCCAGGCGGCCATCGCCGTGAACAAGGCCGGAGCCAAGCGTTGAAGCACAGGCAAGCTCGCGCGCGTCGGGCCGGAGCCGTTAACATACGGCCCGCCTGATCAACCAACGGAGCAACCGCAGTGATTCAACCGACCCACGTATTCAAGGACAACCTCGCCCAACTGCCGGCCATTGACGGCATCGAGCGCATCGATCTGGTCGACGGCCAGGGCGCCGTGGTCGCCGACATCGAAAACAAGCCGGGCAAGCAAGGTTCGGTGGCGGTGTACCACTACCTGCAGCAGACGTTCGGCCAGCTCGATGCCAAGGCCGCCGAGCACGGCCTGGCCGTGTTTGCCGAGCACACCATCGACGCGCGCAACCGTCCCGGCGCCCACCCGAATGTCGACCGCCTGCTGGCCATCGCGGCCGGTGAGCCGGCACTGCGCATCAACGTCGTGAAGGCCTGATGACGCATCGCTGATGCCGGCAGCAAGTAGCGAGTGAACCACCCGTTTTCTCGCTGCACTGCACACAGCCGCATCAACAAAGTGCAGCGCCGCGGACGCTGATTGCCAGCCATGGGCACGCGGCGTAGCATGAGGCAGCCCTTCTTCGGGAGCCGCCTCATGCCTGACCAGCACGAAGACAAGGTCCGCCAGCACATGGCGGATGCAGTGGCCCTGGCGCGCGTTCGCGCGCCCGATATTGCCGACCTGTTCGAGCCGTTCCTGCGGCACTACTACGGTCTGGCAGACCCCGAAGACGTGATCTCGCGCAGCGTGGCCGATCTCTACGGCGCGGCGATGGCGCACTGGCAGTTGGGCCAGAAATTCGTGTCGGGACAACCGCGCGTTCGCGTCTACAACCCGAGCCTCGAGCAGCACGGCTGGTACTGCAGTCACACGGTCGTCGAGATCGTCAACGACGACATGCCGTTCCTGTTTGACTCCGTGACCATGGAGATCAACCGGCAAGGGCTGGCGCTGCATTCCGCCTTCCACCCGGTCTACCGCGTGCAGCGCGATGCAGCCGGAATGCGCGTGGCGGTCTCGGCCGGCGGCGGCGTACAGCGCCCGGCGGCCCTGTCAGGCGACATGCCCGACACGCCCGCCGATGCGGACAGGGAAACCCAGGGCGTGGCGCGCTTCGAGTCGACCATCCACATCGAGGTCGACCGGTTCTCCGAACCCGAACGCCTGCAGGCGTTGCACGACGGCCTGATGCGTGTGCTGGGCGACGTGCGTGCCGCGGTGGAAGACTGGAAGCCCATGCAGGCCGCCGTCCACGCCGCCATCGACGGGTTGGCCGTACGCGCGGCCCAGCCCTCCACGGCCGACGTGGAACGCGCCGAGATTGCCGAAACGCAGGCGTTCCTGAGCTGGATGCTCGAGTGCCATTTCACTTTCCTTGGCTACCGTGATTACGAACTGATCACGCAAGACGACGGCCATTACCTGCGTGGCATCCCCGGCACGGGCCTGGGTGTCCTGCGCGAAACGCTGCGCGATAGCTCCACGCCGGACACCACGCGCCTGGCACCCGGCGCAGCCAAGTTCATCGACGCACCGGAGCCCATCTTTCTCACCAAGGCCAATTCGCGCGCGACCGTGCACCGGCCCGGTTATCTCGACTACATCGGCATCAAACTGTTCGACGCAGAGGGCCGTGTCTGCGGGCAACGGCGCTTCCTGGGGATGTACACGTCGAACGTCTACATGGTGCCGGCCGAGGACATTCCACTGGTGCGTCGCAAGGTGGCCGACGTCATCCGGCGCACCGGCTTTCTTCCCGACGGGCACCTGGCCAAAACGCTGGTGACGATCCTGGAGCAATATCCGCGCGACGAGCTGTTCCAGATGGACGCCGAAGCGCTGCACGACATCGCCCTGGGCATCCTGCGATTGCAGGAGCGGCAGCGCACGCGCCTGTTCGTACGCCGGGATCCGTTTGACCGCTTCGTGTCGTGCCTCGTGTTCGTGCCGCGCGAGAAGTTCAACACCGACCTGCGCGTGCGCATCCAGAGCCTGCTGCAGGCGGCGTATCACGGCACCGCCGTGGAGTTCACGCCGCAGTTGTCGGAGTCGATGCTCGCGCGCATCCACATCACGGTGCGCACGCAACCCGGCAACGTGCCCGACGTTGACGTGGCCGAGCTGGAAGACCGCATCGTGCAGGCGGCGCGGCGCTGGCAGGACGACCTGGCCGACGCGCTGCTCGAACGTGGCGGCGAAGAGCGCGGCAACCGCCTGCTGCGCCGCTATGCGGGCGCGTTTCCCGCCGGTTTCCGAGAAGACTACGCCGCCCGCCTTGCCGTGCGCGACATCGAACTGATGGAGCCGCTGCTCGGCGCCAACGCCGCGGACAACGTGTTGACCATGCAGCTCTACCGGCCGCTCGAAGCGCCGCCCGGTGCGCTGCGCTTCAAGATCTACCGCGCCGGGCAGCCGACATCGCTGTCGCACAGCCTGCCGATGCTCGAGCACCTGGGCGTGCGCGTCAACGAGGAGCGCCCCTACTGCATCGAACCCGCCGACGCCGCACCGATCTGGATGCACGACTTCGGCATGGAGACCATCGACGGCAGCGAAGTCGATCTCGACGAAGCCCGCGCACGCTTTGAAGACGCCTTCGCGCGCATCTGGACCGGCGAGCTGGAGAACGACGATCTCAACCGCCTTGTGCTGCAGGCCGGCCTGACCTGGCGCGAGGTTCGCATCCTGCGTGCGTATGCGCGCTACATCCGCCAGATCGGTTCGACGTTCAGCAACGCGTATATGGAGAGCGCGCTGAACGGCAATCCGTCGATTGCGCGTGCGCTGGTGCGGCTGTTCCTGGTGCGCTTCGACCCCGCGCTGGCCGAGGCCGAGCGCTCGCGTGCGGCTGAAACGCTGCGCAAGCAGATCGACGAGGCCCTCGAAGACGTACCCAACCTCGATGAAGACCGCATCCTGCGGCAGTTCCTGGGCGTGCTGGAAGCCACGCTGCGCACGAACTACTTCCAGAGCCTGCCGGACACAGGGCGCGGACAGGAACAGGGACAGCCCAAGCCGTATCTGTCGTTCAAGTTCGACCCGTCGCGCGTGCCGGGCCTGCCCGAGCCCAAGCCGATGTTCGAGATCTGGGTGTATTCGCCGCGCGTGGAAGGCGTGCACCTGCGCGGCGGCAAGGTCGCGCGGGGCGGGCTGCGCTGGTCTGACCGGCGTGAGGATTTCCGCACCGAGGTGCTGGGGCTGGTCAAGGCGCAGATGGTGAAGAACACAGTCATCGTGCCCGTCGGTTCCAAGGGCGGCTTTGTCGTCAAGCAACCGCCGCCGGCCAGCGACCGCGATGCCTATCTGGCCGAGGGCGTGGCGTGCTACCAGACCTTCCTGCGCGGGCTGCTCGACCTGACCGACAACTACGTCGACGGCCGCGTCGTGCCGCCGCCCGATGTCGTGCGCTACGACGAAGACGACCCTTACCTTGTTGTCGCCGCCGATAAAGGCACGGCCACGTTCTCCGATTACGCCAACGCCATCTCGGCCGAATACGGCTTCTGGCTGGGCGATGCATTCGCCTCGGGCGGCTCGGTGGGCTACGACCACAAGAAGATGGCGATCACCGCGCGCGGCGCATGGGAATCGGTCAAGCGGCACTTCAGCGAGATGGGCGTCGATACGCAGACGCAGGACTTCACCGTCGTGGGCGTGGGCGACATGTCGGGCGATGTATTCGGCAACGGCATGCTGCTCTCGCGCCATATCCGCTTGCTGGCGGCGTTCGATCATCGCCACATCTTTCTCGATCCGTCGCCCGACGCGGCCACCAGCTTTGCGGAGCGCGAGCGGCTGTTCAACCTGCCGCGCTCAAGCTGGGCCGATTACGACCGGGCGCTGATCAGCCCGGGCGGCGGCATCTTCCCGCGCACGGTCAAGTCGATCACGCTTACGCCCGAGGTGCGCGCCATGCTCGACATGACGGCGACCGAGATGGCGCCGAACGACCTGCTGCACGCCATCCTCAAGGCACCCGCCGATCTGCTCTACAACGGCGGCATCGGCACGTACATCAAGGCCAGCACCGAAACGCATGCCCAGGTGGGCGACCGCGCCAACGATGGCCTGCGCGTGAACGGCGCCGAGCTGCGCTGCAAGGTCGTGGCGGAGGGCGGCAACCTCGGCTGCACACAACTCGGCCGCATCGAATACGCGCAGCATGGCGGGCGCATCAATACCGACGCCATCGACAACTCGGCCGGGGTGGACTGCTCCGACCACGAGGTCAACATCAAGATCCTGCTGGGCCTGGTGGTGGCCGACGGCGAGATGACGCTCAAGCAGCGCAACACGCTGCTGGCCGAGATGACCGACGAGGTGGGCGAACTGGTGCTGCGCGACAACTACTTCCAGACGCAGGCGCTGTCACTTGCGCGCACGCGCACGGCGTTGTGGCTCGACCCGGAAGCACGGCTGATGCGGCATCTGGAGCGCAGCGGTCGGCTCAACCGCGCGATCGAATTCCTGCCTGCCGATGAAGAGATCGACGTCCGCCGGGCCAGCGGCGGCGGCCTGACCACGCCCGAACGCGCGGTGCTGATGGCCTACAGCAAGATGTGGCTGTACGACGTGCTGCTCGGCAGCGACCTGCCCGATCAACCGTTCGTGGCCGATGGCTTGCCGGCGTACTTTCCACGGCCGCTGCACACGCGCTGCGCCACGTCGATCCCCCGCCACACGCTGCGGCGGGAGATTCTGGCGACGATGCACGCCAACGCGCTCGTCAACCGCGCCGGCGTGACGTTCGTGCACCGGATGGCCGAAGAAACCGGCGCCGAACCGCTTGCCGTGGTGTGGGCCAGCCTCGTGGCCCGTGCCGTCTACCGGCTCGATGCGTTGTGGGAAGACGTCGATGCCCTGGACGCGAAGGTGCCGCACGAAACGCAAACAGCCCTGTTCACTTCGCTGGCGCAATTGCATGAGCGCGCCACGCTGTGGTTCCTGCGGCGCCGGGTGACGGATGTGCCGGCCGCGGTGGAACATTTCCGGGCCGCGGTGGATGCGCTCGCCCCCGACATCGACACGCTGCAAACCGAAGAATCTGCGCTGGCCGCCGCGCAACAGCGGCAGAGCTTCAGCGAAGCCGGCGTGCCCGACACGCTGGCGCGTGTGGCGACCGGCGTGCCCGCGCGCGTGTCGTTGCTCGACATTGCCGAAGTGGCTGCTGCTGGCGGCTGTGATGCGCGGCTGGCCGCGCGCGTGTACTTTGCGCACGACCAACCGCTCGGTTACGGCTGGCTGCAAGGCGGCATCCTCGGCCTGCCGACGCAAACGCATTGGCAGATGCTGGCGCGCGCCACGTTGCTCGAAGAGCTGGGGCAGCTGCGGCGCCGTCTCACGCAATCGGTGTTGCAAGGCGCAGCCCCCGGCGCGAGCGCGGACGCCCTGATCGATGCATGGCGAACGACGCGCCAAGAGGCGCTGGCACGCTACAACCGTGTGATTGCCGATCAGGTTGCAGCGGGCTCGGCCGACCTGGCGATGCTGTCTGTCGGGCTCAAGGCATTGGCCGAGGTCGATGCGTGATGAGGTCAATCCCGGACGCTGCGGGCGCTCCGGGCACTACCGGGCACGCGCCAGCGCGGCATTGACGCGCACCGGCGGCGTGTCGTGCGAAAACGGTGGCTGCACGAAGAATGTGTCCACCACACCGGGTTCGAAGAACAGGCAGTACGTCGACCCGCCGTACTGGAAGAAGCCCAGCTCCTCGCCCTTGCAGACATGCTGGCCGGGCGTGACGTCGATCATGCACGACGACACCTCCGCCATGCCGATGAAGACGCAGCCCACGGTGCCGATCGCCGGGTCGTCGCAGGCGATGGTGATGACCGCGCGCGCGGCCACGGCGGCGCTGTAGCCCTGCGAATCGTTCAACCCTTCCGGGTCGGTGCCTTCCGATTCCACACACGAGTAGTACGTACCCTCCACGTGATAGGTGTCGACGATGGTGCCGGAAACGGGCGCATGCCAGCGGTGGTAGTTGTAGGCGCTCAGGAACGCCTGGTACACGCTGCCGCCGGCAAACCGCTCTGCCAGATGCGCCTTGCTCGACCCGAAGATGTCACGCAATGAATACGGCTGTGCCTTGATCCAGAAGGCGTCTTCATAGCGTGCGTCGTGGCTGATGTTGTAGGGTGCGGCCTCGCACGCGCTGACGATCAACTTGTTGTCGTCTTCGCCTGAGACCGGCCGCATGCCGGCACGAAAGCGGCGCGTGAAGAAGTCGTTCCACGAGGTAAAGCCCCAATACGGCAGGGATGGATCGCACAGAAACTGATCCATGCCGACGCGGCGCGTCGCTTCGGCGCTGAACCAGCCGTCCGGCTCGTTGGTGTTCAGGTAGGCCCGCGAGTGCGGGCCGCTGAGGAAGGCGCTCCAGCCATTGAGCACCGCCTTCAATGCATCGTTGATGCGCCGATCACGGAACAGCGCGTAGCCGGAAGGCATGCACATCGGCCAGTCGAGCAGCGCGTTGAGCGGACAGATCACCAGCGTCTTTTCGCTGAAGCGCGGTGCGCACGTGACGATGTGGTCGATGGCGACCAGCAGTTCCGTGCTGTCCTTGTAGCCGAGTTCGTATCCCCGGTCCCGCGCTTCGTCGATGGCGCGTGCAAGGTGCATGCGCAATACGGGCTCGCTGTCGATCAGGTTGGCGAGCGCGCGCACAGCCGCCACCAAGGGCGTCTTCGACGGGCGTGACAGCGCTTGCGCGACCAGCTCGGTGCGAAATGCGGCCAACTGCGCTTCGCCTTCGGGCAGCCAGTTGCCCAGCCGGCGGCGCCGGTCCAGCGGAACATTCGATGCAGCTTCCAAAAATCTTCTCCTTAAACGCGCCGCTGCCCGGCAACCAGAGGCGGAGCGTGCCGTTGCCGCAGGCAACGTACCAGCTCCTCCGCATACGGCAGCAGCTCCAGCACCACGAAAACCAGCAAGACAGTCGCGACATAGCCCCACGGCAGCGGCGGATCTTTCCAGCGCAGCGAAAAATCGGGCGACGCAGACCCCATACCGAACAGGCCGAGCACCTCGTCCCAGTGCAGCAGCGCGACAACGGACAACGCCATCAGCGGGATCATCTCCAGGAAGCTGTGCACGTGCTGCTCGAATGGCTTCACGGTGCGATGGGCCACGGCAAAGCTGACGTCCCACATGGCGGTGGCCTGATGCACGACATAGGCAACGGCCATCGCCGCGAGCACCAGCGCGTTGATCCGCAGGAACAACGCTGCAAGCACCGGCACGCCCATTTCGGCAAGCATCAGCAGGTGCAGCATCGACTCCTTGGCGCCGGAGGTTCTTTCAATGCGCGCGGCGCGATGGCAGCACCAGTCGGCCACCCCGGCCGCCACCCATAGCGGAATCAGGAAGTACATCAGGTACGACTCAAATGGCTCATGCATGGGCCGGCTCCAACGAAGATTGCGCGACATGTCTGGCAGGCCGACTGCCCACGCAACCGGCGTTCCAGCGGCAGTGGCACGGGCAGTGGCATCGACGTTGCTGCAGCTTGCGCAGCCGGATCTGCCCATGAAAAAGCCCGCCGCCCCTCCACCAGAAGAAGACGACACCGACCCGACCCAGCAGCCGGCGTCGCTCGACGCGTGCCGGCGGTGCGACCTCTGGCGCCACGCCACGCAAGCCGTACCCGGTGAAGGCAAGCGACGGGCGCGCATCATGCTCGTCGGCGAGCAGCCAGGCGACGGCGAAGACCTCGCGGGCAAACCGTTTGTGGGCCCCGCGGGCAAGCTGCTGGATCGCGCACTGGAAGACGCCGGCATCCCGCGCGACGACGTCTTCATCACCAACGCGGTCAAGCACTTCAAATGGGAGTTGCGCGGCAAGCGGCGCCTGCACAAGACGCCGGGCCAGCGGGAGGTGCAGGCCTGCATGTACTGGCTCGAGCGCGAACTGCAGCAGGAAGCGCCGGCCGTGGTCGTCGCGCTGGGTGCGACTGCGTTGAAGGCGCTGCTCGACGATGCACATGCGCGCCTGCAAGACCACTTCAACAAGCCCGTCCGCCATGACGGCCGCATGGTGCTCGCGACATGGCATCCGTCTTACGCACTTCGCGCCCCGGACCCCGCCGCACGGGAACACGCCTATCTCGACATCGTGACTGGGCTCAAACATGCTCGGCGGCTTGCCGCGGGCAACTAGCAGCACGGGCGCGTGAGTTGCGGCGGTGGAATCGACATTGACACTTCACGAGAGGACGATGATGAACCGCACTACCTATCCGGCACGTGCGCTGTGCGCGACGGCAGCCATGTTCGTGTCACTCGCCAGCGGCGCAGTGTTCGCGCAAGCCACGGGCGGCCAATCCGCCAGCAGCGACAACGCACCCGCAGCCCGCCCAGACAGCACCACCGCCACCGGCACCACAAGCCGGACCGACAGCCCCACGGGGCGCGATGCCACCCGCAACCGCACGCGCAACGACAGCGCCAACCCTTCCGGCGAATACGTACCGCGCACGGGTTCCACGTCGCATCAGGACAAGAACGGCAACGTGGTCAAAGACCAATCCACGGGCGGCAGCCCGCAGGGGCGCGAGCGTCCGCCGGCCAGCCCGCCCAACATTCCGGCAACGCACCCTTGACCGTCGGCGGGCAGGCGCTCAGGGCTGGCCGCTGCCGCCGGAGGCACCGTAGACCTGACCGGTCACATAGCTGGACTCGCTGCTGGCCAGTTGCACATAGACGGTGGCGATTTCCGCCGGCTGGCCCGGGCGGCCCATGGGCGTTTTCGCGCCGAACTCCTTGAGGTTGGCCTCCGTCTGTCCGCCGCTCACTTGCAGGGGCGTCCAGAACGGGCCCGGCGCCACGGCGTTGACGCGAATGCCGCGCTTGGCCATCTGCTTGGCCAGCCCCTTTGTAAAGTTGGCGATCGCGGCCTTGGTGCACGCATAGTCGAGCAGGTTTTCCGAAGGATCGTATGCATTGACCGACGCCGTATTGATGATGGCCGCGCCGGCCGGCATGTGCGGGATGGCCGCTTTGGTGATCCAGAACAGCGCGTAGACGTTCGTCTTGAGCGTCCAGTCGAATGCATCCGTCGTGATGTCGAGGATGGAATCGTGGCTCTGCTGCCGCCCCGCGTTGTTGACGAGGATGTCCAAGCCGCCCAGTGCGCTGACCGCCTTATCGACCAGCGATTTGCAAAACGCTTCGTCGCGGATGTCGCCCGGCAACGCCACGGCCTTGCGCCCCGCCGCGCGAATCAGCTCCACCACTTCGCGTGCGTCTTCCTCTTCCTGCGGCAGATAGTTGATGGCCACGTCCGCCCCCTCGCGCGCAAAAGCGATGGCCGTCGCACGGCCGATGCCCGAATCGCCGCCCGTGATGAGCGCCCGTCGCCCCGTAAGGCGGCCGCTACCCCGGTAGCTGCGTTCTCCGTGATCGGGCCGCGGCGTCATGCGCGCAGCCAGGCCTGGCCACGGCTGCGACTGCACCGGAAACGGGGGATGGGGGTACAGCGGGCGCGGGTCCTGCACGCCGCTCTTCGCGGATGCAGCGCCGGCTGCGGTGCCGGGTTGCGATTGGGGTTGCGCCAGTGCCGGCGTTGTCACCGCCGCTGCAAGTGCTGCGGTCGCGCCTTGCATGACCTTGCGGCGCGCCTTGAAGAAATCGTCGTCTGCCACGAGCTGCTCCTTGATCGGGGAGCAGGCCGAACACCGGCCCGCCTGAACGCTGCATCAAGCAAGGGCGATTCCCGTTCGCGAAGGGTGTGAGAGCGGCACGATTTCTGCGCTGCGCTCCTCACACACCCGCCAGACAGGAGGACACGTGAACAATGAAAACCCCATCCCCGGCACGCCGCCCGCACCGGCTGCGCCGGGTGACGAAGCAGCACCTGGCGCGCCCGGCAGCGGCGAAGCCGTCTGCCCGGAGTGCAACGGAACGGGCCAGCGCGACGACGGCAGCCCGTGCCGGTCGTGCGAGGGCAGCGGCAAGATCATTCAGGGGATTGGCGGAGGCTGACGGCTGACCGGATCGCAGGCGGCGCCGGAAAAATCCGCATCAGGATGACGCCCGACGCGCCGGCGTTGCCGTATTCGCGCTCGGGCGTCCGGTTGGTCACGCTGTATCAGCGATGTTCCATGTCTTCATGGACTTCATGTGCGCGCTCGCGTGCGTCGTGTTCGCGGTGTCGCAGGGCTTCACGGTCACGCTTGATGTCGCGGTGCTCGGCACGGAGTTCACGGTGCTCTTCGTGACGCTCCATGTGTCGCTCGCGTTCCATGCGTTCGGCACGTTCGTGGTCGTGATCGCGGTCGTGATCTTCGGGATGCGGCGGCGGCATGGGCTGCGCGAGCGCAACCGTACCGGTCAGCGCAAACAGCGCCGCAAGCAGGGTGTGTTTCTTCTTCATGGGGTGGCTCCTCTTGAGTGGTCATGCGTGCCTTCCCGCTGACGCAGCTGCGTCGAATCTGCGGATAGGCATCTGCAATTCAGCAAGAAGCCGTCCCTTGGGCGGGCGCAGGCGTGCATACGCCGCGCCTGCGCCACGACCAGTGTGTTTCTGTTTGTATCGATCGCGCGCACGTCACGCGGACGCCCGGACTCGCGCCCGGGCAGCCACCGCGTGCACTGTGATGAGGAAGGATCGTCTAGTGGGACACGGCCAGCGCGCGGCGGCCGCCGTTGCGAACGTGTCCGGATGCCTTGAGCAGAACGTAACCCTGGAGGGTCACCCGGGCATAGCAGTGATCCGGGCCGCGGCGCTCCAGCGTCACGAGCTGTCGTTCGATGAGCGCTTCGACATCGGCGCGGTCGAGGTCGTCGGATTCGGCACCGTCGTTGACGAGAAGCAGGACGGCAAATTCATGGGGACTCAGCACAGTCGGCTCCAGCTTGTCTGTGGGCCACGGCACGCAATCCGTGACGGTGGGTGGGCTTGGTTTTTACTGACACCATGAGCACTGCAAGAGCCGCCGAGAACACCGGGAGAGAGCAACTGGGCTTGCAGGAGAAGCCAGCATAGGCACCCGCGCAGCGGCATTCAAGAGGGCAATGGAGCGTTTCTTCCGTCGGCATCGCCCGCCCTATCGCCAAGGCCCCCGCGCCAACCGTTTGCCGTGCGGTGAAGCGCACGGGCGGCAACGATTGCGCATTGCAGAAAAGTCCGCCCTCGTCCGTTTGCGCTAAGTCAATTGCGCAAAAGAATGCGCCCCGGTGACTCGCGTCAGCGGGGCGCCTGGGACTGCGCTCGAATTCGACCTTACGCGTCGTTGGCGACGATGTTGGCGCGGCGGCCGAAGCCGTGCAGCGGGTCGATTTTCTCGACGCGTTGCAGTCGCGCGTACGGATCCTCCACTTGTGCATGCGCACCAAATGCATGCAACGTGCGGTGGTGTTCGGTCGCCCGGTCCGCTGCCTGCACTGCAGCACGGCCATGCACGACGGCCGTCACGCTGCCGTAGTGGCGCGCCATGCCAGGGCGCATCGCATACGTCTGCGCGCCCGATGATTCAGTTGCGGTCGGCTCGACCCAGTCGCTGCGGCCCAGACGGCCGCGATAGCCGAAGCGATGGAAGCCCGCTGCATCCGCCGTGATGGCATCCACGGCCTTCGCGATGTCACGCGGCGGCTGGGCAGGTGCGTCCGAACCTGCCAGCGACGGCTCTTCGCGATCGAGGTTCTCGAGCACGATCGCCTCGCCGACAGGACGGGAGCCGAGCACCGGCTCTTCCGGGTCGTATTCCGGGCTGCGGGTGAACGGCGTGGGCGGCGTGGCGGTGCCGGCAGGTGCCGGGCGGCCTGCCCATTCCTGCCACGAGCGCACGTGCGTGATGTCGCCATCATCGTCGTGGTCGACCACCAGCAGGCGCGTGTTGCGCGGACGTTGCCACGCAGGCTGCCGCGCATGCGGCGTCCCACGCGAGGCGCGCGCCGAAGCGCCGCCCGACACTGGCCGCGCTACCGGCGCGCGCGCGATCTTGCGGCGGATCGCTCGGTCCATGCGCGACAGGATCATCCACACCACGAGCACGCCGCCCATGCCCGCGATGATGTTGCCGTACATGCGCAGTTGTTCGAACGGCAGGCCGCTCGGGCCCACGCTGCTGATGGAGTAGCCCACATACAGGCCCAGCAGCCCCCAGATCGAGATCACGAGCAAGGGGCGGAAGATGCGGAACCACAGTACGTGGTGCAAGGTACCGACGACACCCTTGTCCGAGAACGACTGTCGGATCGAGTTTCGCGAAACATCAATGACGAGCATGGTCATGGCGAATTCCCCTGTTGTTGTTGGATGCCCCGGTCGGGGCTGGTCCAGCGGGCACGCGCACGCGTACGCTGGAAGGCAACGGCCGGAAAGCCGATCACCGTGGTGACGAGGTTCAGGATCCAGAACGCAACCGGATACCAGACGGTGTCGATGAAGTAGCGCAGGATGTTGTCGTCGTAGCGGCGATCGATAAAGCAGCCGACCAGCAACTGCAGCACACATGTGATGAACAGCAACGTACCGTGCCAGCGTGGGAGCGCTTCCATGCGCCACTCGGGCGGCAAGTCGACGAAGAAGCTGACCATCGACCACGTGATGACGATGAGCATGTTGTACGCCCACACGACCGAGAGTGCGTACTCGAAGAAGATCGGCCACATCATCGACTGCCGCAGGCTCGCCATCGCCGGTGCGTATTTGATCAGCGCCTGGATGCCGCCCTTGGCCCAGCGCAGGCGCTGCTTGTACAGGCCGCGGAAGGTCTCGGGCATCAGGATCCACGACAGCGCGCGCGGCTCGTAGCGGATCATCCAGCCGCCCACCTGCAGCTTCCAGCTGATGTCGATGTCCTCGGTGAGCATGTCGTTGCTCCAGTAGCCGACATCCTCGATGGCGTGCTTGCGGAACATCACGACCACGCCCGACACGGTCAGCAGCCGACCATAGACCTGCTGCGTCCGCTTGATGAGCCCCACGATCGACGAGAACTCGCCCACCTGCATGCGCCCGAGCAATGTCGAACGCGTGCGGATGCGCGGGTTGCCCGTCACTGCGCCAACGTTCGGGTTCTCCATCAGGTGACGGATCATCCAGGCAATCGCATCCACGTCGAGAATCGAATCGCCGTCGATGCACATCAGGTACTCGGCATCGGTCACCTGTGCGGCGGTGGTCAGGCCGATCGCCTTGCCCTGGTTGGACGACTGGTGAATCACCACCAGCTGCGGATACTCCGCAGCGAGTTCGTTCAGCCGCTCGCCCGTGCGGTCGGAGCTGCCGTCATTCACGGCGATGATGTCGTAGTTCGGATAACGCATGCGTGCGAGATGGCTGATCACCTCCCGCACGTTCGCCTCTTCGTTGTAGCAAGGGACGATGATCGACACCTTGGGGTAGCTCTTCACCCCCAGCAGTGCCAGCGGGTGCCGCACGTGCTCCGTCCCGCGTTCAAGCAGGAAGTAGTGCAGCAGCCCGCCGATCATCCAGAAATACGACATGAAAAACGGGTAGTAGAAGACGAAGTCGGAGATCCAGCGCTTGGCCAGAAGGAAGTCCACTTCCATGTCAGCCTCCCGCCTTGGTGTTGGACGACGTTGCGGCTTCGGTGGTCGCAGGTTTCCTGTCCACGCCCGCATTCGGCGGCTGGCTCTGCGGCAGCGACGAGCTGTTGAGCTTTTCAACGCTGCCCTTGTCGCCGCCGGCCGGCTTGCGCGTCTCGATATACGTCTTGAGCGACATCACTTCGCGCAGCACCTCGGTATCGGGCCGACCGGCAATGAAGTCATCGGGGTAGTAGCCGTAGTTCAGCGCACCGGCCGAGCGCAGCGCACGCATCTGGTCACGCAGTTCGGTCGACGGGATCGGCTTGTCCTGGTTGCGCCAGTCCACTGCCTGCAGCTCGAAGATGGTCTTCTTCAGGCCGTCCTTGTGCTTGGCCACGGCGGCCGTCAGCTTCTTCATCCAGTCCTTCGGATCCTTGGCTTCTTCCATGTACGGCATGGCTTCGAGCGCCACGTAGTCGTACGCCTCCAGGAAGTCGTCATAGTTCTGCGCCGTCCACGTTTCAGCCTTCGGATCGAGCACCGGGCCCGCAAAGATGTTGCGCGCGGTCAGCATGTCGCGGCCGTTCTGATAGCCCTGCGCCACCGAGATCAGCTCTTTCGAGAACGAGATCAGCGCAGCCGTCTTGGCCCGCGACCACTTCTGCATCAACTCGGGCGACTGGCGAATCTGGTTGATGTCACCGGGCAGGCCCATCGCCTCGTAGGCCTTGAGCGCAGCGGGGCTGGCATCTTCGTAGTCGTCGAGCACGCCGTCGTCGTGGAACAGGATGCCGTCGATGGTCGCGTTCTTGGCCAGGTCTTCATAGATGTCGCGAATCATCTGGCGCGCCTGCGGATCGAACGGCGACAGCCGCGGCGGCTTGACCGTGCCCGGCTTCTGCGGCGCACCGGCCACCGACTGCACCAGGTGCGTGGCCGCCGGATTGTTGGCCGGCAGCTTGTACGACAGCATCGGGAGCCACGCGTACACCTCCACCTTCGCACGCGTCTTCAACTGCCACGAGACGCGCGAGAACAGGTCCGCCCGCATCGGCATGTGGCGGTTCGGGAAGTACACCGCGTCCACGGCGCCGTTGCCCTTCGGGTCTGCAAAGGCCTGCAGGTAGACCACGCGCGGCGCGAGGTCCTTGATGCGGTCGATCAGCTTGCCGAGGTTGGCCTCCTGCTGCTTCGGGTCCGGGTCGTAGATGTAATCCATGTCGACATGCACCACGCGCTGCACGGGGTTAATCATGCCGTGGTGCGTCACGGGCTCGCGCAGCGAGCGCTCGAGGTCGCCCGTGTTGGTGTCGTAGCCCATCAGGCTGCGGCGGATGGCAGTGAGCGGCACATCCGGCGTGTTCGGCCCCGGCTCGAGCGTGAGCATGTACTTCAGGCCCACGTTGGCGGCCTCCTGGTCAGCCATCAGGTTGTGGGCGCCATACGGCCACACCACCGTCTGCACCTTGGTGCCGACGTTTTTCTGGATGATGTCGACGCTGCGCTGCAGGTCGCCCCGCACGCGCTTGCGATACTCGTCGTCGGTCTCGTAGCGGCCGAGCTTGGGCAGATACTCATGCGTGGTCGCAGTCGGCATCTCGTTGCCCTGCGGGTTGCCGAGCGCACCGTGGTGCATGTCGTGCGTGTGCGTGGCGAACTCGACCAGGCCCGAAGCCTGCATCTCGCGGATCTGGTTCCAGTTCATGAAGAAATCGCGGTCGACGATCTGCGTGTTCGAAAGCTTGATCTTTGCCCCCGGCGGCGCGTTGGTCCATTCCGTCACCAGACCGAACACGGCCGGGAAGCGGAACTGCTTGAGCAGCGGGAAAACTTTCGTGTAATGGCTCTCGTAGCCATCGTCGAACGTCAGCAGGATCGGCCGCTTCGGCAGCGGCTTGCCGCCACGGCGCGCCTCGTCGATCTGCGCGAGCGTGACGGGGTGATAGCCGTTGGCCTGGATCCAGCTGAACATGTTCGTCAGCATCTTGGTGTCGACGGCAAACGCGTCGGGCAACGTCTCGAAGCTGGCGCGCAGGTTGTCGCGGATGTCGTGGAAGCACAGCACGCGGAAGGTCTTGCCGTCGTCCGGATCGGGCTTGGGGAGGAAGTCCACCTGGACCGCGCCGGCAGGACGAACGGCGGCCACGAGGGCCAGCGCCACGGTCAATGCCATCCAGGCGATGAATCGTCGCAATGACGGTTGTCGGAGAGCTTGCATGGGCATCACAGCGGAATGTTGAGGTTCAGGTACAGGAACTTGCGGTTCTCGGGCTGGCCGTCGTAACGATGGCGGCCAAAGCCGATGCCGTAGGAAACCTGCGTCTTGCGATTGATCTGCCAGACATGTTCGAGCCGCGCTTCCATCATCGGGCTGTTGCCGAACGACTGCTGGTTGTACAGGCCGCCGGTCAGGTACAGGCGCTGCGTGAACGACTTGTCGGCGTAGCGCCATGGCGTCCATGACCAGATGGCGGTGGCCGTGCCGCTGTAGTCGCGTGATGGGCTGAAGTAGTTCAGGCCCGTCATGGTGTTGTTGCTGGTATCGGCACCCAGCAGCACGCCGACCGTGTGGCGCGGCGAGGTGAACACCTGCTGGTAGAAGTTCGCGGCCCAGCGCTGGCGCAGGTTGTCGTCGGAGTAGCGCGACACACCGTACGTCAGGGACGCGTAACGCGTTTCATCCCACGTGTAGCGCACGTTGCCGCTCAAGGTCTTGCCGGTCACACCCACCTGGTACGCCTTGTAGGGCACCTCCAGGTCATCGGTGGTCACCAAGCCCGACACCTTCCAGTGGTCGCTCGGGATCCACGTCGCATCCAAAGTGCCGCCCGTCTTGCCGGCCGCACCAACAGACTGGTGCACCTCGCCGTTCACTTCGACGCCGGTGTCGAACCACTGCAGGCCTGCGCCGTTGCGCACGCGGCTTTGCGTGGCACCGTCAAACTGCGCGCGGCCCGCAAAGTTGTGGAAGAACAGGCGATAGTGATCCGCAAACGGCCCGCTGTAGGCCTTGGTGCTGACCCCGAATTCGTTGTTGGCGAACACCGAATTGCCCTTGTCCGCCGTCGATTCGATGATCAGCTGCGGGCTCTGGTACACATCCAGATCCTTGCGCAGCGCACGCACCGAGCCGTTCTCGGGAAAGCGCTCGTCCAGCCCGTTGGCGACATCCTTGGCGGTCTTCAGATCGTCCACCGCCAACGATGCGCGGCCATAGCCGGCCACCACGCTCAAGTCATCCGGGTGCTCGGCCAGCGCGGTCTTGTACATCTCGCGCGAACGATACGGCTCGGTCTGCACCATCGCGCCGTCGGCACGTGCGCTGACGAGCGATGCGGCAAACGGTGCTTCGTGGCGCCACTTGTCCAGCTCGGCAATGCCCTGGTGCGTGCGGCCCGTCAGGATCAGGTACTGCGCTTCCAGGCGCTTGATGCGCGAGTAATCGGGATTGGGCGTGCCGGCTTCCGGCGCCAGGCGCACGTATTCCGGGTTGTCGGCCTTCATCTTGTCGAGCAGCGCGCGGGCGTCTTCAAAGCGGCCCGTATCGAGCATGGCGTAGAAGAGGCCTTCCTGGACGTCGCCCGTTTCGATCTCGCCCGGGCTCGCATCCTTGAGCGCTTGCGCGTACGCCGCAGCGGCCTTGTCCGGCGTGTCGAGATACGCGTACGCATCGCCCGCAGCAACGCGTGTGTACGCGGGCACCTTGCCGGTCTGCGACATGGCTTCGTAGCGCTTGACGGCATCCTTCATGCGCCCGCGTGAGGACAGTGCCACCACTTCATCCGCCACGATTTCCTGCCGGAACTCCGCGTTCTCGGGCGTATCGGGCACCTTCTTGAGCAGTGCCTCGATCTCGGCCACCGCCTGATCGATGATGACGAAGCGTTCCGGCCCGTTGATGACCTTCAACTGCTGACGCCCCCAGCGGATGCGCTGGGCAGCGGCGGCATGGTCCACATGCCATGACTCGGCTTCCTTGAACCAGTCGGGATGCTGGCGCAGGTGCTCTTGCGCCAGCGTGGCCGCGCCCTCGCGCGACTCGCGCATGACTTCATCGTGGAAGGCCTGGCGGTCGGTCGGCATCGGGCCGACGGGCGCGTTGTCGGGGGCATTGCCGGCGGCGTGCGTGGCCGCGGCGTTGGCCGCTTCCGGCGACACCTGCAGCGGTTCCAGCGCGCCCGGACCTTGTGCACGCGGGCCTGAAGGCGCGGCCGGGGCCTGTGCAGCTGCATCGGGCGAAGGCGTGCCCGGGGGCAGGATCACTGTGGGCGACTGCGGTGCGGGCGGAGGCGCCGAGGGCGCTGCCTCAACAGCCGGCATCGGCGCCGCGGTGGCGGGCGAAGCGGCTGCCGGGGATGCCAGGGATGCCGTCAGGGGCGAATCGGCGGCCGGCACGGCCTGTTGCGCCACCAGCAGCGTGCCGGCCGGCGACGCCGGCAGATCGTCACCGCCGACGATGACGGTGGTGGATGCAGACGTGGCCGCGCCCTTGGCCGCCGCGTCGCCCAACTGCGTGTCGATCAGGCGCCGCGTGGCGGCGTTCGAAGCATCGTCGATCGCGGCGTGCGCGATCATCGGCGCCGTGCCGACGACCACAACGGTGGCGGCAGCAATTGCGCAGCGGCGTGGATGCCATGCCGCAGCGGCGCCGCTGCGCGCGGCCGGCAGGCTCGAGGAAATTGGCTCGTGGGTTGTCATTGTTGTCGTGTCCAGTGAGCGGGGCGTGCGGGCGCACGTCATCCGCATTGCATGAAGAGCTGCCTGGGCCGAGTCAGCCGAGGCGGGCCGTCCCGTTGGCGGTGCGCACCGGGGCGCGCATGGGCTTGGCGGGCGTCACGCTGGTCACGCCCCCGAAGGCGCGCGTCATGGCGGCCCAGCGAGACTCAGCGCCCAGTTCAGCGGCCGATGCGGACACCGATGCGGTGGTCCGGCCGACCGCCCCCGTCTGGGGGGAGGAAGACGCCATGACCGCGTCCCGGGGCCGTGCGCCGGCCGGGAGCGGAGTCGGTGTGCGTGCCGCGGTGTGCACGAACACGTCGGCGTCTTGCGCATCGCCAGACACCTGGACCGATGTCTGCGCAGATGCACCGCTGGTGGTGGCGGCAGCCCCGCCCTGCAGCTCCAGCGGAATGCCCAGGCGCATGGCGGCATACACCGCTTCGCTCTTGTTGCGCACGTTCAGGCGTCGATACAGCGTGCAGGCGTGCGTCTTGACGGTGGCTTCCGAAATGCCCAGCAGGCGGCCGACGCCCTTGACCGAGTGGCCGCGCGACAGGAGCACCAGCACTTCGTACTGGCGCAGCGAAACATTCAGCCGCTGCGCCGCTTCAGATGCATCCAGCGAGAGCATCGGCAGGGCCGCACTGGCGGCACGCGGCATCAGCGCCGGATAGGACTGGCCACCCGCCAGCACGAGCCGCAACGTGGCGAGCAGGACTTCGGGCGATTGCGATTTGGCGCAATAGGCGTCCACACCGCACGTCATGGCGACGTGCGCTTCTTCAGCAGACAGGCTGGCGGCCAGCAGCACCACATGGCTGGCCTCGCTCGCGTCGATGGCTTCGCGCAATTGGGCGGCGAACTGGCTTGGCTCAAACGGCCCATGGGCCTCGTCCAGGCCGATGACGAGCAGGTCGGCTCGTTCATCGCAAGCAGGCAATTCACCGGGGACGCCGGCAGGCAATGCCGGGGCGACGACCTCCAGACCAAGGGTCGGATGCGCGAGCAACTGCGCAAGTCCGGCTCGCAGCAACGGATGATTCTCCAGCAGGACTGCTTTCATGGTTTCCTCGTTCTCTTGTGAAGCGATTCCGGTCAGGCGCGCGCAGGCCAGCCGCTGCGGGCGAGCACGCACATGACCGTCGAAACCCCGGGACCGTCCGAGAGAAGCGCCCTGCCACCGGCGATATGCCGGCTGTGGAGAAGCGAAGTGCGAATGCCGTGGGGACCGTGTGACCGTGGGGACCAATCCGGTTCCGGATTCGCTTATTTGGAAAAACGTGTTCTGCATGTGGCGGAACTGCCCTGCACATACAGACTGACCGCACCACATAGAGCAAGCATCGGGCCACCTCCGTGCAGCGCAACATCTGCTTACACTTGCAGCACAAATAGCGGTGCGGGAAACAGGCGAAAAAGCCGCTGTGGCAAAGGATTGCTGGGCGGCCGCCTTGATTGGTGCAGTGCCGCAAATTGCTTCATTTCTGTAACGATTCAGTTACGAATTCGCGGAGTGTGACGACTGGTGCCGTCATGCCATCGGCTGTCCACTGAACGTTTTTACAACCTGTTTTAAAACTTACCGAGCGGGCGCGGCGGGCGCCACATATCGAGCGACGCCGTCGGCGGGAGATGACCGATGCGCCGCCTTCAGGGCTTATGGCGCATGGCAAAGAGGAAGAGGCTATCGATGGCGCCCACCATGAAGATGAGGCCGGCCGCCGTATGCAGCATCCAGGCACCGTCGGCAAACGGAAGTTGGATCGACGTGTGCGGAATCGCTGCCACCACGCCCGCCGCCACCGACATGCGCAGCACCGGCACCCACCATGTGCGCTTGGCGGGGGGGTCGTCGCGGTGGCGCGGCGCGGGGTCGGGCGTCGAACAGGGCATGCGGCAGGGGCGAGAAGTGATGGCCATGCTGCATTGTTGAACACAACCGATCGAAGCGAAACAGAAAACAGCGCCGTGCAATGCCCGTAATTCCCCTGACTGAAACTGCCTAGGCGGGGTGCGCGGCCAAGTGCGCCAGGTTCTGCAGCATGTCGGTCGTCATCTCCGCCACGCCGTATTCGGGCTTCCAGCCCCAATCGCGGCGGGCGACCGAATCGTCGATGGAGTTGGGCCAGCTGGCCGCAATCGCCTGACGGAAATCCGGCGCGTAGGCCACCTCGAACGACGGACGATGCCGGCGGATTTCCGCCGCCAGTTGCTCTGGCGTAAAGCTCACGCCGGCCAGGTTGTAGCTGCCACGCTCAGTAATGCGCTCGGCGGGGGCCTCCATCAGCTCGATGGTGGCGCGCACAGCGTCGGGCATATACATCATGGGGAGCGCCTCGTCGTGCTCGAGGAAGCACGTATAACGCTCGCCCTTCACGGCCGAATGGAAGATGTCGATGGCGTAGTCGGTCGTGCCGCCGCCCGGCGCGGTCTTGTACGAGATGAGGCCCGGATAGCGCAGGCTGCGCACGTCCACACCGTGGTGCTCGAAATACCAGCGGCACCAGCCCTCGCCCGCCAGCTTGGAAATGCCGTAGACCGTCTTGGGCTCCATGATCGTGCTCTGCGGCGTGTTGTCTGCGGGCGTGGTGGGCCCGAACGCGGCAATCGAGCTGGGCCAGAAGATGCGCTCGAGCTGATGATTGCGCGCGGCTTCCAGCACGTTCAGCAGGCCATTCATATTGAGTGCCCAGGCCCACGTGGGCGATTGCTCTGCCGCGGCCGACAGCGCGGCCGCCAGGTGATAGATCTGCGTAATGCCGTGGCGCTCGATGATCTCGCGCAACTGGCCGCGATCGGTCACATCCAGCGTTTCGTGGCGAATCTGCGGATGGCGGCCGCGAGGCACCATGTCGCTCGTCACAACGTTACCGTTGCCGTGGCGCTCTGCCAGCGCGACGGCCAACTCCGTTCCCAATTGCCCGTTGGCGCCGATGATGAGGATGCGCGGCGCCGTTCCAACATTCGCGCTCGTACCGGTGCTCATCAGACGATCCCCAGTTCCTTGCCGGCGGTTTCAAATGCCTTGAGCGCCGCATCAAGTTGCGCGCGCTCGTGCACCGCGCTGATCTGCACGCGGATGCGCGCCTGCCCCTTCGGCACCAC
The DNA here is from genome assembly GCF_958439105.1 of Ralstonia flatus. Taxonomy (NCBI): domain Bacteria; kingdom Pseudomonadati; phylum Pseudomonadota; class Betaproteobacteria; order Burkholderiales; family Burkholderiaceae; genus Ralstonia; species Ralstonia flatus. The sequence goes on along the minus strand of NZ_CAUDLI010000004.1, from coordinate 130,399 downwards.
CGGGTAGAAGAAGCCGACCACGTACACGCCCAGTTCCAGCAGGCGTTTGGACAGCGCCTGCGCCTTCTGCGCGTCGTACACCATGATCGGCACGATCGGATGGTCGCCCGGCTTGATATCGAAACCCAGTTCGACCATCTTGCGGCGGAAATATAGCGCGCTGTCTTCCAGCTTGTCGCGCAGCGCGGTGTCGGCTTCCAGCAGGTCGAGCACCTTGATGGTCGCCCCGACAATGGACGGCGCCACCGTGTTCGAGAACAGATACGGACGCGAACGCTGGCGCAGCAGTGCCACCACTTCCTTGCGCGCGCTCGTGAAACCGCCCGACGCGCCGCCCAGCCCCTTGCCCAGCGTGCCGGTAATGATGTCGATCTTGCCGAACACGCCGCGGTGCTCGTGCGAGCCGCGACCGCGCTTGCCGAGAAAGCCGGTGGCATGGCATTCGTCAATGCCCAGCAACGCGCCGAATTCATCGCAGATGGCGCGGATCTCATCCAGCCGCGCGATGGTGCCGTCCATCGAGAACACGCCGTCAGTAAACACCAGCTTGAAGCGAGCGCCCGCCGCGTCGGCGGCCTGCAATTGCGCGCGCAGATCATCAAGATCGTTGTGCTTGTAGCGATAGCGCTGCGCCTTGCACAGGCGGATGCCGTCGATGATCGACGCGTGGTTCAGTTCATCGCTGATGACGGCGTCTTCCGCGCCGAGCAGCGTTTCGAACAGCCCGCCATTGGCATCGAACGCCGAGCCGTAGAGGATGGTGTCTTCCGTGCCGAGAAACTTCGCCAGCCGCGCTTCCAGCGTCTTGTGCAGATCCTGCGTGCCGCAGATGAAGCGCACCGAGCTGAGGCCAAAGCCGTGCGTGTCGAGCGCTTCGTGCGCGGCCTTCAGCACCGCCGGGTGCGACGACAGGCCGAGGTAGTTGTTGGCGCAGAGGTTGATGACCTCCTTGCCGTCAGCCGTGCGGATCACGGCGCCCTGCGGCGTGGTGATGATCCGCTCGGTCTTGTAGAGGCCGGCTTCCTCGATCGCCTTCAGCTCGCGGCGGATGTGCGCGTAGAAGGCGTCGGTGGCCCCGGTGGCGTCGGCGGAAGCGTTGGCTTGCGTTGTCCCCATGGTGCTGCTCCTGTAGACTGCGTTGATCGATAAATCGAACAAGTTCGATATATCGAATAATTCGTTCAATTTACAAGATACCAACCGATGGCACAAGCCCCCGCCACCGATGCCCTCACCGATGGCCCACCGGCCGTTGGCGCAAAGCTGCAGACACTGCGCCAGGCGCGCAAGCTGTCGCTCGATGAACTGTCGCGCCGCGCGGGCGTGTCCAAATCGATGCTCTCGCAGGTCGAGCGCAACCTGGCCAACCCGACCGTCGCCGTGCTGTGGCGCCTGGCCACTGCGCTCGGCGTCGGGCTGGCGGATTTCCTCTCGCCCGAAGGCGCGGCCGATGCGGCGCCCGCAGTGACGGTCATCCCCGCTCACTCCATCCCAGTCATCAAAAGCCCGGATGGCAAGTGCGAATTGAAGATTCTTGGCCCCGTTGACCTGGCGGCGCGCTTTGAATGGTATGAACTGGCGATCCAGCCCGGCGGCGTGCTGGCGTCAGAGCCGCATGAGCTGGGCTCGAAGGAGCACATCTCCGTGCTGAGCGGCACGGTGACGGTGCAATCCGGCCCGAGCGAGAAGAAGGTGCGGCATGGGGAATCGGCGCGCTATCCGGTGGATGTGCAGCACGCCATCTCGAACGCTGGCAAGACGGTGGCGACGGCGTTGCTGGTGGTGGAATACGCGCAGCAGTAGGCGCCGCAGATTGGCGCTGCCTAGGCTGTCTGCAGTTCGGGCGCGCGCCACACGCGCGGCAGCAGCATCCCAAGCATCAGCCCGCGCAGCGCCATGAACCCCAGCATCGACAACCACAGCCCGTGGTTGCCCCACAACGGCTGCAGCGTGATTGACAAGCCCCAGAACGCGGCGGCCGCCACGGCCATCGTCACCAGCAGTTCGCGCGTGCGCGTCGCGCCGATGAACACGCCGTCAAACTGGAAGCCCCATACCGACACGACGGGCAGCAGCGCCGCCCAAACCAGATAGTGACGTGCGGCTTCACGCACGGCAGGCTGATCGGTCAGCACGCCGATGATGCTGGCGCCCGCCAGCGCGTACACGGCCGCAAAGAGCCCAGCGCCCAGTACCGACCAGAACGTCGACACGCGCACGGCCATGCGCAGCGCAGCACGATCCCGCGCGCCCATGGCGGCGCCCACCAGCGCTTCGGCCGCGTGCGCAAAGCCGTCCAGCCCGTAGGCCATGAAGGTCAGGAAATTGAGCAGCAACGCGTTGGCGGCCAGCACCACATCGCCCTGCTTGGCGCCGGCATGCGCAAACCAGCCGAAGGCGGCCAGGAGGCACAACGTGCGCAGGAAGATGTCGGTGTTCAGCCCCATCAGGCGGCGCCAGGCGTCACGGGCGAGCAGTTCGGCGCGGGTGAGCGGCGGCAACCCCATCGGCCGTTGCAGCCAGAGCAGCAACATGCCCAACCCAAACCCGGCAATGTCGGCCAGCGCCGTTGCGGCGCCAATACCGGCGACACCCATGCCAGCGCCCAATACCAGGGTCAGCACGGCGACCATGTTGACGGCGTTGATGAACACCTGCAGCAGCAGCGCGCGCCGCACCTGCTGGCGCCCGAGCAGCGTGCCCAGCACGACGTAGTTGGCCAGCGCAAACGGCGCCGACCAGATGCGCGTGTGGCAATAGACCTCGGCCATGCGGGTGACGGATTCGCTCGCACCGAGCAGCGCCAGCGTGATGCGGATGGCCGGCACCTGCAGCACCAGCAATGCCGCGCCAATGGCAAAGGCCAGCAGCAGCGCGCGCACCACGCTCGCCCGCAACGCCTGCGTATCGCCCGCGCCGTGCGCCTGCGACACCAGCCCCGTGGTGCCCATGCGCAGGAAGCCGAACCCCCAGAACACGAAGTTGAAGAAGACCCCGCCCAGCGCCACGCCACCGATGTATTCCGGCCCCGGCAAGTGCCCCGCCACGGCCGTATCCACCGCCGAGAGGATGGGCTGGGTCAGGTTGGCCAGCACGATGGGAAACGCCAGCATCAGCACGCGCCGGTGCCACTGCGCACGTGACGCAGGTGCAACCGAAGTGGCGAGAGAGGACTCCATGGGGACAAAAACTGCGCGGAAGGATGAAAAAGGCGGTGCAACCGCTCACGATTTCGCTATCATTGCGCCCCATTGCGGGCTCCGGAATCGGGCGGCAAGTGCGGCACCCCGCACAACGTCGCCGATGACTATACGCGAATCCCCCCGGAAGGCAGACATCGTGTTCTGCCTTTCATCGCGGCCGGACGGGTGCGGTTGATGCTACGCGTCAGCCAGCACACGCATGTCCTGGGCTGGTGACACCCACCACATAGGACGGCGGGCGGCGCCCAAACAGCGTCGCCTCGGTAGAACTAAGCGGACTGGTAAGCAAACCGCGGTGCCCTGTCGAACTTCCGACTCGCCGGGGCGGAGACTCCTCTTGGAAAAAAACGTACAACGCAATCTCGGCGCCTGGGCATTGATGTTGACCGGCTTGGGCTCGATCATCGGCTCCGGCTGGCTGTTTGGCGCCGGCCACGCGGCAAAGGTCGCGGGCCCCGCTGCCATCTTCACCTGGGTCATCGGCGCCGTCGTCATCCTCGCCATTGCCCTGACGTATGCCGAACTGGGCGCGATGTTCCCGGAATCGGGCGGCATGGTGCGCTATGCGCGCTACTCGCATGGCTCGCTGGTGGGTTTCGTGGCGGCCTGGGCCAACTGGATCGCCATCGTCACCGTCATCCCCATCGAGGCCGAGGCTTCCATCCAGTACATGAGCAGTTGGCCTTGGCCCTGGGCGCAGTCGCTCTTCCAGCACGGTGAGCTGACGCCGCCGGGCCTGGTGCTGTCGGCGGTGCTGGTCGTGGTGTACTTCCTGCTGAACTACTGGGGCGTGAAGGTGTTTGCCAAGGCGAACAACGCCATCACGATCTTCAAGTTCATCATTCCCGCCGCCACGGCGGTGGCGCTGGTTGCAGCGGGCTTCCACCCGGGCAACTTCGGCACGGCCACCGGCGCCAATGCGGCAGGACAGGGCTTTGCCCCGTACGGCTGGTCTGCAGTGCTGACCGCGATTGCCACCAGCGGCATCGTGTTTGCATTCAACGGCTTCCAGAGCCCGATCAACCTGGCGGGCGAGGCACGCAACCCGGGGCGCAACGTGCCCATCGCGGTGATCGGTTCGATCCTGCTGGCCGCGGTGATCTACGTGGCGCTGCAGGTGGCCTTCCTGGGCGCGGTGCCGCCTGAGTCGCTCGTCAACGGCTGGCACGGCATCGACTACCACTCGCCGTTCGCCCAGCTGGCGATCGCGCTGAACCTGAACTGGCTGGCCATCGTCTTGTACATCGATGCGTTCGTGAGCCCGTCGGGCACCGGCAGCACGTACATGGCCACCACCACGCGCATGATCTACGCGATGGAGCGCAACAACACCATGCCGGCCATCTTCGGTCGCGTGCACCCGCTGTTTGGCGTGTCGCGCCCGGCCATGTGGTTCAACCTGGCGGTGTCGTTCATCTTCCTGTTCTTCTTCCGCGGCTGGGGTGCGCTGGCGGCGGTCATCTCGGTGGCGACGGTCATTTCGTACCTGACCGGCCCGATCAGCGTGATGTCGCTGCGCCGTACGTCGCCGGAACTGCATCGCCCACTGCGTCTGCCGGGGCTCTCGCTCATCGCGCCGTTCGCGTTTGTGTGCGCATCGCTAATCCTGTACTGGGCCAAGTGGCCGCTGACCGGCGAGATCATCGTGCTGATGCTGGTGGCGCTGCCTGTGTACTTCTACTACCAGGCCAAGGCCGGCTGGCCCGACTTCAAGACGGAACTCAAGGGCGCGTGGTGGATGATCGCCTACCTGCCGACCATCGCCGCGCTGTCGTACTGCGGCAGCACGGAGTTCGGCGGCCACGGCTACATCCCCTACGGCTGGGACATGGGCATCGTCGCAGTGCTTTCGCTGTTCTTCTACCACTGGGGCGTGGCCAGCGGCTGGCACACGCGCTACCTGGACGAGGTGGACAGCGTGCACGAAGAAACTGAAGTGCGTGACCGCAAGCGCGCCGCACGCGAAGTCCCGCAAGGCGTCTGACGCCACGGTTGCACGCTGCAAAGAAACGCCCGACCGGTTCTGCCGGCGGGCGTTTTTTCTTGTCTGCGGGCTGTGGGGTCTGCTCAGCTGTGTGCGCTAGACTGCGCCGCAATCCCGCGGACTTTGCGTACAACCCCACGCCATTTCATTTGCCCATGACTCGACTCCTCGGCCTGATCCTGATCGCGCTGTCCCTGAGCGCTTGCAGCAAGAAAGAAGAATCCGGCCCAGGCGGCGGTGCATCGCCCGCGATGATGGCTGCCGCGCCTGTAGCTGCGGAAAGCGCCAAGATGGCCGATCGCGCCGAGCAGCGCTTTCTCGCCTACGAACATCGCGTCTCATTGGAGGTCGACGCGCCGCAGCTCGAGCGCCTGTACCGTGAACTGCAGGACGCCTGCGTGAACGAAGCCACGTGGCACTGCACGGTCATGGATGCCAGCATCCAGCTCGAACGGGACCAGCGCGGCGGTACCGCCCATCTGAATCTGCGCGCCAGCCCGGAGGGCGTCCGTGCCATGCGCAAACGCCTGGCGGACAGCGGTGGCGTCGTCAGCCAGGGCACCCACGTAGACGACCTCGGCCAGCCGATTGCCGAAGTCGGCAAGCGCCTGGAGATGCTGAAGAACTACCGTGCGAGCCTGCTCGACCTGCAGCGCAAGGCGACCAAGGTGGAAGACCTCATCCTGATCGCAGAAAAGCTGGCGGAAACACAATCGGAGCTGGAGGCGGCCACCGGCCAGAACACCCACCTCATGGACCGCGTGAACCGCGAGGTGCTCTCGATCGACCTGAGCACGCGGCAGACGGCAGCGCGCAGCCTGTGGGCGCCCATCGGCAATGCGTTCCGCGAATTCCTGCCTTCGCTGGTGCGCGCGAGTGCGAGCGTGATTGAAGCGGTGGCTTATCTATTGCCGTGGGCGATCGTTCTGTCGATCGTGGTGGCCCTGTTCATCAAGCTGCGGCGCAAATGGCGCCAGCGCAAGACGACGCCATAAGCATCAAGCTGAGCGGCAGTCCCGGCAACGGTGGATCTTCGCGCCTTGGCCGCGCCCCATGAACACCGCTGCCGCGCGCTCCACACGCCAAGCACCGCCAGAAGCTCGTATCGGCTGTGAGGCACGCACCAAGTCGTCCGGCAACCTGGTCCACGAAGAGTGGAAACAATCACGCGACGCTGCTGCGCGACGGCAAGCGCCGTCCTAGTCCGAGGCGGCCTTGATGAAATCGATGAACGCCCTGAGGGGCGCCGGAACCAGGCGCCGCCCGGGATAGTAGAGATACGGCCCCGGGAACGGCCGCCACCAATCCTCCAGCACGGGCTCGAGCGCACCGCTCGCGAGGTGCGGACGCAGCCAGTCTTCATACAGATGGACAACGCCCACGCCGGCCAAGGCCGCGTCCACGACAAGATCGGTCGCGCCGCCAATGCGAACGAGCAGCGGACCCGACGGCTCTACCCGAACCACTTCACCATCGCGCTCGTATTCCCACGGCGGCATCGCACCGCTTGCAAATTTGCCGCGCAGGCAGGCGTGGTCGAGCAGGTCGCGTGGATGAGCGGGCCGGCCGCGTCGATCGAGATAGCCGGGTGCTGCCGCCGTTGCGAACCGCTGCGATCGCGGCCCGATCGGAACGGCGATCATGTCCTGTTCGAGCCGCTCGTCGTAGCGAATGCCTGCGTCGAAACCTGCAGCCAGGATGTCGACAAAGCGCTCTTCGGCCACGACCTCCAGCTGTATCTCGGGATAAGCGTCGAGAAAGCCCGGGATGATGGCGGGCAGCACCAGCCGCGCGGCGCTCATCGGCACATTGAGCTTGAGCGTGCCGGCGGGCCTTTCGCGAAAGCTGTTGACGACATCGAGCGCGGCTTCCACCTCGCTCAAGGCGGGCCGCAGGCGACTCAGCAGACGCTGCCCCGCTTCAGTGGGTGAGACGCTGCGCGTCGTGCGGTTCAGCAGGCGCACACCAAGCTGCGTCTCCAACCGCCGCACCGCCTCGCTCAGCCCGGATGCGCTCGCGCCCATCAGCCTTGCGCCTTCGCGGAAGCCCTTGGCCTGCGCCACCGCCACGAAGGCATTCAGGTCACCCAGATCGACTTTCATTGTTCGCCTTTACGCACAACCCGTGCGGATTATGTCCCCTTATCGCGCACCGCGCTTGCGCCTACTCTGCCGTCATGCCCTTTTTCTTCGTCGATCTTCAACACAGGAGTGTGACCATGTCCCCCATCGTTCAGTCCGGCACGTTTTCCATCGGCGGCCACCAGGTGCACCGTCTCGGCTATGGCGCCATGCAGCTCGCCGGCCCGGGCGTCTTCGGCCCACCCAAGGATCGCGACGCGGCGCTTGCCGTATTGCGCGAGGCGGTGTCCTCGGGCGTCAACCATATCGACACGAGCGATTTCTACGGCCCGCACATCACGAATCAGTTGATCCGCGAAGCGTTGCATCCGTATCGCGACGACCTGCTCATCGTCACCAAGATCGGTGCCCGGCGTGACGCGAAGGGCGCGTGGCTGCCGGCGTTTTCTGCGCAGGCGCTGACCGAAGCGGTGCACGACAACCTGCGCAACCTCGGCGTGGAGGTGCTGGACGTGGTGAACCTGCGAATCATGTTCGACACGCACGGCCCCGCCGAAGGGTCGATCGAGGCGCCCCTCACGGCCCTGGCCGAACTGCAACGTCAGGGGCTGGTGCGGCATATCGGGCTGAGCAACGTCACGGCCAACCAGATCGCAGAAGGACGGCGGATCTGCGAGATCGTCTGCGTGCAGAACCACTACAACCTCGCCCACAGAAACGACGACGCGCTGATCGACGCACTGGCCCGCGACGGCATTGCATATGTCCCGTACTTCCCGCTGGGTGGGTTCAGCCCGCTGCAGTCGTCCACGCTCAACGATGTCGCAGCGCGGCTGGATGCAACACCGATGCAGACCGCACTCGCCTGGCTGCTGCACCGGTCGCCGAACATCCTGGTGATCCCGGGCACCTCGTCGGTCGCCCACCTGCGCGAGAACCTGGGCGCGGCGGCGATGACAATGCCGCAAGACGCGATGCGCGAACTCAGCGCCGTCGCACATGCCTCGAACGAGGCGGCGTGATGCTGCGCATGGCGGTTGTTCTCCGGCGATGTGCCGCCACAAAGCCGGCGCAGCCCGACGGACGCTCAACCCGGCTGAGCCTGCAAAGCCAGCGCAGCAGCAGCCGCACGCGTTTCCACACCAAGCTTCTCGAAGATGTGCTCGAGATGCTTGTTGACGGTACGCGGGCGCATACCGAGGATGTCGCCGATGTCGCGGTTGGTCTTGCCGCGTGAAATCCACAGCAGCACCTCGGCCTCGCGCGCGGTCAGACGAAACCTTGCGCAAAGGCGATCGCTCACCTTGCGGTCGTCGTGCTCTTCCAACTGGATGACCCATGCGCTGTGCGGCGCGGGGCCAGCCAGCCTCGCCACCAGCCGCACGCCCTCGCCGTCTTCCGCCATCCGGCCGGCTTCGGGTACGCCGACGGGTCCCACGCTCTGCGCCAGCCACTGCTGCAATACCGGCGGCAGCCGTTGCATGTCGCCGTGGTCCGGATAGAAGCGCGCCAACAACGGCGCGACCCGCGAACTGCGCCAGTGGATCGCGCCATGCACATCGGCCACCAGCGCCGCGCGGCCGCCCAGGCCAACGATTTCGTCTGCCTGCCGGTGCGCACGGGCGCGCTCCAGATGCGCGGCGACGCGCGCGAGCACCTCTTCGGGGCGGATCGGCTTGGTGATGTAGTCGATTCCGCCGGCACGGAAGCCGCGCACAACATGCTCGCTCTCCGTCAGCCCCGTCATGAAGATCACGGGAATCTGCGCGTGGCGGGCATTGGCCTTGATGTGCTCGCAGGTCTCGAAGCCGCTGATGCCGGGCATGACGGCGTCCAGCAGAATGATGTCGGGCGTCAGACGCTCGATGCGGTCCAGCGCGCTGGGGCCGTCCAGCGCCACCAGCACGGTGTAGCCGACGGCGTCGAGCGCATCGGACAGCAACGCCAGATTGTCCGGCGTATCGTCGACGATGAGCACGACGCCGGAACCCCCAGCGGCCGCACCGATCGTCTGCGGGGCCGATGGCAGATGCAGCGCCGCCGCGCCGCCATGGTCAATCCACGCTGTGTTCATCTGAAGGGGCTCCTTTCAGCAACCTATCCAGTTCAGTCAATCGGAAGCGCCGCGCGGCCGATCGCACAGGTTGCACCGCGCCGGCAAGGTCAGGATGGCGATGTTCGGCTTCGTCCAGCAATTCGATGAGCCCGCGGATGTAACCGATCTCGAGCAACGGCCGCAACTGTGCGGCCAGCTCGGCCGGCAGCGGCGCGTGCGAGCGTGCCGGCGGCGGCGCTTCTGCACCTGCTTCGCCGTCGGCGATCCATTCGAGGTTGAGCAGCTCGCCCACTTTGTCGAGCAGATGCGGCAGGTGGACAGGCTTGGCAAGGTAGTCGTCGCAGCCGGCGGCGGCACCGCGTGCGCGGTCACCGGCAAACGCATTGGCCGACAACACCAGGATCGGCGCCACGCTGAGTGCCTGCTTGCGGATCAGTCGGCTGGCCTCGAAGCCGTCCATCGATGGCATCGAGACATCCATCACGATCAGGTCGACCTGCAACGTGCCGAGCTGGCGCATCGCCTCGGGCCCGCTGGCGGCTTCGACGAGCGTGAAGCCCAGCGGCGCGAGCGCGCCCACCACGATACGGCGCTGCTCGCGTTGGTCATCCACCACCAGCACGGTCCGCCGCGCACCGCGATAGCCGCTGACATGGCGGATGCGGTCGACCGCGCGGGGCTCGCGCACCTCCGGCAGGAACAACCGCACGGTAAAGCGCGTGCCCTCGCCAGGCACACTGTCCACGCTCAGCTGGCCGCCCATCAGCGTGGTGAGCATGCGGCAGATGGTCAAGCCGAGGCCGGCGCCGTTGTCCTGCGCGTGCGCTGCGGCGCCGCGTTCGAACGGCAGGAAGATGCGTTCCAATTCGTCCGAAGCAATGCCGATGCCGGTATCGAGAATTTCGAAGGTCGCCAGCTCACGCGCGTAGGCCACACGCAGCGACACCGTGCCGCTCTCGGTAAACCGCACCGCGTTGCCCAGCAGATTGATCAGGATCTGGCGCACGCGCTTTTCGTCCATGCGCACCGCGTCGGGAATGCGGCCTACATGCTCCATGCGGAAGGCCAGTCCTTTTTCCGAGGCATGCGGCTCCATCATCGCCTCGATCTGCGTGAGGAACGCTGGAAACGCCACCTGACTCACGTCGAGTTGCAGCTTGCCGGCCTCGATGCGTGCCACGTCGAGCAGCCCATCGACCAGGGCCAGCAAGTGCTCGCCGCTGCGGAAGATGGTGGCAAGGCCCTCGCGGCGCGCCGGTTCCATCGACGGATCGCGCATCAGCAGTTGCGCATAGCCGAGGATGCTGTTGAGCGGCGTGCGCAGTTCATGGCTCAAGCCCGTCACGTAGCGGCTCTTGGCCCGGTTGGCAGACTCGGCGGCTTGCTTGGCCTGCTGCAGCATGGCGTCGGTCTTGCGGTGCGCTTCGATCTCGCGCATCAGCAGCATGGTCTGGCGGTTGGACTCTTCCTGCGCGACCTTGCGGCTTTCCTTGGCGAGCACCAGCCACCATGCGCCCACGCAGCCGACCAGCGCCAGCGCAAAGAACGCCTTGATGTAACCGCGCGCCAGCAATTGCAACGGCGATTGGTCTGCGCTCAGGGTGACGGCGGTCTGGTAGTAGATCAGCGTCAGTACGCCTGCCAGCAAGCCCAGCACGATCAGCAGCACGGCGGCGTACTGCGCTACACGCACGTGCAGTCGCGGCAGTTCAGTGTTTGGAAACCAATGCCGCCAAGCCTGTGCGATTTGCGCAGACAGTCTGCCGTGCGGCTTGCAGGCATCGCCGCAGCGCGCATCCAATGAGCAACATAGCGAGCAGATGCTGCCGGCGTATGCGGGGCAATGCGCCATGTCTTCTCGCTCGAACACGTTCTCGCAGATGACGCAGCGCATGGCGCCGGCATGCGCATGTTCGGCGTCGGCGGGGGCGTGCACCTTGCGGGCGAGGTAGAACCGCCCGCGCGTGGCTACGGCGATGAGCGGCGCGCAAAGGAACGCCATGCCCAATGCGACGAACGGCGACAGCGCTTCGGTCACGGCACCGAACAACCCGAGGTGAGCCAGCGTCGCGACCACCGAGGCGATCAGCATGGCGCCCACGCCAACCGGATTGACGTCGTACAGGTAAGCGCGCTTGAACTCGATGTGTGCGGGGCTGTATCCCAACGGCTTGTTGATGACGAGGTCCGCCACCAGCGCGCCGATCCAGGCGATGGCGACGTTGGCGTACAGCGCCAGCACTTCGCTCAGCGCCTCGAACACGCCCAGCTCCATCAGCAGCAGTGCGATGAGCACGTTGAAGACGAGCCACACCACCCGGCCCGGATGACTATGCGTGAGGCGCGCAAAGAAGTTGGACCATGCCAGTGAACCGGCGTAGGCGTTGGTGACGTTGATCTTGATCTGCGACACCACCACGAACAACGCCATGGCCGCCATCGCCAACGCAGGCGAGCCGAACACATACTGATAGGCCACCAGGTACATCTGCGTGGGCTCCACGGCGCGCGCCGTGCCCACCTCGTGCTGAACGGCGAGGAAGACCAGAAAGGAGCCGCCCAGCATCTTGAGCGCGCCCGGCACCACCCAGCCGGGCCCGGCCGCCAGCAAGGCCAGCCACCACTTGCCGCGGTTGGCGCGCGTCTTTTCGGGCAGGAAGCGCAGGTAGTCGACCTGCTCGCCGATCTGCACGATCAGCGCAAAGGCCACGGTGCAGCCGGCGCCAAAGGCCAGCAGGTTGAAATCGCGGCCTGATTCCGACAAGCCGCCGAAGCTCGGCCAGTCGGCAAAGGCGCGTGGATTGCGCAGCAACACCGCAGCGTAGGGCAGCACCAGCAACACCAGCCACAGCACCTGGGTCCAGCTCTGCAGCTTGTTGATGGCCGTGATGCCATGCGTTACCAGCGGGATGATCACCAGCGAACACAGCACATAGGCGATAGGCAGCGGCAGCCCGATGTAAAGCTGCACGGCCAGCGCCATGATGGCCGCCTCCAGCGCCAGGAAGATGAATGTGAAGGTCGCATACACGAGCGAGGTGACCGTCGAGCCGATGTAGCCGAAGCCGGCGCCGCGCGTGAGCAAATCCATGTCGACGCCGAAGCGCGCTGCGTAATAGCTGATCGGCAGCCCGGTCAGGAAGATCAGCACGCTCACCACCACGATCGCCCAGAACGCATTGGTAAAGCCGTAGTTGATGGCGAGCGAACCGCCAATGGCCTCCAGCGCCAGGAACGACGTGGCTCCCAGCGCGGTGTTGGCCACGCGGAACTCCGACCATTTGCGGAATCCGCGCGGCGTATAGCGCAATGCGTAGTCTTCCAGCGTCTCGTCGGCGACCCACGTGTTGTAGTCACGACGGATCTTGACGATGCGCTGGGTGCCGGATTGGTGCACGAACGCTCCCCGTTTCGGTGAACCGCGCCTGAGCTTCGTGCTCTAGGCGAGTAGGCGCGGCGGGCGATGCAAGTTCCGTTCCGCCCTCGCACTCGGCCGGTTCACCCCTGTGATGTCGCTGTGTTCTTGATTGCGGATGGCTGCGCCGTGCAATGCGGCTGCGCTGTACGTCGGTTGACGTATTCCGGCAATCGGGGCCCCCGCCTAGGCTTGCCTCCATGCCTGTTCACAACGACCACCATCCGTAACCGGGAGAAACCACGATGTCACGCCACCCCTCGCGCCTTCGGCGCCTCGCCTTGTGTCTTGCCGTCACGCCTCTGCTGGCGGCGCCGCTCGCCGCGCTCGCGCAGTCGTACCCGACCGCCAAGGTCAATGCCACCAAGCTTGCCGTGACCGACACCGAGGTCACCGTGGGCCAACTGCATTCGGCCACCGGCACCATGGCGATCAGCGAGACCGGGTCGATCCAGGCAGAGCGCCTGGCCATCGACCAGATCAACGCCGCGGGCGGCGTGCTGGGCCGCAAGATCAAGATCATCCAGGAGGACGGCGCATCGGATTGGCCGACCTTTGCCGAGAAGGCGAAGAAGCTGCTCGAAGCTGACCGTGTCGCCACCGTGTTCGGCTGCTGGACCTCGGCCTCGCGCAAGGCCGTGCTGCCGGTGTTCGAGAAAGACAACGGCCTGCTGTACTACCCCACGTTCTACGAGGGGCTCGAACAATCCAAGAACGTGATCTACACCGGGCAGGAAGCCACGCAGCAGATCCTGGCCGGGCTGGATTGGGTGGCCAAGGAGAAGAAGGCCAAGACGTTCTATCTGGTCGGCTCCGACTACATCTGGCCGCGCACGTCGATGAAGATCGCGCGCAAGCACATCGAAAACGTGCTGCACGGCGAGGTGGTCGGCGAGGAGTACTACCCGCTGGGCAACACGCAGTTCGGCTCGCTGATCAACAAGATGAAGCTGAAGAAGCCCGACGTGATTTTTGCCGCCGTGGTCGGCGGTTCCAACGTGGCCTTCTACAAGCAGATGAAGGCGGCGGGCGTGACCGCCGACAAGCAGACGCTGCTGACGCTGTCCGTCACGGAGGATGAACTGCTCGGTATCGGCGGCGAGAACATGGCCGGCTTCTACGCCTCCATGAAGTACTTCCAAAGTCTGGACAACCCCAACAACAAGAAATTCGTCGAGGCCTTCAAGGCGAAGTACGGCGCCAAGGCCGTCATCGGCGACGTCACGCAGGCGGCTTACCTCGGCCCGTGGCTGTGGAAGGCGGCGGTGGAAAAGGCCGGCAGTTTTGACGTCGACAAGGTGGTCGCGGCCTCGCCCGGCATCGAGCTGAACACCGCGCCGGAAGGCTACGTGAAGGTGCACGCCAACCACCACCTGTGGAGCAAGACGCGCATCGGGCAAGTGCAGACGGATGGCCAGTTCAAGGTGGTCTACGAGTCCGGTCTGATCGAACCGAATCCGTTCCCGAAGGGTTACCAGTAACCCGCCGCAGACGCGGTCCGGCCGCAGCAGGGTTTGCAAGCCGGACGGACCGCTTCCCACCGCATCCATCGTCTTCGTGGAGCCGCCATGACCTCGTTGTCGGAATTCGGGGCGATCTTCGCCATGCAGGGCTTCAACGGCCTGTCGTTCTTCTGTGTGCTGCTGCTGATGGCACTGGGCCTGGCCATCATCTTTGGGCAGATGGGCGTGATCAACATGGCGCATGGCGAGTTCCTCACCATCGGCGCCTACACCACGTACCTGCTGTCGACGCTCACCGCCAGCTACGCGCCGGCACTGCAGCCTTACTACTTCTTCGCGGCCGTGGTGCTGTCGTTCGTCCTGGCAGCGGCCATCGGTTACGCAGTCGAGCGGCTGATGATCTCGCGGCTTTACAACCGCCCGCTCGACACGCTGCTCGCCACCTGGGGCCTGAGCCTCGCCATGCAGCAGGCCTTCCGCTCCATCTTTGGCGCGAAGGAGGTCAGCCCCGCGCTGCCCGACTGGTTGATGGGATCGTTCTCGCCGGGCGGCGGCATCGATATCCCGATCAACGGCCTGTTCGTGATGGCACTGACCACGCTGCTGACCGGTGCGCTGTTCCTCCTGCTGTTCCGCTCGCGCTGGGGTCTGCAGGTGCGTGCCACGGTGCAGAACCGCGTGATGAGCGGTGCGGTCGGCATCGACACGCGGCGCGTCGACCGCATGACCTTCGCACTGGGTTGCGGCGTGGCGGGTGTGGCGGGCGCCGCGTTCACCACCATCGGTTCGACCGGCCCGACCTCGGGGTCGCTGTACATCGTCGACACCTTCCTGGTGGTGGTGTTCGGCGGCGCGCAAAGCCTGCTGGGCACCATCGCGTCGGCCTTCACCATCGCCCAGACGCAATCGACCACCGAGTTCTTCCTCACAGGCTCGATGGCGAAGGTGCTGACGCTCTCGGCTGTGATCCTGATCCTGATGATGCGGCCCCAGGGGCTGTTCTCGGTCAAGGTCCGCAAATAAGGAGTCCGACATGAACCCCACGCTTCATCCATGGCTAGAGCGCAGGCGCGACTGGCTCGGCCTGGCCGTACTCTGCGCCGTCATCTTCGTCGTCATGCCGCTGGCGTTTGACGTGTTCCGCCTGAACCTGATCGGCAAGTACCTCAGCTACGCCTTCGTGGCCGTCGGCCTGGTGCTGTGCTGGGGCTACGGCGGCATCCTGAGCCTGGGCCAGGGCGTGTTCTTCGGGCTCGGCGGTTATTGCATGGCGATGTTCCTCAAGCTGGAAGCCTCCGACCCGGTCAGCACCAAGATCCAATCCACGCCCGGCATTCCCGACTTCATGGATTGGAACCAGTTGACCGCCCTGCCGCTGTTCTGGGAGCCGTTCCGCCACTTCGGCTTCGCGGTGGTTGCAGTGGTGCTGGTGCCCACGCTCCTTGCGTTGCTGATCGGCATCGCCATGTTCAAGCGGCGCGTGGGCGATGTGTATTTCTCCATCGTCACGCAGGCCATCGCGGCGATCCTGTCGATCCTCATCATCGGGCAGCAGGGCTGGACGGGCGGCGTCAACGGCATCACCGACCTGAAGACGCTGCTCGGCTGGGACATCCGCACCGACTCCGGCAAGCTGATCCTGTACTTCGTCACCGCCGGCCTGCTGGTGGGCTGCATCGTGCTCGGCCGCTTCATCCTGCGCTCCAAACTCGGCCGCCTGCTGATGGCGATGCGCGACAAGGAAGAGCGCGTGCGCTTCTCCGGTTACGACGTCGCCAGCTTCAAGGTGTTCGTGTTCTGCGTGGCGGCGGCCATGTCGGCCATCGGCGGGGCGATGTTCACGCTGCAGGTGGGCTTCATGTCGCCGTCGTTCGTCGGCATCGTGCCGTCGATCGAGATGGTGATCTATGCCGCGGTGGGCGGACGCCTCTCGCTGCTGGGCGCGGTGTACGGCACGCTGCTCGTCAATTTCGGCAAGACGTATTTCTCCGAGTCCTTCCCGCAGCTGTGGCTGTTCCTGATGGGCGGCCTGTTCATCGCCGTGGTCATGTACTTCCCCAACGGCCTGGCCGGCCTGTACGACAGCCACGGCCGCAAATGGATCGCACGGCTGCTGCAAGGCCGCCGTGCGGCCGCAAAACCGGCGCCCGGCGCCACCGCACAAGGCTAAACCCGGAGACCACCATGACCCAACCGATCGGCGTGGAAATGCCCAAGCCCGTGCTGGCGATCGAAGACCTGACGGTGTCGTTCGATGGCTTCAAGGCGGTGGACAGCCTGAACCTGTATGTCGACCGCAACGAAGTGCGCGTGGTGATCGGCCCCAACGGCGCGGGCAAGACCACGGTGCTGGACCTGATCTGCGGAAAGACGCGCGCCACCTCCGGCAGCATCCGCTTCAACAACCTGGAGCTGACAAAGATGCGCGAGCACGACATCGTGCGCTCGGGCGTCGGCCGCAAGTTCCAGACACCGTCCATCTACGAAAACCTGACGGTGTTCGAGAACCTGGAGATGTCGTTCCCGCGCGGGCGCAAGGTGCTCGGCGCACTCGCGTTCCGCCGCTCGCCCGACGTGGTGGAACGCGTGGAAGCCGTGGCCCGCGACATCTTCCTGCACGAGCTGCTGCACCAGCAGGCGGACCTGCTCTCGCACGGGCAAAAGCAGTGGCTGGAGATCGGCATGCTGCTCATGCAGGAGCCGGAACTCGTGATGCTCGATGAACCCGTGGCCGGCATGAGCGTGTCGGAACGCGAGAAGACAGCGGAGCTGCTCGGCCGCATCAGCCAGGGGCGCTCGGTGCTCGTCATCGAGCACGACATGGAGTTCGTCAAGAGCATCGCCCACCGCGTGACCGTGCTGCACCAGGGCAAGGTGCTGGCCGAAGGCAGCATGGATGCGGTGCAGGCCGACCCGAAAGTCATTGAAGTCTATCTGGGCCATTGAGCCCCCGGAGCCGCACATGTTCAACGTGACCGACCTCGTTTCCGGATACGGCCAGAGCCAGGTGCTCCATGCCCTCAACCTGCAGGTGGCGCCGCAGGAGATCGTGGCCGTGATGGGCCGCAACGGCATGGGCAAGACAACGCTGTTCAAGACCCTGATGGGCATTCTTCCGACGCGCTCGGGCAGCGTGTCGATCGACGGCCAGGAACTGACGGCCCTGCCCTCGTTCCAGCGCGTGGCGCGCGGCATCGCCTACGTGCCGCAGGGCCGCATGATGTTCTCGAGCATGACGGTGCTGGAGAACATCCAGACCGGCCTGCCGGCCTCCGCAGGCGGGCGCGTGCCGGACGAACTGTATGCGCTGTTTCCCGTGCTGTACGACATGCGCGGGCGCAAGAGCGGGAACCTGTCGGGCGGCCAGCAGCAGCAGCTCGCCATTGCGCGTGCATTGGCCACCAACCCGAAGGTGCTGCTGCTGGACGAGCCGACCGAGGGCATCCAGCCATCGATCATCAAGGACATCGCGCGGGCATTGAAGGAGATCCGCAAGCTCCGCCAGCTCACCATCGTCGTGTCGGAACAGGTGCTCAGCTTCACCCTCGATATCGCCGACCGCTTTCTCGTCATCGACAAAGGGCGCTTCGTCTACGAAGAAACGCGCGACAAGGTCGATGCCGCCACCATCAGCCGATACCTCTCGGTTTGACTCACCTCACACCATAGGAGCAAGCATGCGTCACGGGGACATTTCAAGCAGCCAGGACTGCGTTGGCGTGGCCGTCGTCAACTACAAGATGCCGCGCCTGCACACGCGCGCCGAGGTGCTGGAGAACGCGCGCAACATCGGCCGGATGCTGGTCGGCATGAAGCAAGGTCTGCCGGGGCTGGACCTCGTGGTGTTTCCCGAATACTCGACGCACGGGATCATGTACGACGCTGCGGAGATGTACGAGACGGCGGCCACCATCCCCGGCGAGGAGACCGCCATCTTTGCCGCGGCATGCCGCGAGGCGAAGGTGTGGGGCGTGTTCTCGCTCACCGGCGAGCGTCATGAAGACCACCCCAACAAGGCGCCCTACAACACGCTCATCCTGATGAACGACCAGGGTGAAATCGTGCAGAAGTACCGCAAGATCATGCCGTGGTGCCCGATCGAGGGGTGGTACCCCGGCGGCTGCACCTACGTATCGGAAGGCCCCAAGGGCCTGAAGATCAGCCTGATCATCTGCGACGACGGCAACTACCCCGAAATCTGGCGCGACTGCGCAATGAAGGGCGCCGAGCTGATCGTCCGCTGCCAGGGATACATGTATCCGGCCAAGGAGCAGCAGGTGATGGTGTCCAAAGCCATGGCTTGGATGAACAACGTCTACGTGGCCGTGGCGAACGCGGCCGGCTTCGACGGCGTGTATTCCTATTTCGGGCACTCGGCCATCGTCGGATTCGACGGCCGCACGCTGGGCGAATGCGGCACCGAAGAGATGGGCATCCAGTACGCCGAGCTGTCGGTCGCGCTGATCCGCGATGCGCGCAAGCACCTGCAATCGCAAAACCATCTTTATAAGCTGCTGCACCGCGGCTACACCGGCACCATCAACTCCGGAGAAGCACCGGAAGGCGTGGCCGCCTGCCCCTTCGATTTCTACAAGACCTGGGTGAACGATCCGTCCGCCGCGCGCGCCCAGGTCGAGGCCCTCACCCGCCGCACCGCCGGCACGCCCGAATGCCCCATCGATGGCATCCCCCACGCCTGACGCCACTTCCTGAGGAGAAACCACCATGCAGCATTTCAAGATCCAGCCCGGCAAGCCGCTGGCAGAGCAGGCCGAACTCGGCCATAACCGCTGGCATCCGGACATCCCGTTCCTTTCCAAGGTCAAGCCCGGCGAAGAGATCATCATCGAATCGCTGGATTTTCTCGACGCGCAGATTCGCGACGACGACAAGGTCGACGACGTACGCAATGTCGACCTGACCCGCGCGCATCCGCTCACGGGGCCCTTCTACATTGAAGGCGCGGAGCCGGGCGACCTGCTGGTGGTAGACCTGCTCGACATCAAGCCCGTCACGCCGATCGGCTTTTCGGGCGTGTTCGCAAAATCCAACGGCGGCGGCTTCCTGGCGGATTACTTTCCCGATGCCGACAAGGCCATCTGGGACTTGAAAGGCGTCTATGCCACGTCGCGCCATATTCCCGGCGTCCGGCTGGCCGGCCTGACGCACCCGGGGCTGATGGGCTGCCTGCCCTCCCGCGAACTGCTGGACGAATGGAACCGCCGCGAAGCACCGCTGGCCGCCAAGGGCCTGGCCCAGCCGCCTGATCCGCGCACCGCCGTGCTGCGCGGCGTGTCCGGCGCGGAATTCGATCGCATGGCAGGCGAGGCCGCGCGCACGGTGCCGCCACGCGAGCACGGCGGCAACACCGACATCAAGGATCTGTCGATCGGCACCCGCATCTTCTTCCCGGTGTACGTCAAGGGCGCCGGCTTCTCGATGGGCGACCTGCACTTCTCCCAGGGCGACGGCGAAATCGGCTTCTGCGGCGCGATCGAAATGGACGGCGCCACGCGTGTCGGGTTCGATCTCATCAAGGGCGGCATGGCGAAGTACAACCTGAGCGCGCCGATCTTCATGCCGAGCCCCGTCAAGCCGCGCTACGACCAGTGGCTGACCTTCGAGGGCATCAGCGTGGAAAACGGCACCAACTACTACCTGGATGCCACCGTCGCCTATCGGCAGGCGTGCCTGAAGGCCATTGACTACCTCACGCACTTTGGCTTCACCGCCAGCCAGGCCTACATGCTGCTGACGGCCGCGCCGGTGGAGGGGCGCATCGGCGGCATCGTGGACATTCCGAACTGCGCGTGCACGGTGTCGGTTCCCACGGCGATCTTCGATCAGGACATCACCCCCAAGGGCATGCTGAACGACAAATCGCACTGGGGCCGCAAGCCCGCTTGACGTTGATGACCAATACGCGCCGGCCATGGCGGCACCGCTGCGGCCGGCGCAGCAACGGAGGCATGCATGCCGCTATACGACATCCGCTGTACCGCTTGCGACGGCATTTTCGAACGGCTGATTCCGGCTGCGAAACTGCACGCGCCCACACCCTGCCCCTATTGCGACGAAGACACGGCCGCCGCGCCAATGCCGACCGGTGGGCGCGTTGCATTGAAGTCAGTTTCACGCTGGCAACCCAGTTCACTGCATGAGCAGTTGGCGGGCAAACCAATCACCGGGCCGGGCAGCGCGGGTGGCTCCGGCCGCCGCAACAGCGTCCTCCATGTCTGCGGCGGAAAGCACTGTTCGATCTGCGGCGTGTAAGCCCAGACGCTGGCGCCTGATGGTGGCCTCTTGCACGCACAACAACGCGCACCCTAGGCGCCTGCTTGACCGGCAGGCGCCCCGGGTTGCGCGAGCCGTGGCTTACGCTGCGGCCTTCAAACCTTCCATCGCCTCACGCACATAGGCGATCAGGTCCGGGCCCATCCACGGGCTGGCGGATAGTTCGGGCTCCTGCTCCATCGCCAGGCGCACCTTCGCCTGCGTCTGCGGATCGTCCCCCGCATAGGAGCGGAACAATTCGATCCAATGCCGCGCAAGCTGCTGCATGGCAGGCGCATGTGCCGGCGTGCCCTTGGCCAGATGCTGTCGCACCTCTGCAATCAAGGTCGGCCACTCGTTGGCGCGCTTGCCAAAGTTCTCTCGCATGAACTGCAGCTCCTGCGCCGACAGATACTTCGCGTAGATCGCCAGCTTGGTTTCGTTGGCCGCCTCCATGATGAAGTCGAGCATCTCCAGGCTGATACCGGTGCGCTCCTGCAATGCCGGTTCGTTGATGTGCATTTTGTGCAGCTTGGCCGAGAGCACCGGGTCGAGCGCCGCATCCTGCGCGAGCAGCGCCATCCATTGCCTGGCGAGCGCCTGCGCCTCGCTGCTGCGTGAGGCCACCTGGCGGTTCATCGCATCCTGCACAGTCGACACCAGCGCCGCCCACCGCGCATGACGGGCGGTATCGGCGTCCATGCGTTCGGCGCGGGCACGTTCTTCCTGCGAGAGATATTTGTCGTACATGGTCATCCATTCCAAGGTTGTGAGCCACTCGGTCAATTCGGGCTCCTCCTCGCGCACGAGCTGGCCGTGCAGCCGCGACAGCCGATCGCGCAGCACGCTGGCCTGCGTGATCTGCTGATCGAGCATCGCAATCTGCCGTTCCACGATCGTGGTGAAGGGGATGTCCGGATTGGCCAGGAAAGCCCCGACATCGGCCAGCGACATGCCGAAGCGCCGCAACGCCTGGATCTTGTGCAGACGGGCGACGTCAGCCTTGTCGTACAGCCGGTAACCGCTATCGGAGCGGGCCGAAGGCGTGAGCAGGCCGATGGTGTCGTAGTGATGCAGCATGCGCACCGAGAGGCCGCAGCGTTTGGCGAGATCGCCCACTTTCAACAACATGGTGGCTCCTGTCTTCTGGCTTGGACACAGGCTAGGACCTCACACAATGTGAGGGTCAAGCACGGCGTGAATGGACAGCAATAGGCAGCGCCCCGCGAAGACGCAGGCGCATCCTGCATTCTGAACGACGCCCCTCTGTGGTGGGGAACGCGTCCCGCGAACCCGCGCCGCTGCGTGCGTCACAAAAAGTTCATTCAACTCTGTGTTCAGCGGGTCGATTAGCGGAATGTCCGATCTTGCGTCTGCCGCCAACGTCATGACTTTCTCACCGCTTCCCTTGCCCGCGGGCATTGCGCCCGAGATGCTGCGCACGGTGTTCCAACCCATCTTCCGCCTGTCGACCACCGAGGTGCTCGGCTATGAAGCCCTGCTGCGCGGGCCGGTGGGCTCGGCCATGGAATCGCCGGCGGCACTGTTTGCTGCAGCCTCGGACACGGCAGGCACGATCGCCCTGGAGACCACCGCCGCGCGTCTGGCCATTGCCAATTTCTCGGCCATGCGCCTGCCGGGCAAGCTGTTCCTGAACTTCAGCGCGCAGGGCGTACGCCAGTTGCTGCAGGATCATGCCCGCCTGCTGCATGCGATTGCCGACCACGACTTGCATCCGTCGCGCATCGTCATCGAACTGACCGAGCAGACGCCCATCGACGATCTGGCCAGCTTTGCCGACGCCCTGTCGGTGGCGCGCGACTTTGGCCTGCAATGCGCGCTGGACGATTTCGGTACCGGCAATGCCAATCTGAACCTGCTGATCGAACTCACGCCCGACTTCATCAAGCTCGACAAGTATTTCCTGCGCGACATTGCCAAACATCCGGCCAAGCTGGACATGGCCCGCACGCTGCAACAGACGCTCAAGGGCGGCGCCACCAGCATCATTGCCGAAGGGCTGGAGACCGAAGACGAACTGGGCGTGGTGCGCGACCTGGGCATCCGTTTCGGCCAGGGTTTCTTTCTTGCGCGCCCACAGGACAAACCCGCCAGCGACATGTCGAGCCAGGCGGCGCGCGTGCTGCAGTCTTCGCAGATTGCGGTGTTTCCGCAGGCCGTGCGCGTGGGCTGGCGTGCCATCACGGCCAGCAAGCTGCTGCGCGTCGCCCCCACGCTGCCCTTGCGCAGCAGCAACGACGACGTACTGCACCTGTTCAACCGCCACCCTGATCTGCACGCCGTGGCGCTGCTCGACGAAGACGAACGCCCGCTCGCGCTGATCGCGCGCCGCGCATTCATCGACCGTTATGCGATGCCGTATCACCGCGAGCTGTACGGCAAGAAACCGGCATTGGCGTTTGCGAACCGGCAGCCGGTGCTGGTGGAAAAATCCGCCTCGCTGGAAGACATGTCGGCACTGCTGATGAGCGAAGACCAGCGCTACCTGACCGACGGCTTCATCATCACCGAACATGGCCGCTACCTGGGCCTGGGCACCGGCGAGGAGCTGGTGCGCACGGTGACCGAAATCCGCATCGAGGCCGCCCGCTACGCCAATCCGCTCACATTCCTGCCGGGCAACATTCCGTTGAACCTGCACATTGAACGTTTGCTGGAAGCGCACGCGGAGTTCTATGCATGCTATGTGGACCTGAACCACTTCAAGCCCTTCAACGACCAGTACGGCTATTGGCAGGGCGACGAGATGCTGAAGATGGCCGCCGCCGTACTGGCCACCGCATGCGAGCCCACGCGCGATTTTCTCGGCCACGTGGGCGGCGACGATTTCCTGATCCTGTTCCAGAGCGCCGACTGGCAGACGCGCATCACGCAAGCGATGGCCGCGTTCAATGCCAACGCACTCGCCATGTACACGCCCGCTGACCGCGCGGCGGGCGGCATCCATGCTGAAGACCGCAAGGGCCTGCCGGCCTTCTTCCGCTTCGTGACGATGGCGGTTGGCGCGCTGCATGTGCACCCGGGCGCGGCCCACAACAGCGACGACATCGGCACAGCCGCGGCCCTCGCCAAACGGCGCGCCAAGCAAAGCGACAATGGTTTCTATCTGGAAGCCATGCGGCCAAGCCGCTCCGTGCGGGCCATGGCCTGACACCGCCGGGCCGGCGCTACAGCATCGCCGGGATCAGCCCGAGCAACGCAGCCTTCACCACCGCATGCGTCTTGTTGGCGGCGTTGAGCTTGGTGATGGCGTTGCGGAGGTGAAAGTTCACGTTGCGCTCGGTCATCTCCAGGATGGCCGCAACTTCCGCGACCGTCTTGCCTTCGGCCGTCCAATGCAGCATCTGGCGCTCGACGTCTTTCAGGCGTGTGGCGGCATCCGGCAAGACCTTGTTGGCCATCAGCACGCTGATGCTCGCGTGTGCGCGCTGGCTCAGCCAGATCATTTCGGGCTCGCAGGCAGCCAGTTCGTCTTCCGTGATGTGCCCGGCGCGGCGCACCAGGCTGAAGGTACCGAAGATGCCGGTGTGATCGCGAATGGTGTGTGACCACCCATGATTGAGCCCGTGCTGACGCGCGTCGGTCCAGAACGGCGCATCCGCGCTGGCGATGCTGGACCACAGCATTGGCTTGACGCAGCGCTGCCCGTGCTGCAGCACGGGGTCGATGGCGGCATAGCCACGCGCGCGATAGTGCTCGCGCCACGGCTCCGGATACGTGCTCCACGTGATGGTGTTAAAGCGCGTGATCGGGAGCGCACCGCGCAGGGCATAGGCGTAATAGTCGAAACCGAGCAGCGCCACGGCCGGTTGCAGGCAGCGGAATACCGCATCGGCATCGTGCAAGGCGTTCAACTCGCGCAGCAATGCTGCACGCCAGGATGTCGCGTGGTCATGCGGCAATTGGTTGTGAGCGCCCATCCCATCGGCCTCCAGAACACACGCTGAGTCGCCATGCCGATTCCTCCCGCTCAGCAGCTCTCCTGATTTCCAAATGGATGGAAAGCCTGATCAGTCTTGCGTTTTGCTGATGGCAATCGTTGGCGTGCTCGAACTATACATAATCCGAAACGAATTGCATGCAGCGCATGATGAACGCAGTTAGTAGAGTTTCTCGAATATCGGAATTCCGAAACACAGAAATAAGTGAATTGATAATTCAATCCGTTTACGCAAATGCTCAACCAGTATTTGAATATTCCGCCTATGCGCGACATACCCCCAGTCGCCATTGCAATTTCTCTACGGGCAGCTGTTATTTCTCACACAGTCACGTAGGCGGAATTCGTATTATCGTCTTCCGACATGGCTCGGCCTTGTTCGAAAGATGCGCCTTGGTACGCATGCAGTAAATGCCGTGCCGAATACGCCGCAAATCGTGCGCCGACGCCACATTGGCTTGGTGCGAGAACGCGACACCCAGCAAGGATTGCACCGCCGTCATGCGGCAAAACGCCGCAGTAAAAATAACAATAACGGCGATGTACGTGCAGATTAATCAACGTCCGGAAAAATTAACGTGTCAGATTTACACGCACGTGTGCCGATTTGCCCCCACGGCAGAGAATTAGGGCGAGAACGGCTTTCTTATTGGGGTTTCACAGTGTCAGCGAAACCCTTACAGTCTGGTCCGCGACTCGCCCCTCGATCTGGTCGAGACCCCGACAAGAAACACGACGGTACGAAGCAACAGGGTTTTTAGGCGCGTCTTCATCCTCGTCACTCCCCCGGTTTGTGGCGCTTTTTCAAATCCGGATTTCCCGGAATTGGCGGAGCTTTGCCCAAATTCAGAAAAGTGACGCGGACTTAATGCGGCGGTTGTCCCGCCCCACTGACCCACTTGTTTAGGAAGTCCCGTTTCATGCGCTCCACTCTGATGTCTCTTGGTCTCGTCGCCACTGCCGCACTCGGCCTGTTCTCGGCCGGCGCCCAAGCCAACTGCGTTGCCAATCCGCCCACGCAATCCAACACCACCTTCCCGGCCAGCCTGACCGGCAAGCTCGCGTACCACAGCTACGTCAGCTACGGCGACGGCACGAGCCAGATCTTCATCTACGACTTTTCTGCCCGCACGCTGCAACAGGTGTCGAAGGCGGCCTGGGGCATCAAGGACCCGATGAACGCCGTGTTCAGCCCCGACGGCAAGTGGATCGCCTTCATGGGCATCACCAACAACGCGTGGAACGTGTTCTTCTGGCAAGTCGGCTCGACCAGCATGCCGATCAACCTGACCAACAGCACCGGCCAGACGCGCAATGAAGACCCGAAGTTCAGCACCGACGGCAAATCGCTGCTCTTCAAGCAGAACGGCGATGTCATCCAGGCCGCGCTGTCGTACACCAGTTCGGGCCCGGTCTTCACTTCCACGGTGAACCTGACACGCACGGCACCGACGCTGGAAAACTCCATGCCGTATGCAACGCCGGACGGCACGGCGGTCTTCTACACCACCGGCACCGGCTCGGGCATGGGCCTGTACAAGCAGACCGTGGGCAGCACCGCCAAGGTGGCGTTCGACACGCCTGCCGGCCTGGCGACGTACTACCCGGTCGTGCGTGCCGACGGCACCGTCTTCTACGCCCGCTGGCACGACGCCACGAGCCAGGCTGACCAGATCTACACCAAGGTCAACCCGAGCGACACGCCCAACCAGCTCACGCTCAACGACTGCAACAGCAACAACTCCGACCCGTCGCCCGTGAATAACACGAACTACGTGTTCTTCTCGTCGACGAGCGCCGGTGGCTATCAGCTCTATCTGGGCGACGCGAGCACGGGCCAGCGCTGGAGCCTGTCGCAGTTTGGTGTGAACTCCGACACGACCAAGGCCAAGCTCGGCTCGAACTACTACGCTGGCACGCCCACGGCTGCGGCGCAGGCGGTGACGCTGCTCTCGCAGGGCAAGCCGGCGAGCGCGTCGTCCAGCTACAGCGCCAGCCTCGGCCCGGCCTACGCGTTCGACGGCAATACCACCAGCACGCGCTGGGATTCGGTGGAAGGCGTGGCCGGCGCGCAATGGCTGATGGTCGATCTGGGCTCGACCCGCACCATCACCGGCGTCGACCTGTACTGGGACGCAGGCGCCAAGGTGTACTCCATCCAGACCTCGAACGACGGCGTGACGTGGACGAACATCTACTCGACGTCGAGCGGCGCTTCGTGGGGCCACACGTCGCTGGCGAACCTCAAGGGCAGCGGTCGCTATGTGCGCATGTACGGCACGCAGCGCGCCACGCAGTGGGGTTACTCGCTGGACGAAATGCAGGTGTGGGGCTACTAAGCCGCGGTATCTGCATCAGCACCAGCATCAGCATCGCCTGACATGACAACGCCCCGGTGGCTTCGGCCATCGGGGCGTTTGTCATTGGTCACGCGGTCGATGACCGGCCCGCATCGGGACCTACCCCTAGATTGTCAAAAGCTGAACATTCAGCCTGGGCACGGCTCGGCACGATGGCGTCTCCGCACCACGCCAGAGGATGACGATGCCCTGCCGCACACCACCGAACAGTCCCCCGCACGGCATGAGCCGGCGCGATTTCCTGACGCTTGGCACCGCCGCAGCTGGCCTGGGCGCGCTGGGCGTAACCCTGCCGGAAAACGCACGGGCCGCCGCGCATGCCACCGACGCCAACTGGCATGCCGGCCAGCTCGCGCACCTGATCCCGGCGGCCAGCCACAATCGCTTTCTCATCAAGGCGTCGCTTCAGGCACCGCTTGCGCGAGCGCCGTGGCTGGTGGTCAACGGCAAGCGCGTCGCCGGCGAGCAGACCGATGCCGCCGGCCGCTTCTGGCGCTTCGACGTGCGCGGTCTGCAGCCCGCCACGCAATACGCGCTGCGCATTGTCGATACGGCCGGCAAGCCGCTGGCCGACGCCTGGCCGCTGCGCACCTTTCCGGCACCGGATGCGACGCCCGCGCGACTGCGCATCCTCGCCTATACCTGCGCCGGCGGTTATGACGGCCCACCCTTGGCCGGCAAGACCGCATGGCTCGACATGAACGCACGCCGCCGGCTGCTCGCGCGCGGCATGTCGTTTGCGCCCGACACCGTCATCGCCAACGGCGATCACATCTACTGGGATCTGCAGACCTCGCAGAACAAGCCGTTCGCAGGCCAGGTGCGCGAACTGATGTGGGAAAAGTTTGGCGGCCCGCTCGACACATCGGTGCCGATGTCGCACCCGAAGAACGAAGCCATCTTCACGCGCGTGTGCGATTACCAGATCAGCGGTCTGTACGGCACCACGCTGCGCTCTACGCCCGCGTATTTCCTGACCGACGACCACGACACCTTCGAGAACGACGAGTTCGACGACAAGGTCGCCACCCTGCCGCCGGAGCCTTACGGCCTAGTGGGTGCAGAGCTGACGCAGCGCCGCTACTACCCGGAGTTCCTGCCCGACGCCAACCGGCCCGTGTGGCTGCCCGGTGGCGACAAGGCCGGCATGCCCAGCGACACCAACAGCGCCTTCGGCACGCTGCGCTACGGCGCGCTGCTCGAAGCCGTGCTGTACGACTGCCGGCGCTTTCTCGACAACAAGGGCGTGCATGCACGCGTGGTCCCGCAATGGGTGGAAGACTGGTTAGTCGCGCGCACCCGCGCTGAGGACACCGCGCACTTCTTCCACGTGCCCTCGCTGCCGTTTGCGTATTCGTCCGGCAAGCTGGGCGACTGGTATCCGGACCTGCTCGACAGGAAGACCGGCCGCCTCGTCGCCAACGAGCCCAAAGCTGGCTGGCAGAGCGGCTGGCATGCACAGCACCAGCGCCTGGTGGCTGCGCTTGCCCAGCAGAAACAGCGCGCGGCCGTCATCGTGCAGGGTGACTTCCATGCATCAGCAGCCGGGTCGATGTCGCGCTCCGCAGACCTCGCCTTCGCACAGCCCGTGCACACGGTCATGACCGGCACGCTCGGCACCGGCGACCTCGCCTTCCCTTCGGCATTCCGCAGCATCGAAACCACGCCTGCGTTGTCGGTCGCCATGCATGAAGCGTTGCGCCCAACAGAGAAAAACGGCTTTACCATCATCGACGTGACGCCCGAGAAGATGACGTTCTCGCTGTTCATGTGGCGCCCGCCCGAGCCGGTGGACGCCATCGATACGCTGCAGCCGGCCCTGGTGTACGAGGTGCCGCGCCTGGCGTGACGGGCCAGCACAACAACAAGGAGACGCATGGCGAAGATCTGCATCGTGGGGGCCGGCTCGATCGGCTGTTACGTGGGTGGCCGTCTGCTGGCGGCCGGTGCCGATGTTGCGCTCGTGGGCCGCGCACGCATCGGTAACGAACTCAGCGCGCACGGCCTGACCTTGACGGACTACCGCAACGGCCGCTGGCAGGTGCCGCCTGCGGCGATCCGCTACACGGCCGATCCCAGCGCCGCCGCCGATGCCGATCTGGTGTTGGTGACCGTCAAATCCGCCGCCACGCAATCCGTTGCCGATGAACTGAAGCCCGTGCTGCGCGCGGGTGCCATCGTCGTCAGTTTTCAGAACGGTCTGCGCAATGCCGATATCCTGCGCGCCGCGCTGCCACAGCAGACCGTGCTGGCCGGCATGGTGCCCTTCAACGTGATGCAGCCTGGCCCCGGTGCCTTTCATCAGGGCACGGCCGGTGAATTGGAAGTGGCAGCATCCCCCGCGTTGCAACCGTTTCTCGATGACTTCCGCCGCGCGGGTCTGCCGCTCACGGAACGCACCGACATGGCGGCCGTGCAATGGGCCAAGCTGCTGCTCAACCTGAACAACGCCATCAACGCGCTGGCCAACCGGCCGCTGAAGGAAGAGCTGTCGCAGCGTGCGTACCGGCGCTGCCTGGCGCTGGCACAAACGGAAGCACTCCGGCTGCTGGCGCGCGCGGGCATCCGGCCTGCCAAGCTGACGCCGATACCGCCCGCTTGGATTCCACGCCTGCTCGCCACGCCGGATGTCGTGTTTGCGCGGCTGGCCGGCAAGATGCTCGCCATGGATCCGCTCGCGCGTTCATCCATGTCCGACGATCTGGCCGCCGGGCGCATGACCGAGGTCGACTGGATCAACGGAGAAGTGGTGCGTTTGGCAGAGCGCCTCGGGCAACGCGCGCCGGTGAATGCGCAACTGTGTGCGCTGGTGCATGCCGCCGAATCCGCCGCTACACGCCCGAACTGGTCGGGCGACGATCTCCTGGCAGAGTTGCGGGCGGCAGGTTAGTCGGTGCCGGCTTCGCTTGCAGCCAGCAACTGCGCCATGTCCTGAATCTCGATGTGGCCATAGCGCAGGCGGATCGCGCCAAGTTTGACCAGCACCTGCAGCTCCTTGCTGAGCGTCTGCCGGCTGATGCCCAGCATCATCGCCAACGCGTCTTGCGAGGTCGAGATGCTCGCGCGCCCCTCTGCCGATTGCGACACATCGCCGTGCGCGAGTGAAGCGATACGCCGCGCCACGCGCGCCCGCGTACCGTGCAGCGCCGCACTCGCCAGCGAGCCATACGCCAGCCGCAAGCGCGTCGCCACCAGCCGCGCGATTGCGCCGGCAAATGCGGCATCGCGCATCAGTGCTTCAAATTGCGCCACGCTCACGGCCAGCACGTCCGAATCTTCCAGCGCGATTGCGCAATGCCCGCGCGGTTGCTGATCGAGCGTCGAGACCCCGCCGAACCAGTTGCCCGGCTCCACCAAGGTGAGGATCGCCTCGTCGCCCTCGGCATTGAAGACGGAAAGCTTGAGCGCACCGCTCGCCACGCCAAAGAACGCATGCGAACCGGCGTCCATCGGATCGCCCTGACGAAACAGAAATGCGCCGGCTGTGATGTGCATGGGCACCGTGGCTTCGAGCAGCGCGTCAGCAACGTGCGGCGGGAGGCTCCGGAACCAGGGGTTGGAGGCGAATGCGTTCGTCATGATTCAATTCCCGCACTTAGCCGCGGCGCCCCAACACCCAACCCACCGACAACACATATCGACTGCCGCCCACCACGCGCGTCACGCTGTGCTCGCACGCGTCGGGGCGGAACAGCTTGATGCGCCGTGTCTGGAAGATCGGCTTCGCGCAGACAAACTCGCCGCCCGCGCGTGGCGACTTCAGCACGATGTTCAGCCGGTAGTGCCGGCCGTTGGTGACGGGGTCGGTATGCGGTGGAATTTCGGAGCCGTCCGGATAGCGGATCAGGTAGCTGTCGAACGGGATGGGCCACGGCGCGGTGGCCAGCAGCATCTTGTCGTAGCCCGTGCCCTGGCGGCCGCGCTGCCAGCGAAAGGCGGTGCTGAAGAATGCGCGCAAGGAAGACATGGAAACGAAGCGGCCGGAATGGAATCCGGGCATGGTAGCCGGGAACTATCGGCGCTTGTCGAATTTCTTCCAGTACCCGAACGGCTCCTGGTGACACTCGTAGTCCAGCTCGGCCACGCGCGTCTGCAGACGTTCCTGCACCTCCTGCACGGCGAGGTTGTAGACCGCGGGGCCGATCTCTTCAAGAAAGAAACTGAGCAGCGCACCGGCCTGGATGTTGCCGATGCGCTCGTCCAACTGCTCGGTGAAGTAGCGCTGGATGGATTGGACGGCCTCTTCGCGGACGTCGCGGTCAAGTTCGATGGGCATGCGCAGGGCTCGCGATGGCGGACAAGGCCACCAGCTTACTGCCCGCGGCCATACGCATCCAGCAGCTTGAGGGTGACGCCGTTCGTCCAGCCGAAGCCGTCCTGCAACGGATATTCGCCGCCGCCACCGCCGCTGCCCGTTCCATCGACGATGTATTTCTCGACGAGCTTCTGCTGGCTGGCATAGAGCTGCTCGACGCTGCCGAGAAAGCGCTCGCCGATCGCCTGGGCAAGCGGCTGCCAGCCGTATCGCTGCGCGCCGCGCAACGCGATCCATTGCAGCGGCGCCCAGCCGTTGGGCGCATCCCACTGCTGGCCGGTCTTGAAGGTGGTGGTCGACAACCCGCCCACCTGCAGCAGCGCCTGCTGCGTCCATTGCAATGTCTTCCACGCGCGGTCGGGGCGCGCGGCACCCACAAACAGCGGATACGTCATCGCGGCGGACTTGTTGTCGCGCACGCGGCCCAACTGCCAGTCGTAATCGGCGTAGTAGCCGGCGGGGTGCCACAGGTAGCGCTCGATGGCGACGGCACGTTTTCCGGCGCGCACGGAATATTCGACCGTGCACGCAAAATCGCGCGCCGCTGTGCAACCGCGCGCGATCGTCTTCTCAAGCTGGAACATCAGGCTGTTCAGATCCACCGGCACGATCGACGTTGTGCGGATAGTGCCCAGCGTGGCGTTGTCGCCAAACCAGCGCGAGCTGAAATCCCAGCCGCTTTCGGCCGCCGCACGCAGGTCGCGCCAGATCTCGTTGGCGGGGCGTGCGGGTGTTTGCTGCGCGGTGGTCACGTCTTGCAGATACGACTCGGGGCGCGGGGTGTCCTGATCGTCCCAGTAGCGGTTGAGCACAGTGCCGTCGCGCATGACGACGACGTTACTGCTCGCCTGTCCGGCAGGCGTGGTGGCCGCGCCGCGCATCCAGTACGCATATTCCTTGCGCAGCTGCGGCAGGTAGCGCTTGAGCGCCGCGTCGCCCTCCTTCTGCGCAGCCAGCTCCACCATCAATGCAAAGAACGGCGGCTGCGAACGGCTCAGGTAGTACGTGCGATTGCCGTTCGGGATGTGGCCGAACTGGTCGATCGCATAGGCGAAGTTGTCGAGCATGTTGTCGACCAGGTCTTCGCGGCCGGCCTCCTGCAGGCCCAGCATGGTGAAGTAGGTATCCCAGTAATAGCCCTCGCGGAAGCGGCCGCCGGGCACCACGTACGGCTTGGGGAGGGGAATGAGCGAGCTGTTGTCGGGCGCGGTGGTCGTTGTGCGCGTGAGCGCCGGCCACAGCCAGTTGATATGCGCGCGTAAGGACTGCCCCGCGGGCGGCGTCACGGGCGTATCGACCGGCGGCGTGAAGTACTGGTCGACAAACGCCTTGAGCGAGAAGCCCGGCACGTTCTTCTGCGCCTGATACGCCTGCAGGATGACCGCGGGCGCGGCCTTGGGCACCGCATCGACAAACGTCTTCTGATCGGGATACACCTGCGCGGTCTGCACCGCCACGAACAAGTCGCCGTAGAGCTTGTCGGGCGACGGCGGCAGCGCGGCGCCCACGCCAACATCGGCCAACGCGGACGAGGCCGCCAAACCGAACGCCAGCCATGCGGCAACGTTCGCCACACGGCGCCGGATCAAAAAGTGAGCCTGTCGATGCATCGTCGTCTCCTGCCTGATTGACGGAAAGCCAGTCCAGAAAAGGAGACGCCGACAGCGTTGTCAAATCGACAGCTTTTGCGCAAAGCGGCCGCGTACGGAAGCGCTAGAAATGGCGCCATATCAAGCTCTGCGGGCAAGCAACTTGCTGATGCGCGGCGATGCTTCGATCGCCCATTCGACCGCGCGAGCGTGCGGCGTCAGACCGCGCTAGCCGCGCACGACCTCGTAGCGCATCTCGACGAACGTGTTCTTGTAGGGCACGGCGGAAGTGAGCTTGAGCGCAGGCTGCACGATGCGGCGCGGCAACAGCGGCAGGCCCGTGCCAAGCGTGACGGGCATCACCTGCACGATCAGTTCGTCCAGCAGCCCCGCATCGAGAAACCTGCCGGCGAGTTCACCGCCACCCACGATCCAGAGATTGCGCCCGGCGGCTGCGGCCAGCATGTCGCGATGCACGGGCTGCACATCGCCCCGCACGAACCGGATGTCCGCACCTGGCACCGCCGGCAGCGTGCGCGATGTGAAGACCCACGCAGGCTGCGCGTAAGGCCATGGCTGGGCTTCGCCCGCGGGGCCGGGCTTGGCCAGTTCGCGCAGCAGCCATTCGTAGGTGGACGCGCCCATCGCCAGCGCGCCGACGTCGCGAATGAAGCTGTCGTAGCTTGTGCCTTCCAGCGAGCCAAACTGCATCAGCCAATCGAGCGAGTGATCCGTCGTGGCGATGAAGCCGTCCAGGGTCGCCGCGGCGTAGTACTGCGTTTTCGACATGTCGCCTCCCGTTGATATTCAGGAGCGAAATGCTACGCCGCGCGAATTGCCGTTGCCTTGCGCGCGCCGCTACGCCACCGCAGCCATGTTCACCGCGTCGGCCGCGCAGATCCGGTTGCGCCCCTGGTGTTTGGCGTCGTACAGCGCGCGGTCTGCGCGTGCGCTCAGCCGGTCGAACGATTCGCCGGGTTGCCACGCCGCCACGCCACCGCTGATGCTGTAGCAGCAAGACTGCGCTCCGGCCGCGACAACATGCGCGGCAGCGGCCTTGCGCAAGCGTTCTGCCAGGTGCATGGCGTTGCTGCTGTCCGTGTCGGGCAGCAGCAGCGCAAACTCTTCGCCGCCGATGCGCCCGAGCACGTCGGTAGGCCGCAACTGCGCTTGCGCCATCTGCACAAACGCGCGCAACACGGCGTCGCCAGCGGCGTGGCCGAGGGTGTCGTTGATGCGCTTGAAGTGGTCCAGGTCGAGAATCAGCAATGCCAGCGGCCTGGCGTGATGTTGCACACGGCCGACATGGCGGCGTGCCAGCGCCTCGAAGCCCTGGCGCGACAGCGCACCGGTCAGGAAATCACGATTGGCGGCATCGCAGGCGTCCGCCAGCAACGCGTCGTGCACCATGAGCATGGCCGACATCGACAGGATGGGCATGATGGCCGCCGCCACCACGAGCAGCAGCACGCTGCCGGCGGTGGCGAACATGGTGGGGCTGGACGCCGAGTCCAGCGTCAGGAAATAGATGCCGCGCACGAGCTGGCAAACGCCGAACACAAAAGCAATGACGGCCGTGACCCGATACGGATACGTCGATCGACCGGCGGGCGAATGGCGCAACAGCATCCACACCAGGGCCGTGCAGAAGGCCGCCGAAAACAGCGTGGTCGAAAACACCCGCATGGGGATGCTGTCGACGGCGTAGCGCCAGTAGATGACCGCCACGCCCACCGCCGCCACACCGGCCAGCAGGATGGGCCACTGCGGCCGACGCCCGAGAAACCTCGCGCAGCCGGCGTAGTAGGCAGCCCCACCCAGCGCCAACAGGACATTCGCCACCACGACAGACAGGCTGTCGGGAATGTTTCCGCGCAGCAGAATCAACGGCAGCGCCAGCACCACGGCCAGATTGGCCCCAAACCATTCGGCAATGCCCGGCTTGCCGGCGCGCAGCAATGAACCGAGCAACCCCAGCAGTACGAAGCTCATCAGCGCCGACGTGGCAATGGCGACGCCTGGATCCAGCATGAGCACTCCCGCAAGGTCTTTTGTGGCGGGATTCTACGAAAAGTGGCGCCTTGCGGACATCACCGGGTGGTGGGGCAAGGCGCGCGCGGCTCCACCGCCGTGCAGATCAAGCGTGGCCCGAAAGCCGCGAAACAATCGCGCCCGGATTCTTGATTGCCGGTGCCACCGTGACGCCCGTCACCCCATGCCGCTGCAATGCCTGCGCGACAAACCCCGAGGCCTTCATGTCTTCGACAAAGCCGACGACATAGGCCGCCGCTTGCGCGCCGCGGCTGGCCGGCACGCCCATGGCTTGGCGGATGACCATGAAGCGCTCGCCCAGCAGGCGCACGCCAGATACGTTGGCTGCGTCGGCTTCGAGCTGTTGCTTGACGCCCGCTGCCACCTCGCAATGCGTCTCAAGAAAGGTTTGCACCACCGCAGGCGAGGTGGGTGCGCGGACGATCTCTGCGTGCTGCAGCTCGCGCGTGAGATACAGGTCGTACGCACTGCCCTTGCCGACCACAACGCGATTGCCGGCGCGGTCCACATCCGCGTTGGAACGGATGGGCGAGTCGTTGCGCACTAGGTAGTAGCCCTCAATCAGCACAT
This sequence comes from Ralstonia flatus, assembly GCF_958439105.1. Taxonomy (NCBI): domain Bacteria; kingdom Pseudomonadati; phylum Pseudomonadota; class Betaproteobacteria; order Burkholderiales; family Burkholderiaceae; genus Ralstonia; species Ralstonia flatus. Next base: position 95,077 of record NZ_CAUDLI010000004.1, on the reverse strand, counting down.
ACGGCTCGGTAAAGGAGATGCTGGCGGCACGACGCGGGTCGATGGCGAAGAAGCCGATGTCGGCCTGCTCCTGCGAGACCACGTCGACCGACTTGCCGGCCGCATCGACCACCAGCAGCTTCAACGCGACGCCCAGCCGTTCGGCGAGCGCGTGCGCCAGATCCACGGACACGCCGACGGCCTGCCCCTGCGCATCCGGCCTCGCCAGAATGGGGTTGCCCGTATTGATGGAAGCGCGCAGAACGCCGGTGGGCGCAAGGGCAGCAAGCAAGGCGGAGTCGATGGCCATGGTTATGTGCCGGCTAAGGCGTGAGGACGCGAGAGCGCTTGGAGATGGCGTCACGCGTGTGGGGCAGATGTGCGCATCATGCCCGATGCATCCTTGGCGCGACACAAGCGGGGCGGTGACTGCAACGCCTGCATCCCACAACCACCGCACGAAAAGATCACGGTTTCGGGCCGAGATCGTCTACTGCATGGCCGCCGACGGGCTGCAAGGCGGCTTCGGCGGCATCCACCTGGGCGGGTTCGGCGTCGATGGTGAGCAGAAAGCGCCCGCCGATCACGACGTTCTGGAATTTGCGTTCGTAGGTCTCGGCGTTCTCGCCGCCGGGCTCGTAGTCGCCGCACAGGAAGTTGCCGCACAACGCACCGGCCTCGTCACCCTGGTGCGACAGCGCGACGCGATCCAGCGCGAGGCCGGTATTCAATACGGCTTGGCGGGCTGCTTCCGCAGCGGCATGGTCTGTGAAGATGCGGACGATGGTCGGCATGGGGTTCTCCTCGTGGTGAACCCAGAATTGACGCATCGGCCGTGCCCGGCGACGCGCCCGACTTTTGGCTCAGAACAGCGCCATCTGGCGCATCCCGAACCCGATCGCTTCTTCCACCCGCATGCGCGCGTGCGTGAGCGACCCCTCGATGCCCGAGAGCGTGCCGGCCAGCCAGCGGTAAAGCAACGGTGCCTGACCGCGCGGGCTCAGGTGAATTTCACCGAGCTTCTTGCCGCGCTTGTCACGGTAGTAGTGGGAGCGGTAGCCGCGTTCCCAATGCGTGATTGGGCCGCGCCATCGGCGCAGGCGGCGGGGTTTGGCGGGGGGCGTTTCGGCTGTCGATGCCGACACGGGTTCCTCCCAGCCGAAAGCGGGTTTGGCGAACAGCGGCAAACCTTCCAGATCGGGGTAGAAATCCATCGTCGTATGCTCAGCTAGCCGCGCCGCCGCAGGCTTTGCAGACAAAAACGGCGCGTAGCCCGCATGATACCTGGGTTTATGGCAGACAGCACGTGCAAATGGCCTAGCGGCGCGCATCGGAGCAACGCTGCGCACGCCGCACACTCGGCGCTTCGGTATGATGGCCGCTCCCCGTCCCGAGACGCGCGGCAACCGACCGCTACCCAGCATGAAGAACGCCTTTAACACGTTGATGACACCCCGAATCGCTTGCGGCCTGTTGTTGGCGGCAAGCTGCGTCGCTCCGGCTCACGCGCACGACAGCGCCTTTGCGCCATTGCTGCGCCATCTGGCCGATCGCCTTGTCACCGCAGACCAGGTCGCGCTGAGCAAATGGGACAGCGGCCAGTCCGTCTACGACCCGGCGCGCGAAGCCAAGGTCATCGCCAATGTCTCGGCGCAGGCGCCGGCCTACGGCTTGGCCGCAGCCGACGTGAGCGATGTCTTCACAGACCAGATCGAGGCGAACAAGGAAGTCCAGTACGCCCTTCTGAACGACTGGCGACGGGCCGGTGCCGCGCCCACCGCGCAGCGGCAGAGCCTGCCGGATGTGATCCGGCCCAAGCTGGACGCACTGCAGAAATCGATCCTGCAAGCCTTGCGCGAGGCAGCCCCGGCACGCGGGCAGGCGGATTGCCCGGCGCAGGTGGCAAAGGAAATCGGCCGAGTGTCGCAGGAGAAATCGCTCGACAGCCTGCATCGCATTGCGCTGGATCGTGCGACGGCGCGGCTGTGCACCGCCCGCTGATCCAGTGAAAGAACGGCGTGGCCAGCATCGGGCACGCCGCAAACTAGAACAAAAAAGCCGGCCCAAAAGACCGGCTTGTTCGAGACGAGGCGATGTTCCCGGCACTGCAAAGCCGGCATTGGCCTCAGCCCAAATCCACAGGGACAAAGATCTTCGTGTCGTCACGCTGCACCAGCAGGGCGACATGCTTGCCGGCGCGATCCACCAGCGTGCGCAGTTCCTGCACCGACGACACCGGCGTGCCGTTGAGCGACAGGATCACATCGCCCGGCTGGATGCCGACCTTGGCCGAAGGGCCGGTCACGTCCATCACCACCAGGCCGCCGGGCAAACCGTTCTGACGCTTTTCTTCCGGTTGCAGCGGGCGCACCGCCAGGCCCAGGCGGCCTTGGTCCGGGGCAGCCTTTTCGCTGGATGCCACCTTCGCGTCCTTGGCGGCGCCGATGGTCACCGTCAGGGTGGTCGGTTTGCCCTGACGGATGATCTGCAGCGGCACGGTAGAGCCCGGCTTGATGTCAGCCACCTGCTCAGGCAGATCGCCCGACCGGTCGATACGCGCATCGCCGATCTGCAGGATCACGTCGCCGGGTTGCAGGCCGGCCTTGGCTGCGGGGCCGCCGTCTTCCACGGAGTTGACCAGGGCGCCTTCGGGCTTGGGCAGGTTGAAGGAATCGGCCAGCGACTGGTCGACTTCCTGCACCGCAATGCCCAGGCGGCCGCGCGTGACCTTGCCGGTGGACACCAGCTGCTGCTCCACCTTCATCGCCACGTCGATCGGCACGGCAAACGACAGGCCCTGGTAGCCGCCGGTCTGGCTGTAGATCTGCGAGTTGATGCCGATCACCTCGCCGCGCTGGTTGAACAGCGGGCCGCCCGAATTGCCGGGGTTCACGGCCACGTCGGTCTGGATGAACGGCACATAGGTGTCATCCGGCAGCGAGCGCGACTTGGCGCTCACGATGCCTGCCGTGACGGTGTTCTCGAAACCGTACGGCGAACCGATCGCCAGCACGGGCTCGCCCACCTTGGTGTTGGCGGGGCTCCCGATCTGCACCACCGGCAGGTTCTTGGCAGAAATGCGCAGCACTGCCACGTCGGATTGCTTGTCGACGCCGAGCACCTTGGCCTTGAACTCGCGGCGGTCAGTCAGCTTGACGTTGACCTCCTGGGCGCCGTCCACCACGTGCGCATTGGTCAGGATCAGCCCATCGGCCGAGACGATGAAGCCGGAGCCCAGACCGCGCACGATCTGGTCGCCACGCTGCTGCGGCATCTGCGGCATGAACCGCTTGAAGAATTCGGAGAACGGATCGTCGGGGCTCATGCCGGGCGGCAGGCCCTGCATGCTGGTGCGCTGCGCGCGCGCCGTGGTGCTGATGTTGACCACCGCAGGGCCGTAACGGTCGACGATGCCGGAGAAATCCATCGGCGCGGCCACGGCCACCGGAGCCGCACCGGAAGCAGGCGCGGTCGTTGCCGTTGCGGTGGCCACGGGTGCCGCCACCGCGCGCGAAATCATGTCTTTCTGAAGATAGGCATAGCCGCCTGCAACGGCGACCACAGCGGCCAGGCCAGCCGCACTGCGTGCCAGGGTTTGACGCGTCATTGTCGTGTCCTCTCTTGCTGAGCACGAGGGTCACGGCTTGCGGAGTCGCCTGCCGTGCCCATCGGTTGAAGGCATCGTAGGCGGGCAGACTTAAACGAGACTTAAAGGTGGGCGGCGCGCCCGGACATCACACGAAACGAAATGTTTCTACGCGCCGGCGTTGAATGGGAAGCGCAGCACCACGCGCAAGCCGCCGCCTTCGCGCGCTTCCAGCGCGAGGGCCGCGTCATGCGCCTGTGCGATTTCCCGAACGATGGCGAGCCCCAGGCCGCTGCCGCCGGTGGGGGCCTGCGCAGGCCGATAGAAACGGTCCAGCACGCGGTCGCGTTCGTCGGCGGGGATGCCCGGGCCGTTGTCCTCGACCACGAGCTGGGCGCCACCGTCTGGCGTATGCGCGGTCGACACATCGACGCGCGCGCCGGCCGGACAGTATTTCAGTGCGTTGTCGACCAGATTGACCAGCAGCACGCGCAGCGCATCGGCATTGCCGATCACGGAGGCCGGTCGCGACTCCACCGCGATCCCCAGGTCAATGCGCTTTTGCACTGCCGCTGGCGATAGCTCGGCAACCACGTCGGCCGCTACGGCGTCGAGTGCAACCGTTGCACGCTGCGTATCGGCAGCGCCCGGCTCCTGCCGCGCGAGCGTCAGCAGCTGACCAACAAGGCGGATCATGCGCTCCACGCCGCGATGCAGATCGGCATGCGCGGCGCGGCGTTCGTCTTCGTTCTCGGCGCGGTCGGCCACCTGCAACTGCAGCTTCAGCGCAGCCAGTGGCGTGCGCAGCGCATGGGCGGCGTCGGCGACAAACGCGCGCTGGTGTGCCAGTGCGGTGCCGAGTCGCGCCAGCAGATCGTTCAACGCGTTTGTCAGTGGGCGGATCTCGTCAGGCAAATCGTGCGTGGGCAACGGCGACAGCGCGGCCGCGTCGCGCGCCTGCACCTGCTTGGCCACCGAGCCCAGCGGCGCCAACCCGCGCCCGACCGCCAGCCAGACGATCCAGCCCAGCAGCGGCAACAGGATCAGCAGCGGCGCCACCGTGCGCAATGCCATACGCGCCGCCACCTCGTGCCGCGCACTGTAAGGCTGGGCGATCTGCACCACGGCAGGCCCGAAGGCGACGCTGTAGATGCGCCAGGGGCCCTCCGGCGTATTTGCGTCGGAAAAGCCCAACTCGGCCTGGTCCGGCAGATTGGGGCGCGCGTGCGAGAGATACAGGCTGCGGCCGGTGCCGTCCCAGATGCGGATCACGACGTCGTCGTCACGCGCAATGCCCGCGAGCGCCGGGGGCGGCGGGTCGATCCACTGGCTCGGCAGCGCGGCCGCCACCTGCTGCATCTGGTAGTCGAACAGCGCGTTGGCTTCCTGGCGCGCCTGTGCGTAGATCAGGCCGGTGGCGATGACGATGCCCGCCAGCAGGCCGCCGGCCAGCCACCACAGCAGGGTTTTACGGATCGATTGCATGGGTTATTGGTGCGCGTCGCCGCCGGCAGGTTCCGCAGGCGACGTCGGCGCCTCACGTGGAATCACATACCCCACGCCGCGGATGTTCTGGATGAAATGGCTGCCGAGCTTCTTGCGCAGCGCATGGATGTAGACCTCAACCGTGTTGCTGCCGACCTCTTCATCCCAGCCGTAGAGGTTGTCCTGCAGCTGTGCGATCGACCACACCTTGCCCGGCCGCGCGAGCAAGGCATGCAGCACTGCAAACTCGCGGCCCGACAGCTTGACCGGCACACCCGCGCGCAGCACTTCGCGGGTCACGGGGTTGAGCAGCACCTCGCCGTGGCGCATGAGCGGATCGGCACGGCCGCCCTGTCTGCGCAGCAACGCGTGCATGCGTGCAGCCAGCTCCTGCAGGTCGAACGGCTTGACGAGGTAGTCGTCTGCGCCGGCATTGAGACCGGCCACGCGATCGGCCACCGCATCGCGCGCGGTCAGGATCAGGATGGGGATGGCGATGCCGCGCTGGCGCACCTCGCGCACCACGTCGAGCCCGTCGCGCTTGGGCAGGCCGAGGTCGAGCAGCATGAGGTCGAACATGGTGGTGCCCGGTTCCGCACCCGCGGCACCGGCGGCACTGGGGGCGGTCACGGCGTGCACGGCAGCCTCGCCGTCGCGCACCCAATCGATGGCGAAACCGTCGTGGCGCAAGCCCTTGCGCACGCTGTCGCCGATCATGTCGTCGTCTTCCACGAGCAGTACGCGCATGACGAATCAAAATAAGCCGGGGGAGGCTCATTGTAGAACCGTCGCGCGGGCGGCTCGCGCTTTGTGCGAAACCGCCCGCAAACTCACCTCCGCATCAGAATCCGCCCGATTTGATCAACTGGTTCAACGCACCGATGTTCAGGCTGCCCCAACCCGTCGGGTAGTCCCAGCCCTTCGCTGCGCTGTAACCGTAACCCTGGTAGCCGTTGTTGCCCGAGACCACGTCATAGCGCAGCAGCGACGCGTTGGCCGGAATGGCGCTGTACAGGCGCGCCGCCGGAAAGCCCAGGTTGCCGTTGGCCGCCAGCAGCCGCGCCCAGAAGCCGACGAAGATCGGCGAGGCCAGACTCGTGCCGCCAATCTGCTGCAGCTGCCCGTAGTTGTAGATGTAGGCACCGGTGCTTTGCGCCGCGTCGAACGACACATCGGGCAATAGCCGCGCATTGCCACCCTGCCAGCTCGGTGCCGGCAGGATCTGGCTGATGCCGCCGCCCGTGGCCCACAGCTTGCCGTTGCCGTCCAGGCCTTCGTTCCACACGGTCTCGCTGGCGAAGCTCGATCCGCTGGTGTAGAGCGTGGTGCCGCCAATGGCCAGCACGTGCGGCGACGATGCCGGCCACGACACGCTGTAGTTGCCGCCGTCCGGATAGCCGCGGTTGTTGCACTCGTAGACGCCCTCGTCGCCGGAAGACACGGAGAACGTCTGCCCCTGCGCTGCGGCCGTGGTGAAGATGGCCTCTTCGGCATCGAGCGTGCCGTCGGCGCTGGCGTCGTTCTCGCACCAGCCGAGCGACACGTTGATGATCTTGGCCGTGTTGTCGGTCACCGCCTTGTTGAACGCCTTGGTGAGGCCCGTGTTGCCGGGCGCATTCAGATCCGCCATGTAGAAAGCCAGCTTGCCGACCGCGCCGCCGGCCGCACCCACGATGGACTGGCTGTCGAGGTTCCACTCGCCCTGGCCTTCCTGGTCATCGGTGTAGTTGCCGCTGGTGCCATTCGTCTTGATCGTGGTGGTGGACACCGCGGCGTAGCCGTTGCTGCTCGTGAACGTCCGCAGGTCACGCAATGTTTGCGATACACCGCCGATGGTGATGATGCCCACTGTGGTGCCGGCCGCCGTCGGCACGCCGGTCGCGCCGTACAGCGCCGGAAATTCCTTCGGGTAGTGGCCCGTCGCGGTGCCCGCCGCCAGCGTGCGCGCTTCCGCCACATCGCCCACACGCAGCAGCGGACGCGCGCGCGCCACGTTCTGCAGGCCCAGTACCGAGCCGACGATACCGCCCAGCGCGCGCGGCACCTGCGCCTTGCCGCTGTTCGCAAACCCGCTGCGGCCGGCCAGCTGGTAATGCACCAGCGGCGTGTTGAAGGCCGCCTTGACCGTGCCTGCCGTGCCGCGCGCCGACACCAGCAGCCGGTTGGGCGCCACATCGATATCGATAAAGCCGTTCTGCCGCAGATAGCCCACCACGGCGTCCACCTGCGCCTGCGTGGGCGCGTGGTCGGCGAGGAACTGCTCGCTGGTCAGGTACTTGCGGTAGCGCGGGCTGCGCGGGTCGTTCACATCGTGCGCGAGCGCCTTCAGCGTGGCCTCGTTGCGCAGTTTGAGGCTGACCAGCACATCGGTGGTCTGGCCGGGGGCGACCTCGTTGGCAGCACCGCGCGCCATGAGTTGCGGACCGGTCACGAACGCCTTGGTGTGGGTATCGACCCAATCGGTGGCGGCATGCAGCGGCCCGGCCGCGAACACCAGCGGCCATGCATACGCCAGATGGCGGCACAGGGTGGAAAAACGCTGCATGGGGAGAGCAGTACGGAGCATCGGATGTCCTTTTGAGGAGTACGACGTTGCAGAACCACGCCGCTTGTGACGACGTGGGCGTCGTTCACCGTAGCCAACGCGCTCGCCTGGCAACAGTGCAAAAACTGTCAGTTGCAGTCGGAGCGCACTGCATCTAGCAACCCCTCGCCGGGCGGTTGCGCACGGGTGCGCTTGCCTTTATCGTGATGCGATCCGCCATTCGAACCCGCGCGCAGATGAGCGCCCAGCAAGCCACTTCCTCCGCCACACCTGATGCACCGACCGACCTGCGCGAGCGCATTCGCGCGGCGCGCCCGTCGCTCTCTCCGGCCGAACGCCAGGTGGCCGACTGGGTGCTGCGCCAGCCCGGCACGGTGCTGAGCCTGCCGGTGGCTGCCATCGCGCGTGAGGCCGGCGTCAGCCAGCCGACCGTCATCCGCTTCTGCCGCTCAATGGGCTGCCATGGCCTGTCGGATTTCAAGCTGCGGCTCGCGCAAGGCAACGTCGCCCGCGATACCGCCCCGGCACGCATCGTGTCGCCCTCGGGCACGCGCGTCCTGCAGAACGCCATTGATGCGCTCACTACGCTGCAAGATCGATTCGACCCGCGCACGCTCGATGCGGCGGTGGCACTGGTCGACAGCGCGCACCGCATCGACCTGTACGGCTTCGGCAGCTCCGGCGTGGTGGCGCTCGATGCACAGACGAAGTTCTTCCGCTACGGCATTCCCGCGAATGCGTATAGCGATCCGTATCTGGTGTCGATGTCGTTGAACGTGCTGCAGGCGGGCGACGTGGTGATCGCCATTTCAAAATCGGGCGCCTTGCCCGAACTGCAGACGGCGGTGGAGCGCGTGCGGGAACTCGGCGTGCGCGTGATTGCCGTGACAGCGCCCGGCAGCCCGCTCGCGGCCCTCGCCGATGTGGTGCTACCCGCCGGCGTGGACGATGCCGTGGCCGACCGCTCGATGGTCGCGCGCCTGCTGCACCTGGCGCTGCTCGATGCGCTGGTGCTGGAAGTGGCGCTGCGCAAGGGCAGCGCACTGCAGCACGCCGATCAGCCTGAGTAACACCAACGCCAGCGCCAACGCGGCGTCAGTGTCCCTGCGCCACCGCGTGGTCCATGGCAGCGCAGAGGCCGATCAGTCCCGGGTACGGTGAATGAATCACGTACACCGGCATCGATGCCACATAGGCCGAAAAGCGGCCCTTGTCTTCAAAACGCCGCCGGAACGGTGAGTTGGCAAACGCCGGCCCCAGACGCGGGACGATGCCGCCGCCGATATATACGCCACCGCGCGCGCCCAGCGTGACCGCCAGGTTGGCCGCGATGGTGCCGAGAAACGCGCAGAACGTATCGACGGCATAACGGCAGCGTGCGTGATCGCCTGCGGCATCTTCCATCTCGCCCAATGCGATGGCGGTGATGTCGGCGGCGCGGCGCAAGGTGGGGCCTTGCTGCCAGAGATCGAAGCACGCGCCGAGCGCCTCGTAAATCAGCTCCAGACCCATGCCGGAGATCAGCCGCTCCGCAGACACGTGGCCGAAGCGCTCACGCGCGAAGCGCCAGATCACAACCTCCTCGTCGTTCATCGGCGGGAAGGCGACATGACCGCCCTCGCCGGCCACGGCGATGTAGCGGCCTTCCGGTGTCGGCAGCAGCGATGCAACGCCCAACCCGGTTCCGGCGCCCAGCAGCGCGCGCGGTGCATCGGCCAGGCTGGCACCGCCGCCCACCTGCTGCAGCTCTTCGGCGGGCAGATACGGCAATGCGTGCGCCAGCGCCGCGAAGTCGTTAAGCACGACAAAGGTGTCGAAGCCCAGCGACTGGCGCATTGCCTCGATCGAGAAGGCCCAGTCGCGATTGGTCATGCGAATCTGGTCGCCGAGCACCGGGTTGGCGATGCCGATGGCGGCATGCCGCACGCCAGCCGCCGCGATTTCCGGCGGCAGCGATGCCAGGTAGGCACGCATCGCCGCTTCGAGCGACGGGTAATCGTCGCCGGCGAGCACACCGATATGGGCCAGGCGCATGGGCGCCATCTCCAGCGCAAAGCGCACGTTGGTGCCGCCCACGTCGGCCACCAGCCGCGGGTAGGCCAAGGTGTCGGCCAGCTCGGCCGCGCTGCCCGCGTTCACGTCATGCAGTCCAATAGACATCGAGCGGCACCTCCCGCTGATGAATGACATAGCTCACCGGCAGTGCGCGCTGTGCCACGCCTCGCGCGGCTTCGTCGAACACACCGCGCTTGACCGATCCCGAGATCGACAGGAACAGCCGCCGCGCCGCGCACAGCGCAGACAGATTCAGGCTGATCCGCCGATGCGGCGCGGCGCCCGGGCGTACCGGCAGATACCCCGGCGCACGCGTGCGGTCGATGCCATCGTCCAATTCGGGCGCGTCGGGAAACAACGATGCGGTATGCCCATCGTCGCCCATGCCGAGAATCACTACGTCGGGTTGCTGAAACGGATCGTTGGCGGTCGCCACGCATGCATCCACGTCAACCGATTCGCCATGCACATGCGGCGACAACACCAGCGGAAAGAAGCGCGCCGCCGCTGCTGCATCCTGCAAGAGGTGCTCGCGGACGAGCCGCGCGTTGCTGTCGGCATGCTCAGGCGGCACGGCACGCTCGTCGACCAGCGTGATCGACACGTCGGCCCAGCGTAGCGGCAACACGCGCAGCGCGGCAAACAGCGCAATGGGCGAGCGTCCGCCCGAGACGGCCAGGCACGCACTGCCCTGCTCCTCGATCACATGCGTGAGCGTGTTCGCAATGGACGCTGCCAGCGCTTGCACCTGCGCGGCGGCCTCCGGAACTGCGTGCCAGCGCATCGCCATTACATCTCCTCGTGCCACGCGGCGTTGTCGCGCGAGAGCAGCGCGCTCGATGCCGCCGGGCCCCAGCTGCCGGCGGTGTAACCCTTGGGCGGAATGCGCGCTTCGTTCCACGCCTCGATGATCGGCTCGACCCAGCGCCACGCTTCGGCCTGCTCATCGCGGCGCACGAACAGGCCGAGCTTGCCGTTGACGGCATCCATCAGCAGACGCTCATACGCGCCGGCATGGCGCACGCCGCCGTGGTCGGTAAAGTCCAGGTCCAACGTGGACGGCTGCAGGCCCAGTGCCGCGCCCGGCGTCTTGGTCAGGAATTGCAGGCGGATGCTCTCTTCCGGCTGCAGGCGAATAACGAGGCGGTTTTCCGGAAACTGGATCAGCGGTTTGGGGAACAACGCATGCGGCACGTCATGAAAGCGCACCACAATCTCCGCCAGCCGTTGCGGCATACGCTTGCCGGTGCGCAGGTAGAACGGCACGCCGGCCCAGCGCCAGTTGGCAATCTCGGCCTTGATGGCGACGAAGGTTTCCGTGCGGCTGTCCGGCGGAATGCCCTGCTCATGCAGATAGCCCTGCACCGGCTGCCCCGCGATGGCGCCTTCCTGATACTGGCCGCGCACGGTCTTTTCAGGCACCTCTTGCAGCGGGATCGGCTTGAGCGCTTTCAAGATCTTCAGCTTTTCGTCGCGGATGGCGTCTTGTGACAGGCTCGACGGCGGTTCCATGGCGACGATACACAGCAGTTGCAGCAGGTGGTTCTGCACCATGTCGCGCAGCGCGCCGACGCCGTCGTAGAAATCGCCGCGCTTTTCCACGCCAAGTTGCTCGGCAATCGTGATCTGCACGTCCTTGATCCATTCGCGGCGCCACAGCGGCTCGAACAGCGCGTTGCCGAAGCGGATCGCCATCAGGTTCTGGACGGACTCTTTCCCGAGGTAGTGGTCGATCCGGTAGATCTGGTCTTCGGCAAAGAACTGCGCCACGGCCGAATTGATGCGCTCGTTCGACGCAAGATCAGTGCCCAGCGGCTTTTCCAGCACCAGCCGCACATTCGGCGTATTCAGCCCGACGCGGGCGAGCTGCGCGCAGATGTCCACGAAAATGCCGGGCGCCGTGGCCAGGTAGCAGACCGTGACCGGCGCGCGGTCCTCGCCCAGCGCGGCGGCCAGCGCGTCGAACTGCTCGGGTTTGCGGGCGTCCACCTGCTGGTAGACGATGCGCTCGGCAAACGAAGCCCAGGCGTCGTCGGAGACGGGCGCGCCGGAGTACAGGCGCATGGTCGGGCGCGTTTCGCGCTCCAGCAGGGCGAGGTAGCCGGCAGTTTCCAGCGGCTGCGTGCCGATGGCGAAGATCCGCCCGCGCGAGTGCAGTTCGCCGCCCTGATGCGCATCGAACAAGGCCGGAATCAGCTTGCGGCGGGCAAGATCGCCCGTACCGCCGAACAACACCATGTCGAATGCGGGCACCGACATCGTCATCTCCTGTGTGTGAGCCATCGATTAGGCTAGCCTAGCTGACTGGGACCTGTCATCCAATGAAACGGGCACGCGCAAGGGGCATTTGGGTCGCAGGGCTAGGCGTGGACGGCGCCGCTTAGCCGGCTAAGCAAGCCGGTCACAACGACGCCATGTGGCCCAAATGCCCCTTGCCCTCCGGGTTGGCCCGGGCCGGTGCCATCTACTTTGTCGGCTCGCCTTGCAAATGGAATGACCATTTGCGGCGGCGTCCTTCGCGTAGCTGGCCCCGGCTCGGGTCAACGCGTGCTCGTTTCATTGGATGACAGGTCCCGGGCCACGTCTTTTCAGCTCATTTTGTAGTATTACTACATCGCGAGCAAGACGTTCGTGAAACTGCCCGGGCAAGCGTTTCCGGCAAATCTTTTGCGCCGAAGCATGGCCTCCGGCGTGGCTTCTGGCACGCAATTCGCGTGCTCGCCCGCGTTAATGGCGGAGCATCGGATGGGGTACCTGTGGAAAACCCTGCACCACATCCGACGCATTTGTAGGAAAATTACAGCATTCCGTCCCGCCCGGACCTACCCCCTCCAGGAGAACCCGCATGGCCCTGCACCGCACTCTGGCCGCCGTCACCCAACGCATCATCGACCGCAGCCGCGGCCCGCGCCAGGCCTATCTGGACGTGACCCGCAAGAATGCCGGCCGCAAGGTCGAGCGTACGTTGCTCTCGTGTACGAACCTCGCGCACGGCTTTGCGGCCATGCCGGGCGAAGCGAAGATCCGCCTGAAAGCGCTGGAGCGGCCGAACCTCGGCATTGTCTCCGCCTACAACGACATGCTGTCGGCGCACCAGCCGCTGGAGGCGTTTCCGGCGTGGCTCAAGCAGGCCGCGCTGGACGCGGGCGGCACCGCGCAGTTTGCCGGTGGCGTGCCGGCCATGTGCGATGGCGTGACGCAGGGGCAGGACGGGATGGAGCTGTCGCTGTTCTCGCGCGACACGATTGCCCTGTCGACGGCCGTGGCGCTGTCGCACCAGATGTTCGACGCGGCGCTGTACCTGGGCGTGTGCGACAAGATCGTGCCGGGGCTGGTGATCGGTGCGCTGTCGTTCGGCCACCTGCCCGCCGTATTCGTGCCGGCCGGCCCGATGACCACCGGCATCAGCAACGATGAAAAAGCGCGCACGCGCCAGCTGTACGCCGAGGGCAAGCTCTCGCGCGCCGACCTGCTGGAAGCCGAATCCAAGTCGTACCACGGCCCGGGCACGTGCACGTTCTACGGCACGGCGAACTCCAACCAGATGCTGATGGAGGTGATGGGCCTGCACCTGCCGGGGACGGCCTTCATCAACCCGAACACGCCGCTGCGCGAAGCGCTCACGCGTGAGTCGGCGCGCCAGGCGCTCAAGCTCGTCTTCAGCGGCGACCAGTACACCCCCATTGCCGACGTGCTGGATGAGCGCGCGTTCGTCAACGGCATCGTCGGCCTGCTGGCCACGGGCGGCTCGACCAACCACACGTTGCACCTGGTGGCGATGGCGCGTGCGGCCGGCATCCTGCTCACGTGGGACGACTTCAACGATCTGTCGGGCGTGATTCCGCTGCTGGCGCGGGTCTACCCGAACGGCAAGGCCGACGTGAACGAATTCCAAGCCGCGGGCGGTCTGTCCATCGTGATTCGCGAACTCCTCGACGCCGGCCTGCTGCACGACGACGTGACGACGATCATGGGCAAGGGCCTGCGCCGTCATGCGCAAGAGCCCTTCCTGGAAGGCGACAAGCTGGTGTGGCGCGATGGCGCCGCCGCCTCGCTCGACACCAACATCGTGCGCGGCGTGGCCGAGCCGTTCTCGCCGGACGGCGGCCTGCGCGTGCTCGACGGCAACATCGGGCGCTCGGTCATCAAGGTGTCGGCGGTCAAGCCGGAACATCGTTTTGTGGAAGCGCCGGCACGCGTCTTCCTCGCGCAGGACGATCTGATCAACGCGTTCAAGGCCGGCGAACTGGAGCGCGATTTCGTGGCCGTGCTGCCGTATCAGGGCCCGGCCGCCAACGGCATGCCCGAACTGCACAAGCTCACGCCGACGCTGTCGGTGCTGCAGGAGCGCGGGTTCAAGGTCGCGCTGGTGACGGACGGCCGCATGTCCGGCGCGTCGGGCAAGGTGCCGGCCGCCATCCACGTCACCCCGGAAGCGCTCAACGGCGGGCCGCTCGCGCGTGTGCGCGATGGCGACATCGTCGTATTGGATGCGGAAGCGGGCACGCTGCAAGTGCGCGTGCCGGAGGCGGAGTGGAATGCCCGCGAAGTCACCGCGCCGGACCTGTCGCACTACCACGCAGGCGTTGGGCGGGATCTGTTCTCGGGCTTCCGCCGCAATGTGTCGGCCGCGGAAGAAGGCGCCTGCACGTTGTTCGTATCGGCCGGCGCGTAAACCGAAGACGATCAATCGGCCCCGGTACAACGCCGGGGCCGATTGCGTTTACAGCATCGACTTGTCGATCGAGATGCCCAATTCACCGGCCATCTGCTCGACAAGTGCCTGCAGCCTGGCCACCTTGTCGGCCAACTGCTTCTGCTCCGCTTTCAGCGCCTCGAACTCCGACGGCGCGATCGACTCGTCAGCGGCGCCGGCCTGCCGAATCTCGCCCTGCGCAACTTCACCGCACAGCAAGTGCATCCAGCGGCTTTCACGCTCGCCCGGCATGCGCGGCAGCTTCACGACATAGGGCGGATCGTGCTCTGCCAGCTCGTCCAGAAACGCTTCAACGGATGAAATATCGGCAAAGGCGTGGAACCGTGCCGCGTTCAGTCGCAGCTCGGCCGCCGTCTGCGGGCCGCGCAGCAACAGCACCGTGAGCAACGCGATGGATTGGCTCGGCACACCCAGCACGCGGTTCATGTTGTGCTCGAAGCGCGGCACGCGGCTGCTGCTGCCTTCCATGACAAGGCTGAGCGATTTCAACCCGTCGATGGCGGTGAGGATCTCGGCTTCGGTCACGGACATGACCGGCGCGCGTGCGGTCTTCTGATTGCAGCCGGCGGCCAGCGCGTTCAGCGTGAGCGGATAGATGTCGGGCACCGTGTGCTGCTTCTCGACCAGGACGCCCAGCACGCGGCCTTCAAGCGCGGTCAGGGTACGGATGGCGCGACGCTGTGGAGCGTCGGATTGGATATTCATGATGGGGCGGCGACGGATACGGTTGTGTTGGGGCAAATTCGAACGCCGACATCATATCCGCCGCGCGCAGGCAAGCGGCCCTGCCTGCGCAACAACAACCGAAGCTCAGCCCTTGGCGGGACCGCGCACCAGCAACACCGGCGTGGTTGCCTGACGGATGAACTTTTCGGCCACGCTGCCCAACATCGCATGCGCCAGCCCACGGCGGCCGTGCGTGCCGATCACCACCACATCGGCGCCGCTGCGCACCGCTTCACCCTGCAGGGCACCCGCCACATCCTCGCCAACACTTTGGGTTTCCACCAGCACCGTTTCCTGCTGCAAGCCCGCGGAGGTGAGCGTGGCGGCGGTGTCGGCCAGCAACGCGGTGCCGGCTTCGATGAACGACTTGCGCAGCTCGGTCGGGTCGTAATAGCCCACGTCGAACAGCATGGCCGGGCTGTCGACGATATAGACCGCGCGGATGGTGCTCTGGAACGCCTTGGCAAGGCGCACGGCCTCGGCCAGGGCCAGCTTGCTGGTTTCGCTGCCATCAATGGCGACCAGGATTTTCTTGTACATGGTTCGAGCCTCGCAGGAGAGTGGTTGTCGGAAGACTGTTCTGGGGCGGCGCTTGGGCCACCCACACGCTATTCTGTGACATCGACCACCCGTTTGCGTTGCGCCAAATCAGATGGCCGCGACCATGCGACGCAACAATGCACCGCCATCCGCCCGCGCCGACACCCGAATTGATTGCCGCCTACCGCACCGCCCGGTATCGCGTAAGCGCGCCGCAGGGCGACGTCCTGCTGCGGGTCGACGCCATCAACCCCTGCGTGGCGGCGATGCTCGCGCAAGCCGATGCGCCGTGGGCCGTGTTCGTGACAGCGCACCAGCCTTTCTCGCGCGCGGTGTCCGCCGAGGAAAACGCTGCGCGCCAGGCCGAGCTGCTTGCCTGGGCCACCGCACGCGGCATGGCCTGGCTCTCGGGTGAAGGCGGGCCGCCGGAAGAGGCGCCCGCGAACACGTGGTCGCCCGAACCGAGCCTGCTCCTGTTCATCGATGACCCGGCCATCGCCGACACCCTGATGCTCACGTTCGAGCAGAACGCCGTCGTGCTGTGCGATGCGCAGGGTTTTTGTACCTTGCGTTGGCACCCGTATCTGCCAGACTGATTCTGCACAGGGCACTTGGCGCACAGCGCTTTGCAGCACCGCAAGTGGCGCTTCCGATTCCTAAGTGCCGGCGTAGATACATCAGCAGGAGGTTCGTATGGAACTGCACATGCAATCGCATCATTGGGAGCGCCGCATGCCCGACTGGCTGGCCGCCAGCGTGGCCGGCATCGTGGGCGGCGCGCTGGTCATCGTGCTGGAGTTCTTCTGGTCGACCATGGTGCTCAATGAAAGCCCCTGGCGCCCGACCCACAAGATCGCCGCCATGATCATGGGTCGCGGCGCGCTGGAAGAGATGTCCCTGTTCAGCTTCAGCATCGTGGGGACGGCGCTCGTGCTGCACTTCGTGCTGGGCGCCCTGATGGGGATGATCCTCGCGGCCATCATCGCGCCGTTCCACTTCGACTCCAGCCCCGGCATGCTCGCGGCCATTGGCGTGGTCTTCGGGATCGTGGCGTACGTAGTCAACTTCTACGGCATGACCGCCGTGTTCCCGTGGTTCGTGTCGGAGCGCGGCTCAGGGCCGTTGCTTGCCAACCTGCTGTTTGGCGTCGTGACGGCGATCACGTACGGCATGCTGGAGCGACCCATGCCCAAACCCATGCACTGACACCCCCGCCTTTTTCCTGCGGCGCCGCAAGCAGAGCAGCGCCTTCAGGAGGCGGCCGCCTCGGGCAACTTATGCCGGAGGCGGCCGTTTTGCATTGCGGCGCAGCATGCAGATGCCGCATCGGGGCGATCCATACGCGGGGTGCGCCTCGTCCTTACGTTGCCTTGCACGATCGGGGTGCGCGACCTAGCCTGTCTTTAGCGTGTTGAGGGAGTCCCTCGCCGGGAGGTGCCCATGGCCCTTGCGATTGCGCTCGTGCTGATCGTCGTGCTGGCGGTGGGGTTTCACTTTGCCAGCCCGTGGTGGATCACCCCGATCGCCTCCAACTGGGTGCGCATGGACGACACGCTGACGATCACCATCGTCATCACCGGCGTGCTGTTTGTCGCCATCAACCTCTTCGTCGTGGCAGCGCTCCTGCGCTATCGCCATCGCAACGGCCAGCCCAACCAGCGCGCCGCCTACGAGCCGCACAACAAGCGTCTGGAATGGTGGCTGATCGGTATCACCACCGTGGGTGTGGCGGCGCTCCTCGCGCCGGGCCTCTTCGTCTATGCGGATTACGTCCGCCCGCCGCCCAACGCCCTGCAGATGGAAGTGCTGGGCCAGCAGTGGCAATGGCGCTTCCGCTTTGCCGGCCCCGGCGGCAAGCTCGGCACGACCGACGTGCGCTACATGAGCAACGACAACCCGTTCGGCATGAACCCGGCTGACCCGAACGGCCGCGACAACTACCTGATCGAAACGCCTGAGCTGCACCTGCCGATCAACCGCCCGATCCAGGTGCTGGCGCGCTCGCGTGATGTGCTGCACGACTTTTACGTGCCCCCGTTTCGCGCGCGCATGAACATGGTGCCGGGCATGATCACCACGTTCTGGTTCACCCCGACCAAGGCGGGGCGCTACGACATCCTGTGTGCGCAGCTCTGCGGCATCGGGCATTCCAACATGCGCGGCGTGGTGGTGGTGGAAGACGAGGCGTCGTTCGCACGCTGGCTCGCCCAGCAGCCCACCTTCGAGCAGCGCCAGAAGGCCAAGGTGCAGGCCGCCCCCGCCGCTGCCGGCGGAAGCGCGCAGGCATTGGCCGAGCAGGGCCAGACGCTCGCCCAGGCCAAGGGCTGCGTTGCCTGCCACAGCGTCGACGGCAGCCCGCGCGTGGGCCCCACGTGGAAAGGGCTCTACGGCAAGACCGAAACCATGGCCGACGGCAGCACCGCGCACGTCGACGAGGCGTACCTGCGTGCGTTCATCCGCGACCCGAAGGCCCGCGTGGTGAAAGGCTTCGCACCGATCATGCCGTCGTTCGACCTGAGCGAGCAGGAACTCGCAGCGCTGGTTGCGTACATCAAGGCGCAAGGTGGCGATGCCGCATCGACCACGGCGAAACCGTAGCGAGGAGACGCCATGTCCTACGCCCACACCGACCCCGCGTCCCCTGGTCACGATCACGCACCGCAGAGCTTCTGGACGCGCTACGTCTGGAGCCAGGACCACAAGGTCATCGCGGTGCAGTATTCGCTCACGGCCATCGCCATCGGGCTGGTGGGGCTCGTGCTGTCGAACCTGATGCGGCTGCAGCTGGGCTTTCCGGGCCGGTTCGCCTTCATCGACGCCAACCACTACTACCAGTTCGTCACCATGCACGGAATGATCATGGTGATCTATCTGCTGACGGCGCTGTTCCTGGGCGGCTTCGGCAACTACCTGATCCCGCTGATGCTGGGCGCGCGCGACATGGTGTTTCCGTTCTTGAACATGCTCAGCTACTGGGTCTACCTGCTGGCCGTGCTGGTGCTGGTGGCGAGCTTCTTCGTACCGGGCGGGCCCACCGGCGCAGGCTGGACGCTGTATCCGCCGCAGGCGATCCTGCCCGGAACCCCCGGCACCGAATGGGGCATCGTGCTGATGCTGGTGTCGCTCGCCATCTTTATCGTGGCGGCCACCATGGGCGGGCTCAACTACGTGACCACCACGCTGCAGGCGCGCACGCGGGGCATGACGCTCATGCGCATGCCGCTCACGGTGTGGGGCATCTTTACCGCGACGGTGCTGGCGCTGCTGGCGTTTCCGGCGCTGTTCGTGTCGGCCATCATGATGCTGCTCGACAAGACGCTGGGCACCAGCTTCTTCATGCCGGCGGTGGTGTCGATGGGACAAACACTCCAGCATGCCGGCGGCAGCCCGCTGCTGTTCCAGCACCTGTTCTGGTTCTTCGGCCACCCCGAGGTCTACATCGTCGCGCTGCCCGCCTTCGGCATCGTGTCCGACCTCATCTGCACGCACGCGCGCAAGAACATCTTCGGCTACCGCATGATGGTGTGGGCCATCCTCATCATCGGTGTGCTGTCGTTCGTCGTGTGGGCGCACCACATGTTCGTGTCGGGCATGAACCCGTACTTCGGGTTCTTCTTTGCCACCACCACGCTGATCATCGCCATCCCGACCGCGCTCAAGGTCTACAACTGGGTGCTCACGCTCTGGCGCGGCGACATCCACCTGACCGTACCGATGCTGTTTGCCATCGGCTTCATCAGCACGTTCGTCATCGGCGGCCTGACGGGGCTGTTCCTCGGCAATGTCAGCGTGGACATTCCGCTGTCCAACACGTACTTCGTCGTCGCGCACTTCCACATGGTGATGGGCGTGTCGCCGATCCTGGTGGTGTTCGGCGGGCTCTATCACTGGTACCCGAAGGTGACGGGCCGCATGCTGAACGACACGCTCGGCCGCGCGCATTTCTGGATCACCTTCGTCGGCACGTACCTGATCTACTTTCCGATGCACTACCTGGGTGTGCTCGGCATGCCGCGCCGGTACTACGCGTATGAGGGCTACAGCTTCATCCCGCCGTCCGCGCAGACGCTGAACACGTTCATCACCGTCATCGCCATCATCGTGGGCCTGGCGCAGCTGCTGTTCCTCTTCAACCTGGCGTGGAGCCTCGCGCGCGGCAGGAAGGCCGAGGCCAACCCGTGGCGGGCCACCACGCTCGAATGGCAGACGCCGCAGACACCGCCCGTGCACGGCAATTGGGGGCCGACGCTGCCGGTGGTCTACCGGTGGGCATACGAGTACAGCCCGCCCGGCCGTGCGGATGACTTCGTGCCGCAGAACGAACCGCCCACCGGCACCCCCGACATGGGAGCGGAGGTGGAGGCGCAGCGGGGAATCCCCCTCCACGCCAGCGGGGTGCGCACATGACGACCCTGCCCCGCCACTTCGCGCCCGACACATCGCCTGCATTGCCGCCGCACGCTGGGCGCATTGGCCTGCGCGTCTTCATGGCCGTGGTGACGACGCTGTTCTCGCTGTTGGTCCTCGCCTATGCCATGCGCATGCGCGAGCCCGACTGGATGCCGGTTCCGCACCCGGTGCTGCTGTGGTGGAACACCGGCGTGCTGGTGCTGGCGAGCGTCGCCATGGAAGGGGCAAGGCGCACCGAGGCGCGCCGCACGCCCTGGCTGCTGGCCGGTGGCGCCCTGGCCGCGCTGTTCGTGTTCGGCCAATGGGCAACGTGGCAGCAACTGTCGGCCACCGGGCAAGGCGTGGCGGTCAACCCGTCCAACAGCTTTCTGTATGTGTTCACGGGCCTGCATGCGGCGCATGTCGTCGGTGGCCTGGTCGTCTGGGCGATGACGGTCGCACGCCTGCGCAAGGATGCCGATCGCACCCGGCGGGCCGTTGCCCTCTGCGCGACGTACTGGCACTTCCTGCTGGCCGTGTGGCTCGTGCTGCTGGCCGCGATGTGGTGGATCACGCCCGCATTCGTCAGCGCCATCTGCGGGCCGCTGTATGGAGCCACGCCATGAGCCACTCCACGCTTCCAACCGACCCGGCCGTCTCGGCAGATGCCGCCAAAGGCTGGCCCGGCATCGTCAACGACTGGTCGGCCGACCGCGAAACCTTCAAGGTGCCGTGGGGCAAGGCCATGATGTGGATCTTCCTGCTGTCGGACACCTTTGTCTTCAGCAGCTTCCTGGTCGGCTACATGACGGTGCGCATGTCGACCACCGTGCCGTGGCCGGACCCCTCCAAGGTGTTCGGGCTGTCGGTGGGCGGCGTGGAGGTGCCGCTCCTGCTGATCGCCATCATGACGTTCGTGCTCATCAGCAGCAGCGGCACCATGGCCATGGCGGTGAACTTCGGCTACCGGCGCGAGGCAAAGCGGGCGGCGCTGCTCATGCTGGCGACCGCCATCCTGGGCGCGGCGTTCGTGTCGATGCAGGCGTTCGAGTGGACCAAGCTGATCGTGCACGAAGGCATCCGCCCGTGGGGCAACCCGCTGGGCGCGGCGCAGTTTGGCGCGTGCTTTTTCATGATCACCGGCTTCCACGGCTTTCACGTGACGTGCGGCGTGATCTACCTGTTGCTGGTGGCGCGCAAGATCGTGCAGCCGGGCTTTGCCGAACACGGCAACTTCCAGATCGTGGAGATCGCGGGCCTCTACTGGCACTTCGTCGATCTCGTCTGGGTGTTCATCTTTGCGTTGTTCTACCTGTGGTGAGGCCAGTCATGGACCACACGGAACCCTCTGCCCACGGGCAACAACACCCCATCGGCCTCTACCTGAAGATCTGGGGCCTGTTGTTCGTGCTGAGCACGATGTCGTACCTCGTCGATTATTTCCACGTGCAGGGGCTGATGCGCTGGACGCTGATCATCGTGTTCATGATCGCCAAGGCCGGGCTGATCGTCTCCGTGTTCATGCACATGCTGTGGGAGCGGCTGGCCCTGGTGTACGCGATCCTGCTGCCGCCGCTGGCCTTGCTCGTGCTGATGGTGCTGATGGCGGCGGAAGCGCATCACACCTTTGGCATGCGCATGCTGTTCTTCCATTGAGCCCCGGGCTGGGCGGGCCGAGCACGGCCCGGCGAGGCTCGCATCCGGCCCCCGGAGGGCGGAGCGTGGACCTCAAACCGTCGCGCTCCGCAGTCTGAGGTCCAAAATTTCGACCTCAGACTGTCGCATTCCACCCTCAGACCGTGGAACGCCAGCCTCAACCCGTCGAGCTTGACCCTCCGACGGCGGAGCGCGGGCCTCGGACCGCGGATGGATCGAATGTTTTTGGGCGGAGCGTGAGCCTCGGACAGTGGCGTTCGAGCCTCCGAGGCTGAAACGTCAGCCTCCGAGCGCGGCAATCGTGTGTTTGACATTGGGGCACGACCCCGTGACGGTGGCGTTCGAGCCTCAAAGCGTCACGCTCGACGCTCGCACGGTGGAGCGCCAGTGTTTGTGCCTGGAGCGCCACCATCCGAGGGTGGAATGCGAGTGTTCGACCGTGGAGCGCGATGCTCCAACACTCGCAGGCGAACGGGCGGCCCTGCCCCGGGGCCGCCGCGTTGCGAGGGCGATGAGATTTAGCCGAGATGGATGGCGTCCAGCGCCTGCGTGAAGTCGGCCACCAGATCGGCCTCATCCTCAATGCCGACCGACACGCGCACAAGCGAATCGGCAATGCCCATCGACGCGCGGCGCTCGGCGCCCATTTCCCAGTAGATGGTCGGTGCCACCGGAATCACCAGCGTGCGCGTATCGCCCAGGTGCGTGGCGCGCACGGCGTAGCGCAGGTGGTCGAGCATGTCGACGTAATCAGCACCGTCCACCAGCTCGAAGCTGAGCAGGCCGCCGTAGTGGCGGAACAGCTCGGTGGCGCGGGCGTGCTGGGGGTGCTCCGGCAGGCCGGGGTAGTAAACGCGTGCCACCTTCGGGTGCGCCGCCAGCGTGCGGGCCAGCGCCAGCGCGTTGCTGCAGGTGCGGTCGACGCGCAGGGCCATTGTTTCGGCGCCCACGGCAATGCGGTGCGCGGCATCGGCAATCAACGTGGCGCCCTGGTCGCGCAGGCCCTTCTTGCGGATTTGCTGGATGCCCTGCATTTCCGGCTTGGCCTTGCGGTAGGCCGGATAGATGTTCGGATAGGCCGCCCAGTCGAACAGGCCCGTATCCACCACCGCGCCGCCCAGCGCGTTGCCGTGCCCGCCGATGTACTTCGACAGCGAATGCACCACGAGGCTCGCCTGCGCGTCGCGCGCGCGGAACAGCCATGGGGACGTCATCGTGCTGTCGACCACGTAAATCAGGCCGCGAGCCTTGCAGATATCGCCAATGCCCTTTAGATCGGCCACTTGCGTGCGGGGGTTGGCAATGGTTTCCACGAAGACGAGGCGCGTATTCGGCTGCACGGCGTCGGCCACGGCCTGGGCCGACGTGGCATCGACGAACGTCACGTCCACGCCCAGGTTGCGCAGCGTTTCGAACACGCTGTTGGTGTTGCCGAACAGGAAGGCGCTGGAGACCACGTGGTCACCCGCGCGCAGCAGGGTGGAAAACACCGCCATGATGGCCGCCATGCCGGTGGCGAAGCACGCCGTCGCCACGCCCGATTCCATCATCGTGATCTTGGCTTCGAGTGCGGCCGTGGTCGGGTTGCCCTGGCGCGCGTAGGTGTAGCCGGGCTTGCCCTGGAACACGTCGATCAGCTCGCGCGTATCGGCATAGCCGTACGTGGTGGATGTATGCAGCGGCTTGTGAATGGCGTAGTGCTCGACGCCGGCTTCGCGGTCGGCGTGCAGGAGGGCGGTGGTCAGTCCGGTCATGGCGGGGCAGCAGAAAGGCAGGAAAAGCTAGGAGGCGCTGGAAACAGCAGGAAAGTTCTGCATTATCGCGCGATTCCGGAGCCACCTGGGCGCCGGAAGCCGGGCGGGCGTGGAACGTGGCTTGCGTCGCACCTCGCGTTGCAAGACCGACCGGATTCCACGCCTGGTGACGAGCCCATCTCCTGCATCCTCCCCTCCTCCCCATCCTGCTGAGGCGACGAGCCTGCAGCAGCGGATCGTGGGCGCGCTGTGGCGCGCCATCTGGCGCTACCGCAAACGCGTGCTGGTGGCCGTGGGGCTGCTGGTGCTCGCCAAGCTGTGCGCGGTGGGCGTGCCGATCGTGCTCAAGTGGATCGTCGACGGCTTTGGCGATGCCACGCGGGCGCGCGTGTTTCCGGCCTTCCTGCTGCTGGCCTATGCGGTATTGCGCTTTGGCGGCACGCTGTTCGGCGAGTTGCGCGACATGGTGTTCTCGCGCGTGTCGCAGCCCACGGTGGCGGGCTTCATGGCGCAGGCGTTCGAGCACCTGCACCAGCTCGGGCCGCGCTTCCATGCAAGCCGGCAGACCGGCGGGCTGATCCGCGATGTGGAGCGCGGCACCACCGGCATCGAGTTCCTGCTGGGTGTCGCGCTGTTCACGATCCTGCCGACCATGGTGGAGATCGGCTCCGTGCTCATCATCATGATGAGCCGCTACAGCGGGTGGTATCTCGTCACCATCCTGGCGACATTTGCCGCCTACTGCACCGCCACCGTGCTGCTCACGCGGCGCCGCGTGCGCCTGCAACGGCAGATGAACGAGTTCGACTCGATGGCGGGCAGCCGGCTGCTCGACAGCATGCTCAATCACGAAGCCGTGAAGGTGTATACCAGCGAGCGCTTCGAGGCCCACCGCTACCGCGACATCCTGCGCCAGCGCATCGAGACGGCGGTCGCCAACCAGCGCGCGTTGTCATTGCTGCATGTGTCGCAAAGCGGCGTGATCGCCGCCGGTGTAGCGACCGTCATGCTGCTGGCCGGGCAGGACGTGACGCGCGGCGTGCTCTCGGTGGGCGATCTCGTGCTGATCAACGCGTACATCATCCAGGTGTGCCTGCCGCTCAACGCGCTGGGCTTCATGTTCCGCGAGGCCAAAGACGCTGCCATCAACGCCGAGCGCCTGTTCCAGCTGCTTGAACAGCGGGCCGACGTGGTGGACCTGCCCAACGGCGCACCGCTGCGCGTGACGCAGGGCGAGGTGCAGTTCGACCATGTGGATTTCGGCTACGAGAACACGCGGCCCATCCTGCACGACCTGTCGCTGCACATTCCGGCCGGGCACACGGTGGCCGTGGTGGGCGGCAGCGGCTCGGGCAAATCGACGCTGGCGCGGCTGCTGCTGCGCTTTTACGACCCCTGGGCGGGGCGCGTGTCCATCGACGGGCAAGACCTGCGCGTGGTCACGCAAGACAGCGTGCGGCGCGCGATCGGCATCGTCCCGCAAGACACCATCCTCTTCAACGACACCATCGCCTACAACATCGCCTACGGGCGCGAAGGCGCGACGATGGCCGAGGTGATCGAGGCGGCGCGCGCGGCCTATGTGCACGACTTCATCGCCGCGCTGCCCGAGGGCTACCAGACCATGGTGGGCGAACGCGGACTCAAGCTGTCGGGCGGTGAAAAACAGCGCATTGCCATTGCGCGGGCGCTGCTGAAGAACCCGTCGATCCTGATCTTCGACGAGGCGACCTCCGCCCTCGACACCCGCTCAGAACGTGCCATCCAGCGCGAGCTGGATCGCCTCTCGGCACACCGCACGACGCTGGTGATTGCGCACCGGCTCTCCACGGTGGTGGACGCGCACGAAATCGTCGTGCTGGAAAAAGGCCGCATTGTCGAGCGCGGCCGCCATACCGACCTGCTGGCCGCCAACGGCGTCTACGCCCAGCTCTGGACGCTGCAACGCCAGCAGTCCGACCTGGAGCAGGCCCAGCACCGGCTTGCACAGCAGCCGATCAATCTCGTGGCGCTGGTGGTGAGCGTGCTCGACGGCCTGCGCGAGGCCATCGACGCACGCCGCATCACCGTGTATTCCGTCATCCGCTCGGAAACGCCGAGCATCACGGGCGACCCGAGCCGCCTGCAAGGCATCGTGGGCGATGTGCTGAGCCACGCCGTGCTGGCCAGCCACCCGGGCAGCCGCATCGAGATCGTGCTGGAGCGCGTGGAAGGGATGGCGCAGTTGCGCGTGACCGACACGATTGCCATACCGGCGGTGGCGGCGGCCGCCATTCCCACCGCGTCGCACACGCCCGCAGAGATGGAGCCCGACGCCGCCCTGTCGGCCTTTGGGCCCACGACCACCCCGCCGGCGCCCGCGCCGTTCGACGTGCTGGACCCGGTGGATCCGCTCGCGCCGTTGCGGCAGGAGCCGCGTGCGTTCGACACCGCGCTGGCGGCAACCGCGCAGGACACGGCCGCCACGCCTGCAGCCACGCTTGACCCGTTGTGGATTCGCTCGGTGGTGGAACAGCACGGCGGGCGCTTTGCCGTCGTGCCGCTGCCCCACGGTGACGGCACCACGTATGTGATGGACTTCCCAATCCGCGCGGTGGCGCCGCTTCCCGTCGCGCCGGGCGAGGCCGTGCCCACTACCGCGCCGCAGGCGCCGCGGGCCGAGCGCACCGCGCTGCCGCCGCCGGATGCGCTGTCCGGTGTGCACGTGCTCATCGTCGACGACCAGGAAGACGCCCGCGAAATACTCCAGCTGCTGCTGGAAGACTACGGCGCCACCGTCACTGCGTATGGCGCTGCCAAGCCCGCCCTCGCGGCCCTGCGCGCGGCGCCCAGCAACTCGTGGCCCGATGTGCTGGTCTCCGACATCGCGCTGGGTGACGACGAAGACGGCTACGCGCTGCTTCGCAACGTGCGCCTGCTGGAGAGCGAGCGCGACATGCCGCTCGATGCCCGGCTGCCCGCCGTCGCGCTCTCCGGCTACGACCGCCCGGAAGACCGCACGCGGGCCCTGCTGGCCGGCTTCCAGCTGCATCTGGCCAAGCCCACCGAACACGGCGAACTCGTCACCGCCATCCTCAGCGTCATCCGCGCGCGACGTGCCCCCGCGCGTGAATCGCACGCCTCCGTTTCCCTCCAATCAGCCCAGGAGTCTCCATAAACATGCTGGCCGATTTCGATCCTTCCGCCTCCGCACAGGAAACGCTCCAACCACAGCAACCACAGCAACCACAGGCACCGCACAAGCCAACGCAACAGCCCGCCTCGTACTTCGCCGGCGCAGACGCCGCCCGCCGTGCCGTGGAGATGGCACTGCCGCTCATTACACAAGCGATGACGCGTCCACAGGACGTGGGCGACAGCGGCTTCCTCCACATCGTGGTGATGGACCCCGCACGCTCGCCGGTGGAGTGCGCCTTTGATGAAGCCGTGCTCTACGAATATTCGGTGGGCGACCGTGCGCAATGGGATGCGGACTACGCCGCTTACGCGCGCGCCAAGGCACGGCTGGCGTGGCAGCACGGCATGAGCACGCACGCGCTGCAGAGCTTGCGCCCGCACGTGCTGCGCGCAGGCGACACCAACCTGTGGGGCAGCGCCGTGCTCGACGGCATCGTGGTGGGCGTGAGCGGCGCACTGCCGTTCTATGACGAAGCCTTTGCGCACGTGGTGGCGGCGTGCCTGCGTGCCATCGCCAAGCAGGCCGCCGCCGCCACGGGCGGCACGCTGCGGCTCGCCTGACGTCGTCTCCTCAGTCTCCTCAGACTCTTCGTTCACGCGCGGCGCGACAGGCGTGATGCCGTCGTCGCGCCGTTTCTCCTTGTACGCCGCGTAAGAATTGCGCGGTCCCCCCACAGCAGCACATGCAAGCGCGGGGCGCCATGGCGGCGGCACTGCGTGCACGACTGGCACGCCACCCTGCGCTTCATTTCCCGCAATCGCTTGTCCGGACAAGCGAAACGCGCTTCCCGGGCTCGGCTTGTCTCTCCTTATCGGAACGCCTTGCGGCACAAGGTTGCGCGCCATGGCACGCCGACTGCTGAGGGTCTTCGCACGTGGCTTCCAAACACCTCACCACACAGGCCGCGACGATAAGAGGAGAAACGACATGCGGATCGCCATGGTCAGTGAACACGCATCGCCACTCGCCGACTTGGGCGGTGTCGACTGCGGCGGACAAAACGTCTACGTGCGCCATGTCGCGCGCCAGCTTGCACGGCTGGGCCATCGTGTCGATGTCTTCACGCGCCGCGAGCGTCCGCGGGACCCGGAGGTGGTGCCGTTCGACGACGGATGCCGTGTCGTCCACGTGCCGGCAGGGCCAGCGGCCGTGCTGCCCAAGGAAGCGCTGCTGCCGCACATGCATGCCTTTGGCCGCCACCTGTTGAACCACTGCGCGCGCGCCCAGGCCAGCGGCGACGGTTACGACGTCATCCATGCCAACTTCTTCATGTCGGGCCTGGCATCGCTCGCGGCGTCCACCCGGTTGCACTTGCCGCTGGTCATGACCTTCCACGCGCTGGGCCGCGTGCGCCGGCTGCACCAGGGCAGCGCGGACGGCTTTCCCGACGCGCGCTTCGCGATTGAAGAGATGCTGGTGCAGCGTGCCGACCGCGTCATTGCCGAATGCCCGCAGGATCAGGCGGATCTGGAAACGCTCTACCGCGCCCGCGCCGAGCAGATCGACGTGGTGCCTTGCGGCTTTGACGCCGCGGAATTTGCGCCCATCGACCGCGCTGAAGCACGACGCCGCCTGGGCGTGCCGGCCGATGCGTTTGTCGTGCTGCAACTGGGCCGCATGGTGGCGCGCAAGGGCGTGGACAACGTCATCGAGGCCATCGGGAAGCTCCCGCCCGATGCGCGCAAGCGCGTGCGCCTGTATGTCGTGGGCGGCAACACCGTGGTGCCGGATGTGGCCGCCACGCCGGAACTCGGCCGCCTGCAGGGCATTGCCGAACGCGCCGGTGTGAGCGCACAGACCACCTTTGTCGGCAAGCGCGGCCGCGCCGATCTGCGCACCTGGTACAGCGCCTGTGACGTGTTCGTCAGCACGCCTTGGTACGAGCCGTTCGGCATCACGCCGGTGGAAGCCATGGCGTGCGGGCGCGCAGTAATTGGCGCAGACGTGGGCGGCATCCGCTCGACCGTGCGGCACGAGCGCACCGGTTTCCTCGTCCCGCCAAAGGACCCGCAGGCCCTGGCCGCGCGCCTGCTGCAACTGATTCAACAGCCCGAGCTGTGCCGCGAACTCGGCCAGGCCGGGCTCGTGCGCGCCCGCATGCTCTACACGTGGCTGGGCGTCGCAGGGCAACTCGAGCGCGCCTACCTCAAGGCCATCGACACGCACGCGCGCGCCATGGGCCGCATGCCCGATGCCGCGCCCGCGACCAACGCTGCGGCGCTGGCGGGGCTTGCGGCCTGACCTGATTTTTTCCACTCCCGCGTTTTCACGCCGCCATGACCCAGACCGATTTGAACTCCAATCCCAACACCACACCGACGCTGCGCGACCAGGTCATCATCGTGACCGGCGCGGGGCGCGGGCTGGGGGCCGCCATCAGCCGCGTGCTGTCCGCCGAAGGGGCGACGGTGGTCGCCACCGACTACGATGCCGGCACCGCTGACCGCACCGCCGCTGAGCTGATCGCCGAAGGGAGCCAGTCGCACGCCATAGGGCTGGACGTGGGCGACGAAGCCGCCGTGCGCAGCGCGCTCGATGAAGTGGTCGACCGCTTTGGCCGCGTGGATGCCGTCATCAACAACGCGGCCATCGATATCACGCTGCCCATTGACGAACTGAACGTCGAAGACTGGGACCGCGTGGTGCGCACGAACCTGCGCGGCCCGTTCCTGCTGGCCAAGCACGCCAGCGTGCTGATGCGCAAGCGCGCGAGCGGCGCCATCGTCAACATCGCCTCCACCGCATCGCGCCGCGCGTGGCCGAATGCGTCGGTCTACC
This sequence comes from Ralstonia flatus, assembly GCF_958439105.1. Lineage (NCBI taxonomy): Bacteria > Pseudomonadati > Pseudomonadota > Betaproteobacteria > Burkholderiales > Burkholderiaceae > Ralstonia > Ralstonia flatus. Next base: position 65,689 of record NZ_CAUDLI010000004.1, on the reverse strand, counting down.
ACGCCACCAAGTGGGGCCTGCTGGGGCTGTCGCATGCGCTGCATGCCGAGCTGCGCCCGCACGGCATCAAGGTCTCTGCGGTGATTGCCGGCGGCATGCGCACGCCGTTCCTGCTGGACCGCTTTCCCGACATCGACGTGAACAACCTGCAGGACCCCGCCAACGTGGCCGCCGCCGTGCGCTTCGTGCTGCTGCAGCCGCCCGAGACGGTCATCCCGGAAGTGATGGTGCTGCCGATGCGGGAGACGTCATGGCCCTGATGCGCGGGCCGATGCGGCCGCAGCCGAGCCCGGCCATCTTTCTCGACAAGGACGGCACGTTGCTGGAAGACGTGCCCTACAACGTCGACCCGGCGCGCATTGCGTTGGCCCCGGGCGCTGGCGACGGCTTGCGGCTGTTGGGCGCCACGGGCTTGCCGCTCATCGTGGTGAGCAATCAGCCGGGCGTTGCGCTGGGCTACTTTCCCGAGCATGCGCTCGAAGGTGTCGCGCAGCGGCTCGGCGAGTTGTTTGCACTGCACGGGGCCACGCTGGGCGGCTTCTACTTCTGCCCGCATGCACCCGCCGCTGACGGCAGCATCCATTGCGCCTGCCGCAAGCCCGGCGATGGCATGTTGCGCCAGGCCGCCGCCGCGCACGGCATCACCCTGGAAGGCTCGTGGATGATCGGCGACATCCTCAACGATGTGGAAGCGGGCCGCCGCGCGGGCTGCCAGACCATCCTCATTGCCAACGGCAACGAGACCCGGTGGCAGCCGGGGCCCCTGCGCGTGCCGGACTACATCGTCGGCCGCTTTGACGAGGCTGCCGCCATCGTGATCGCGCAGCAGGCGCGACACCTTTCGCACGTTTCGCGCGTTTCGCACACGTCGCCCACGTCGCCCGCGTCGCCCTCATCGTCCGCGCACCATCTGAGGGCTGTCGCATGATCGCGGCTGGCATTCCCGAGCGCCGCGCGGTGTGGGCCAACGCGAGCCGCATCCTGTGCGTGCGGCCGGACAACCTGGGCGACGTGGTGATGACCACGCCGGCCTTTCATGCGCTGAAGGCCGACGAACACGCGCGCGGCGCGAGCCGTCATCTCACGTTGCTGACCTCGCGATCGGGCGCCACGGCGGCCCCGCACCTGTCCGACATCGACGACGTGATCGTCTGCGATGTGCCGTGGGCCAAGCACGCCAACGCGGCAGACGCCGAGCAGACCCGCGCGCTGGTCGACACCTTGCGCGACGGCGCATTCGACGCGGCCGTCATCTTTACCGTGCACACGCAAAACCCTTTGCCGGCCGCCATGTTGTGCTTTCTGGCGGGCATTCCGCTGCGCCTCGCGCACTGCCGCGAGAACCCGTACGCGCTGCTGACCGACTGGATTGCCGACCCCGATGCGCGCATTGCCGCCACCGCACCCGGCGACGTGCGCCACGAGGTGCGACGCCAGTTGGACCTCGTGCAGCACGTGACCGACGTGGCCGCGCACCTGCCGCATCGGCTGCGCTTCAACGTACGCGCGGCGGATCGCGATGCCGTGCGCGCCAAGTTGGCCGAGCGCGGTATCACCACGGACGCACCGTGGATCGTGCTGCATCCGGGGGCGACTGCGGCGTCGCGGCGCTATCCGCCCGAACGCTTCGCGCACATCGCGTGCACGCTGGCAAACCGCTATGGGTGTCCGGTGCTGGTGACCGGTGCGCCGGCTGAAGCGGAACTGGTGCAGCAGGTGTGCCTGCCCGGGCTGATCGCGGGGCAGCGCGTGCTGAACCTCGCGGGGGCGCTCACGCTCGGCGAACTGGCTGCGCTGATTGAAGGTGCAGCGCTGCTGGTGTCCAACAACAGCGGCCCCGTGCATCTGGCGGCGGCCACGCAAACACCGGTGGTCGATCTCTACGCGCTGACCAATCCCCAGCACACGCCGTGGGCCGTGCCGCACGCGGTGCTCTCGCATCAGGTGCCGTGCCGCTATTGCTACCGCAGCGTGTGCCCGCTCGGCCATCAGGCGTGTCTGACCGGCGTGACGGAAGAAGAAGTCATCGCGGCGGCGCACCCGCTATGGCAGTCGTCGCGCGTGGCGCGGGCGTTGTGGCCCGCACCGGCTGCCGCTGCGCTAGCGGCGTCGAACGCGCCGACGCCGGTCGCTTGAGTTTGCCCATGACCCCGACCTGTACTGACTGAACCGATTGATGGAGCCCCGCATGGAAGCCAAACCGCTCTACACCCTCGGCATCAACGCGGCGTATCACGATTCTTCCGCCACGCTGGTGCGTGACGGTGTGGTGATCGCCGCCGCTGAAGACGAACGCTTCACGCACGTCAAGCATGCCAAGCGGCCGGTGCCGTTTTCCACCTGGCAGTTGCCGTATCACGCCATCGATTACTGCCTGGCCGAGGCCGGCATCGACCTGGCGCGCGTGGATCAGGTCGCCTACTCGCTCGACCCGGCCCTGCTGACCGACCTGCAGGCGCAGACGCATATCGCGCTGCCGCTGCAGCCGTCGGCGCAAATGGATCTGCCGCCCGGCGCCGCGCCGTGGGATCCGCTGTTTCTGTCGTACGTGCTGAACGCCCCGCGCCAGCTGGCCGACGGCGCGCCGCATCATCTGCGGGCGCGCTTCGCCAACGTGAAGCACACCGGGCCGTTCCGCTGGTCGTTTGTCGAGCACCACCTGGCGCACGAGGCCAGCGCATTCCTGGCGGCGCCCTACGACGACTGTGCCGTGCTCACGATGGACGGACGCGGCGAGCGCGCGACCACGTCCTACGGCCTCTTCCGCAACGGCGAATACACACGCCTGCAGCAGGTCGACCTGCCGCACTCCCTCGGCCTGCTCTATGAAGAGGTGACGGACTACCTGGGCTTTCTGCGTTCGTCCGACGAATACAAGGTGATGGCGCTGGCGTCATACGGGGAGCCCCGCTATGTCGACGCATTCCACGAAATGGTGCGCGTTGACCCCGACGGCCGCTACACCGTGGCACCGCTGCGCCTGGAAGAGCGCTTCGGCCCGCCGCGCCAGCGTGGCGGCCCGATGGAACCGCGCCACTTTGACATCGCCCGTTCGCTCCAGCAGGTGCTGGAAGAGACGGTGCTGACGATGAGCCAATGGCTGCATCAGGCCACCGGCGCACGCAACCTGGCCATGGCCGGCGGCGTGGCGCTCAACTGCGTGATGAACGCGCGCATCCGCGACCGCGGCCCGTTCGAAAACGTCTGGGTGCAGCCGGCAGCCGGCGATGCCGGCACGTCGCTCGGTGCCGCGCTGTGGACGGATTACCAGGCGCGCGGCAACAAGCAGCGCCTGTGGAAAATGGACCACGCCTATCTCGGCCCGTCGTATGCCGATGAAGAGATCGAGCAATTCCTGACGTGGTCGAAGCTGCCGTTCGAGCGCCTGGACAACATTGCCGAGCAGACCGCGGAGCTGCTGGCGCAGGGCCAGGTGATCGGCTGGTTCCAGGGGCGCATGGAGTTCGGCCCGCGCGCGCTGGGTGCGCGGTCCATCCTCGCCTCGCCCATCCCCGCCGACATGCAGGCGCGGTTGAACGAGATCAAGGACCGCGAGGACTTCCGCCCTGTCGCTCCGGTGGTGATGGAAGAACGCGCCGCCGACTGGTTTGTCGGTGCGCAAGCCGCGCCGTTCATGCTGTTCATCTTCGACGTGCGCGAAGACCGTGCCACGCAGATCCCGGCCGTGCGCCACGTCGACGGCACCGCGCGCGTGCAGACCGTCAACCGGCGCCAGCATCCGCTGTACTACGACCTGCTGGCCGCGTTCGAGCGGCGCACCGGCGTGCCGATCCTGGTGAACACGTCGTTCAATACGCGCGGCGAGCCCATGGTGTGCAGCCCGCGCGATGCGGTGGAGTCGTTCTGGACATCGCCGCTCGACGCGCTGGTAATCGGGCCGTTCCTGCTGCGCAAGACGGCCCTGCGCCCGGAGCAATCGCAGACCCAGGAAGACGGCGCCGTGCGCAATGTCGACGGGTTGCGGCGCGTGCCCGGCCTGGCGGGGGTCGCATGAACCAGCCGATGCCGTTTGACGTGTCGTCGGTGACCTCCGTGCAAGGGGCGCCCGCCATGTCCGTCGTGATTGCGACATGGCGACGGCCGCAGATGCTGCAACGCTGCCTGGACGGCCTGCGGGCGCAGACGTTCGACGCGCACCGGCTGGAACTGGTCGTTGCCGACGACGGCCCCGACGACGCCACCCGCGCGGTCGTGGACGGCTTTGCCGCAGCGTCCCCGGGCTGGCGCGTGCAGTACGTGCCCGTGCGCGAAACGCAAGGCCCCGCCGCCGCACGCAACCGCGGCTGGCGCGCCGCCACCGGCGACATCATCGCCTTCACCGACGACGACACCATTCCGGCGCCGACGTGGCTGGCGGAAGGCTGGCGCGTCATGACCACGGCCGACAGCGCTGCCGGTGCTGAGAACGGCGGGCCGCCCGACGCCGCCACAGGCGCAGTGCGCATGCCGTTGCCCGAGCGTCCGACGGACTACGAGCGCGATGCCAGCGGCCTCACCCGCGCCGAATTCGTCACCGCCAACTGCTTTGTACGGCGCGCGATGCTGGAGCGCGTCGGCGGCTTTGACGAGCGCTTCCGGCTCGCGTGGCGGGAAGATTCCGACCTGCAGTTCCGCATTCTCGATGCCGGCGGGCGCATCGTGCAGGCGCCGCGCGCCTTGATGCATCACCCCGTGCGGCCGGCGCCGTGGGGCGTGAGCGTGTCGCAGCAGCGCAAGGTGTTTTACGACGCGCTGCTTTACAAGAAACACCCCCGGCTCTACCGCACGCGCATCCGCCCGGTGCCGCCGTGGCATTACTACGGCGTGGGGGCTGCCGTGGTGGTTGCAGTGGCCGCGCTGGCCGCGCATCTGCCCTGGGTGGCCGCTGCGGCCGCCGTGGTGTGGCTGGCACTCACGCTGCGCTTCACCGCCATGCGGCTGCGCGGCACCGCACACACCGCGCGGCACGTGCTGGAAATGTTCTGGACATCCATCGCCATCCCGCCGCTCGCGCTGTACTGGCGCTTGCGCGGTGCATGGCATTTTCGGGTCTGGTTCCTATGACGCCCGCAGCTGAACTTTTGCGCGGCGCACGCCGCATCGCCGTCTTTCGCGCCTTGCAACTCGGCGACATGCTGTGCGCCGTGCCCGCCCTGCACGCGCTGCGGGCCGCCGCGCCCCAGGCCCACATCACGCTCGTGGGCCTGCCGTGGGCGCGCCAGTTCCAAGAGCGCTATGCCGATCTGCTCGACGACTTTGTCGCCTTTCCGGGCGGCGACGGCTTTCCGGAAGCCGGGCCTGCCGATGCAGACGCGACACACGCGTTCTATGCCGGCATGCGGGCACGCTGCCTGGATGTCTCCATCCAGCTGCACGGCAGCGGACCGCAATCGACGGAGGTGGTCCGCCAGTTTGGTGCGCACCATGTGTTCGGGTTTCAACCCAATGGCGTGATCCCGCGGCAGCCCGATCCGGGGTTGCTCCCGTGGCCGACGCAGTTGCCTGAGGCGCAGCGCCTGCTGGCGTTGCTCGATCACCTGGGGGCGCCGGCGGTGTCGGCCACGCCCGACTTTCCGCTCATGCGCGACGACTATGCCGAAGCGCTTGCCCTGCTGCGCCACCACGCGCTGGACCGCGACCGCCTGGTCTGCCTGCACCCCGGCGCGCGCATGCCCACGCGACGCTGGTGGCCGGAGCGCTTTGCTGCGGTGGCCGACACGCTCATCGTCAGCGGTTTTCATGTGGTGATCACGGGTGCGCCTTCGGAGGCGGCGCTGGTTGAAGAGGTCCGCAGCCACATGCGCCAGCGTGCGGCCTCGGCGGTCGGGCAAACCTCGCTTGGCGGGCTCGCGGCACTGCTGCGGCTGGCGCGCCTGCTGATCTGCAACGACACCGGCGTGTCGCACGTAGCGGCGGCGGTGCGGGCGCCCAGCCTCGTCATTGCCTGCGGCAGCGACGTGGAGCGCTGGGCGCCGGCAGACCGCACGCTGCACCGCGTGCTGGCCGCGCACCCGCCGTGCCGGCCCTGCATGCATTGGACGTGCCCCACCGGGCACGAATGCGCGCGCGATGTGACGGTGCACGAAGTGCTCGACGCCGCGTATGCCGCGCTGTTCGACCCCGACGTGCACCTGCGCGCATCGCATGCACCGCAAGCCGCCGACGCTCCCACCGCATCGCACACGATCGAGAATTCGACCTCATGACCCACCCTACGCGACAACGCCTGCGCATCCTGACGTGGCACGTGCACGGCAACTACCTGTACTACTTGTCGCAGGTGCCGCACGACTTCTATCTGGTGACGCGGCCGCCCGATGCCTCGGGCCGCGTGCCGCCCGGTTATGCGGGCAAAGTCGGCGTGCTGCCCTGGGGTGACAACGTGCACGAAGTGCCGTTCGATGCCGTTGCCGGGCAGCACTTCGATGCGGTGCTGTATCAATCGCGCGCGCATTGGGAAAACGATCGCCTGTCGGTGCTCAGCCCGGCGCAGCGGGCACTGCCGACGATCTATCTCGAACACGATCCGCCGCAGGAACACCCCACCAACACACGGCACTGGGTGCAAGACCCGAACGTGCTGCTGGTGCATGTGACGCCGTTCAACGCGTTGATGTGGGACAGCGGCATCACGCCCGCACGCGTGATCGAGCACGGCGTGCACTTGCCCGTGCCGGCGAGCTACACCGGCGAGCTGGAGCGCGGCATCGTGGTCGTGAACCACTTGCAGAAGCGCGGGCGACGGCTGGGTGCCGACGTGTTCCAGTCGCTGCGCCAGCACGTGCCGCTTGATCTGGTCGGCATGGGGGCGGAAGCCGCGGGCGGGATCGGCGAAGTCGGCAACCTCGACCTGCCCGCCTTCTGCGCGCGCTACCGCTTCTTCTTCAACCCGATCCGCTACACCAGCCTGGGCCTGGCCGTGGTGGAAGCGATGACCATCGGCATGCCGATCGTCGGCCTGGCCACCACCGAGATGAGCACGGTCATTCGCAACGGCCACAACGGCTACGTCGATACCAGCCCGGATGCGCTGGCAGGCGTCATGCAGACGCTGCTGCGCGATCCGGCGCTGGCCCGCCGCTGGGGCGACGCGGCGCGCGAGACGGCCCGCACGCGTTTCGGCATCGACCGCTTCGTCGCCGATTGGCTGGACGCGTTTGCCACCGTCATGGAAAACAACAAGGAGGCGGCATGAGACACCACGGAGACGCACACCACCCCGGCCACCCCGAGCCGCACCACCACTGGCGCGACCAGCGCCGCGTGCTGGTCACGGGCGGCGCGGGCTTTCTCGGCTCGCACCTGTGCGATCGCCTGCTGCGCGACGGGCACGATGTGCTATGCGTCGACAACTTCTACACCGGCACCAAGCGCAACATCGCCCACCTGTTGGGCCACCCGCGCTTCGAGGTGCTGCGCCACGACGTGACCTTCCCGCTGTATGTGGAGGTGGACGACATCTACAACCTGGCCTGCCCCGCCTCGCCCATCCACTACCAGCACGACCCGGTGCAGACCACCAAGACGAGCGTGCACGGTGCGATCAACATGCTCGGGCTGGCCAAGCGGGTGGGCGCGCGCATCCTGCAGGCCTCCACCAGCGAGGTGTACGGCGACCCGCACGAACATCCGCAAACCGAGCGCTACTGGGGCAACGTCAACCCCATCGGCGTGCGCTCGTGCTACGACGAAGGCAAGCGCTGCGCCGAGACCCTGTTCATGGACTACCGCCGCCAGCATGGCCTGGACGTCAAGGTCGCGCGCATCTTCAACACCTACGGCCCGCGCATGCACCCGAACGACGGGCGCGTTGTCTCCAACTTCATCATGCAGGCCTTGGCCGGCGACCCGATCACGCTCTACGGTGATGGCCGCCAGACCCGCGCCTTCTGCTACGTGGACGATCTCATCGACGCACTGGTGCGCTTGATGAACACGCCGCCGGATTTTTCCGGACCGGTCAACGTGGGCAACCCGGTGGAGATGAGCATGCTCGATATCGCGCGGCAGATTGTGGCTTGCACACGCTCGACGTCGGAACTCGTCTTCCACCCGCTGCCGCAGGACGACCCGACGCAGCGCTGCCCCGACATCACGCTGGCCCGGGAAGCGCTCGGCTGGGAACCCCGCACGGCACTTGAAGTTGGGCTGGCGCGTACGGTGGAGTACTTCCGGCAGCAGTTCTTCCTGGCGCCGATGCCCGCATTGGCGTGACGTTCGGCCGGCCTCCGCGGGCGTTTCTCTCCGGCCGGCTCAACCGATCGACAGTGTGGGGATGGCGCGGCGGCGCTGGCGGTCGGCATCCATCTGCCGCCACAGTGCCACCGTAGCCGGCTGCACGGTATGCCGATGCAGCAACGTGCGCGGCAGGCGCACCAGCGCGGCGGGCAATGCCTCCGCCAGCACGCCCTGTTCGGCCATCGCGCGGATGGCGCGGCCCGTCACCCGCCAGGCGAGATCCAGCGGCAAGCGCAGCCAGGCGCTCAGCAACTCGTTGCGCGTCAGCAGCGCACGCCGCTGGGTCACATCACGCACCGGCGAGGGGTTGTGATGGGTGACCACCTCCCGGCAGTAGACGATGCGCCAGCCCGCGTCGGCCAGGTCAAGCGCGAGCACGCTTTCTTCACCGCCGATAAAGAGATCGCGCCGGTAGCCGCCGGCCTCGGTAAAGGCGCGCGTGCGGACCACGCAGGCGCCGGCCATGAAGCCGAGCAACGCCGGGCCGGGCAAGCCGTCGGAAGGCAGCGTGCTGGTGGCCATGGGCTCGCACGCAGTGTCGTCGCGCCGCGTGGGGCCGACCACCACGTGCGCCGCCACCACGCCCACCGACGGATACCGCTGCAGCACATCCACCGCGCGTGCCACGGAGCCCGGCAGCCACGCGGTGTCGTCATCGCAGAAAGCCACGTAAGGCGTATCGACGCTGGCCACGCCAAAGTTGCGACCCGCCGCGCCGTAGTTGCGCGGCACACGCACGAGTGTGATGTCGGGAAAGCGCGCGGCGATCTGGTCGGCGGTGCCGTCGGTCGAGCCGTTGTCCACCACCACAATGGGCCACGGCTCATCGAGCGCGACGAGTTTGCCCAGCGTTTCAAGCACGGTGGCTGCACGGTTGTACGTCAGCACGACGATGGAACACGGTGCCTGCGCCCTGCGGGCGTCATCCAACGGTTGCATGATCGGGTTCTCCTTGCTTGGGTTCCAGTAGCCAGAAACGTTCGGGCTGGTGCAGGTCTTCCACGCCGCCGGGGCCGAAGGCGCGCAGCTGGCTGGCGTAGCAGGCCACGGCGCGGCGCTTCTGACGGCCATCGACGGCCGTGACGGGCGATACCGGTGTGGCCACGATGTCCTGCGCGGCCAGCGCGACGATGCGGTCCTGCACGGCGCCGCGCCCACGCCGGTACAGCGCGTCCTCGTAGCCGATCCAGAGCCGCTGCGGCAGCTTGCGCAGCAGCAGCAATGCCGCTTCGTGCACGAGTACGTGGTCGCTGTGGAACAGCCCCAGCGGCACGAACACCGCGTCTGCCGCGCGCCTTTCCACCAGGCGATAGAGCGCACGCTCCAGTTCGGCCACGGTGGGCGTCTGCCCGTACTGGCTGTCGCAAAAACCGAGGTGATGCACCGTGGCGCTGACCTGCGCGTGCGCCTGCGCATCCTCCAGCCTGCGCGCCGCCACCGCCTGGGTGGAATCGGCAAAGCCCGCCTCCTGGTCCCAGGTCGTTGAGACCGGGGTTTCAGGCGCCCCACCAAACACCGTGACCGTGCGGCTGCCGTGATGCGCTGCCAGCAACGCACCGCACGAGAAGATCGCGTCGTCAAAGTGCGGTGAGATCACCAGCACCGGCCCGAGACTGGCGACGCGATCGTGCAGCGCCCGGCTCATGCGCGCGAGGCGCGGGGCGTGCGAGCGCCGTCAGTGGCTTGCGGGTCGAGCTTGACCTTCATCCAGCCGGGCTCGCGCGTGTCGAAGGCGCGGTAGGCATCGAGCGCCGCCGCCATCGGCTCGCGCACCGACAGCACGGTCGCCGGATCGATCGCGCCCGTGCGCACCAGCTCGACCAGCTTGGGCAGATAGCGCCGATGGTTGCAGTTGCCCATGCGGATGGTGAGGTTCTTGTTCATCGCCATGCCGATCGGGAACGTCGTGTCGTTGGGCGGATATACGCCGATGATCGATAGCGTGCCCGCCTTGGCCAGGCCTTCGACGGCCCAGCGCAGCGCTTGCGAGGGCGCATCGCCGGCTTGCCACGGTGCGTTCTCGTTGGCGTCGGATACGGCACCCGTGCCACGCGCTTGCGGCGTTGTGGCTTTGCGCTCGGCGGCAAAGGCTTTGGCCGTCTTGTCGTCGGGGCGGGCTGGGCCGTGGTCGGCATGCTGCGCGTCCACGCCCACGGCATCGATTGCGCAATCCACGCCAATGCCGCCGGTGAGCCGGCGCAACGCCTGCACGGGGTCTTCGCGTTCGAAGTCGATCACCTCGGCGCCTTGGGCGCGCGCCATGTCGAGCCGGTCCGCCAGGTGGTCCACCGCAAAGATGCGCCCCGCGCCCATCAGCTTGGCCGAGGCGATCACGAACTGCCCCACCGGCCCCGCACCGAATACAGCGACGGTATGGCCTGGCTTGATGTTGGCCAGATCGGCGCCGAAGTAGCCGGTGGGGAAGATGTCCGACAGCAGAATGGCCTGGTCGTCCGACACCTCGTCGGGCAGCTTCACGAGGTTGACGTGCGCAAACGGTACACGCGCCTTTTCCGCCTGCAGGCCGTCGAACCCGCCGGCTTCTTCGGGGCCGCCGTAGAACGAGGTACCGGCCAGGTGCCCGTGCGGGTTCGCCACGTCACATTGCGCCGTGTAACCAGCACGGCAATATGCGCACGCGCCGCATGCGATGGTGGACGGAATCACCACCCGATCGCCCACCGACAGATTGCGCACATCGTCGCCCAGCGCTTCCACCACGCCCACGCCTTCGTGGCCGAGAATGCGCCCCTCCTTCACATCGGCCATGGTGCCGCGCACGAAGTGCAGATCCGTCCCGCAGATGGCGCTGGCCGTCAGGCGCACGATGGCGTCGGTGGGCTCGCGCAGTGTCGGCTCGGGCACGTCTTCCAGACGGATATCGCCGATGCCGTGAAATACAACAGCTTTCATGATTGACCCCTGGTTGGTGAACAGGACACCGCTCCGGAAACGCGGTTTCGCCCAAGACACGCAACCCCGGTGCCTGCGCCGCAGCCGGCTGTTTTTTTTCAGGAACCGCGCGCAGCCAGTACGAAGAACAGCAGCGTGCTGGCGCACATGCACAGCGTCGCCACCCAGGCCGTGCCATGCAGCAGCGGCGAGCTGCGAAAGGGCCCCATCACCGCCTTGCGACGCGACATCAACTGCAGCATCACCATGACCGGCGTGGCGGCCACGCCGTTGAGCACGGCGGACCAGTACAGCAACTTGAAGGGCTCGATCGGCAGGAACACCATCACCATGGCGGCCGCCATCACCAGCGTCAGGAACAGGTAGAACTTGGGCGCGTGGTGCACCTTGGCTTCCAGGCTGCTATGCCACTTGAAGGCCTCGGCAGCGGCATAGGCCGCAGACCCCGCCAGCACCGGCACCGCCAACAGCCCCGTGCCGATCACGCCCACGGCAAACAGCATCTGTGCAAAGCGGCCGGCCACCGGCTTGAGCGCCTCGGCGGCCTGCGCACAGGTCTCGATTTGCGTGACGCCGTGTGTGTGCAGCGCATAGGCGGCCGTCAGCATGATGCAGAAGGCGATGAGCGCCGACACCGCCATCCCGACCGTCGTGTCGATGCGGATGCGTGCGAACTGGTCTTCCGCCTGCCACGGCGCTTGCTTGAGTGGGGCTTCGTCTTCGGCCAGCCGCGTTTCTTCGACCTCGCCCGCGGCTTGCCAGACAAACAGATACGGGCTGATGGTGGTGCCAAACACCGCCACCAGCGTCATTGCATACTCCTTCGACCACTGCATTCGCGGCACCACGGTGTCGTGCAGCGCATGCGCCCAGTCGACCTTCACGACAAATGCCGTAGCCACGTATGCCAGCAGCGACAACGCAATCCACTGCAGATAGCGCGCATACCGCCGATATGGCATCCAGATTTGCAGCACGAGCGTCACCACCGCAAACAGGCAGGCGTACCACGCCGTGGCACCGCCCACGAGCAGCCGCACGCTGTCGCCCATGGCTGCAATGTCGGCACCGACATTGATGACGTTGGCCACCGTGACCAGCGCCACGAACGCATACGCCAGCCACGGCGAATGATGCCGCCGGATGTTGGCGACCACGCCCTGCCCGGACACCCGCCCCAGCCGCGCACTGACGAGCTGGATGGCGATCATCAGGGGCAGCGTGAGCAACAGCGTCCACAGCATGGCCGTGCCGACCTGTGCCCCGGCCTGCGCGTACGTGGCGATGCCGCTCGGATCGTCGTCCGCGGCGCCGGTGATGAAGCCGGGCCCCAGCCGGCGGTACCACGGGGTGTCGTCTGCTGCGGGCACGCTGGGCTCAGCTGCGGTTGTCGGTGGGCGGCGCGTCGGGCGTCTGCTCGCCTGGGTCGTGCAGCTTGTCGCGGGTGATGCCGGGCGGCACTTCGCCCTGGCGCATGCGGCGCAGCGTGTCGTGCTGGCTTTGCGGCTTGGGTGCCGTGCTGCCGGTGCGGCCCGCTTCCGCATTGGCGGGCCGGTCGTCCGGTTTGCGGTGCGACTCGGCCTGTTCCCAATCGGCCTGACGCTGTTCGGCGTCCCGGTTTTCCTTCTGTTGCTTGTCTCGCATGGTTGGCTCCGCAGTGGTATGCAGGTGTGAAAAATCAGCGGCGCTTGCGGATCAGGCTGACCTGTCCGTTGCGCTCCAGGATGGCGGCCTCCACATCGTCCAGCGTGCGCGAGCCCAAGGTCTGGCGCACGCTCTCGTGCACATCGCCCACGGTAATGAGTGCCGCATCCATCTCGCCCTGGTTGAAACGGCCTTCGCGATAGACCTCGCGTTGGCGGCCCGCGATGAGCCGTTCGAGCTGAGGCAGCCGCACGCACGCCCACCCAAGCAGACGGTGCACGGCCACCAGCGCGAGTGAGGCCGATATCGTTGCTACAAACGGCGACGCGCCGACAATCGCGCGGCTCAACGTCGCCCCGAGCAACACGGCAACCACAAAGTCGAACGGTGCACGCTGCCCGAACGAGCGTCGGCCAGAGAGGCGAACCAGCGCCAGCCCGATGGCGAACACCACCACCGCGCGCATCGCGGTTTGCAGCGGGTTGAGATCCTTGCCTTCGCCAAAGAGGAACAGCAGCGTGTCCATGGCGCCTCCCGTGGTGATGTGAAGTGTTTTCCACCACGGAGCAAGCCGCGTGCCTCCGGGCATGCACCTGAGATTTCGCTCTCGCATCACATTCGCGCGCAATGGCATGGCGCGTGCTGAAAGCCGGTATCTCCACCCTTCCATAGCGAGCCGACCATGCCCGACCAGCCCCAACAGCAACCGCCACAGCACCAAGACCGCCAGCCCGGCGCCGAAGGCAACATGACGCCCCGCCCGCAATCCGAGATGGAAAATTACGTCGGCAGCGGCAAGCTCACAGACAAGGTTGCCATCGTCACCGGCGGCGACAGCGGCATCGGCCGCGCGGTCGCCATCGGCTTTGCCAAGGAAGGCGCCGATGTGCTGATCGCGTACCTGGACGAACACGACGACGCCAACCAGACCTGCCGCCTCCTCCGCGCGACCGGCCGCCGCTGCGAAGCCATTGCCGGCGACCTGGGCGACGAGGCCCACGCCCGCGCGGTCGTCACGCAGGCGGTCGCCACGTTTGGAAAGATCGACATCGTGGTGAGCAACGCAGCAGAACAGCACCCGCAGCAAAGCCTGGCCGACATCGATGCGGCGCAGCTGGAACGGACGTTCCGCACGAACGTCTTTGCGATGTTCTATTTGATCCGGGCCGCGCTGCCGCACCTGCATGAAGGCGCGCGCATCATCACGACGACGTCAGTGACGGCGTTTCGCGGCAGCGGCCACCTGGTGGACTACGCCGCCACCAAGGGGGCGATCGTGGCGTTCACGCGCTCGCTGGCGCAGCAGGTGGCGGACAAGGGCATCCTGGTGAATGCCGTGGCGCCGGGGCCGATCTGGACACCGCTGATCCCGTCTACCTTCGACGCCGAGCACGTCGCCAAATTCGGCAGCAACGAGCCGCTGGGCCGGGCCGGCCAGCCGGATGAGGTTGCGCCGTGCTACATCTTTCTGGCGTCTGCCGATGCGAGCTACATGACGGGGCAGACGCTGCATCCGAATGGGGGCGAGATCGTCAACGGGTGACGGTGCCGCCCCCCGGCCGCATCAAAACGCCGTCCGCATCCCCACCATCGCGCCGAGCTGGTTCACGCCCTTGCCCGGCGTGGTTCCACCGCCGCCACCGCTGACGGAATACTGCGCGTTGGCGCTGTTCCACAGATAGCCGGTCTGCGCGTACAGCGCCGTGCGCTTGGATAGCGCATAGACGCCGCGCAGCACGGCCATGGTCGCGCTGCGGCTCCGGTCGGCATTGACCAGGCGGATCAGGCCCGCATCGAGCGTGAGCGCACCCGTGAGCGGATAGCTACCGTTGACGAAGTAGAGGTTGGAACGGACGTCGCCGGCAACGGCTTGCACGTGGCGACCGATCCAGCCCACGCCGAGCTTGGCGTTGCCGAGTTTCACATAGCCATTGGCGACGATGCGGCGGTCTTTGTCGCCCGCATCGGTGAGCGCAATGGGCGCGCTGCCGTTGAAGAACGATGCGGTGGCGCCAGTGCCGCCGCGCTGCTCATCATAAGCGCCGGCCACGCCAAAGGTGGCCGCGTCGTACTTCACCATGGCCGACATGGCACGGCACGCCGATGCATTGCCCGCCACCTCGCCCGCGCAGGTGCCGGAGGCCGGCACACCGCCCGCCGCGTCACGCCCGAACGAATATGTGGCGCCGACCGTCAGGCCGCTGAAGGTGCCTTTGTAGGCGATGGTGTTGTCCGTGCGCGCGTTTGGAATGTAGGCATCGAGTGAGCCGATGGCGTACTGGCTGGGGCCGAGGATGTCTGCATCGGCCAGCGACAGAAACACCATGCTGTACTGCCGGCCCAGCGTGACGGTGCCGTAGTGGCTGGCTAGGCCGACCCACGCCTGCCGGCCGAACAGGCGGCCGCCCTGGCCGGAAGTGCCGGTGTCGGTGTTGAAGCCGCTTTCCAGCGTGAACACGGCCTTCATGCCGTTGCCCAGGTCTTCAGCGCCGCGCAGGCCCCAGCGCGAGGGCAGCGTGCCCGTGACCGACGGAATGCGCGTGAGGCCGTTGCCATTGGTATTGGCATGGCTTACGTATTCGATGCCGGTATCGATCAGGCCGTAGAGCGTGACGCTCTGCGCATTGGCCGCGCCGCTGGCGAGCGCGCACGTGGCAGCAGCCAGCACGAGACAGTGCGTACGCAAGTTGGTGGTTTGCATGTGGGGCCCCTCCTAGGGTCGAGCCGGTCCCGCCCCCCAATGTCTGGCGGGCCGGCAGTTTGGAATATGTGGATGTGGAAGGCGCCATCCGGCCGGACGGCGCGAAAAACAGAACCGCTGTGTCAGTCCTGCACGCGCGGCCGCTTGAGCAGCAGCAGCGCAGCGAGCGCCGCGATGATGGTGACCGGGATGCTGGCGCCGATGATGGTGGTGGCATGCTGCCCCATCGCCAGCAGTTGACCGGCCAGCAGCGGCCCGGCGATCGAGCCCAACCGGCCCACCGCCACCGCAGCGCCCACGCCGGTGCCGCGCACCACGGTCGGGTAGTACGCCGCCGCCAGCGCATACAGCACCGACTGCGCGCCGATCACGAACAGCCCCGCCATGAAGGCGCCGGCCGACATCGATGCCATGCCGCCCGCCGCAGCCAGCAACGACAACGCCGCGATGATGCCGACATACATGCCCGACACCACCCAGCGCGGGCGCGCCGCGTCCATCAGCATGCCAATGCCCAGCGCGCCCGCACCGCCGCCGATGTTGAACAGGATCTGCGCCATGCCAACCTGCGGCCGGCTCAGCCCCTGTGCGGCCATCAGGGAGGGCAGCCAGTTGAGCAGGAAATACAGCACGATCAGCGTGAAGAAATAGCTGACCCACAGGAACAGCGTGGCCGCCATGCGGCGCTCGCCAAACAGCGCCCAAGACACCGGCGGCGGCTGGATGGCGCCGCGCTGCGCGCTGTCGAACCGGCGCGATTCCTGCAGCGTCAGCAGCAGCGGCACCACCACCAGCGGGCCGAAGCCGCCCACGTAGAAGATGTGGCGCCAGCCGGCATCGCCGGCGCTCAACATGCCGACCACCGCGGCGATGGCGCCCCCAAACGGGATGCCGCAATACATGACGCTCACGGCGGTGTTGCGCAGGCGCGCGGGTACCGCTTCGGCACACAGCGCGATGAGGTTGGGCATGGCGGCCCCCAGGCCGATGCCGGTGGCCACGCGGATCGCCAACAGGCTGTTGAAATCCCACACGTGCGCGGTGGCGATCGAAAAGATGCCGAACAGCGCCGTCGCCAGGATCAGCACGCGCTTGCGGCCGATGCGATCGGCCAGCCGGCCGCCCAGCATGGCGCCCGGCAACAGGCCGAACGTGCCGGCGCTGAAGGCCAGGCCCATCTGCCCGACCGACAGGCCGAACTCGCGCGCCATGCGCGGCGCAGCCACGCCGATGGATTGCAGATCGAGCCCCTCAAGCAGTGCAACGATGAAGCACAGCCCGAGCGTCATGGCGACGCCGGGGCCAACGGTCTCCCGGCTCAACGTCGTGGTGGTGGTTTGCATGGCGTCTCCTTCCGGATGTTGGCCGGCCGTTATTGGCAACTGAAGCTCGAGGCGTCGTTGATGCTGCCGGTGCCCGTGTAGCGCGCGTTCTTGGGGTAGGCGCACAGCGGGCGCGTGCGGTCGTGGCCGGCGGCATTCCAGTCGCTGGGCACTTCGGCATTCGGCACGGCGTTGGCGGGGCCGCGTGCGGTGGCGACCACGCTGTCGGGCGTCACGCCGCGTTCCACCCAGGCCACCAGCGGCGTGAGCATGTCGAACTGGTCGGCGGTCGGCCCACCCGCGCAGTGATTCATGCCGGGCACCGGATAGAAGCGCGCGAAGTTGCTGGCATCGCCGCCGTTGGCTGCGGCCAGGCGCTGGTACCAGTCGGTCGTGTCGTCGGACGAGAACACCGGGTCGCTCGTGCCGTGATAGACCATCAGCTTGGCGCCGCGCCCCTTGAGCGTGCCGAGGTTGGTCTCATCCGGCGGCGTCATGAACGACCACGCCGATTCGGTGTACGTGGCGTCTGTGGCGAAGATCTTCGGCGCGTCGGTGTCCATGTTGAACGCCAAGCCATACGCGGTGAGTGACGTGATGGCCGACGCCGGCTGCGGCGTGGTCGTAAACACGAACGCCAGCGCTGCAGGATCCAGCTGGATCGAGTTGCCTTGCTTCCACGCCGCCCAGTTGCTGCCGCTGATGCCGGCGTCAAACGAAAAGCCCGAGTACAACGCCTGCCCTGCGCTGTTGCGCGCGCCGGCAAACAGGTTCGCCATCACGGTTTTCTGCGCGGCGGTCAGGCAGGTGCCGTCACGGGCGCCGGTGCAGGTCGGGACATCGTTGGCGAGGCTGAAGGCGGTCTGGCACGCCTTGAGGTTGTTGATCATGCCGTCGGTCGTGCCATCCAATGCGTCGCACTTGGCGAGCACGTGGCTGGCGACCATGGCGCGCTCCGCGGCGCTCAGGGACGTGGTGATGTCTGGAAAGCCCGCGCTGGTGTTGGCGGTCGCCACCGTCGCCAGTTGCTGGGCGCTGTACACCTCGTTGATGGCCGCCTTGGGTAGATGGAAGCCCGGGTCGCCGGCCACGATGCCGTCATACGCATTGGCCGAACGTGCGGCGGCCACCATCGCATGGCGCCCGCCGTTGGAGCACCCGCCAAAGTAGCTGCGGTCCGGCGCCTTGCCGTACACCTGCGCGATCATCGACTTGGCCATCGGCGTGAGCGTGGCAACGGCGTTGTAGCCGTAATCGAGGCGGGCCTGCGGGTCGCGCCCGAACAGCGGCACCTGGCTGCCGTTATGCCCGGCATCCGAACTGATGACGGCAAACCCGGAGCCGAGCGCACTGCTGACCGGACCACCGCCCAACGCGCCCAGCGCCGTGGCCACCGCGCCATCCAGCCCGCCGTTGGCCTGGTAGTAGAAGCGACCGTTCCATGCCTTGGGCAGACGCATCTCGAAACCGATGGCGTACGTCTTGCCGTCCACCGGGCTCACGCGCGTGTTCATGGTGCCGGTAATCAGGCAGTGCTCGGGCACGGCGTTGCCGCCCACGCTCAACGTGCCGGCGGCCACGGTCGAGATGGCGGTGATGCTGGTGTTGGCAAAACTCAGCTTGCCGGCAAAGCTCTCGCATGCGCTGGCGAGATTCAAACCCGTGGCAGGCGAAAGCTGCGGCAGCTGCGATGCTTGCGACGACGGTGCGTCGCCTGTGCTGTCGTCGCTGCAGCCGGCGCAGCTCAGCGCGAGGGCGAGCGCGGCCAGCGCCATGCCCCGTGACATGACGGTCTTCATGAGTCTCCTCCTGGGTGGATGAACCGGTCTTTGCCGGTTGGGTGTCGTGCTGCGTTGGAATCAGCCCGCGCGAATCACCGCGGGATCGCCATCGCGATACAGCGTGTCGACCTGCTCGGCACGGTGGGCCAGCACGGCGCGCTGGTTGAGCGTGCCCTTGTCGGTGATCTCGCCGCGGTCAAGCGATGGCGGCACGTCGAGCAACAGCAGCCGCGCCACGCGCGTCGCGCTGCCGGTGGCCGTGGCGTTCAGTTCTTGCAGCAGTGCGGCAAATGCGGCGCGCACGGCAGGGGCGGCCAGCACTTCGGCTGCGCTTGCGCTTTGCGGCAGGCCCGATAGCCGCCGGCATCGCTCCATCTGCGGGAACACCAGCAAGCCGATGTCGTCACGGTTCATGCCGGCAATCACCACGTCCTGCACATACGGCGCGCCCGCGGCGATCACACGCGCACGCAACGGGCCCACGCTGACGAACGTGCCGGAGCTGAGCTTGAAGTCCTCCGCGATGCGGCCATCGAAGACGAGGCCTTTTTCGGGGTGGTCCGCGTCGTAGAAACGCAGCGCGTCACCGCTGCAGTAGTAGCCGTCTTCATCGAAGACCGGTGCGCCAGGCTCTTCGCCCAGGCGCCAGTAGCCACGCATGACGTGCGGCCCGCGAAAGCGCGCCTCCAGCTTGTCGCCCACGGGCACGAGCTTGAGTTCGCAGCCCGGCGCTGGCGTGCCGACATAGCCCGAACGCATGATCGGCCGGGTCGTGAACAAGCAGCACGGCGACGTCTCGGTCATGCCCAGGCCGGCCATGATGCGGATGCGTTCGCCGCAGTGCTGGCCGGTCACGCGCTCCAGCCGGTCCCAGGCTTCTTGCGACAAGCCCGCACCGCCAAAGAAGTAGAGCTTCACGCGGGAGAAGAAGGTCTCGCGCAGCGCCGGGTCCCGCTCCAGCGCCAGCGCGAGTTCTTCCCACCCCTTGGGCACGTTGAAATACGCGGTGGGTGCGATCTCGTGCAGGTTGCGCAGGGTCTCGTCGAATTTGCCGGGCACGGGACGGCCGTCGTCGATGTAAAGCGTGCCGCCGTTGTAGAGCACGATGCCGACGTTGTGGCTGCCGCCGAACGTGTGGTTCCACGGCAGCCAATCCACCAGCACCGGCGGCTCCTTGGCGAATTCGGGAATCGTCTGGCGCAGCATCTGCTGGTTGCTGCACAGCATGCGGTGCGTGGTCGGCACGGCCTTGGGCGCGCGCGTCGAGCCGGAGGTGAACAGCACCTTGACCAGCGTATCAGGGCCGGTTGCGGCCTGCGCGGCGTCTGCCGTGGTCACGGGGGTGTGCAGCAGCGTGTCGAAGGCGGTGGCGCTGCGCCCGGGCAATACGCCGTCGCGCGTGATGACTTCCACGCCGGGCGGCACCACCGCGCTGATGGCGTTGGCAAAGGCCGCGCCATCGGCGGCATAGACGAGCCCCGGCGTGAGCACGTCAAACACGTGGCGCAGCTTGCCGAAATCCGTCGACACCAATGCATACGGCGGCGACACCGGCGCGTACGGCACACCCGCCCACATGGCGCCCAGCGCCAGCTGCAAGTGCTCAAGATCGTTGCCGGACAGGATCGCCAGCGGGCGCTCGGTGGAGACGCCGCGATCCAGCAGCGCCTGGCCGATGGCGCGTGCGCGCTCCAGCATCTCGCGATAGGTCAGCTTGATCCATGCGCCGTCCGGCCCCCGACGTGCCGCCAGCACGCGATCGGGGTGGCGCTGCGCGCCCGCGACCAGGCAGTCGGTCATGCGCGCCGGATGCTCGGCAAGCGCTTCGGTATTGCGCACGTGCCAGACACCGCGGTCGCGCGCGTCCATCTCGCAACGCGCAGGCGCATCGCTCACGGCAACCTGCCTGTAGGGGTGATCGGGCACACCTGCCGGGGGCGGCGTGTGATGCCCGGTTTGAACCTGCGGGCCCTGAGCCTGCATTTCGACGTGATTCACGTCTTGTCTCCTGAATGCGCCGCCCGTTTTATGGTTGTGGTGGGCGGCTGCCGAACTTCAGATCGGTTAAATCGGATAGTGGCGCGGCGTATTCTGCAAGGTGATCCAGCGCAGCTCGGTAAATTCGGCAATCGACGCCTTGCCGCCAAACCGGCCGTAGCCGCTGCTCTTCACGCCGCCAAACGGCATCTGCGCCTCGTCGTGCACGGTGGGGCCGTTGATGTGGCAAATGCCCGATTCGATACGCTGCGCGACCCGCATGGCGCGCGACACATCCCGGCTGAACACGGCGGCCGACAAGCCGTATTCGCTGTCATTGGCCAGGCGGATCGCCTCTTCATCGCCATCCACGCGCGCCACCGTCACCACGGGGCCGAACGATTCCTCGTTGTACAGCCGCATGGCCGGCGTCACGCCATCCACGATGGCCGGCTGCACGATGGCGCCATCCATGTGCAAGCCGACGGGCAGCGCAGCGCCGTGCGCGCGGGCGTCTTCCACCAGCGCCTGCACGCGCCGGGCCGCATCTACGCTCACCATCGCGCCCAGTTGCGCGGTCGCGTCAGTCGGGTCACCTGCGCGCAGCGTGCGCGCCTTGGCGGCCAGCTTGTCGACGAGGGCATCGGCAATCTTGCGTTCGACGATCACGCGTTCGGTCGACATGCAGATCTGCCCCTGGTTGAAGAATGCGCCAAACGCAATCGCGTCCACCGCGGCATCGAGGTCGGCATCGTCCAGCACCAGCACCGGCGCCTTGCCGCCCAGCTCCAGCAGCGCAGGCTTCAGGTGCCGCGCCGCGTGCTGCGCAATGATGCGCCCCACATGCGTCGAGCCCGTGAAGTTCACGCGGCGCACGGCCGGATGCGCGATCAGGCGCTCCACCACCTGGGCGGCGTCCGCCGGCGCGTTGGTCACCACGTTCACCACGCCATCGCCCAGGCCCGCCTCCTGCAGCACGGTGCCGATCAGCCGATGCACGCCGGGACACAGTTCCGACGCCTTGAGCACGACCGTGTTGCCGCATGCCAGCGGCATTGCCAGCGCGCGCGTGCCCAGGATCACCGGCGCATTCCACGGTGCAATGCCGAGCACCACACCGCAGGGCTGGCGCACGGCCATCGCAACGTTGCCCGGTACATCCGAGGGGATCACGCTGCCGTCGATCTGCGTGGTCATGGAGGCGGCTTCGCGCAGCATGTTGGCCGCCAGCATGACGTTGAAGCCGATCCAGTTGGCGCTGGCGCCGGTCTCCGCCGCGCCGGCGCGGATGAAGGCGTCGGTGTGCTGGTCCATCAGGTCGGCGGCCTTAAGCAGCCGCTTGCGGCGCTCGCCCGGGGCCAAGGCCGCCCACGCGGGGAACGCATCGGCAGCAGCCTGCACGGCGGCGTCGGCATCTTCCAGCGTGGCCGCCGCCGCGCGCGATGCGACCGCGTCGTTGACGGGGTTGCGGCGCTCGAAGGTGGCACCGTTGGCAGCTGGCCGGCTTTCACCGCCGATCAGCAGGGTCACAAGCTGAGTCACCTCAGGCATGGGTTCGTCTCCGGGGGCGTTGGCGTGAGCGGGCCAGATCAGGCGCGCTTGTAGGCTTGCAGGCCCGGCTTGATCGACTTGTCGTCCAGGAACTGCTTGAGGCCCTGCTCGCGGCCGCCCTCCGGATCGCGCAGCGTGGCCTGGTCGAGCTTGGCGTACAGATAATCCTCGTTCTGCTCCCACGTCAGCTCGCGGCTGCGCTTGAAGCCGTGCTTGGCGGCGCGCAGCACCACGGGGTTCTTCTCCAGCAGCTTCTCGGCCAGTGCCACGGTGCGCGCACGCAAGTGGGCACGCGGCACGCTCTCGTTGACGAGGCCCATGGCGGCGGCCTGCTGACCGGTGAAGGTCTCGCCGGTCATGATGTAGTAGAGCGCCTGGCGGTGGCCCACGGTATCGGCCATCGCCTTGCTGACGAGGTTGCCCGGCGGAATGCCCCAGTTGATTTCCGACAGGCCGAAGGTGGCCTCGTCCGCCGCAATCGCCAGATCGCACGCCACCAGCGGCGAGAACCCGCCGCCGAAGCACCAGCCGTTGACCATCGCGATGGTCGGCTTGGCATACATGCGCAGCAGCTTCCATTGCCACTGACAGGCATCGCGCCGGATCTTCTCCTGCAGGATTTCCGAGCCGGCGTCGACTTCGCGGAAGTACTCCTTCAAATCCATGCCGGCCGTCCACGCATCGCCTGCGCCGGTCAGTACCAGCACCTTGGCATCGGCATCCAGCTCCAGCGCTTCGAGCACCTGGATCATGTCCGAGTTGAGCGTCGGGCTCATGGCATTGCGCTTCTCGGGGCGGTTGAACGTCACCCATGCAATGCCCTGGTCCACCTTTACGTCCACGGTTTGCCAGCGCCCTTGGTAATCAGCCATTTCCGTCTCCTTGATCTGTCGGCTGCTTGAGACGCCCGCCGTCTTGTGTGCGGCGCGTCTCAGCTTGGTGCCAATTTAATATCAGGTAGCCTGATATAACAAGGAGATTATCATTGCCGTAAACCCTGATCCGAACGACACGTAGCAGAATGTGCGCATCTGCATAGGTGCACACCCACTCACATCCATGGCGGCCACACGAACCAAACGCAACACACCTCAGCCCGCACAAGACGGCGCACCCGCAACGTCTGCACGACTGCCCTACCTGATCGGCCGCACCGACCGCATCGTCAAGCGCCGCCTGGGTGAGGCGCTCGCCCCGCACGGGCTGACGGTGCCGCAATTCACGGCGCTGTCCGTGCTGCACGCGCGCGGCAGCCTGTCGAACGCGCAACTGGCGGAGCGCTCGTTCATGTCGCCGCAGTCGGCCAATGAAGTGGTGAAGGCGATGGAAGCGCGCGGCTGGGTGACGCGCACGCCCGACCCAACGCACGGACGCATCGTCATGCTCGGGTTGACCGACGAAGCGCTCGCCTTGCTGGCGCTGTGCGACGAGGCCGTCAGCCGGCTCGAGCAGGAAATGCTGCAGGGAATCGACGCCGCGCACGCGGCATTGCTGCACGATCTGCTGCTGCAATGCGGGCGCAATCTGCGCTGAGCGGGGCCCTTCAGTTGCCACGGCAGTTGCCGTTATGCAATGTAATAAAGTCAGATCAAAGCGACATATTGATCGGCGGCCCCCGGCGCTAGAATGGTTGGTCCCTGCCTGTCGGGCCGGATCGAACAACCGTCGCCCTCCATCAACGCACCGCGGTTCTGAAACGCCTCCATGTGGATTGTCCAACTCGCGCTGCGAAGGCCGCTGACGTTCATCGTCCTCGCCCTGCTGATCCTGCTGGCGACGCCGTTTACGCTCATGCGTACGCCGACGGACATCTTTCCGGAAATCGACATTCCGGTCGCCAGCATCATCTGGAACTACAACGGGCTGCCTGCCAAGGAGATGGCCGACCGCATCGTGTCGGTCACGGAGCGCAGCCTGACGACCACCGTCAACGACATCGAGCACATCGAGTCGCAATCGTTGGGCGGCGTGTCGATCATCAAGGTCTTCTTCCAGCCCAACGCCAACATCCAGACCGCACTCGCGCAGATCGTGGCGAGCACGCAGGCGCAGGTGCGGCAGTTGCCGCCCGGCACCACGCCGCCACTGGTGATCAAGTATTCGGCGTCGAGCATTCCGATCCTGCAACTGGGCCTGTCGAGCAACACGCTGTCGGAGCAGGAACTCAACGATGCGGCGGTGAACTTCCTGCGCCCGCGCCTGATCACGGTGCCGGGCATTGCCGTGCCGTTCCCGTATGGCGGCAAGAGCCGGCAGATCACGGTCGACCTCGACACGCAGAAGCTGCTGGCCCAGGGCCTGACGCCCGTGGATATCGTCAACGCCGTGGGCGCGCAGAACCTGATCCTGCCGGCCGGCACGCAAAAGATCGACGCCACCGAATACGGCGTCACGCTTAACGGCACGCCGGGCAGCATCGCCGCGCTCAATGCGATTCCGGTCAAGACGAGCAACGGCGCCACGCTCTATCTGGGTGACGTGGCCAATGTGCGCGACGGCTTCTCGCCGCAGACGAATGTGGTGCGTCAGGACGGCCAGCGCGGCGTGCTGCTCTCCATCCTGAAGAACGGCGGCGCATCGACGCTCGATATCGTCAACAACATCTACAAGCTCCTGCCGGCCGCGGCCGCCGTGTTGCCGCAAGACCTGAAGATCACGCCGCTGTTCGACCAGTCGCTGTTCGTGAAGGCGGCCATTGAAGGCGTGATCCGCGAGGCGCTGATCGCCGCATGCCTGACGGCCGCGATGATCCTGCTGTTCCTGGGCAACTGGCGCAGCACGGCCATCATTGCGGTGTCGATTCCGCTGTCGATCCTGTCGTCGATCATCGTGCTGCACCTGATCGGCGAGACCATCAACCTGATGACGCTGGGCGGCCTGGCGCTGGCGGTCGGGATTCTCGTGGACGACGCCACCGTCACCATCGAGAACATCGAGCGCCACCTGCACGAAGGCAAGGAGCCGATCACCGCGATCCTCGACGGCGCCGCCGAGATCGCCGTGCCGGCCTTCGTGTCGACCCTCTGCATCTGCATCGTCTTCGTGCCGATGTTCTTCCTCACGGGCGTGGCGCGCTACCTGTTCGTGCCGATGGCCGAAGCGGTGATCTTTGCGATGCTGGCTTCATACGTGCTTTCGCGCACGCTGGTGCCGACGCTGGTGATGATGCTCATGACCGGCCACACGCAAGACGCCCGGAAAGCCGACGCAAAACCGAGCACCTTCGGCCGCCTCTACCGGGCATTCAACACGCAGTTCGAACACATGCGCGGCAACTACGCCGCCATCCTCGGCGGCCTGCTGGAATACCGCCGCGTGTTCGCACTGTCGTTCCTGGGCTTCTGCGTGGCGTCGTGCGCCCTGTACCTCGTGCTCGGGCGCGACTTCTTCCCCGATGTGGATGCCGGCCAGATCCGCCTGCACATGCGCGCGCCGTCGGGCCTGCGGATTGAAGAAACCGCACGGCTGGCCGACGAAGTGGAAACCGCTATCCGCGAGATCATTCCCAAGCAGGAGCTGTCGACCATCCTCGACAACCTGGGCGTGCCGAACTCGGGGATCAACCTGTCTTACAGCAACGCGGGCACCATCGGCACGCTCGACGGTGAAATCCTCATCGCCCTGCACGAGGGCGAGCGCAAACCCAGCGCGGAATACATCCGCCGCCTGCGCGAGGAACTGCCGAAACGCTTCCCCGGTGTGGAATTCGCCTTCCAGCCTGCAGACATCGTCAGCCAGATCCTGAACTTTGGTTTGCCGTCGGCCATCGACGTGCAGTTCTCCGGCGCCGACGTGGCGACCAACCAGCAGCTTGCGGGCATTCTGGCCAACCGCATCAAGCAGATTCCTGGCGCGGTGGATACGCATGTGCACCAGCGTTTCGACCAGCCCACGCTCGCCTTGAACATGGATCGCACGCGCATCCAGCAGGTCGGCCTGGAAGGGCGCGACGTGGCGCAGAACCTGCTGGTGTCGCTCAGCTCAAGCTTCCAGACCTCGCCCACGTTCTGGCTCAACCCGATCAACGGTGTGGTGTACCAGGTGGCCGTCACCAGCCCGCAGTACCGCGTCGATTCGCTCGAAGCACTGCTGCGCACGCCGGTGGCAAGCTCGCGCGGTGGCGCTGCACAGGCAGGCGGGCCGCAGTTGCTGGGCAACCTCGTGCAGGTGAGCCCCGCGGTGCAGCCGCAAGTGGTGTCGCACTACGACATCACGCCGGTGGTGGACGTCTATGCTGCCGTGCAGGGCCGCGACCTGGGCGCCGTCGCCAAGGAAGTGCAGAAGGCCGTCGACGACATCCGCCCGAAGCTGCCACGCGGCGCGCAGGTCACCGTGCGCGGTCAGGTCAACACGATGGAATCGTCGTTCCTTGGCCTGGGCGTCGGGCTCGTCATGGCCATCGTGCTGGTGTACCTGCTGATCGTGGTGAACTTCCAGTCGTGGATCGACCCGCTCATCATCGTGACCGCCCTGCCCGCCGCGCTGGCCGGCATTGCGTGGATGCTGTTCCTGACGGGAACGACGCTGTCGGTGCCGTCGCTCACGGGGGCGATCATGACGATGGGCGTGGCGACCGCCAACTCGATTCTGTTGATTTCGTTCGCGCGCGAGCGATTGGCAGAAGGCATTGCGCCGGTGCAGGCGGCGCTCGAAGCCGGCGCCACCCGCCTGCGTCCGGTGCTGATGACGGCGCTGGCGATGATCATCGGCATGGTGCCCATGGCGTTGGGCCTCGGCGAGGGCGCAGAGCAGAACGCGCCGCTGGGGCGCGCGGTGATCGGCGGTCTGCTGTTCGCGACCGTCTCGACCCTTTTCTTTGTTCCGGTGGTGTTTGCCAGCGTGCACAACAGATTGCAGCGGCGCGCCGCCCGGCGTAGTGACGATTTGCGGGGAAGCGAAGGACATGTCTGAGCAAACATCCAGTGCCCATCCTGGGGCGCATTCCGGGCATCCAGCGGACGGCCCGCCGCACCACGTCGTCACCGTCGACCCGATCGAACAGGTGGACCGCGCGCCGGCCATGCGCCGTGCACGCTGGGTCGTGATCGTCGTGGTGGTTCTGCTGGCGCTGGGCGCTGGGCGCACGCTGGTCAGCCGCTACTACAACGCGCATGCGCTGGAGCGTCAGGTGAGCGCGCAGACCAGCCGCTACGTCACCACCACTGCACCCAAACCGGCCAACGCCAGCCGCGAGCTGACGCTGCCGGGCACGCTGCAGGGCTACGTTGAATCGCCCATCTATGCCCGCACCAGCGGCTACGTGCTGCGCTGGTTCAAGGACATCGGCGCCCATGTGGACAAGGGCGAAGTGCTGGCGCTGCTCGACACGCCCGAAGTCGACCAGGAACTGAACCAGGCACAAGCCACACGCAACCAGGCCGCCGCACGCAAGGCGCTGGCGCAGACGTCGCTCACGCGCTGGCAGAACCTGCGCCAGAAAGACGCCGTCTCGCAACAGGAACTGGACGAGCGCACCAGCGCCGCCAACCAGGCCCAGGCCGACCTGGCCGCCGCCGAAGCCAACGTGCGCCGCCTGCAGGAGCTGCAAGGCTTCCGCCGCGTGGTGGCACCGTTTGCGGGTGTGGTGACCAAGCGCAATGTCGATGTCGGCACGCTCGTCAATGCCGGCAACGCGGGCGCCAACCGCGAGCTGTTCACGCTGGCGCAGACCGATCCGCTACGCATCTACCTGTATGTGCCGCAGGCGTATTCGCAGCAGGTGAAGGTTGGGCAGGACGTGGCCGTCACGCTGTCGGAGCTGCCCGGCCAGACCTTCCACGGCACCATCGCACGCGCCTCGGGCGCCATCGACGCCACGACCCGCACCATGCAGGTGGAAGTGCAGCTGCCCAACAAGGACGGCCGCCTGCTGCCGGGTGCGTACGTGCAGGTCGCCATCAAGGGCAAATCGTCCGGCGATAGTGCGAGCGCGAGCGCCAGCGCACAGGGCACCTACCTCGTGCCGACGAACACGCTGCTTTTCCGCAAGGAAGGCCCGCGCATCGCCATCGCAGAAAACGGCCGCGTCGACCTGCGCCCCGTCACCATCGGGCGCGACTACGGCCGCACGGTGGAGATCGTCTCGGGCCTCAAGCCCAACGACGCGCTGATCCTCAACCCGGCGGATTCCATCGAGCAAGGCGAGGCGGTGACCATCGTCACGCCCGCGCCCGCTTCGGCACCGGCGGCATCGGCGGCATCGGCGCCGCGCGCATCATGATGGGTCGACCGCGGTTGCGCTCTGCCGCGCTGGCGGCTTGGCTGCTCGTCTCGCTGGCCGGCTGTTCGCTGGCACCGACGTACGAGCGCCCCGCCATGGACGTGCCGGCGCACTGGCAGACCGAAGCACCGTGGCGCGCCGCGCAACCCGCCGATGCAACGCCCAAAGGCCCGTGGTGGCAGCGCTTCAACGATCCACAGCTCGACAGGCTGATCACAAAGGCGCTGCAGGAAAACCAATCGCTCAAGGTTGCGCTGTCGAACCTGGAGCAGGCACAGGCGCAGACGCGCGTGGCACGCGCCAGCCTGCTGCCGACCATCACGGCCACCAACAACGACACGCGCACGCGCACCTCGTCGGAACGGCCGCTTTCGTCGTACACCAGCCCCACCATGTCGACCGTGCAAAGCGATTTCGTGGTGCGCGCCGACGTAAGTTACGAAGCCGATCTGTTCGGCCGCGTGCGCAACACCGTCGCCAACGCGGCGGCAAGCGAAGCGCAGGCCGGCGCCAATCTCGAGAACTTCCGCCTGCTGCTGGCCGCGCAGGTCGCCACCACCTGGTACAACCTGCGCGAGACCGATGCGGAAATCGCCGTGGTGCAGGAAGGGCTGGCGCTGCAGCGCAAGGCGCTCGATTTCGTCACCTCACGGCATCAGGACGGCGTGGCATCGGGGCTCGATCTGGCGCAGCAACAGGCGCTGGTCGACAGCACCGCCACGCAGGCCGAACTGCTGACCAAGCAGCGCGCGCAGTACGAACACGCGCTGGCCACATTGGTCGGCACACCGGCGCCTGCGTTCCATCTCGACCCGAACCCGCTCAAGGGCACGGCGCCACAGATTCCGGTGGCGCTGCCGTCCGACGTCATCGAACGCCGCCCCGACGTGGCGGCCGCTGAACGCGGGGCCGCCGCTGCCAACGCGCAAGTCGGCGTGGCACGCGCAGCGTTCTTCCCGAGCGTGATGCTCAACGGCGGCGCCGGTTGGGAAAGCCGCGATCTGGCCCTGCTATTTTCTGCGCCGACGCTGCTGTGGTCGTTCGGCACGCAGATCGCCCAGACGGTGTTTGACGCCGGCCGCACGCGGGCGCGTGTGGACATTGCCAACGCGGCCTACCAAGGTGCGATCGCCAACTACCGCCAGACGGTGCTGGGCGCGCTGCAGGAAGTCGAAGATGGTCTGGCCGGACTGCAATCGCTGGACCGTGCCGCAAGCCAGGCGCGCCACGCCGTGGAAAGCGCCCGCAAGGTCTACGACATTGCCAGCGCGCGCTATGAGGGCGGCTTGGCAACGTCGTTGGACGTGATCACCGCGCAGCAGTCGCTGTTGAACAACCAGCGCACGGCGGTGCAGATTCTCGGCCAGCAGATGACGACGAGCGTGTTCCTCGTCAAGGCGGTGGGCGGCGATTGGAACCACGTAATGGCCCCGCCAACGGCCAACCGTTAAGCCTCAGGCAACGGCGCGCAGGAAGCGCGCGCCCACAAACAGCCCGGCCAGCCAGCTCAACGTCAGCGCCACGGCAACGAGCAACTCAAGCAGCGCGGTCGCATCGCCCGGCACGCTCATCGCCACCGCAATCACTGCGGCCATCAACGCAGCCGCCGCGAACAGGCTGACCAGCAGCGCGCCCAAACCCGATGCGAGTGTGCGTACAAGCGGCGGATGCACATGCGCCGGCGGACACAGCACAGCCATGCGCGCCCGCACATATGCCGTGGTGCGCGCCCCATCGGTGGCCTCGGCGTGATGGCGCATCACGTGCATCCAGGTTTGCGTGTCGAGCACGCCGGAACTGAGTTCCTGCGTCACGCGGCGCAGCGCAGCGCGTTCGCGCGCGTGGTCGGTGGCGTCGGACGGCGTTTCGTTCGGGTTCAGCCTGTCGAACACGGCAGGCGCGGCGGCCGGATCGCTCGCGCGCACCTCGTGCCGATACGTCACGCGCACGCGGCGCGAGCGGGCGAGATACGCGAGCGTCCCGATCGGCACCAACACCTCCGCCGCGAGCAACAGCGCAAGCGGCCATCCCGCCGACGTCGCACCGGATGCCTGCGCGGCCCACGCCTTGATCCCACCGCTCATGCCCAGCGTGGCGGCCAATTGCAGCAGGCAATATCCCAGCCAGACCCACGGAAACCAGCGCACACGCAAGAACGCCACCACCACGAGCCCCAACGGAAACGCCAGCCCCGCCAGCGCCGGCAGCGACCGCGCCGCGCCGTCGCCCGTCTCGCCCGATATCAGCACCATGGCGATCGCCAGCACCACCACCAGCGCCGGCAGCGTGTTCAGCCACAGCAGCGTCACCAGCCAGCCGCGAACGCCATACAGCCGATGCGCCCGCGCACGCGCCGCCGATATCGCAATCCACCTTCCTTGCATGAAGCTCCTCATCCGGGTCTGCCACGCCGCGCCGCGGCGCAGCATGGATTTCTGAATTTCGGCGATTGTGTCATTGGGGCAAAGCGGGCGCCCCCCTCTAGAGTGGGGGCGGCAGCACATTGTCGCCAATGTCTTGCCAGGCCCAATGCCGGCAAGGGATTGCGGGTGATTAGTTGTTCTTAAATCAGATGTTGAAATCACCGAGTGTTGTATCGGCGCCTTATGTGGGCGCATTGGCCGGCAACGGCCCGCATGTCCGCTGCGCATACCGGTCGGAACCATTTGCATGCGATGTGTGCGACGAGGCTCCTTACACTCGCTGCAACCTCACAGGAAGCCGATATGCGCCCACACCGTCTGCCGCAGTGCCTGCTGTCCGCCCTCACCCTGAGCCTGGCGCTTGCCGGCCCAGCCCGTACCGCGCCGGAGCCTGAACCACTCGACATCCTCATCCGCAACGGCACGGTGGTCGACGGCAGTGGCGGCGCGCCCTTCGTGGCCGACGTGGGCATCCGCAATGACCGCATCGTGCTGGTGCAGCCCTCCGCCACGGGCGTGCCGGCAAAAACGGTGCTCGACGCGCGCGGGCTGGTGGTGGCGCCGGGCTTTATCGATCCGCATACGCACGCCTATCACAACCTCATCTCCAAAGACCGGCGCCAGAACCTGCCGTACCTGCTGCAAGGCGTGACGACGGTGGTGATCGGCAACGACGGCATCGTGCTCGAAGGCGACGGGCCGGATCTCGACCGCATCGGGCCGACGCTCAAGGCGCTGGACGACAACCGCATCGGCACCAACGTGGCCATGCTGGTGGGCCACAACGCCGTGCGCCACCGCGTGATGGGCGACGTGGCGCGCGCACCGACCGGCGACGAACTCAAGGCCATGCAAGCCCTGATGGAAGACGGCATGCGCGACGGCGCATTCGGCATGTCGACGGGCCTGGTCTATACGCCAGGCGTGTTCGCCAAAACCGACGAGGTGGTCGCGCTGGCCAAGACCGTGGCCGCGCGTGGCGGCATCTACGACACACACCTGCGCGACGAGGGCAACTTTCGCACCGGCCTCGTCAACGCCGTGAAGGAGGCGTTGGACATCGGCCAGCAGTCCGGCATCCCGATCCACATCTCGCACATCAAGGCGCTGGGCGTGGATTCTTGGGGCAAGAGCGCCGAGATCATCAGCCTGATTCGGCAGGCGCAGGCCAACGGCATGAACGTATCGGCAAGCCAGTATCCGTACACGGCGTCGAGCACGCACATCATTCCGGCGCTGGTGCCGGGTTGGGCGCGTGACGGCGGCAACGACGCGCTGCTCAAGCGTCTGGAAGACCCGGCCACGCGCGCGCGCATTGCCACCGACATGGAAAAGGCCATGCAACAGCGCAACGGGCCGGCGGCGCAGGTGCTGATCTCCGCCAACCCCGAATACAACGGCCAGTCGCTCGAGGCGCTGGGCAAGAAGCTCGGCGTGAGCCCCGTCGATGCGGCCATCAGCGTGATCCAGCACGGCGGCACGAACATCGTGTCGTTCAACATGAGCGATGCCGACCTGGAAGCGTTCATGAAGCAGGACTTCGTCGTGGGCGGCTCCGACGGCATTGCCGGACACCCGCGCGAAGCCGGCACCTTCGCACGCCGCGTGGGCGAATACGTCACGCGCAAGCACGTGATGACGCTGCCGTTTGCCATCCGCCAGGCCAGCGCCCGCACGGCCGAAATCTTCGGCATCAAGGACCGCGGCACCGTGCAGGCTGGCAAGTTTGCCGACCTGGTCGTCTTCGACCCCGCCACCTACGCCGACCGCGCCAGCTATGAACGGCCTGGGCTGCCGCCCGTGGGCGTGCGGTGGGTGCTCGTCAACGGCACGGTGGCCGTGGCCGATGGCAAGGCGGTGCCGGATGTGCTGGCGGGGCAGGCGTTGCGCAAGTGACGCCCAGGAGCGCTACCATCGACGCTTCTTTGGTTTTTTTTATCCACACCCGAATCGACATGACCGACATCCAACGCTTCCACACCAACGCCCGCATGAGCCAGATCGTGATCGCCAACGGCATCGTGCATCTGGCCGGCCAAGTGCCCGACAGCGACTTCAAGTCGATCACCGAGCAGACCAACAACATCCTCGCGCGCATCGACGCCTTGCTGGCCGAAGCGGGTGTCGACAAGACGCGATTGATCTCCGCCAACATCTGGCTGACCGACGCCAAGCACTTCGCCGAGCTGAACGCCGCGTGGGAAGCGTGGGTGCCGGCCGGCCACGCGCCCACGCGCGCCTGCGTGCAGTCGGGCCTGATGCGCCCGGGCATCGATGTGGAAATCGCCGTCACGGCGCTGGCCAAGGGTTAAGGAGCCAGCCGCCATGCGCTTTGACACCCTTGTGCTGGGCGCCGGCATTGTCGGCGTGTCGGTGGCGGTGCATCTGCAGAAACGCGGGCGCGCCGTTGCGCTGGTGGACCGCCGTGCGCCGGGCTTTGAGACGTCGTTCGGCAATGCCGGGCTGATCCAGCGCGAGGGTGTGTATCCGTATGCGTTTCCGCGCGACCTGTCGACGTTGTTGCGTTATGCGGGCAACACGTCGGCGGACGTGCATTACCACCCCGGCGACCTGCCGCGGTTGCTGCCGTTTCTGTGGCAGTACTGGCGCAACTCGCACCCCACGCGGCACGCGGCGATTGCGCGTGCGTATGCGCCGCTGATCGCGCACAGCGTGAGCGAGCACCGCGCGCTGGCCGAAGCCGCCGGCGCCATGCATCTGATCCGGCCCAGCGGTTGGATCAAGGTCTTCCGCAATGCCGCCACGCAAGACAAGGAAACGCGCAACGTCGAGCGCTGGCAACGCGAATACGGCGTCGCCTTTGAAGCGCTTGACCCGGCGCGCCTGCGCAGCGTTGAACCGCATCTGGACACATCGCTGCTCGGCGGCCTGCGTTATACGGAAGCGGATTCCGTGAGCGACCCGAACGCGCTGGTCACGGCCTACGCAACGTATTTCAAGCAACTCGGCGGCCGCCTGTTTGAAGCCGATGCCAACACGCTGACGCCCAACGCCCCGTGGCTGTTGCAAACCAAGGAAGGCGAGCTGCGCGCAGACAACGTCGTCGTGGCGACGGGGCCGTGGGCGGATGTATTGACATCGCGCCTGGGCTACAGCCTGCCGCTGGCCGTCAAGCGCGGGTACCACATGCACTACGCACCCGCGCAAGGTGCGCAGTTGAACCATCCCGTGCTCGATGCGGACGGCGGTTATGTGCTGGCACCGATGGCACGCGGCATCCGGCTGACGACGGGCGCGGAACTCGCACACCGCGATGCTCCGAAGACGCCCGTGCAGCTCAATGCCGTCGAGCCCGTCGCCCGCAAGCTCTTTCCGCTGGCCGAACGTGTGGATGCGGAACCCTGGATGGGCGCACGCCCCTGCACGCCCGACATGCTGCCGATCATCGGACCGGCGCCGCACCACGCAAACATGTGGTTCGCGTTCGGCCATGCACACCACGGCTTGACGTTGGGTCCGATTACCGGGCGCTTAATTGCGGAAATGATGATGGGCGAAACACCGGCTGTGGATGTTCGCCCGTTCCGTGCTCAGCGGTTCTGGGATTCAGCGGGCTAGTTCCATCCGCGCGGGTGCGGGGCGGGTATTTGATCGGCAGGTCATCGTCGCGCCGGTCCTTCGGCGCCCTCGCCCGCCTAAAACTCCATATCCAGCTCATCGATATCTGCCTGCTCAGCCTTCGCCCCGGCAATCCATTCGGCGACGTGCGGGTGCTCAAGCACGCGCAGGCAATACTCGGCAATCTCCGGATCGAGCTTGACGTCATAGGTCAGGAACCGCATGACGACTGGCGCGTACATCGCGTCGGCCATGCTGATTTCGCCAAACAGCCAGGGGCCGCCGTACTGGGCGAGGCATTCGCGCCAGATGAGCGTGATGCGCTCGATGTCGTGCTGCGCGCGGGACCAGATGCGGAAGTTCGGAAAATGTGCGCGCAGGTTCATCGGCAGCGCCGAGCGCAACGCGCTGAAGCCCGAATGCATCTCGCCGCAGATCGCTCGGCAATGCGCGCGGGCATGTCGGTCGGCGGGCAGCAGCTTGGCCTCGGGCGAGAGTTCGTTGAGGTATTCGGCAATCGCCAGCACGTCCCACACCTTGCGGCCTTCGTGCGTGAGGCACGGCACCAGGATCGACGGCGACAGCAGCAGCAATTCCGCCCGCGATGAGGCGTCGATCGGCACGCTCACCGTCTCGAAAGGCAGGCCGCTGAGCTTGGCGAGGAGCCAGCCGCGCATCGACCACGACGAATAGTTACGACTGCTGATCGTCAGCGTTGTCAGGTCGACGGATCTCATATCGGTCCCCGGTTGTCCCCGTTTTCCAATCAGGTGCATGACCGGCGCCAAGCACCTTGCCGGTGCGCTGGTTGCACCCGCGCGCTGCAAAGACGCGTGCCACGCCGCACCCTGCGTGGATGCCGCGCAAAGCCTGTGCCAGTCATCATCAGCGCGGATGCGGTTTGGCGCCCACCGGCATGTGAGTTGGCACATGTATTGCCTGCTTCGTTCCACCGGCCTTGACGTGTCTTGCGACGCCATCACGGAAGCTGCCATGAACCTGCTCGCGTATCCCCTCTACCAGTGGCTGTCCGAATGCCTGCGGCCCGCGCGTGCATGGGCCTCGTTCTCGCGGCTGGCGATGGCCCAGTGGCCACAGTCGACCGAGCATCCCACTGCCCGGGCAGTGGATGCGTGGCTCGAACTGCTGGAGTGCAGCGCGATCACGCACCGCCGCCCATCGTTCGGTATCGACAGCGTCGAGGTCGACGGCCGCGTGGTGCCGATCGTGGAAGAGACCGCGATGCAAACGCCGTTCGGCACCCTCGTGCACTTCCGCAAGACCACGCCCACGCCGCAACCGCGCGTGCTGGTTGCCGCGCCCTTGTCCGGGCACTTCGCCACGCTGCTGCGCGGCACGCTGCGCACGATGCTGGCCGATCACGACGTGTACGTGACGGACTGGCACAACGCGCGCGACATTCCGGTGTCAGCCGGGCGCTTCGGCTTCGATGAATACGTCGGCCACCTGATCGATTTCATCCGCCACATCGGCCCCGACGCACACGTACTGGCCATCTGCCAGCCGACCGTGGCCGCGCTCTCGGCGGTCTCGCTCCTGGCCGCCGACAACGACCCCGCGCAGCCCGCCAGCCTCACACTCATGGCCGGCCCCATCGATTGTCGCGTGGGCCCCACCGCGGTGAATGCGTTGGCCAACAGCAAACCGATCGAATGGTTTGAGAAGAACCTGATCGGCGTGGTGCCGCCCGGCTTTGCTGGCGAGCAGCGCCGCGTGTATCCGGGCTTCGTGCAGTTGAGCGCGTTCATGTCGATGAATTCGGAACGCCACGTGCAGTCGTTTGAAGAGATGTATTACCAGCGCGCCAAGGGCGACCCGGCCAAGGCCGACACGATCCGCGCCTTCTACGACGAATACCTCGCCACGTGCGACCTCACCGCCGAGTTCTATCTGGAAACGGTCGAGAAGGTCTTTCAGCAATACGCATTGCCGCGCGGCGAGTTGATGGTCGGCGGTCGGCTGGTCGAACCGGCGGCGATCCATCGCACCGCGCTGCTGACGGTCGAGGGCGAGAAGGACGACATCTGCGCGGTCGGGCAGACCGTCGCCGCGCAGGATCTGTGCTCGGGGCTGCCGCCCTACCTGAAGACGCACCATGTGCAGGCCGGTGCGGGCCACTACGGCGTGTTCAACGGCAGCAAATGGGAAAAGCAGATCTACCCGATCGTGCGCGCCACCATCCACGACAACGAGCCCTTCGACGCCAGCACCACCGCCAGTGACGAAGACAACGCGCACCGCGTCACACTGCGCGCGCTGCTCGATGCGCGAACGTCGAGCCAGGCCGCCACCCGCCGACGCTCGCGCAAGATGGCGCTCACGCACTGACTGTCAGCGAGGCGTCATTCAACAGGGCGAGTATCGAAGCGGGGCAGGTCATTCTCCATCGATGTTGATCGATTCACGGAGGGTTGCGATGAACACTCACACCACGGAGTTCCAACGCGCTTCGAGCCTGTTGCATCCGGACGGCAATCCCATCCGGCTCAATACAGGCGACTTCGTTGCGGTCGATCGCCGCCAGGATGCCAAGTACGAAGCGACCTATCGCCCACAGGCGCTGTACAGCCGCGCCGACGAAGGCTTTGCCGCCAACAACGAAGCCTTCTTGCTGCATGAGGTCGCCACCAACCGGCCGATCTATCTGGAAGACACCGGCCCGACCGATTTCCATCTGCATCTGCCGCCGGGCGCGTTTCAGTTTGTGCTGGTCACCTCGGGCGTATTTACGTTCGACTACGATGGCCGGCTGCATTACGTCGGCCCCGGTTCGGTGATACTGCAAAGCGCGATCGTGCATCGGCAGCTTTTCTACACGTGGTCGGGCCTGTCGACCGAAGACAACCTGAGCACGCCGCAAACCGTGGTGCCCGACGCACTTTCCATGGGCTGCTCGGGCAAGTTTCTCGAAGCGTTCATCACCGATCCGACAACGTTTCCCAACCCGACGATTGTGCCGTCTGCGCTGATCGACGAAGCCGAGACGCCGCGCATCGCCTGGAGTCATCCAGCACATGACCGGCCGCCCGGTGCAGATTTCTGGGTGCAAGACCCGCTGGAGTTGCATGCGCTGTACAAGCCGCTTGCCGGCGGCTCCATCCAATCGCCCGGACCGGTCTACGTGCGCGACACCGGCATCGAAGCACCCAGCGGCCAGCTTGTGACGGGACACATCATTGCCACCGACCCGCGCGGCCAGTCGAGCCTCCCCAAGAGCCAGGCAGGGGCAGTGGACGCGGCGTCCTTCTCGAAAGGCGAGGTGGTCGTTTACCGCGTCATTCGCGGCACGGCCGAATTCAAGGACGGCGCGGGCAACATGCTCGAGCTGGCCGCCGGCGACGTGGTGACGGCAGGCCAGCATTCGGTCAGGCTCGTCGGCATGGGCGAAGACACGCAGATCCTCCGCCTCGGCCTGCTGAGCAACATCGAAAAGCTGCGCAGCTGGACGCGCGCGCAATGCGACGAGATCGACGGCCTGGCGGGCCGGATCATCAACAGGACGGAGACGCGCCCGCAACGGACCGAAGGTAAGCCGGTCGGGTATCTCTACGAAACCGTCGCGGCATCCAACGGGAACACGGGCCGCTTGAGCGTGGCAAACGGAAAGCGGGTGTAGTCGGAACTCGTCACGCCGCCGCCGTCGCACTCCACCACGGCCTTGGCAATGGGCACGAACACGGGCCGGCAATACATGCGCGACTTCAACAGCACGAAGCGCGCGGCATGCGGGTCCACGCCGATGTGCGTGAAGATGCCGAGGTCCCAATGCTCCTGCGGCGTCTCCGTGACGACGATCTGCGCCGCGCCGATGTCGAGCAGCGCCGTGCGGCCCATGCGGATGCGCTGGCCCGTATAGGTCGGCCCCGTGATGGTGTATTCGCCGTCGCTGATAGCGACAACCTTGCCCGTCAGCGCGCGCGGCACCGGGTAGATGCCGAGCTGCACGAGCGGCACCTTGTCGCCCACCGGCAGCGTGACCGTGGCACCCTCGCCCGCCTCGATCATCGCCGCGACGGCTTCCGGGTCGCACACCGGCCCGACAGCGATGCCACTCAAGCCTTGCCGCAACGCTTCATGCAGGACGTGCATGTCGTCGCACGTGCCGCCCGACATGCAGTTGTCGCCGTGGTCGAGCAGCAGCACGGGGCCGCTGCCCGGGGCATCGGCCAACTTGGCCGCACGCGAGATCGATTCGGTCAACGGTTCAGAGCGGTAGACGAACCCTTCGCGATCAGCCCAGATGGCATCGGCAATGCGTTGCGCTGCAGCGTCGGCGGCATGTTTGTCGCCGTTGCCGACCACCACGACGGAAAGGCACGGCGCGGCAATGTCGGCCAGCCCGAATCCGGCGAGGACCGACACGGCCAGCATGCCGTCGTTCTCGGCCTGTTTGGCGAGCGCCACGGCGCGGTGCATCGCGCCTTCGTCGGTGCGGCTGCGTAGGGTGTGCGTGACCATCGGCAGGCGGCGCCACGCGAGCACGGGGTTCGCGCGGCCGGCCAGCTTGTCGAACAGCAGGCGGCCGGCGTGCTCGCCGGTTTCGTACATGTCGACGTGCGGATACGTCTTGAAACTGACGGCGATGTCGGCCAAGTCGATGAACTTCTGCGTGAGATTGCCGTGCAAGTCGAGCGCGACGGCAATCGGCACATCGGGCACCACCGCACGCAGGCGTTCGAGCAGGTCGCCTTCGCCATCGTCGCTGTTCTCCGCGACCATCGCGCCGTGCAGGTCGAGCAACAGCGCATCGCACCCCGGCGCCGCCGCGACGATGGCGTCGCACAACGTGGTGTACGCCTCGGCAGCGACGCGTCCGCTGGGGTTCGCTCCGGCCACGACGGGCACGACGATTTCCGCGCCTGCCGCCTCCGCCAGATCGATGAACGCACCGGCCGCCGTGCGCGTGCCCTTGGCGGCGCGGTACGCGTCGGCGCCGTAGTGTGGATGGAACGATGCCAGCGGCGTCGGCACCGGCGAGAACGTATTCGTCTCGTGATTGAAGCGGGCGATCAGGATGCGCATGGGCGGTCGGGGGGTTGTGTCAAACGCGGCCAGCGGCCTGCAGCATCGCGTGCAGCAGCACGTTGGCCCCGGCTTCCAGATGTTCGGGGCGGGCGTCTTCGATCTCGTTGTGGCTGATGCCGTCCTTGCACGGCACGAAGATCATCGCGGTGGGGGCCACGCGCGCCAGATAGACCGCGTCATGGCCTGCGCCGCTGATCACGTCCATCTCCGACAACCCCAACTGCCGCGCGCCGCTGCGCACCGCGTTCACCAGCGTGGCGTCAAACGGCTGCGGCGGGAAGTAGACGACCTGGCGCAATGCGATGTCGATGCCGCTGCGTGTGCGCAACTCCGCCACTGCGTCATGCAGTGCCGCATCCATGTCGGACAACACCGCGTCGTCGGCCGCGCGAAAATCGATCGTCATCGATACCTGGCCCGGAATCACGTTGCGCGAATCCGGATGCACGCTCAGGCAGCCCACCGTGGCGCGCGCATGCGGCGGGCGCTCGAGCGCGATGCGGTTGGCAATGCCGACGAGTTCTGCGGCGGGCAGCAACGCATCGCGGCGCAGCTCCATCGGCGTGGGGCCGGCGTGCGCTTCCATGCCGGTCAAGACCACGTCGTACCAGCGCTGGCCGAGCGCGCCCGTCACCACGCCGATGGTCGTGGCGTGCGCCTCCAGCACCGGCCCCTGTTCGATATGCGCTTCGAAGTAGGCACCGACGGCTCGGCCGCCGACAGGCTCACTCCCCGCGTAGCCGATACTGCGCAGCGCCTCGCCCACGGCCACGCCGTCGCGGTCCTGCGCGGCCAGCACGGCGTCCAGCGCAAACTCGCCGATGAACGCGCCGGAGCCCATCATCACCGGCACGAAGCGCGAGCCTTCTTCGTTGGTCCACACGGCCACTTCGATGGGCGCTTCCGTTTCGATGCCCGCATCGTTGAGCGCGCGCACCACCTCGATGCCCGCGAACACGCCGTAGTTGCCGTCGAACTTGCCGCCCGTCGGCTGCGTGTCGATATGGCTGCCGGTCATGACGGGCGGCAGCGCGTTGTTGCGCCCTGGCCGGCGCGCGAAGAGGTTGCCGATGGCGTCCACACGCACGGTGCAGCCCGCGGCTTCGGCCTGGGCGACGAAAAAGTCGCGGCCTTGCCGGTCGAGATCGGTCAACGCGAGGCGGCGCACGCCGCCCTTGGGCGTGGCGCCGATGCGCGCCTGCTGCATGAGCGTGTCCCACAGGCGCGCCCCGTTGATGCGCAAAGTGGTATCGAGTTGGGTGGTCGTCATGATGTGTACGTTTAAGCGGCCAGGCCGACGCCAAGGTAGCGGTCCTTGATGGCGTCGTCGGCGCGGAAGGCTTCGTTGGTGCCGGTGTAGACCACGCGGCCCTGTTCGATGATCACGTGGCGATCGGCGAGCTGCGTGCAGACTTCGAGGTTCTGTTCGACGAGCAGGATGGACACGCCCGCCTGCTTGATGACCTTCAGCTGCGCGACGATTTCTTCCACGATGACGGGCGCCAGACCTTCGACCGGTTCGTCGAGCATCAGCAGGCGCGGGTGGTTCATCAGCGCGCGCCCGATGGCGAGCATCTGCTGCTCGCCGCCGGAGAGGTTGGCGCCGCCGTTGCGCCGCCGCTCATGCAGGCGCGGGAAGATGCGATAGATGTCGGCCAGCTGCCACGGAGAATCCCGCCGCGCGCCGAGCTTCAGGTTTTCCTCCACCGTCAGCAGCTTGAAGATGCCGCGATGCTCCGGCACCAGGCACAGGCCCTGCGCGGCAATGCGATGCGGCGGCTGCCCAGCGATGTCCTTGCCGCGAAAACGCACCTGCCCGCCGCGCGGCGTCACCACGCCGGCAATCGTCTTCAGGGTGGTCGACTTTCCGGCGCCATTGCGGCCGAGCAGCGTCACGAGTTCGCCCTCGCCCACCGTGAGCGCCACGCCCTGCAGCACGTGGCTCTTGCCGTAATAGCCGTGGAGGTCTGCAACGTCGAGAATCGCCGTCGTCTTCATTTCTTGCCTCCCGTGATCATGTTGCCGAGATACGCGGCGCGCACGCGCGGGTCCGACCGCACGGCGTCGGGCGTGCCCTCCATGAGCACCTTGCCCTGCTGCATGACGGTGATCGTGTCGGAGATGTCCATCACGATGTCCATGTTGTGTTCGATCAGCACG
Organism: Ralstonia flatus; assembly: GCF_958439105.1. Lineage (NCBI taxonomy): Bacteria > Pseudomonadati > Pseudomonadota > Betaproteobacteria > Burkholderiales > Burkholderiaceae > Ralstonia > Ralstonia flatus. The sequence continues at coordinate 24,134 of NZ_CAUDLI010000004.1, read as the reverse complement.
ACCGTGTGGTCCTGCGCCAGGCCGCGGATGAGCGCCTTCATGGCGGGCAGGTCGTCCACGCCCATGCCGGAGGTCGGCTCGTCGAGAAAGATCGCGCGCGGGTTGGCGGCCAGCGCCATGCCGACTTCCAGCCGCCGCTGCTGGCCGTGCGAAAGCGCGGCGGCTGGCGTGTCGGCCAGGCGCGGCAACTCAAGCCGATCGAGCACGCGGTCGACCGTATCGGTGCAAGCCAGATCGCCCTGCGGCAGGCGCCAGCCGTGCATGGCGCGACGCGGCGTGGTGCCGAGTGCGGCCAGGCGCAGGTTCTCGCGCACGGACAGGCTCGGGAACAGGCTCGTCACCTGGAACGAACGTGCGATGCCGCGCTGCACGCGCTGGTAGTCGGCTTCATGCGTCACGTCGTGGCCATCGAAGACGATGGTGCCGCTGGTGATCATGCGCGTGCCCGTGAGCATGTGGAACAGCGTGGTCTTGCCCGCGCCATTGGGCCCGATGACGGAGTGGACCGTGCCGGGCATCACGCGCAGATCGACGCCGCCCAGTGCGGTGAACTTGCCGTACTGCTTGACGATGCCGGTGGCCTGGAGGATGGGCGTGGTGGTCATGCGCGTTCCTCCTGCACCGCCGGTGCGTGACGCGGCGCGCGCACGCGCTGCCACAGCTTCTGCCCGAGCCCGAACAGCCCGCGCTGCATGAACAGGCTCACCGCAATCAACAGGAAGCCCAGCAGCATCAGCCAGCGCGGCCACAGGCTCGAGAGCCAGTCCGACAGCAACACATAGAACGCTGCGCCCAACACCGAGGCAAACACGTTGCCCGTGCCGCCGATGACGGTCATCACCAGAATCATCTCGCTGACGTGGTAGTCGATATTGGCCAGCGGCGCGATGCCCGTGAGCATGGCGTGCAGGGCGCCCGCCAGCCCCGTCACCGCACCGGAGATGACAAACGCGAGCAGCTTGAAGGCGCGCACGTTGTAGCCGACGGCGAGCGCACGTTCTTCGTTGTCGCGAATGGCCAGCAGCGTGCGGCCAAACACCGATTCCGTCACCCGCTGCACGACGAAAAACACGACGAGGAACAGCGCTGCGACAAACGCGTAGAACGCCCACGGCGACGCCGCAAACGCCGGACGCGGAATGTCTAGCAGGCCGTTGTCTCCGCCTGTGAGCGACGGCGTGGTGTAGGCCAGGAAATAGAACATCTGGGAGAAAGCCAGCGTCAGCATGACGAAGTACGTGCCGCGCTGGCGGATGGCAAACCAGCCGACCACCGCCGCCACGACCGCGCCCACCACCACGGCCAGGACAAGTGCCACCGGCGTCGGCAGCGCCAGTTGTGTGAGGCCGATGCCTGCGGCATAGCCGCCGAGCCCGAAGAAGATGCCTTGCCCGAACGACAGCAGCCCCGTGTAGCCGAGCAGCACGTTGCAGGCCATCACGGCCATCGCGTAGACGAGCACTTCGGTGGCCAACGTGCCGGACCTGAGCACCAGCGGCAGGAGCAACGTCACGCCCAGCGCCAGCCACCAGAAGCGATGACGCGAAATTCCATGGAATGCGGCTTGCATCATCCCCTCCCCAGCAGGCCGTGCGGGCGCAGCAGCAGCACGGCCGCCATCGCCACGTAGATCATCAGCCGTGCGCCCTCGGGCCACAGCGTGCTCATCAGGCTCTGCACGATGCCGACCAGCAGGCCGCCGACCAGCGCCCCCGCAAAGCTGCCCATGCCGCCCACCACCACAACCACGAAGGCGACGCCGAGGGCCTCTACGCCCATGAAGGGTTCCGCGCCGCGAATGGGCGCCGCCAGCACACCGGCCACCGCCGACGTCGCCGCGCCCAGTGCAAACATCAAGCTGAACAGGCGGAACACGTTGATGCCGAGCAGCGAGACCATCTCGGTCGATTCACTGCCCGCGCGCACCGCGCTGCCCAGGCGCGTGCCCTCCAGCAGCCACCACAGCGCGAGCGCCAGCACGGCTGTAAAACCGATGACGAACAGGCGGTATTTCGGGTAGACGAAATCGCCCCACATCACCACGCCCTGCAAGGCATCGGGCGCCGGTACATCGACGCCCAGCGGCCCCCACGCCACGATGATGAGTTCCTGCACGACCAGGGCCAGACCCACGGTGACGAGGATGTGGAATTCGTGCGCCTGCGCGTAGACGTGGCGCAGCAGCATTTTCTCCGTCACCCACGCCAGCGCGCCGATGACAATGGGCGCAAGCACGAGCGCCAGCCAGAAATCCATGCCCATCTGCAGGGCCTGGAAGCAGAGATACGCGCCCAGCGCATAAAACGCGCCGTGGGCGAAATTGACGAAGCGCAACAGCCCGAAGATGATCGACAGCCCCACCGCCAGCAGGAAGTAGAGCATGCCGATCCCCACGCCGTTGACGACCTGGAGCAGGTAGACGTTCATTGCGTTGACCGAAATGGCACTCAGGAAGACAAGCGCCCGTGCTTCAACAACTGAAGCCAGCCGGGCGTGCCGCAGATCAGACCCTCAGGCCAGCTTGCACTGCGTCTGTTCGACCGGCAGGAAGGCCTTGCCGACGGCGACCACTTCGGCGAAGTCGTCCTTGTCCTTCATGCGGTTCTTGGGCTTGCCCTTGAGCAGGTAGTAGTTCTTGAGCACCTGGTGGTCGGCCGCGCGAATTTCTTCGGGGCCCGTCAGGCCGTCGTACTTCATGCCCTGCAGCGCGGCAATCACGGCCTTCGGATCGGCGCTGCCGGCCCTGGCCATCGCGTCGAGCAGGATCTTGGTGCAGGTGTACGAGCCGGCCAGGCTGTAGTTCGGGTTGGTCTTGAACGCCGCCTGCGTGCGCTTGACCAGATCGCGGTTGGCAGGCGTATCGACGTCGTGCCAGTACTGCGCGCCGAAGTACACGCCGTCGCACAGGTCGGCGCCGAGCGATTCGAACTGCTCCAGGCCAGACGCCCACGCCACCAGGATCGTCGTGTTCTTCTTCATGCCGAAGCTCACCGCCTGGCGCAGCGTGTCGGACGATTGCGAGCCGAAGTTCAGGATCAGTAGCACGTCGGGCTTGGCGGCCATCGCGTTGGTCAGGTAGCCGCTGAATTCCTTCTCGGTGAGCGCGTGATAGCTGTTGCCCACATGCTCGATACCCCTTTCCTTGAAGATGCTCTTGGCCGCCGACAGCAACCCGTCGCCAAACACGTATTGCGGCGTGATGGTGTACCAGCGCTTGGCCTTGGGCATCGATTCGATCAGCGGGCGCACGGTGCGCTCGATGGCGCCGTATGTGGGCACCGACCAGCGGAAGGTCGCACGGTTGCAGTCCTTGCCGGTAATTTCATCGGCACCCGCAGTCGTGATGAACACCCCGCCGAACTTCTCCGCCTCCTTGCCCATCGCCAGCGACTCGGACGACAGGATGCCGCCCGCGAAGTAGCGCGCGTTCTTCTGCTGCGCGAGTTCCTGGACCTTGCGCACGGCCGTCGCCGGCTTGCCTTCGGTGTCGAGCACGCTGTACGCCAACGGGCGCCCCAACACCTTGCCGTATTGCTCCACGGCCAGCTTCATGCCGAGGTCGGCGAATTTGCCGTTGGCGGCAAACGGGCCGGACATCGGCACCGGACAGCCCAGTTCGATGGCGTCGGCAGCCCACGCAGAACGGGCCTGCAGCAGCGACGCGGGCACGGCGGACAGCGCCGCCAGTTTGAGCAAATCTCGACGATTCAAAGCGCACTCCTCAAGTTCGTGTGAATACAGAACAGCGCTCGGAGCCACCACCGGCGGCAGCTTCCTCCTAGCCTTGACCGGCGAGGTTTTCGCCGACCATCACGCCGAGCAAGAACCAGACCAGTTTTTTATATTTGTTATGATAAATAGGCGAAATCATCATAGAAGCCGCATCGGCGATGCGTCAACGGCAAAGGCGTCGGTGTTTACTCCAAGGTGTGCGACACGGCCGCCCCGCACGACGATGTGGGAAACCGGTGCGCACGCACGATTGCGGGGCACACATGCACCACGCCGGCCAGTCGGCACGACGCGGGCCCGCAGTTAGAATGCGCGCTACAAGGAACGGACATCCATGGCCACACTCGGAGCAGGCAAGACGGCGTCGATCGGCATCCGCAAGCAAAAGCGCGCCGACCTCGTTGCCGAAGAACTCAAGCGGCTGATCACGCAGCGCAACCTCAAGCCCGGCGACAAGCTCCCGCAGGAGGTCAAGCTGCAGGAGACCTTCGGGGTCAGCAAGGGCACCATCCGCGAAGCGCTCAAGTCGTTGGAGGTGCAGGGGCTGGTGAGTGTGAGCACGGGGCCCGCCGGCGGCGGCACCATCGTCGAGGTGCCGTTGGACCGCACGTTCCAGCTCATGCAGAACTATCTGTTCTTCAAAGACATCGGCATTGCAGACGTCTACACCGTGCGGTGTCTGCTTGAACCTGAACTGGCCGCGGGTGCGGTGCCGCATCTGACCGAAGACGATTTCCGCGCGCTCGAGCACACCATCGACCTGTGCGACCCAGCGTCGACCAAGGCCGCGGCGCCGCTGGACCAGCGCCAGGAAGACCTGAGCTTTCACGACATCCTGGCCGCTGCCAATCCCAACCCGATGCTGCGGTTCTGCTGCGAGCTGATCAACGAGATGATTCGGCAGCTTGTGGTGTTCGGCAACGAAACCTCGCCGAAGGACCACGCGAAGTTCGGCGCCTCCAACGTGAAGTTCCACCGGCAGATTCTGGATGCGGCCCGCGCGCGCGACGCCGACACCGTGCGTGCACTCATGAGTACGCACATGGATGACTGCACGCATCACGTCACGCGCATGAAGGGCCGCGTGCACGGCCGCCTCGTGCTCGACTCAGAGATGCCGCGCCGCCATCGGCCGTTGATCGACGATCACGACGACAGCGACCACAACCACAGCGAAGACCGCGCGTGATGGTTCAGTAAGTCTTGTAGGGCAGGAACTTGCCGCTCATGACGATGCGCACGCGATCGCCCTTGGGGTCGGGCTCGCGCTGGAGATCCATGTTGAAGTCGATGGCGCTCATGATGCCGTCGCCAAACTCTTCGTGGATCAGCGCCTTGAATGTCGTGCCGTACACGCTGATGAGTTCATAGAAGCGGTAGATCAGCGGATCCGTCGGCACGGCCGTCGGCAGCGAGCCTTTGTACGGCGGCACCTGCAGCAGCGCGACGGCCTCTTCCGACAAATCCAATGCCGCGCCCACGGCCTTGGCCTGTGCTTCGGTCAACGTCATCTGACCGAGCAACGCAGCAGTGCTCCACTCCTTGCTGTGGCCGATCACCTCGGCCAACTGCGCCCAGCTCAACTGCTTCTTGATCTTCTGCAGGACGATCATTTCCGTCACATCTTCGCGTTGCATATCGGCACCTCCGGTGGGTTGAGGAAACGGCGCGCAGCATGAGCAAGGTCGATGCCATGCATGCAACGCCGCGCCTGCGGCGACGCTTGCGCCCGATGTAAAAATTTCCGCATCGCAACATCCGTCCGGCAACCGTTTCAACGCGTTGCGGAAAGCCTCGAACTAGGGCAAACCCCGAGATTGACAGCGCTGTCAATTGTGGCCATTCTTGCGTCCGTCGGCACGCCACACGATTCCGAAGAGAACGCTGACACCGCTGTCATGCATGGCAGCCGGTCCAATATCAGGAGACAGTCCATGGAGCTTGAAGCCGCACGTCCGGCCGCACGTCGTCAATCCCGCAACACGCGCTTTGGTCAACGCGTCGGCGCGTCGGCCATTGCAGCCGCCGTACTCGCGCTGGGCGCAGGCAGCGCCCACGCGTATGACATCACCACCAGCCCGTATCTGACCGGCGACTGGGGTGGCCTGCGAACCCGTCTGGCCGAACAGGGCGTGACCTTCAACCTCGGCTACGGCAGCGAAGTTGCGCACAACTTCAGCGGCGGTACCGAACATCTCACGCGCTACACCGATCAATGGGTCATCGGTACGGCGCTGGACCTGCAGAAACTGGTCGGCTGGCAGGGCGCCACGTTCCAGGCCACCGTCACCGACCGCAACGGCCGCAACCTGGGCAGCGACGCGAACATCGGCAACAACATGCTGATCCAGGAAGTCTATGGCCGCGGCCAGACCTGGCACCTGACGCAGTTCTGGCTGAACCAGAAGCTGCTCAACGACCGCCTGGAAATCAAGGCAGGCCGCGTGACGGTGGGTGAAGACTTCTTCTCGTTCTCGTGCGATTTCCAGAACCTGACGTTCTGCGGCTCGCAACCGGGCAACCTGGTGGGCGGCTACTGGGTGAACTGGCCGACCAGCCAGTGGGGCGCACGCGCCAAGGTGCACACCTCGGCCGAAACCTATGCGCAGATCGGCGTGTACCAGGTCAACCCGAACTACGTGGATGACGGCTGGGCCCGCCGCAACGGCTGGAAGCTGAACAACCCCGGCGGCACCACCGGCGCGCTGATTCCGCTGGAATTCGGCTGGATGCCCACCATCGAGGGCCGCCCGGGCACGTACCGCGCAGGCGTCTGGTACAACACCTCGAACGGCAAAGACCTGTACGAAGACGTGAACGGCAACGCGCGCGGCATCACCGGCCTGGACGCCAAGCAACGCAACGGCCAGTACGGCGTCTACCTGAACCTGCAGCAGCAGATCACGGGGGCGCCCGACGGACGCGGCGCCACGGTGTTCCTGAACTTCTCGCAGGCCGATCGCAACACGGCGCAGACCGATCACCAGATCTCGGTGGGCGTGCAGTACAAGGGACCGTTCGATCGCCTGTCCGACACCGTCGGCTTTGCCGTGGGTGCCACGCACAATAACGGCCGCTATGCCGACTTTGTCCGACAGACAAATGCCCGCACCGGCGCCAATACCGTGGTGGGTGACGGCTACGAATACGTGAGCGAGCTGTATTACAGCTGGTCGCCGGTGAAGTCTGTGTACTTCCGTCCTAATCTGCAGTACATCCTTCATCCGGGCGGCACTTCGCAAAACAAGAATGCCTTCGTCGTCGGCCTGAAGACCGGCGTCACGTTCTAAGAACGCATTTGCGCACAATAGGAGACCTTTTATGATTTCCCGCGTACTGAACACGCTCGCCGCTGCGGCGGTCCTGACCTTCGCCGCCACCTCGGCCCATGCCAGCAAGGAAGCGCCGGTCATCGGTTTCTCGATCGACGACCTGCGCGTGGAGCGCTGGACGCACGACCGCGATTACTTCGTCGAATCGGCCAAGAAGCTGGGCGCGACCGTCAACGTGCAGTCGGCCAACGCCAACGAAGCCAAGCAGATCGCCCAGATCGAAAACCTGATCGCCCAGAACGTCGACGTGCTCGTGATCGTGCCCTTCAACTCCAAGGTGCTGGGCAACGCCATTGCCAGCGCCAAGAAGAAAGGCATCAAGGTGGTGTCGTATGACCGCCTGATCCTGAACGCCGACATCGACGGCTACGTGACCTTCGACAACGTGAAGGTCGGGGAGCTGCAGGCGCAGGGCGTGGTCAAGCTCGCACCGAAGGGCAATTACTTCCTGCTGGGCGGCGCCGCCACCGACAACAACGCACGCCTGCTGCGCGAAGGCCAGATGAAGGTGCTCAAGCCGTACGTCGACAAGGGCGACATCAAGATCGTCGGCGAGCAGTGGACGCCGGAGTGGGACCCCTCCAAGGCGCAGAACATTGTTGAGAACGCGCTGACCGCGAACAACAACAACATCCAGGGCATCGTCGCCTCCAACGACGGCACGGCCGGCGGCGCGATCCAGGCGCTGGCACGCCAGAAGCTGGCGGGCAAGGTGCCGGTGTCGGGCCAGGACGCTGACTTGGCCGCCGTGAAGCGCGTGGCAGAAGGCACGCAGGCCATGACGGTGTACAAGCCGATCAAGCAGATCGCCGCCACCGCCGCCGAGATGGCCGTCGACCTCGTGAAGGGCACGGCGCCGAAGTTCAACACCAAGCTGAACAACGGCAAGAAGGATGTCGACACCGTGCTGCTGACCCCGACGCTGCTGACCAAGGACAACCTGGACAGCACCGTCGTCAAGGATGGCTTCTATACGCATCAGCAGATCTTCGGCAAGTAAGCCGCCGATGCAGTGGTCAGTGGTAGTCAGTAGGAGAACGCCATGAGCAGTAACGGCACCCTGTTCGAGATGCGCAACATCGTGAAGTCGTTCTCCGGTGTGCGCGCGCTCGACGGCGTCAGCCTGGCAGTGAAGCCGGGTGAGTGCGTCGGTTTGTGCGGGGAGAACGGCGCCGGGAAATCGACCCTCATGAAGGTGCTGTCGGGGGTCTATCCCTACGGCACCTTCGAAGGCGAGATCCTCTGGGAAGGTGAGCCGCTGCGCGCGCATTCCGTGCGCGACAGCGAGCGCGCCGGCATCGTCATCATCCATCAGGAACTGATGCTGGTGCAGCAGCTCTCCGTCACGGAGAACATCTTCCTCGGCAACGAAATCACCAAGCCGGGGGGCCGCATGGACTACGACGCCATGCACGCCAAGGCGGAAGAACTCCTCGCCCGCCTGCGCCTGACCGACGTGAACGTGGCCGCCCCCGTAATGAACTACGGTAGCGGCCACCAGCAGCTTTTCGAGATTGCCAAGGCGCTCGCCAAAAACGCGCGCCTGCTGATCCTGGACGAACCGACGTCGTCGCTGTCCGCCAAGGAAATCGAGGTGCTGCTGTCCATCATCGACGACCTCAAGCGCAGCGGCGTGGCGTGCGTCTACATTTCGCACAAGCTCGATGAGGTCAAGCGCGTGTGCGACACCGTCACCGTCATCCGCGACGGCAAGCACATCGGCACGCGCCCCGCCGCCGACATGACCATCGACAACATCATCACGATGATGGTCGGACGCGAAATGACGTCGCTGTTCCCGAAGGTGGAACACACGGTGGGCGAAGTGGTGATGGAAGCGCGCAACGTCACTTGCTGGGATGTCACCAACCCCAACCGCAAGCGCACAGACGGCGTGAGTTTTGCCGTGCGCCGCGGCGAGATTCTCGGCGTGGCGGGCCTCGTCGGCGCGGGGCGCACGGAAATGGTGTCTGCGCTGTTCGGCGCGTACCCCGGCCGCTCCAGCGCCGAGATCCTCATGGAAGGCAAGCCCGTCAAGGTCGGCTCACCGGCGGATGCAATCGCCGCCGGCATCTGCCTCGTACCGGAAGACCGCAAGCGTCACGGCATCGTCCCGCTGATGGCCGTGGGCGAGAACATCACGCTCGCCACCCTGGCGCAATACGCGCGCGGCTTGCGTGTCGACAAGGGCGCCGAACTCACCACCGTCGACCGCGAAATCAAGCGCCTGCGCATCAAGACCGCCAGCCCGGCGCTGGCGATTGCGAGCCTTTCCGGCGGCAACCAGCAGAAAGCCGTGGTCACGAAGATGGTCCTGGCGATGCCGAAGGTGCTGATCCTCGACGAACCGACGCGCGGTGTCGACGTCGGTTCCAAATACGACATCTACAAGATGATTGCCGACCTGGCCGCCAGCGGCGTCGGCATCATCATGGTCTCGTCCGAGATGCCGGAAATCCTGGGCATGAGCGATCGTGTCCTGGTCATGGGCGAAGGCCAGCTGCGCGGCGACTTCGTCAACCAAGGCCTCACCCAGGAGCGCATCCTGGCTGCTGCAATCAACGCTGAACCCGGCCGCCAAGCGGCTTGAATTGCCATGTCCAATATCCTGCAATCCCAACTCGCCCGTCAGAACGGTGGCAGTGGCGGCCCGCGCCTGGACGGCCGCGCCATCCAGCAATTGTTCGTGCGCTACAAGGTGCTTGCGCTCCTGCTGGCCGTGGCGCTCATCTGGGTCTTCTTCTACTTCCGGACCAACGGCACGTTCCTCCAGCCGAACAGCATTTCCAACCTGTTTCTGCAGATGTCGGTGACGGGCATGCTGGCCTGCGGCATGGTGTTCGTCATCATCGCCGGGGAAATCGATCTTTCCGTCGGCTCGCTGCTTGGCTTGCTGGGCGGGCTGGTCGCCATCCTCACCGTCAACCTGGGCTGGAACACCTGGCTGGCCGTGGGGACGGTGCTCGTGGCGGGCGCGGCCATTGGCGTGGTCAACGGCTTCATCACGACCAAGCTGCGCGTGCCGTCGTTCATCGTCGGCCTGGGCGGCATGCTGGCGTTCCGCGGCCTGCTGCAGTGGAGCACCGACAGCGTGACCATCGCCCCGGTGCCCGATGACCTCGGCAACCTCGCGCAGAGCTTCGTGCCGGCATGGCTGGCGTGGTCGCTGGCGGCTGTGATCGTGGCGGGTTCGGTTGTGCTGACCGTGCGCCGCCGTCGCGAGCGCGCCCGCTTGTCGCTCTCGCTCACCCCGATGTGGGCCGACGGGCTCAAGCTCCTGGCCATCGCTGCCGCCTCGTTCGGCTTTGTCGCAGTACTCAACCAGGCCAGCGGCGTGCCGCTGCCGGTGCTGATCCTGCTCGTGCTGCTGGCCATCTTCTCGTACGTCGCGACACAAACGGTCTTCGGCCGTCACGTCTATGCGGTCGGCGGCAACATGGAGGCCACACGCCTGTCTGGCGTGAACGTCGGCCGCGTCAAGCTGCTGGTGTTCGTGCTGATGGGCCTGATGTGCGCCTTCGCGGGCATCATCACCACCGCGCGTTCGGCTGCGGGATCGCCCTCCGCCGGTGTGGGCGGCGAACTGGATGCCATCTCCGCCTGCTTCATCGGCGGCACGTCGATGCGCGGCGGTTCGGGCACCGTGTACGGCGCACTGATCGGCGCGCTCGTCATGGCGAGCCTCGACAACGGCATGCAGCAGATGAACGTCGACGCCTCATGGCAGATGATCGTCAAGGGCGTGGTGCTGGTCGTCGCGGTGCTGATCGACGTGCTGTCGGGCTCCAATCGGGGCTGACAGCGGCTCGGTTCACATCACTCCAGGGCCCATCCGGCCCACCCTCCCTGATCCGGAACGACACGGCGGCGCGCGACGTTGCAGCGCCAGCCGCCGATCGTCCTTTTTTCTCCTCATCCCGAACGGAATTCGACATCGTGGCTGACTACCAAACCCCTGCTCGCGTTCTTGTGACCGGCGTCGCCGGCAACCTGGGCCGCAAGGTCGTCGAGGCACTGGCCTCCGCCCCGTGGTGCACGTCCATCATCGGCGTCGACTGGGTTGCCCAGAACGTCGAGTTTTCGCCGCAAGCGGCCGAACGTTTTCAATGGGTCACGGCCGACCTCACGCAAGCCGATGGCGCATGGACGGATCTGCTGGGCAACGTCGATGCGGTCATCCACCTGGCCGCCATCCACTCCACGCCCGACGCGACGTGGGAACAGGCGCTGGCCTCCTACGGCATGACGCTCAACGTGCTGCAGGCCGCCGCCACGCACGGGGTGCGCCGCTTCGTGTTTGCGTCGTCCAACCACGCGATGGGCGCATACAAGGACCAACCCCTGGCCGGCACCATCGGCCCCGGCAAACTCACCGCAGAGCTGGCCCCTGCCCCAGGCACGCGCTGGAATAACGGCACGGAAGACGTCTACTCGCTGGCCTACGGAACGTCCAAGGCCATGGGCGAACGGCTCTGCAGCGCGGTGGGCGCTGTCTCGGCAGCCAACGGCGGCAAGCTGTCGATCGTGTCGCTGCGCATCGGCTGGGCACTGCCCGACGACAACGACCCGAACGACATCAACTATTCCGGCACCGCCGACACGCCCGTCCCCACCGAACTGCCCGACGAAGCCAGCCGCGTCGCACTGCGCTGGTTCCGCAACATGTGGCTATCGAATGGGGATTTGCGCCGGCTGTTCCTGTGCTCCGTCACGGCGGACCCGGCGCGCTGGCCTGCGCCGGCTATCGTCGTAAACGGCGTGTCGAACAACCGTGGAATGGATTGGGGTCTGGAGACCGGGCGCGAGCTGCTGGGGTATGAGCCGCAGGATGATTTGTATGCGTTGATCCGGCAGCCGCAGTAAGGTGCGTGAAAAAGCCCGGCGCACATGACCGGGCTTTTTCATGCGTACAGCTGGACGTCAAGCTGCATGCGATGGCTGGGGGGTATCCTTCTGCGCCCCTTTATCTGCGGGTGGTGCCTCATCGGCACGGCGGCGCACCTCGGGTATGCGCGCCTTGTCGAATAACAACACCATCATGATCGCCAACACGGTCCCGCCCATCACAGACCACAGCGCCAAAACAAATGGTCCGGGGCCAGACCGATTCTCTGGAAGCGTGGGGCCTGACACGAATCGCGCCTCCGTGATGTGCCTGTTCTGCATTTGGTCGGCAACCAGCATGATCTGGTTGTAAACCTCACGCGTCTTGTCGTCTTCAAGGTTTCTATCCTTGAAAACGCTCTGGCCGGTTTTCACGAACTCTGCAAGTAGCGCTTGACCGGACTCCACTTGCTTGCTGCGTTGCTCAATGCGCCCATAGAATTCACCGCGCAGCGCATTCTGTTCGGCATCACGCTCAAGCAACGCAAGCTGGGATTTCAGCTCCGCCATCTCCGTCTCGGTTCCGACGAGCTGCGCCATTGGAGACAAGTAGCGCGACGAATCTTTGTCGTTGCCGGTTGAGAGCAACTGTCGTGACTCCATCTTCGAGGCTTGGGGGTACCTGCTCGCAATGGCCCGAGCTGCTTGGAGCCGTCTGCCAGACTGCTCTAATGCAACCCGCTTCTGGATGATCTGGTTATCGATGAGCTGTTTCTTGGCCTTGGTCTCGCCAGACTTCGTGTAAATCATATCGCGCAGATCTTCACTGAGCATGGTGTCCCTGACGAAATTGCCCATCAACTCCACACGAGCTTGCGCATTTTGGGGCGATCGATCGGAGAACGAAATCCAGAAGCCCAAGATACCCGCAGCCTCAGCTGTACTCTTTGCATCCGCGATGTAACGCAGATCCTCTTTCGACAACGGCTGGACCGCCTTCAAATGGGTCTGCACAAACCGCTCATTTAGCGCATCCAGGAAATAGCGGCTGTTCTTGTCGTCGAGTTTCTTGCTATCCCTGAGATAGCCTCGAAGTGTTTCCCTATCCCACAGCGCTGCCTTATGGGCGTTGTATTCCGCAAATTTACGCGGGGCGCGCAGAAACCCTTCACTGGAATACTGGCACCGCATCCAGAATACAGTTGCAAATATCAGCAGTGCAAAAACAACTGAAAGTGGAAAGACTTGCCGACGCAATCGCCAGCTACGTTTGAGCAACACTGACAGATCGAGCAGCTCATCTTCTGTGCTGGCACTTCGGTCGTCAGCCTTAACGGTCGGCGCACCCATCCCTTTTTTCCTTTTATATATCGGCAATTTTGGAAATCACGGTGCGACTCCGAGGCTTTCGACTCCGCCATTTGAGAATAACCGTTGGCCCTTAACACCAACATCAAAACCAAAGGCAGCTCAACCGGTCCCGCACGTGTACGACAAGTCGCGTGGTTATACCAGCCATCAGGATTTCTGAATGTCAATTAGTGAGGCATGCTGGCGGAGCGATACGCATTGATATCCAATGCTGCATCACGTGACGTCACTCTTGGATGCTTGGCGTACCAAAATAGCAGTTCATGAGCGAACCGCGACCCCTCTCCGGAGAAGGGATTCGCCCGACGACACCGCAAGCCGATGGTTACGTCACCGTTATCGGGGGCCGATGCCAGATTGACTTCCTGACCAACGTCGCAAAACCTCAACGCGCCGGCGCACAAGTCGATTCCCGAATCACCAGCTCATACTGCAAATTCTCGTGCACCGAATGCGGCTTCAGCCCCGGCAGGTGCGGGCGATGAATCGCGATGAGTTGTTCCACCGCCGCATGCGCCATCGCCTGGATCGGCTGGCGCACCGTTGTGAGCGCCGGCCAGAGCTGGCGTGAGAGCGGCGTGTCGTCGTAGCCGCAAATGGAGAGTTCTTCCGGCACCTTGATGCCGCGCGCCTGGGCCACCCGGAGCACGCCGGCGGCCATGTCATCGTTGCCGGCAAAGATGGCGGTGGGGCGTGGCTCGCAGGACAGCAATCGCTCAGCGCAGGCGACGCCCGATTCGAACGAGTGCTCGCCCTGCTCGACGAGCCGTTCGTCGACTTCGATGCCGGCCTGCGCCATCGCGTCGCGATAGCCGAATACGCGCTGATACGCCGCGCCGTGAGCGGGGTCGCACACCACGAAGCCGATGCGGCGATGGCCGAGCCCGATGAGGTGCAGCGTCATGTCGCGCGCGGCGGCGCGGTCTTCGGTATTGACGGACAACCCCTTGTGCTCGCGATCGGCGGGGGCCAGGCGCACGTAGTCGATGCCGGCTTCATCCAGCGCCGTGATCAGCGACGGCACGTCCGACACCGGCGGCGTCAGGATGATGCCGGCCAGGGCACGCTGGCGCGCACTCTGGATGATCTGGTCGGCGAGGTTCGGATCGCGGTAGTTGCACGGCGTGAGCAGCAGGCTGTAGTCGAGCGCCTGGCAGGCTTCGAGCGCACCATGCTGGATGTTGACGATGTAGTTGTCGGAGGGGTTGTCGTAGACCAGCGCGATGATGTCGGCGCGCTTGCTCGCCAGTCGGCGCGCAGCCGGGTTGGGCCGGTAGTCGAGCGTCTGCATCGCCTCGACCACCTTCGCACGCGTCTTCTCGCTGATGTTCGGCTCGTGGTTCAGCACGCGCGAGACGGTCTTGATGGACACGCCCGCATGCGCGGCAACATCATCGACAGTGACGGCTCCGGCGTTGCGCTTCATGGTCTGGCGATGGTCTGGCGAGTGTGGTTCTGAAACACGGAACGGGCGCCATCATGCGCCCGCCAACGTGTTCGATTTTACCGCCAACCCCCACGCGGCGCGGCCGAAAAAAACTAACGGGCGCTCAATCCCGAACGGCCCATCGGCAGCCGGACGATGCCTTGCGCCAGGCTCACGCCCAGCAGGACGAGGCCGCCGCCGATCCAGTGATAGCCGTGCACCGTTTCGCCCAGCATCACCGCGGCCATGCCGGCCGTGAAGACGGGCATCAGGTTCATCAACACCGCCGTGCGTTCGCTGCCGATGCGCTTGAGCCCCTGCATCCACAGATACGACGCGACGATCGACGAGGCAATACCCGCAAACACCACCAGCCCGATGCCCTTGGCGGGCACGGCCAGGCTGTGCGCCGTCATGGCCACCGGCACGAGCATGACGACGGCCATGAGCACCTGCACGTACAGGTTGATCCACTGCCCGAACGGCAGCGCCCAACGGCGATAGAGGATGTTGTAGAGCGCGTAAGCCGTGGCGCCGGCAAGCACGAGCACGTCGCCATGGTTGATGCCGCCGTCGAACAGGTTGGTCGGCTCGCCGCGCCCCAGCAGATACAGCACGCCCAGGAGCGACACCACCACGCCGGTCACGGCCTGCGCCCCGACCGGCTGACGAAATACCACCACGTTCAGGGTCAGGCCCAGCATCGGGATCAGGGCGCCGATCACGCCCATGTTGGTCGCGCTCGTGCTGTGCGCGGCGTAGTACGCCAGGCACTGGTACATCACCATGCCAAGCAGGGCGAGCACCGCAAAGCGCCGCCACTGTGCCAACACGGCATGACGCTGGCGCCATAGCGGCCGGGCGCAGAACGGCGTGAGCACGGCGGCCGCCAGCAACCACCGGTAGAACGAAATGGCCGCCGGGTCCACCACGCCGGCCGCGGCTTTCGACACGATTGTGTTGGCGGCCCAGATCAGCACCGCCAGCAAGGGATACAGCACAGGCACAGCGGCCTCCTCGAGCACTGGAAGACCGCAGTGTAGTAATGTCCGGTTCAAAACATAGACTGCAAACCAGACAACCTCACCCCTCGAACGCGACAACCGTGGCCGACACCCTATACACCGCCTACCGAGAAGCCGATCTGCGGGTGCCGAAGGGAGCGCCGTTCTACTTTCGCTACGACCATTTCGAGCCCGAAACCGATATCGAGCCGCACACGCACGCGTGGGGCCAGATCAACCGCATCAGCCTCGGTTTGATGGAGGTGGTGGTCGATGGCCGCCGGCTGACGGCGCCTGCCGAATACGTGATCTGGGTGCCGGCCAACCGGCCGCATTCGGCATCGATCCGGCAGGCGACGGATTTCCTTTCGCTGTACATGGCCGAACCGCTCGCGCAGCGGCTGCCGCCCGTGGCCTGCCTGATTCCGCAGACACCACTGGTGCGTGCGCTGTTCGAAGACTTCGCCGCGCGCCGCGTCACCGCCATGGCTGACGAGTGGGACTTGCGCCAGTTCGAATTGCTGGTCGAAACGTTGGTGCGTGCCGGCCACGCCGACAGCTACCTGCCCGACAGCACCGACCGCCAGCTGGAGCCCATTCTGCAAGCCATCCGCCTGGACCCGGCCGACACCACCACGCTGCAGCAATGGGCCGAGCGCGTGCACAGCACCGAACGGACCCTTGCGCGGCGCTTCCAGACCGAACTCGGCATGAGCTTCGTGCAATGGCGCAACCGCGTGCGCCTGCTGCGGGCGCTGGTGTGGCTCAAGGAAGATCGATCGGTGCAGGACATTGCGCTCGCGCTGGGCTACGGAGCACCGTCGGCGTTCATTGCGATGTTCCGCAAGCAGGTCGGGTTCTCGCCCGAACGCTATCGACGGCAGATGTGCGGCGAGACCGAACGCCC
Organism: Ralstonia flatus; assembly: GCF_958439105.1. Taxonomy (NCBI): domain Bacteria; kingdom Pseudomonadati; phylum Pseudomonadota; class Betaproteobacteria; order Burkholderiales; family Burkholderiaceae; genus Ralstonia; species Ralstonia flatus. The sequence goes on along the minus strand of NZ_CAUDLI010000004.1, from coordinate 7,538 downwards.
CGCCATGCACATCACCGATCAGGCCGCAAGGTAAGCGGGCGCTGCGCTCGAAAGCGATTGCTTCACGTGGCGGCCAACGTCATCGACGAGCACCTCGTCGCGGCCGTCCGCGAGTGCGCGCAGCACTTCCGCAACGACCTGCTCGGGGGTCGACTTCGGTGCAGTCACGCCCGCCGTCATGTCGGTATCGATGTAGGCCGGGTGCACGCCCACCACGCGCGTCCCCTGGCTACGCAGCTCGGGCCGCAAGCCATTGGTGAGCGCCCAGGCCGCGGCTTTCGATGCGCTGTAGGCCCCGCTGCCCGGCAGCGCCACCCAGCTCAGTACCGACAGCACATTGACAACGACGCCGCCGCCGTTGCGCTTGAGCACCGGCGCAAACGCCTGAGTGACAGCCAGCAGGCCCCACACGTTCACGTCGAAGATCTTGTGGATCGCGCCGATGTCGCCGGAGGCAAGCAAGGACGCCGGCTGCATGATGCCTGCGTTATTGATGACCACATCCACGTCCGTCAGCGCTGCTGCGGCGGCGGTGATCGACTCCGCGTCGGTTACGTCGAGGCGCACGGCCTCTACGCCCGGCTGCGTGACGGACTGCGGGTCGCGGGCACCCGCATAGACCTTGGCCGCACCGGCGGCCAGCAGCGCCTGCGTGAACTGCCGTCCCAAGCCACGATTGGCGCCCGTCACAAGAATGGTCTTACCTTTGATATCCATGTCGATCTCCATATGTGCATATGCACAGTTTTGCTGCAAAAGAATGCGTCGTTGCCCGGCGCGGGTTCAAGTCGTGGTGAGGGCAAACAGCGCTTCGCGAAGCGCGCTGGCCCGCTCAGCCCCGAATTTGTCGTCGATCTCCTGCTGAGCCGCCCGCCAATGCGTCTCGGCGGCTTTGAGCAGCGCCAGCCCCCGCGGCGTCAGATGCAACGCCGTCGCACGTCCTCTGGATGCGGCCTTCTGGACGAGCAAGCCATCGCGCTGCATCGGTTGCAGGGCGCGCACAAGGGTGGTTCGATCCATCACCAAGGCTTCGGCCACCGACGCCATCGTCGGTTCAGCGGCGGCCGTGGCAATTGCGACGAGCACCGAAAACTGCGACGACGTGAGTCCGACCTCGCCCAGATGGCGGTCGTAAAGCTGCGTGACATAACGCGCCGCCTGACGGACGGCAAGCGCGGTGCACTTGGGGGTTTCAGGTAACTGCGACATGCGCTGCAGTTTATCAGTGCATATGCACATGTCAAGCGATTCCGTATCGGACGATATCGATTCAACCGAGCAAAAGGCTGTGTGCGTCGCTGACAGGCGACTGGATGGCGCGCGCGGCACAACTCAAAACAATTGTGAGAAACCGCGCCGCATCGCCGTTTGCGGGCTGCTGTGTCCTTTAGAATTCGTCTGTTGCAGATTTGGAAGTCCACACATGCGCACACCACGGTTCGCATCTGCCCGGATGCTGGGCAGCGCGCTCGCCCTGAGCACGCTGGCACTCAGCGGCTGCAGTTCGCTGATGTCGGAAGGCACGACCACCGCGGCCGGTATCGGCGGTGCAGCCCTCGCCGCCAAGGTGACCGACAACGCGGCCGTGGCCACCGGCATCGGCTTGGGCGTCCAAGCCGGCGCACGGGCCGCATTGCAACACAGCCAGCGCGTGGTCCACACCGAAACCCAAGACCACATCGCGCAGATCGCCGGGACGCTGGCCGACAACACCGTCGGCAACTGGCAGATCAAGCACCGCATTCCCCTGGAGCCCGACGAACACGGGCGCGTGGTGGTCACGCGTTCGATCAACGGGCCGCTCGTCAATTGCAAGGAAATCCTCTTCACCGTGGACGGCGTTGAAGACGGTGCGGCGAAGGTCGACTTCTTCGTCGCGTCGATCTGCCATGACGGCAAGCAATGGAAGTGGGCGACGGCAGAACCGGCCACGGCGCGATGGGGATCGCTGCAATGAGCCGCGCGCGCTGGCTTGTAGCAGCGTGTGCGGGCCTGATGGCTGGCTTGATGGCCGGCTGCTCGTCGGTGGGGCCGTTGACCGGCGCCGCAGCGGGCGTGGCCACCGGCACCGTCACAGGCAACCCGGCGGTGGCCTATGGCGTGGCGGTGTCGGTCAACGCCGCGACCGATGCGTCGATCAAATATGCGACCCGCAAATGGGCCGCCAGCGAGCAGGATGCGCTGGCCATGGCCGTCGGGCGGTTGAGCGACAGCACGCCGTCGCTCAACTGGTCGCTCGAACGCATGATGGGCTTCACCAAGGCGCACGGCCAGGTCGTGCTCGTGCGCACGTTCACGACACCGCTGGCCACGTGCCGCGAAGCGGTGCTGACCGTTCAGGAAGCGCTCGCGCCCAAGAACGCGCCGGGGGCCGGCTACACGATTTACGCGTGTCAGAACGGCAGCACATGGCAATGGGCCAACGCCGAGCCCGCCGTGCCGCGCTGGGGCAACCTGCAGTAGCGTCGATCGTCCGTCAGGACTTGGCGGCAAGGCGCGTCACGGCATCCTGCAGAAACCGCTTCCTCGCCTCGACGATCATGCGCTGCATGGCCTCGTCAGGCATGGCCCGCGCGATATGGATGGCACCTACCAACTGCGCAATCTTCGCCCACGCAGCATCGTCGTCCCCCAGACGCTGCGCGAGGATCGCGTGCCCTTTGCGCATCTCTTGCTGATACAGGCCGGCCCGGCACACTCCTTTGAGCATGCGCCAACGATCAGCCGGCGCATGCACATCGCATCTCCCCTTCGCTTACGAGGTCATGCTGCCCCGTCTTGTATTTTTAATACGAATCATTATCATTTGTGTTCTTAGTTAAATTGAGCACTGCCATGCACGGTATTGCCCTCCTGCTCGGGCTGCTTGCAGCGGGCTGCCTGTATGCGGCCGCGCCCAACCAAGTGTTGCTCGCACCGGCCTCGCGCCTGCGCGGGCGCTTGCTGTGCGGCATCGCCGGTGTGCTCTCGGTCATCGCCGTGGTGCTGTGGAACGATGTGCTCGGCTGGGCAGGGGCGGTTATCGCCGTGGCGCTGGTGGTCACGGGGGCCTTGTCGCTGTGGCCCATGTTGGGCGCGTGGACGCATCAACGGCGCGCAAGCAGCGAGACGCCGTCATGAGCGGCATGGGCACCAAGTGGCTGGCCGGTACCGTGCTGGGGCTGCCGCTGTCGATTGCGCTGTGCACGCTGGCGATCCTGTGGCTGCCGGGGGGCTGGGAAAGCGGTGTCATCGGGGCACTGCTCGTCTGCCTGCCGCTGTGGGCGGTGATCATCAGTGTGAGCGTGTTGTTTCCGACCAGCGCCCGCGCGTGGGGCGTGCTGGCGGCTGCCAATGCCGTGTCATTCGGCGTGCTGTGGCTGCCGCGCCTGATGGTGGCCTGACCTCGCCATGAAATCGACGACCTTACGTCTGTATCAGACGCTGCATACCTGGGTGGGCCTGATGGCGGGCTGGGCGCTGTTCATCGCGTTTTTTGCCGGTGCGCTCACCGTATTCCATGAAGAGCTGCATGCGTGGCAGAACCCGCTGCGCGCCGACCATGCGGCCGTTGCCACCACGCCTGCCGATATCGACCACTTCGTGAACGCGCTGGTGCGCACGCATCCGGCCGCGGCAGCCAGCGCGTACGTCATCTTCCCGAACGAGGGCGAGCCGGAATTCTCTGCGTATTGGCAGAACAGCAAGGGCGATTGGCAAATGACGACCGGCAGTGGGCTGGCGGCCGGCAAGACCTCGCCGAAAGACCTGTCGATCGAACCCTCCAAGGGCGAGCTGGCCAATTTCCTGAACCGGCTGCACTACTCGCTGGGGCTGGAAGAGCCGGGCATGTACTTCATGGGCGTGATCTCGGTGCTCTACGGCGTGGCGCTCATTTCGGGCGTGCTACTGCACCTGCCGCGCCTGAAGAAGGATCTGCTGGCCGTGCGCCCGGGGCGCAATCTCAAGCGCTTCTGGATGGACATGCACAACGTGCTCGGACTGTTCAGCCTGCCCTTCCACCTGATCTTTGCGATCACCGCGCCGGTGCTGTGTCTGAGCATCGTGCTGATGACCGTGTTCAACACCGTGGCGCTCAACGGCAAGCTGTTCGACGCGGTGCCGCGTGTCACCACGGCGGCGGGCACGGTGGTGGCCGCCAAGCGCGCCGCGCCGATGCTGCCGGCCGAGCTGCTGCTGGCCCGTGCACGCGAGGCGGCCGGCCCCAACTTCACCGTCAAGTCAATCCACTACCAGCAGATTGGCGATGCGAATGCCGTGGCGGAACTACGCGGCAGCAGCACGCGCGCGGTCGGCGACTACGGCTCGGTGGCAATTCACGCAGCGGCCGACCAGCCCAACAGCGGCAAGCTCGTCGGCAACCAGACGCCCGATGCGCGCGACATCAATCACGCCCTCTACAGCCTCGTCTACGGCCTGCATTTCGGCACTTACGGTGACATCGCCTTGCGTCTCGCCTATCTGGTGATGGGCCTCGCGGGGGCCTTCGTCTTCTACTCGGGCAACCTGCTGTGGATCGAATCGCGCCGCAAGCAGCGCAAGGCCGAACAACCGCGTCTGCATCAACTGCTGGCCCGCGCCACGGTTGGCGTGTGCGTCGGATGCTGCGTCGGCGTGATGGCGACGTTCCCAGCGGCGCTGCTTTGGCCGGAGCGCTCGGCGGGCGTGACGTACTACACCGTGTTCTTCGCGGCGATTGCGTGGGCGATGCTGCGGCCGCCCGCACGCGGCGCCGTCGAACTGCTGAGCGCTGCCGCCATCGCGGCGGTGCTTGCGCCCGTCACCAACGCCGTCGTGACCGGCGACCACCTGCTGCGCACGATGGCGCGCGGCGACTGGATGGTGGCCGGTTTCGACCTGGGCGCACTGGCGCTCGCGTGCGGCTTTGTCGGCCTCGCACGGGCGACGCTGCGCCGGGCGCGCCACGGTGCGCCCGATTCCGTCTGGGCCATGCCGGTGCGCGAATCGCGCGTCGGCAACGACCTGCATCCGAGCGTCGCCAGAGAGCCATAGCGCCACACGCCGGCGCAAGAAACCACAACCACCCGCACAGGATTCGCGCATGCCGCTCGCCGGCACGCACGCGACTGCGCACGCCTGCACACAACATGGATTCAGGGGAGCTGATCATGCGAGCCGCTGCTTTACCACCCGCTTCACGCCGTTCCATCAACCGCCTTCGCCCAACGCCGCTGGTACGCAGGCTCGCATTGGCTTTTGCCGCCATGGGCGCAGGCGCATCGGCCTACGCGCAGCAGAACACCACGCAGGTCGACCTGCCCGCCACGCAAGTCACCGCCGGCAAATCGGCCGCCTATGGTGCGAAGCAGGCCAGCACCGGCGCACTGGGCGACAAGGCCGTGCTCGATACGCCGTTCACCATCAACGTTGCCACGCAGGAGCTGATCCAGAACCGTCAGGCACAGACCATCGGCGAGGTTTTCAAGGGCGATCCGGCGGTCACGGCCAACAACGACGGGTACATCGGCGAGGCGTCGAACATCACGATCCGCGGCTTGCAGCTCGACCTGCTGGAGGGCTACAAGGTCGACGGTCTGGCCGTCCCCAACTGGGGCAGCGATGTGCCGCTCGAACACTTCGAACGCGTGGAGCTGCTCAAGGGGCTATCGGGTTTCATGTATGGCTTCGGCACGCCGGGCGGCATCGCCAACTTCGTGACCAAACGCCCGACCAACACCTTTGGCGGCAGCGCCACGTTCGGCTTCACCAGCGGCGGTACGCTCAAGGAATCGCTCGATGTGGGCGGACGCTTCGGCCCCACCAAGGCCCTGGGCGCGCGCCTGGGTGTGGTGCATGAAGAGGGCGACACCTTTGTCGACGGCGGCCATATCAAGCGCGACTCCGCATCGCTCGCACTCGATGCGCGCATCACGCCCGATCTGCAGTGGTCGTTCGACGGCCTGTACATGCAGCGCAACGTGCAGGGCGCCTACTACGGCATCATCCCCGGCCAGGATTTTGGTGTGCCGGTCACGGAATTCGTTCGCACGCCGCGCGCCATTGACGGCAGCCAACGCGTGTCGTCGCGCGGGTCGTATTACGAGACCGAGATCAAATCCGTCGGCACCGAACTGAACTGGGCCGCCACGCCGGATTGGAACGTGCGCGCCGCCTATCGCTACACGCAGCAGAACCGAGGCAACGCCGACAGCGCGATCCAGCTGACGGACAACGCGGGCAACTTCAGCGAGCTGCAGTACAGCTCGTACCAGCGCTACCAATACAGCCAGGCGCAGCTCATGGCCAACGGCAAGGTGCGCACGGGCCCGATCGAGCATGAACTCGTCTTCGGCACCTCGTGGCAGAGTCTCACGCAAGCCACGGGCGGCTTTGCTTCCACGCTGCTCGGCACCGGCAACCTGTACGACACGTCGGCGTTCGTGTCGTCGGGGGCGACACCGATGCGGGTGCCCGCGTCCGACGGTCTGGCTCGCACGTCCCGGATCGACCAGACGTCCGTCTTTGCGAGCGACACGGCCAAGTTCAACGAGCACTGGTCGGTGCTTGGCGGGTTGCGCTATACGCGTTTCAACCAGACCGGCTACAACGCCGACGGCAGCACCTCGGCCAAATACACCCGCGAGCCGATCACGCCCACGCTGGCGGTGATGTTCAAACCCGTGCAGCCGGTGACGCTGTACACCAGCTATGTGGAATCGCTTGAAGCCGGCGCCACCGCACCGATCACCGCACTCAACGCCGGCACGGTATTCGGGCCGCTCAAGAGCAAGCAGATCGAGGTGGGCGCCAAGGCTGAACTGCACGACTGGACATTCGGCGCGGCGCTGTTCCAGGTACAACGCGGGCTGGCGTATCTGCGGCCGGACAACGTCTATACGCAAGACGGCATGACGCGTTATCGCGGGCTCGAATTGAGCGCGCGCGGCAAGCTCGCGCGGGACTGGACGCTGCTGGGCGGGGTGCTGTTCATGAATTCCGAGAACACGGAGTCCGATGCCTCCGTGCTGGGCAAGCGCGCCTACGGGTCGCCGCGCTTCAAGGCGACGGCCTATGTGGAATATGCCGTGCCGCCGGTGCCTGGGCTCGTGCTGTCGGCAGGTGGGCAGTACGTCGGCAACTCGGCGCTTGAAGCGGACAACAGCAACATCGTGCCGGGGTATCACACGTTTGATGTGGGGGCGCGGTATTCGACCAAGGTGGGCGGCAAGCCGGTGACGCTGCGGTTCAATGTCGACAACCTGACGAATGAGAAGTACTGGTTGCCGAGTTGGGGGTTCATTTTGGTGCAGGGGGCGCCTCGGACGTTTAGGGCTAGTGCTACGGTTTATTTTTGATGTTTTGGTTTTTTGTTGATGGCGCATCCCTTGTTTCATCCCCTGCCGGGGCTGACTCACTTTCTTTGTCTTGCCAAAGAAAGTAAGCAAAGAAAGGCGCGCCCGAGATGGCTGTCGTGGTCAAGTAATTTCGGACACGTCACTAGGTTGTTTCGCTGTTCGTTTAGCCTCGTAGGCGCAGGGCGACAGGTAGCCCAAGGTTGAGTGCAAACGCACGGGGTT